>CAZNUA010000001.1:0-42805 GCA_964576115.1 uncultured Gemmatimonadota bacterium
ACCGGGTCCGGGCCCTGGCCGTCACGGCCGGCGGCCAGAGCGGCGACCCGGCCTCGCCCCACTTCGACGACCAGGCCGTACGCTACGCCACCGGTGACCTGCGGCCGGTCTATTTCTACCCCGAGCAGCTCGAAGGGCACACTGAACGCACCTATCACCCCGGGGGATGACGTTGGATCTGTAGCTCAAGTTTCATTCTCACGGTGGAAGTCAGCAACCTACCACCTGAATCATCGATACCTGCCGGAAGGCGGATACCCACCCTGGTTCCGTCTGTGACAGCCTTCAATCGGGCTCCCAGACCGTAATGCAGGCACCATGAATCTGTGCGTTTATCCACGACCAGATGTTCTCATCGTGGGTGACCGGGAGATGAGAGTCGAGTAACCCGAAAGCAGCTTCACCGTATGTATCTGGAGATCAGCCTCTCAGCCAACTGGTGCCATCTTTTCAGTACCGTTTCCCCGCAGGAAATGGAGTATTCAGTCAAATATCGGCAGGCTATGTCAGGATCCGATTCCAACATGTGGACGGCCGTCGTTTCCACGGCGGATTGTATCCCGATGAACCCTTCCTCAATGGCGGATTGTTCGGCCTGAATGTCGGTTTTCATCCGATCGTAGTGCAGATCGGCAAAATTGGCCACGAAGTTGATCGTCCACCAGGCAGAATCCCATGAAAACTTCTCTCTGTCTGCCCGGGCATATGCCTCCGGTACGCGGTCGATCCCGCAGTAGAAAGGAGCGTAGCAGGAGAAATAGGTGTCATCGGGCGAATACCAGAGCACTCCCCCCACCGGATCGGGCAGGTGCGAACGCGACTGGGTCACAATGGAAAATGATGTTATCGGGGTCGAGATACCGCGTTCGGATCTCCTCTGGTTGGGACTTCCGAAGGCACCCGCATTTTCACCCGTCGTCATGTCAAAGTCCGTACCCTCGTAATGATCGCGCAGCAGGCCGAAAACAGCCCGGGTGTCGAGCCCGGCATCCGGCCGGACGCTGAGCGGGTAGCGCCGGGCGTTTTCTACCCCACGGGCATAATCGGGTGACAGGTCAAGCGAGGGAGCCGCCCGTCTCAGAATGCTCCAGACCCGCATGGCGCAGGTCTTTTTCTTGCGCTCGGATGCAGGATCATAGGCATTGCTGAAATTGAACGGGCCGTCTTCATCGGAAGAGAAACCCATCTCCCGGGCAAAAGAGATGACATCACGGGAGTAAAGACAGTTCTCTGGATCATTCAGGGGAAATTCACCGATCCTGGACTGGTTGGCGTGGCAGGAGACATGCCCGTCCGGGATCCGCACCGCTACCCATACGGCACCGGTCCGGTCGTGCCCGGTGCCGATGATCTCCAATAACCAGGCCTCGTTCTTGTCACCAATGGAGATCGACTCTCCGGGAGACCGATAACCATACTCATTCGCCAGCTGTCCGATTGTCTCAATGGCCTCTCGGGCGGTTCGCGACCTCTGCAGGGCAAGGGTCATCAGATCTGCGTAATGAAGGCCATTTTCGTTGCTCAAACCCGAACGGCCGCCGAAGGTGGTCTCTCCGATCGAGAGTTGATACTCGTTGATATGTCCGATCCCATTGGAGGCCAGGACGGCGAAGGTATGCGGGATCTGCGCCACACTCACGTTCCCGCGGGAATCAGCGAGGTCGGCGATGGAGCCGGGTTCATGGTCAGCAGCTTCGATCAGCATCAGCTGTGAAGCGAAAGGTGCGTCACAGGTGTAACAGATGTTCACCGAGCCGGTTGCGGACGCGCCCCTGGTCACGATCAGGTTCGTGCAGGAATCCCCCGGATCCTGGGCGAATGACACGGTTGAACAAAGCGATAGCAGAAGGATCGTCGGGAGAGCTGATTTTTTCATCGTGGGTATTCCTTGGGATTATCTGTCAGTCTCTTTGTGTCATCGGTCAGCCCCTGTCCGAGCCGGTGACCAGGCACAGGCGTCAAACATCAATTCAGCTGTCGCTCAATATACTCTTGTTCCTGGAACCGGGGATTGAAGAAGGCATCGAGGCCACTGACGATGAGCACAACATCCAGATTGGCGGCCAGGCTCTATCGGGCGGTCGCCGCATCGGCCGTCTGATGCCCGGCAGCACCCGCCCGTGATCTGTTATCCGCAGTGATTACAGCGGTTGGGTACCAGAAACGTTCACGATGTCCGACATCCGTGCCCGGGATCAGCGGGTACGGCCCGGCCGGTCATCCTCGCGACACCCGTCGACTGAGAAAAACGGCGGTTGAGGTGAGGCCCTACTCCCGCCGCTTCCGCATCAGCCGTTTCACCTCTTTCTGCAGCCGGGCGATCCGTTTGCCCTCGGCTTCGCGGGCGATCGGATCCTCTCTGCGGGCCTGCCAGGCCAGTTCCTTGCGGAGTTTGTAGTAACTCTCGAGTCTTTCCCGACTGATCTCCCCCCGCTCGACCGCCGCCAGGACCGCGCACCCCGGCTCGTGCTCGTGGGTGCAGTCGGCGAAGCGGCACTCCCCGGCCAGGGCGGCGATCTCATCGAAGGCATGCTCGGCTGAGATCCCCTCGGACCAGAGCTGCACTTCTCGCAGGCCGGGGGTGTCGATGAGGAGCCCGCCGCCGGGGATGCGGTGCAGTTCCCGGCGGGTGGTAACATGCCGGCCCCGGGAATCGTCGGCCCGGACGGCACCGGTGGCGACCTGCTCGCGCCCCAGGAGCCGGTTGATGAGGGTGGATTTGCCCACCCCCGAGGATCCCAGCAGAGCCCCGGTCATCCCGGCCGGGATGACCCGGCGCACTTCCTCCACCCCGTCACCCAGCAGAGCACTCATGACGAGCACCCGGCGCCCGCCCGCCACCGCGTCGGTCGCGGAGAGGTGAGCCGGCAGATCGCGGCACAGATCCATCTTGTTCAGCACGAAGATCGGCTCGGCTCCGCCCGCCTCGGTCATCAGGCGATAGCGTTCCAGGCGCCGGGGATTGAAGTCATCGTCCAGACCGCTGACGATGAGCACGACATCCAGGTTGGCAGCCAGCACCTGGCGCGAAGTCGCCTCTCCGGCGGCCTGCCGGGCGAAGACGGTGCGCCGGGGAACAACGGCGTGGATGTCGGCCGCCCGCTCGTCGGGACGCACGTCAGCCACCACCCAGTCTCCCACCACGGGAAAATCGCCTGGACTGTCAGCCTGGTGACGGAAGCGCCCGGTGACCCGGGCGGCCATATCTCCCTCCCCGGTCAGCAGGATATACCGTTCCCGGTGCTGAACCGCCACCCGGGCGGGGATATACTCCTCCCCCACCGCGGCCCGAAAGGCTTCGGCCCACGCTTCATCCCACCCCAGGTCGATCAGGGATTGTGGTAAAATTGATTCTCCCGCTGTATGCATGACTCCCGGAACGTAAACATATCGCTCCGCGATGACGATGTCATTCGAGTGCCGATGCGTTATGTCTGCCGGGTTTGGAACCGAAGCCCCTTCGAACGCCGGACGGAGGGGAAGGTCCCGAAAGAACACCTCGTCCGATGGAGGAAACCCTTGCGTATATCAATTGAAAAGGGAGCGATATCATGGGGAAAACGATGACCAGATGGGGTGTCGGGCCGAAATTTACAGCCATATCCATTGCATATTCAGTGATTATTTATACGATACATTTTTTATGTTTTCCTCAACTGACTTTCATCATCATATCCAGGTCAATAGATCTGGCCCTGGGCATTTTCTGTGTCATTCTCGGGATTCCGATCTTTGTCCTGCCCGCGCTTACGATCCATGAGTGTTTTAACCAGGGTGAACTCTGTACCAGGGGTGTGTATTCGTTCATCAGACATCCCATTTACGGCGCCTGGATTGTATTCATCATTCCAGGAACAACCCTCATTTCCGGTTCGATTATCAGCATCACGATTCCGATCTTCATGTACTGCGCATTCAGAATATTGATCGTCGATGAAGAACGATATCTCGAGCATCAATTCGGCAGCGAGTACCTGGAATACAAAGAGAGCGTCGGCGCTGTATTTCCAAAACTCACACGGCGAACATCGGAATGAGGGTTATGCGATGTCGGCCTCACCAGAGGAGACGGAGCAGAATCGGGGGGATGACAGTCATCTGCCGACCTGTTCGGGAAGACCGACCGGATGAGGAGGTGGAGTAGGTTTAAGCTCAACGAACTCTTCCTGACCCAGATGATCCAGCAGTTGCCGCCACTGCTCCGCGGTCAATCCCTGGGGGTACCGGCAGTACAGTCCGATCTCGGCCCGGTCCCCGTTGACGATGGGATGCTCGAAATCAACCGGGGGCATCCCTGTACTCAGGCCGTAGATCGTACCCGCCATCCCCACCACAGCGATAACGGACCACACCGGGTACCCGGTCTGAATGCCAGCCTCGATCACGGCAAGCTCGAGAGAAACGGTTGGAACGCCGAGCAGGAATCGTCCGAGCCCGGAGAGACCCGTACGCCGATAGGCCTGAATGCTGACACTCCGGACGTCAGAAAGAGGTGCAGCGCACACGGCCTGGTTCAGGAGAACGAAAAGCTCCACGTCATTGATAGCCAGCAGCTCGACAGTGTATTGGATATTGCCTGTCAGGACGATCCGGGCCGTTTCGCCGGTACTGCTGTCCGGATTCACCGGTATGATGTGCGCACACGAGCAGATCAGCCCGGCACTCAGAGCGAGCATGAGAGAGCGTTTCATCGCCGCTTCCCCCCTTCCAGAACAGTCCGGGTGGCGAAGAATCTCGATTCATAGACTTCTTTCTGGTTCAGCCACATCTCAGCGGCACGCCTGATGGCGGCGTCATTCAGGGCAAAGGGGGCCGGTGTTCCACCGGCCGAACAGGTTTCAAGCCAGGCCTGGCGGATCCACTCGACGTAGTAGCCACCCGAATGCAGGAAAGCGGTCCGTTTTCCAACCGCCGGTTCGGGTCCGACTTCGAACGACAGCCGCCAGGTATCGGCAGGTCGTGAGACGAGGTACTGCTCATCACGTGCATGAAGCACGTCACTCCGGAGAGGCAGAGCAGACCCGTTGGTTCCCCGCAGTTCACTGCACCTGACGGTTCGTATCTCGTAGTTATCGCAGGAGTCGAAACTGATGCCGATCCAGTCCAGCCTGACGTGGTCGGGCAGGAAGCTGAACCGGAGGTGCGCCTCTTCATCGCCAGCAACCGGGACGGTGAAAGCCACCTGGCGCCATGCGATCGGGCCCGTGTCATCGACGAAAGCGACCTCGCGGGCATCCGTCTCATCCAGGAGTTCGACTCTGATCCCGAAGTACCTCCGGTAGTCGGAGTACACTCCGAAGGCATAGAGAGGATCGGCCATCTCGACTCCGATCCAGTCCACGGCCGCAGCACCCTGTTCGCCCAGCGCCAGATCGTAGAATTCCACCGTGTGGAACAGGGTGTTCCGGAAACGGAGCGCCACGATCATGCTGTCGGCCGAAGCCGGGGCCGGTACCGTGACATCGACCCAGTCCCTGACCACCTCCCGGGTGAGTTCCTGCACCAGGGAGATATCGCTCTGATACCAGAGCTGATCCCGCTTCTCCAGGAACGGTGCGACATCGCGTCCATCACGAGAACGCATCTGCAGCGAGGGGATCTCTTCCCCCAGGAGCAGTACCTGTTCTTTCTCCTCGGGAAACTGCCGGTTGCGCGGAAAGGCCTCGAACGAGGCCGGATGATCGACGACGAGCAGTTCCAGGAAGTTGATGTAATGAGTTTCGAAAGCCTCGTTGCGAACCTCGAGGATCAGCCGGCCCTCGCTGGGTTGCGCACCGTTGATCCAATCCAGATCGTCGGTCTCGAGGGCTTCGGAAACGCTGTACGAAAAGCACTCCGCCTGCAACGAGACGGTATCGGCCTCAGCGGTGTAGATTGTCGGACACGAACCGAAGAAGTATTTGTGGATTTCCTCATTCGTGATCGCACCCAGGAACACTGCGGCAGAAGCAAGCGTCGCCAGGGGCGGACCCGCCTCAAGTTCCACTCGGTAGTATTCGAGGAAGGCGATCTCATCGATCGGTATCGTTACAACCGGCTCCGCATCCTCGCGGAACAGATCGTAGAGCATCCCATTTCCGCGGACTCCAACACCCTGGTCATAGATCAATCCGTCGGGGAACACACCGACCGAACCATCGAAGCGGTGTACTTTCGTGGGCGAGTTGACGGTTTGCGATTCACCGCTGAATTCCAGCCGGGTGGCGCGTTGCCGGGTATAGGCACAGGAGGTGAAGGCCAGGGCACCGAGCAGAAGACCGTTGAGGACCAAGACAGCAATACGTTTTCTCATCGCGGTATCCTCACACGTCTGGCGACAGGACACGTACCGCGGCAGGCGTCTACCGCATCCAGGCGGCAGCGATACCCGGCAGCACCCGTCCGCGATCTGTTTGTCGCACGAAACAACACGCAGAATCCATGCCAGCCCTCGCATCAGAGACCGGATTCCCGATAATCAGTTGTGCAGCGGGCGAAATGGCTGGTGTGAGAGCACAGGTGTGGAGGAAACCGTATCGGGGGAACATTTCTCCCCGAGAGTCATTTGTGCGGTTCCGGTGACAGTGCGTATCGCAGATGGGTAACAATACTTCAAAACCGGCGGTGCCAGTGCACCAGGGCAGATACGACGAAAGAACGGGCTGGCCATGTTCAGACCCGACAGAGTGTTTTCGATCCCGATAGAAATAACTACCATGAGAAAAGACATATACCCGGGAGAAAGCAAAAAATGAAACTGAACAGAAAATTGTTGCCGATCGTTACTGCCCTCACCCTTCTGACCGGCTGTGCCGAAGCCCTCGAGATGCTGGGATCGGTTGCATCGACTCCCCTCACCGAAGAAGAGGTGGGGAGGGGACTGAAGGAGGCGCTCATCACCGGGGCCAGGAAGGCGGCTGCCGAGCTGTCGGCAGAGGACGGCTACTACGGCGATACCGCCCTCAGGATACCCCTGCCCGACGAAGCCCGGGTCATCGTCGACAATATCTCCCGCCTGCCCGGGGGAAGGGATATGGTCGAGGACGTCATCCTCCGGATCAACCGGGCCGCCGAGGACGCCGCCAGAGAGGCGGCGCCGGTATTCGTGCGGGCAGTCACGGAGATGACCATCGCCGACGCCTTCGGGATCCTGCGGTGGGAAAACGATGCCGCGACCGAGTATCTGCGCCGGACGACCGGCGAGGACCTCTACGCCCTCTACCAGCCGAAGATCGAAGCGTCCACCTCGAAGGAGATCGTTGGCAGTATCTCCACCGGCCAGGCGTGGGAATCCCTGACCGGTTCGTGGAACGATCTGGCCGACAGCGCCGTCGGGCGACTGGCTGGACTCACTGCAGTCAACACCGACCTGGATGATTTCCTCACCAGGAAGGCGCTGGAAGGACTCTTCGTCAAAATCGAAGAGGAAGAGCAGAATATCCGGACCGACGTCTCGGCCCGGGTCACACCTCTGCTCAGAAGGGTATTCGGCTCGCTCGATGGCGGTCAGGGCTGAAACCGCCTGTCTCTCTGAACCTGCAGGGAGCAGGCAGGAACGGACGCGGGAATCTGCTGATGAGGCTCGTGTTGTGAAGCAACGCGTCTTCAGACAGATCGTGCGAATGTTCTGCCTCGGGACTCTCCTGGCCGGGTGCGGAACGGCACAGGAGACCGCCCGACAGCAGGAGTTTCCGTGGCACTTCGTCAGGGTCGCAGAACTGGAAACCGATCACCCCTCCGCCCTGGTCGGGAACCTGGAGTACAACGGGGCTGCGATCGGTCCCGATGGATCCGTGTATGTCGCCACTGATTCCTGGAAAGGGGTGCACATCTTCGACCGGACGGGCGCCTGGGTCAGGAATCTCGGCGGGGAAGGCCACGGTCCGGGTGAATTCCAGTGGGTCCGGGCGGTCGCGGCCTCACCGGACGGCCAGCTGGCTCTCTACGACGAAATCGGCAGAATCAGTCTTTTCACTTCTGACGGTGCTTTCTCGCACTCATTCAGATATCAGATCCGCAGCGATCTTCGCACCAGTCTCTCTTTCTCGGGTTCACGCGGCTTCTGGACCATGAACAGGCCACTCTCTGCCCCGGATCCGTCGGAATCCGGTATCCGGGAAGACCTCATTGCTCTCTCCTCGCATGGCGACACTCTGGCCATACACCCGATCCCCGATTCGGTACCGGAGATGGACATCGGTCGGGTGTCGAGTGCCAATCCCGCCGAAGGAGCCCCGAAGTGGACCGTGTCTCCCGACGGCTTCGCCTGGCTGTTCACGCCGGCCGGGGAGCATCTGGTACGTCTCTCACCGACCGGCGCAGAGGCTGACAGCATTGCCGTCCAAACCTATCCCCCGGTTTTCACCGAGGCGGAGTGGGCACGGATCATCGAGGCCGAAACGGCCGTTATGCGCGAAGTGGATTTCCTGAACGATTCCATCGAACCGACGATCGAGAGACTTGAAGAGATCCGCGATCGCTGGAGCCCCGTTCAGCGCCTCTGGTGGGTTGACGAACACGGCCTGCTCGTCGATCGCATGACACCTCTATATCCGAGCATCCAGAGAGGGCCCTGGAAGTATGCCGCCCTGACGTCCGACGGATTCATGACTGCGGAAATCGAGGGGCCGGCAGGTCTGCTCACCGCCGCGCATGGCTATGCTCTCACAGTACGATCGGAGTGGCTCGAGCTGCCCGAGATCACGCTCTGGAGACTTGAACCGGTCCAGAGATAGGAGCCCGGGTCGCACCTTCACGGGGTTGACCGCCGCCCGTCCGTAAAGACGGGCGGCGTCGGTTCCGTGCCCCAGGAGCCTGTCGGAGTAATCTCCGGCTGCTAAACCAGGATCGCCTTGTAGGCGTACTGGTGGATCCCGGCGTGGCCCTCGCAACGCACGCGGCGCAGCATCAGTTTGACCTTCGCGCCGATCTCGATCGCCTCGGGATCGCCGTCGACCACCTGGGCGGTCAGCCTCGCCCCTTCGGGGGTCTCGATAATGGCGATCGGCAGGGGCGCCTCGGCGTTGAACTCCTCGGCCGGCACGTGCACGATCGTCCACGACAGAATGGTGCCCTCGGGGGTCAGGTTGATCGGCTCGAACTTCCGGGATCCGCACTCGGGGCAGATGAGCCGGGGCGGAAAGGCAACGTAGCCGCACCCGCACTTGCCGGCCTCCAGGCGGTACCGCTGCGGGATCTCACGCGTGTATTTCGGGACGATCATGCCTCGGCCTCCAGGATGTGCACGACGCTGCTGGCGCCGCTGCCGCCCATGTTCTGTGCCAGGGCCACTCGGGCCCCCTCGATCTGGCGCTCACCGGCTTCACCGCGCAGCTGCTCGGTAAGTTCGATGATCTGCGCCACACCCGAGGCACCGACCGGATGGCCCTTCGACTTCAGGCCTCCGCTGGTGTTGATCGGGATCTTCCCGTCCCGCCGGGTCATTCCGGCCGAGACGGCCTCGCCCGACTTGCCCCGCTCGACCAGCCCGAGTTCCTCCATGACAACCAGTTCGGCGATGGTGAAGCAGTCGTGCACCTCGGCCACGTCGAGGTCGTCGGGACCGATCCCCGCCATGGCGAAAGCCCGCTCGCCTGCCTTGCCGGCCGAGGGGATGGTGGCGATTTCCTTCCGGTTGTGCAGGGCCAGGACGTCGGTGGCCTGACCCGAGCCGATGATCTTCACGACCGGCTTGCCAAGCTTCTTCGCCATTTCCACCGGGGCCACGATCACGGCCGCGGCGCCGTCTGTGACCGGCGAGCAGTCCAGCAGGCGCAGGGGTGCGGCCACCAGGGTCGAATTCATGACCTGCTCGCGGCTCACCGCGAAGGGGAACTGCGCCCGCGGATTCAGGGCCCCGTTGGCGTGGTTCTTTACCGCCACGTCGGCCAGCTGTTCGCGGGTGGTGCCGTATTTCGCCATGTGGGCGTTGGCCATGAAAGCGTAGAGGCCGGGGAAGGTGATCCCGTGGAAGGCCTCGTACTCCTGGTCGGCCGCCGTGGCCAGGGCGAAGGTGGCATCGGCCCCGTCGTTCATCTTCTCCACCCCGCCGGCCAGCACGATGTCGCTCACCCCGCTGGCCACTTCGATGAAGGCCTGTCTGACGCTGATACCGCCCGAGGCACAGGCCGACTCGATCCTGGTCGAGGGAATGCCCGCCACACCCAGGTAGTCGGCGCAGAGCGCGGCGATGTGTTCCTGGTGCACGAAGAGCCCGCTCGACATCGAGCCCACGTACATGCTGTCGATGTGATCCACGCCGGCGTCGTCGATGGCGGCCAGCGCTGCTTCGGTGAACATGGTGCGCAGGGAGGCGTCCCAGAGTTCGCCGAAACGCGTCATGCCGACGCCGATGATGGCAACCTCTCTCATCTCTCTCTCCTCCCCGCTCAGTCGTTCATGTGGATCTTGCCGCGGAACTTCGCGTACTCGCCGTAGGTGAGGTAGATCTTCCCCTCATCTCGCAGAGTCGCAAAGCTCGGCGCCAGATCGCGCACGTTTTCGATTTCCTCGGTCACCCGCAGCACGAAGGCATCGCTGCCGGCCCCCGAGCCGAACGAGACCAGCAGAACCCGATCGCCCGGTTGGGCCACGTCCAGGGTCGACACCAGCCCGGTCGGCGAGCTGCCCGAGTAGGTATTCCCGATCCAGGGCACGATCCAGCCCGGCTCGATCTGCTCCTTCTCGAATCCGAGAGTCTTGCCCGCCTTCATCGGGAACTTGCCGTTGGGCATGTGGAATACGCCGTAGGCGAAGTCTTTGGCCTCGAGCCCGGCCCGCTCCATCATCCCCCGCCCTGCACTCAGGACGTGCCGGAAGTAGGCCGGTTCGCCGGTGAAGCGGCCGCCGTGCATGGGGTACATGCGGCCCTCGCGGCGCCAGAAATCGGCCGTATCGGAGGTGTAGGAGTAGGTGGCTTCGATTTCGACGACCACCTTCTCCGAGCCCATGATGAAGGCCGAGCCCCCGGCCGAGGCGGTGAATTCCAAGGCGTCGCCCGGGGCTCCCTGCGAGGTGTCGGCCCCGATACCGAGGGCGTATTTCATCTCCCCGGCCTTGACGTGGCTGTAGGCCACGTACATCGCCTCGGTGCCTGCCTTGCAGGCGAACTCGTAATCGGCGACGTGCACGTCGGGACCGATGCCGAGAGCGTCGATCACGACCGTGCCGCTCGGTTTGACGGCATAGGGATGCGATTCGCTGCCGATGTAGACCGCGCCGATCTCGAGCGGATCGATGCGGGCGCGTGCAAGGGCGTACTTGGCCGCCTGCACCGAGATGGTGATCGTATCCTCATCCACACCGGGGACGGTTTTCTCCTGAACCAGCAGGCCGTTGGTGACCGTGGCCGGATCCTTCCCCCACTGTGAAGCGATCTCTTCCACCTTGATGCGATAGCGGGGAACGTACGCTCCATATCCAACGATACCGGTCATGGGGCTCCCCTGTGGCTCGCGTGGTCGGTGTGAGAACTGGTGAGTATGGCGGGTTCCTCCTCGTGCGTGCTGCAGCTTTGTCGGGCACGGGAGAATCTACAATGAGCGCCAGCCGGAAACAACCGATTCAGAGAGCAGCGACGATATAGACCAGCCAGGTTTCCTGGTTCTCCTCAACGCTCGTCTCGACATACTCGCCGGTCCCGACCCCCTCGTCGTCGACTTGCTCCCAGAAAACGGTCAGGTGGCTGAAACCGGCTTCGGTGAGACAATCGCGCACCTCGGGCAGGGACCAGAGCCGCCAGTCGTAGCTGAATGCCCGCCCCAGTTCCGAGCCGTCGGGGAAGACAAAGGAGATGTGGCAGCGGGTCAGGCCGGTCAGGGGATTGTAGAATTCCTGCTCCCAGCGGTAGGTGAAACCGTCACCCTCGCGCTCCTCGGTGGTGGCAACGATGGCTTCGGTGCCGCCGTACATCTCGAGCACCAGGATACCCTCGGAGCCGATCGCCGAGCGCACCCCCGCCAGGTAGCGCATCAGGTCGGCCCGGTTCATGAGAGCGTTGAAGGAGAAGTTCATGGCGCTGACCACATCGGCCTCGATCCCGCTCACCTGGCGCACGTCGGCGGTCACCAGGTCCACCCGGGCGGCTGTTTCCTCGCCCAAAGGATCGAGATTGTGCTCCCGGCCCCAGGCCAGGGCCTCGGCATCGATGTCGATCGCCACCGCCCGGCGGTGTTCGTCTCCCCTGACCCATTCGGCCGAGAGCAGGGCTGTGCCGGCAAAATCTTCTCGCAACACGAGCGGCTCGCGGCCCCGCAGCTCGCGGAAGCGGCTCGTGATGATCTCGATGTCGGTTTCGGGATTCTGGACCGACCGCTGGTAAATCTCCCAGCGGTCGGCTCCCGCAGCTGTCAGATCGTTCTGCTCCATCGGTATGTTCCCTAACCTCCCATTTCCGAATTCCGACTCACTGCCTACACCACCCTACAGTGACGCCTGCCCTCGGACGACGATGCCGTTGAACTCAGTATTCGCTGAAGATCCGGGCGATCTCGGTCTCGTCCTCGGTCACGGTCAGGGCCAGCATCAGCAGGATGCGGGCCTTGTGGGCAGGGAGCGTATCCACCCCTCTCGTGACTCTGCCCTCGGGGGTGCGCGAACCGCGTACGATCGTCACCCCGGCTTCGCGCAGCAGGCGCCAGGCCCCCGAGAACGACGACGGCGCCCCGCCGGCTCCGACCCCCTCCACGACAAGCGCGCGGCAACCGCCCTCAATGAATCCGGTCACGGCGTGCTCGTCGATCCCGATATAGGTCGAGACGATATCCACCCGGGGCAGTCTATCGAGACCCGCCAGATCGAATTCCGAATCGGCCGTGTGCCGCCGGGTCGGCCGGCGGTAGAAAACGACCCCGTCGGAGTCGACCCAGCCGAGCAGGCCGAGGGCCCCGCTGGTGAAGGTGTGCAGGCGGTGCGTATCTCCTTTGTAGACATCGCGGGCCGAGTTGATCTCGTCGTTGAGCATGACCATCGCCCCCATGCCCACCGCGGCCGGATCGGCCGCCACCCGGATGGCGTTGAAGAGATTCATCGGCCCGTCGGCCGAGACCGAACTGGAGGGGCGCATTGCGCCGGTACAGACCACCGGCTTGCGGCTCTTCACCGTCAGGTGCAGGAAGAAGGCGGTTTCATCGAGGGTGTCTGTGCCGTGGGTGACCACCACCCCGTCGCAGGGTTCAGGCCCCTCGAGCAACTCGGTGATCCGCTGCGACATGGCGATCCAGCGCTGAACGCTCATCGAACCCGAGGGGATATTGCTGAACTGCTCCACCCGAACCTCGGCGATGTCCTCGATGCCCGGGATCATCTCGAGCAGCTGCTGGCCGGTGAAGCCGATCGAGTACCCGCTGACCCGGGTCGGCGAGCCGGCCCGGCTGGCGATCGTGCCGCCGGTGGCCAGAACGACCACCTTCGGTTTCGCGCTCTGTGCTCCGACTGCACCAGGTCCGAGAGCAAGCAGTGCGGTAATGATGAACATCGACCTTATCGGACGGGAGCGGATCGTCATCTCTGCCTCCTGCCGGCGGGCACTAGCCGAACGGAATACCGGATCCCGTCCATGATAATCGCTCACAGGACGGTCTGAAACTGTCGAGCGCCGGGCGCCGTTGGTGGATCAGCGACCGGGATGCACCGGTACGATCAACCGGTAGCAATTCACCACCGGCGTGCCGTCCTCCGTCTGCAGGCAGAGTATCAACCTGTCGCCGCTGACGACCGGCCTCGGCCAGAAGGGCGGGTCCTTCAACATTTCCTCTCCCGGAAGCTCGAGCTCCCCCAGGTATCCGCCCTCATAGGTAAAGACATCGATCACGGTTTCTTCGAGCCATAACGGATCGAGGGGAGACGCCTCTTCGGGATCGATATGATCGCTCTGATCCCGACCCTGACCCGATCGCCAGACCCAGATACGGTTCTCACCATCCAGAACGATGAATTTGTACGGTGCCTTCAGGCGCGGGATCGGCGGACCGTTCCACGTCCAGTCCTCATCGTTGGATCGTACCACCCGGGTCCAGGCTTCCCGCCACCACTCCCGCTCTTCTCTCTTCGTCGGGACAGGTTCGTCCTCCTTCTCGATGATCAGGACCTTCTCCCCGGCTTCATGAACCTCCAGGCGGTAGGTGTCGCTGACTCCACAGACGAATCTCCCGGCGGCATCAATCGCCCAGACATACCGGGGCGTGAAAGGAACCGGAAAATTGATCAGGCCTTCGAGGCTGTAGATCGACCTGGCCGGGTGGTCGATGAGCGGGAGGGTGAGGGTGTCACCGGTCGCCCCCTCCGGGCCGAGGACGATCACACCCTCGGTGGTATCCATCACGTCCAGCGGGGAGGAGAGGTGGATCGGCAGGTAAACCAGCGAATCGGAGATTACCACCGGCGGATGGGCCAGGGCTTCGGTCTGCGGGATCGGCCAATGGGTGATCGGGTCACCGGCCAGAGTGTAGATATTCAGGCGCAGGAGGCGGACATCACGAACGACGAGCCGCTTGCGGAAGCCGTCCCACGTCAGGCCACGGGGATTGCGAAATTCACCGGGACCGGCTCCCAAGCGTCCAATATCCCGCACGTGCCTGCCTTCATCGCTGTATACCCTGACCGAGTGCGTCTGACCGTCCAGGATACAGAGGGCACCATCGCACCAGTCATATCCGCGGACATCACCCAGTAAATAGGCCTCGTCTTGCGTTGCTGCCCCGATCGAGGCCTCCAATTCGAGCCGCGCCCCACCCCTCCAGAGTGAACCGGAGACGGTCCGAACCACCGGGATCCCATCCTCCAACGACTGTTCACTCAACCACTCACCGGCTGCCGAGGACTGGCCGTGTGAACATCCGGTTGCCAGCAGGATAGCCATGCCGAAGACAAGACTGAGGAGCGGATGGAGGCAGCGATGCAGGTACTGCCGTAACGGCCTGTCACGCCGATCAGGAGGGTGAACAGTCATGGCAATATCCAGTCACAGGAACGGTCTGCAGGCTGTGAATTTCGATCAATTGATTTCTGTCCCCACGGTAGTGCGGTCGGTACCGTCATGATGTACGATATAATTCGTATTTTGTTTCGCTGACCCCGTGGAACCGTTCCCGATCAGACAGAGACGGTTCCGGAGACAGACCTCCGCAGCCCGGTGCGTTCCGGGTAGGCACCATCCGCCCGGTCGTGATATCCTCTGCCCCTCGAGAGGAGGAAGAGATGAAGTCACGCGTTGCTGCCCTGCCCGTCCTGCTTCTGACCGCCAGCCTGATCCTGTCGAGCACACCGTCGCCGACCGCGGCTCAGGAAGCCCTCCCCGGCGAGGTTTCGGGGCTGGTCAACGAAAGTCTCGCTCTGGTCCTGAACACCCTGCCCCGCCGGGTCGACGAGCCCCTCCGGGTGGCGGTTGAGGGACTGCAGACCGGGGACCGCGAGACCCGGCTCGGCGAGCTCTTCGCCATGGCCCTCACGACCCGGCTGGTGCAGCGCGAGGACGATCGGTACGAGGTCGTCGCCCTGCAGCATTACGAATCGATGATGATGGCCGACCTGCCTGCAGGTGTGATCCGGGCGGGGATCGAACACATCGATCTGGTCGTCAACGGCAAGCTCTACCTGACCGAGGAGGCGCTCACCGCCGTGATCCAGATCGTTCGCCTCTCGAACATGACGGTCGTGGACGGATTCGAACGAACCTTGCCGGCTTCACCGCGCACGCGGGAACTGATCGGTTCCGCTGGTGGTGTTGCGACCGGGGGAGACGGTTACGAACCCGACTCTCCCGACGGGGCCCGCACGCTCGTTCCGGGCCAGGTTCTGAGCGGGCACTCGCTCATGCCCGAGGGCGACGAAGACTGGTTTTATTTCGAAAACGACGATACCGGCATGGTCACGGTCCATACCCTGGGTCAGATCGACACCTATCTCGAGGTCTACGACGCCGGCGATCTCTACACCATCCTGACCGAGAACGACGATTACGAGGACGGTAATGCCCGGGTCGTCTTCTATTCCAGTCCGGGCCGGCGCTTCATCGTCAAGGCGCGGGGATTCAGCCCCTCCAGCACCGGCGAGTACGGGATCGGGTGTGCCTTCGAACCGGTCGGGGAGGATTCGGGCGAGCCCGACAACCTGCTCGAACAGGCCGGGGACCTGTCTCCTGACGGTGAGTGGCACGACAGACTGATCATGCCCGTCGGCGACAGCGACTGGTTCGCCGTCGAGGTGCCGGCTTCAATGGGCAGCGGAGCGGTCCTGCGGGTGGAAACCGCAGGAGACATGGATACCGTCATGGAACTGTATGCAGCGGACGGGGAGTCGGTGACCAGCGACGATGACAGCGGGGAGGGGAACAACGCCCGGATCGATTACGTTCTGCCGCACACCGGCCGATACTACGTACAAATCATGCCCTACAGCACGAATGAGACCGGTCCCTACCGGATCAGGGCCGAACTCGAACAGCTCGTCCCCGACGCCTACGAGCCGGACAATATCTTCGATCAGGCCACCCTGATCGAGTTCAACGGGGCCAGCCAGGACCACACCTTCACACCGGAAGCCGAGGAGGACTGGATCCGCTTCACACTCCCCGAGAATCACAACGTCACCATTGAAACGCGCGGCACCCTCGATACCGTCATGACTCTGTACGATGAGGGCGGCAACGAGATCGCCGATGATGACGACGGTGGCGAAGGCAACAATGCCCTGATCGAGCGGTACCTGCCGGCGGGTACGTACTTCGTGCGCATTACCCAGTTCCAGGGCCTGTCGACGAGCAGCGCACCCTACACGGTTCGTGTGACAGGGCGGTAAACGGCGGCATGTCCGCGCTGCAGATCGTTCTCATCGGGATCCTGGGCCCGGTGATCCTGCTGGTCTCGCGGCGCAGTCTCGCCCGCCCGCGCAGTCACGGCTTCTGGCGGTTCTGGGCTTTCGCCCTCACCCTCTACCTGATCGTGTCAGCCATCCCGGTCTGGTTCGCGAATCCCGGTTCGCTCCGGCAGGTCGTCTCTTTCGCCCTGCTGGGACTCTCCCTGGTGTATGTGATCGGCGCCGTCTGGCTCCTCCGGCGGCATGGCGGACGGATGAAACGGTCCGAGACTTCAGGAACCCTGAGATTCGAACAGACCGGCCGGATCGTCAGCCAGGGTCTGTACCGCTACATCCGCCACCCCATGTACGGTTCGCTCCTGCTGCTGGCCTGGGGCAGCTGGCTCAAGCTCCCGACTGTGTGGGGAACTGCCATCGGGGTTCTGACCACACTCGCGCTGGTGGTCACCGCCAGAATCGACGAACGGGAATGCCGCGAGGTGTTCGGGGAGGAGTACACTGCCTACATGCAGCGAACCCGGTTGTTCGTCCCTTTTCTGTTCTGAAGAGGTAGAGAAGTCATGGCAACTATCGATCCCGATCCCGACCCGATACAGCTCGACCGGCGCTCCTTCCTGAAGACCTCGGGGACGGCCGCGGCGGGGGCGGCTCTGGGGCCTGGACTCGGCTGGGTCGCCCCGGAGCAGGAAGCGTTTGCGGCCTCACCGGACGCGGCCGCCGCTGATGCCGGAACCGGATGGGCGGTCCACCCCTTCCCCCTGGCGCAGGTCCGGCTCGGGGAGGGCCTCTTCCGGGACAAGCGGGACCTGATGCTCGGCTACGCCCGCAATTACGGGGGCTCAAGCGATATCTTTGCCGGACCGGACCGGCTGCTGAGCATTTTCCGGGCCGCGGCCGGGCTGGACACCCGGGGAGCGGAACCGGTCGGCGGATGGGAGAGCGCCACTGGCTACCTGCGCGGTCACTATGCCGGCCACTTCATGAGCATGCTCGCCCAGGCCCGGGCCGGCACCGGCGAGGCGATCTTCCGAGAGAAACTGGACTACATGGTCTCGGCCCTGGCCGAGTGCCAGGCCGCTCTGGCCCGGGCGGCCGAGGAATCCACACCCCGGGTGCCGGGCCGTTTCGGCACCGCCCTCCGGCTCACCGGCACCCCGCTCGGGCAGGCCGAGTGCGTCCGCCTGCCCGAGGGGATCGCGAGCGGCCTGCGCGACTTCAGCATCGCCGCCTGGATCAAACTCGGTCTCTATTCTCCCGACGATCTCCCCGACCGCCGGCGCGACCCGATCGATCTGGTGACCGGTTCGGTCCTCTTCGATTTCGGCTCACCAAATCCCGCCTACGCCGAACCGCCCCTGGCCCACATGTATCTGACGGTCCGGGCCAGCCGGGAGACACCGGTGCCCCGCTTCGCAATCACCACAGGCGGCCGGGAAGGTGAGCAGGCTCTGGAGGGTCGCGACCCTCTGCCGGTCGGGGAGTGGGTCCATCTGGCGGTCACCCGTTCGGGCTCGCTCGGCACGCTTTATGTCAACGGAGAGCCGGTGGCCACCAATCCCGGCCTGACACTGAGTCCGGCCGACCTCGGGGAGTTGACCGCCAACTGGCTCGGCCGGCGCCAGTTCCCGCAGCGCAACGTCTCCTGGCTGAACGCGGATCTGGATGAGTTCGGGATCTGGAGCCGGGCCCTGAGCACAGAGGAGATACGCTCGCTGCTGCAGTCACCGGAGGGGAAAGCGGGGGGCGCGGATGTCGCCCGATACCGTTTCGACGAACCCTCCGGTCCAACTGCGATCGATACCTCGGGCCGGGGCCGGGACGCGGAGATCATCGCCCCCACCGATGGCCGGCGTCACCCGGGTTTCCTCTCCGCTTATCCCGAGACTCCCTTCATCCGGCTCGAGGAGTTTGCCACCTACGGCGGCAACCAGGGGATCTGGGCTCCATATTACACCCTGCACAAGATCATGGCGGGACTCCTCGACGCCCACGTCCACACCGGTAACGAGCAGGCTCTGGAGATACTCACCGGGATCGGGGACTGGGTCTGGAGCCGGCTCGAACCGCTGCGCCAGGAACAGCTCGACCGGATGTGGAACATCTACATCGCCGGCGAGTACGGCGGTATCAACGAGAGCCTGGCCGCCCTGCACGCCCTGTGTCCCGACCGGCCCCGGTACCTGGCCGCGGCCCGGCGTTTCGTCAACACCCGGGTGTACGCTCCGACCGCTGCCGGGGAGGATGTTCTCGACGGCCGGCATGCCAACCAGCACATTCCGCAGTTCACCGGCTACCTGCGCATCTACGAGCAGGGCGAAGGAGATGAGTTCCGGACTGCAGCCGCCAACTTCTGGGACATGCTCGTGCCCCACCGTACCTACAGTCACGGCGGTGTCGGGGTGGGCGAGATCCTGCGGGCGCGGGATGTCATCGCCGGCTCGCTCTTCGCCGAACGCAACCACGCCGAGACCTGCCCTCTCTACAACCTGCTCAAGCTGAGCCGGAATCTCTTCTTCCATGACCCCGATCCGAAGTACATGAACTTCTACGAGCGGGGCCTGTTCAACCAGATCGCCAGCTCGCGCCGGGACGCCGAGAGCGACTCGAGCCCCGAGGTGACCTACTTCGTGCCGGTCCGGCCCGGCGAGCGGCGCAGTTACGGGAACACGGGCACCTGCTGCGGCGGCACGGGGATGGAAAATCACACCAAGTACCAGGATTCCATTTATTTGCGCTCGGCGGACGAATCCGCCCTCTATGTCAATCTCTACATCCCCTCGACCCTCGAATGGCCGGAGCGGGGTTTCATTCTCACCCAGATCACCCGCTACCCCGCAGAGGGCGCCGCCACTCTGATTGTCAACGGCCGCGGTCCCCTGGACCTCAGGCTGCGGGTACCGACCTGGGTGCGGGCGGGATACGAGCTGACGATCAACGGGGAGGCCCAGGCCATCGAAGCGGTCCCGGGCACCTACCTGAGCCTCGAACGCGAGTGGCGGTCCGGGGATAGGGTCGAGATACGGATGCCTTTCACATTCCGGACCGAACGGACCATCGACGATCCGACAGTGCAATCACTTTACTACGGTCCCAACCTGATGGCGGTCCAGGGTCCTGCGTTGGGCGAAGACCTGGCCTCGGGGCTGCTCGAGTTCGGCTTCTACCGTCACGTGAAACTGGACGGCGATCTGGCGCCTGCCCTGACCCCCACCGACCAGCCGCTGCATTTCACCCTGAACGGGCGCACCCTGGCTCCTTTTTTCATCGCCGATCCGGTCTCCTCGACCTCTGAAACGACTGCCCCGGAAACCCCTGAGGGCAGCCGACGCAGCCGGCGCAGTCCTCCCACCAGCCCCTACCACCTCTATTTCCGGCGTCGGGAACCGGCGGTCGTCTTCGGCTCGGCGGATCCGGGTGTCGCCAATCCCGTCGGCAGCGACGGTCTGACCCTGCTCGACACCATCTGGGACTCGGCACCTTTCGAGAGCCATGCCCGCTTCCTGGCCACGGTGGAGCGGATCCTCGGCACCTGGACCGGGCGCGGTGACCTGACGCGGGCGGAGGGAACGGCTGTCCTCGACGCAGCCCGCCGGGCCGAGGCCGACCTGCGGCCCTGAATCTGCCGCCCGGCCACCGGAAGACCGGTGGCTTCGGTTCGAACCGCGGTGAAACCGAATCCGGGAACGATCCGTAACAGGGAGACGAACAGAAACCCGATCCGCGCATCGGGCGACCGGTCGAAGGCCGACTGATATATCTGCCGTGGGGGGTGCGCCATCGACCAATTCCACAAGGAGCTGGTTTGCGATGGAACACTCCCTTTTTCTTTCCCACCGGTCACCCCGTTCTGTCCACACGGTTCTTTCGACACTCGTCACGGTTCGTTCGACACTCGTGCTGATCGCCGTCAGTCTAAGTTTCTGTCTCGCCCTGCCGCCTTCACTCACCGCCCAGACAGCGGGTCGGCTCGAGGAGGGGATCACCCACTTCGAAGCCGAGCGCTTTGCCCGGGCCCAAGCGGTTTTCGAAGCGCTGGTCGAAGCCGACCGGCGCGATGCCGCCGCCGCCTACTGGCTGGGGCGCACCCTTCGACAGGAAGGCGAGTATAAGGACGCCGTGGATCTGCTCGAGAAGGCGGTCGACCTCGACGAGACAAACGTCGACTACCAGCGCGAACTCTACCTGACCTACGTCGATTTCGCAGAAGAGGCCGGAGCCCTCCGGGCCGTTTCCCTGGCTAAGAAAATGGTCCGCCTGCTCCATTCGATCGTCGAGCTGGATTCCAATGCGGCCGATGAACGCGAGGAGCTGGTCGGGTTCTATGTCAATGCTCCGAAGATGTTCGGCGGCGGCGATATCGAACAGGCCCGCCGTCTTGCCGGCGAACTGCAGAATATCGATCAGAAAAGAGGGCGGCTGGCCTTCATCATGATCCACGAGCATGAAGGGGAGAACGACCAGGTCGAGCGCGAGTACCGGGCTCTGATCGAGGAATACCCCGACGAACTCGACCCCCCCCGTAATCTCGGCCTGTTCTACCACAACACCGAACGGTATGCCGAGGCGATCGCGACCTTCCGCACCCTGACCGAGCGCTTCCCCGACTACCTCTACGGCTGGTATCTCGTCGGCCGCACCGCGGCGGTTTCGGGGCTCGAGACCGAACTCGGCATCAGCTGCATGGAGCACTACCTGGCCCACGAACCGCCCGAGGACGACCCTTCACATGCCGCAGCCCACTGGCGCCTGGGGATGATCTGCGAAAAGAGCGGTAATCTGGATCGGGCCCGGGCCGAGTACGAGGCCTCTCTCGAGCTCGATCCCGACTACAGCGAAGCCCGGGCCGCCCTGAGGCGGATCAGGCCGTAGTATTCTGAGCAACACAGTCATCGAAGTTCGCGAACAATCGGTGGCAGGATTCGGCCGCAGAACAATCCCAGGCCGGATGACGGTCAGGAAGGATCGAGGGCAATATCGAGGGTGTCGGCCGGGGGAGCATACCCGTCCCCTTCATGGCAGGGTAGATTGGTGATGTCTTCCTCATCGGCTACAGGGTTATGCTCGCTCGCGCCTCAATCAGGTCACCGATGCAAGGTGCATGCCGGAAATGAGAGTGATGAGCTGCAACTGTGAAAAATAGCGCAAGTTATTGTTGTACATAATATTAGGGCCAAACAGCCAAAACCCGGACAGAGTCTCGAACACCGCTCTTTATCTGCGGTACACAGGAGCGCAACACTGTCTGTCACACCGGACGCACACTATCACCGGCTGGAGATGACCGAGGAACCTTGCCGATGACAGACCCCTGCTCTACTCTGTGACTGAAGCCATGAATGTACCTGTCAGACGACATCTTAGAGCGCTGAGAGTGCGGCCGCTCCTGCCGGTGGCGATTCTCTGCCTTATGCTCGCAGCCCCGGTTCCGGGGCAAGCCCAGGAGTGGGGTATCCCTCCCACCGTTCTGCGGCGGGGGGATCTGCCCGACCATGCCCGCCTGCTGGTGCGCGATCTGAACCGGCCGGTCGAACTCACCCTGGTCGACGGCTCCCGGATCCGGGGAAAACTCACCGCCGTTTCGGCTACCGATCTGACCCTCGTGATGAACACCCTGCCCCTGGCCGAGATGCGGAACGGCATCAACTGGAACCGGATCACCGAAGTACGGGTCGACCGGCGGGTTCGACTGCTCGAGGGCCTGCTCGTCGGCGGTGCGGCCGGAGCGATCGGGGGAATCGTGACCGCCCGTGACTGCGATCCCCGTCGCGAGGTACTGGGAACCGAGGTCGCCGAGCCGGTCTGGGACTCCTTTCTGACCGGAGCAGCAGCCGGAGCTCTGATGGGCCTGCTGCGCGGGTGGGACTTCACCCTGCCGATCACCCCTCAGGTGACCAACCTGGTCGGGCCGCTCGACGGATCCTCACCCGGGATCAGGCCGGTGACCCGCCTGGTGACCAGCGTGCCCCTCTGGAGCGGTCTACTCGAGGATGTCGAGGCCTCGCTGGCGGCGGGGTGGTGGTATACGGCCGAAATGAATACGTTGAGACTCAACCGCCCCTGGCACGGCTATCCCGGAACCAGCCTGGCGCTGGAAACGGTCCTGCCCGGGAGGGGGAAGTGGTGGTTGCGGGGGCGGATGGAACATTTCGTTCTGCCCCGGCTGACCCTGTCACACTTCTCCTGGAACGATGTCATCGGGCCCACGGCCGGCCCCTTCGATCTGTGGCGGGAGTACCAGGCCCAGCGTATCTACACCGGCGTTTCGCGTCCCCTGGCCGGACCGGGCCGCCTGCCGGTAGCCGAGGTAGCCCTGCTGATCGGGGTCGAGCGCACAACCCTGCGCTCGGGCGTGACTTGCGCGAACGCTCCTGCGCTCGACCGCTCCGAGCAGGAGCGTTTCTGGCGGCCGGTGCTCTACGCGGGAGGAAGTCTCTCGCTCATCCGCCGGCCCGACGTCTCGATCTCGCTGCGGGCCGAGGCGATCGTGGGCAACGGGTTCGAAACAGCCCGGTTCACGACTCCCTCGGCCGGCGAGGTCCTGCCCGGCTTTCGCATCAGACCGACCGCAATCCACGTCGGCTTCGACATCATCCTGCCGCGGTTCTGAACCTCCTGGGAACCGGCGGAGTCCTTCGACCGGCTTCTACCTCTCTCCACCACCCTCGAAATCAGGCCGCCTGGTGTGCCACTCGGTGGCCTGCTCGTACTGCCAGCCGATGTCGAGAATGGTGGCCTCGTCGTAGAGACGACCGGTAATCATCAAGATCATCGGATCGCCGTCCTCATCGAAGCCGCAGGGTACGGCCAGAGCCGGGTGACCGGTCAGGTTGGTCATCCCCAGACTGGCGCTGGAGTTGGGGGTGATGAAGGCGTCGTAGCGGCGCATCAGCACCTCGGAGTGCTGCATCAGCAGCCGCCGGGCCCGCTGGGCGCGGATGAACTCCACCGCCGGGACGAAGCGGGCGGTCCGGAACGAGTTGGGCCAGGCGCCCGAGGACTGACGGGTCAGTTCGCTCACTCGGCCGCTGCGCACCAGGTCGTCGAAAGCCGCCGAGGCTTCGACCGACAGGACCATGCCGATGGCTCCGATCGGCAGGTCGGGCAGTTCGATCGGCTCCAGCTTCGCGCCCAGGCGCCGGAGCACGTCGAGGGCCTCTGCATAGGTGGCCCGCCACTCGTCACTGGCCCGTTCCCGCTCGAACTCGGCCGGGATGTAACCGAGCCGCATCTCGGAGATCGGGCGCGGATTCTCCCAGCTGAAGGGCGCATCCACGACGGTGGTGTCGCGCCCGTCCGGGCCCCTGATGGCGTCGAAAACCAGAGCCGCATCCTCGACCCGCCGGCAGAGGGGGCCGAGTTTGTCCATCGACCACGACAGGGACATTGCCCCGTAACGGCTGACCCGCCCGAAGGTGGGCCGCAGACCCACCACTCCGCAGCGGGCGGCCGGGCTCATGATGCTCCCCCGCGTTTCCGAGCCGATCCCGAAACCCACCAGGCCGGCGGCGGTGGCCGCGGCCGGTCCGGCCGAGGATCCGCTCGAGCCCTGTTCGGGATTCCAGGGATTGCGGGTTCGCCCGCCGAACCACCAGTCCCCCATGGCCAGGGCGCCGAGGGTGAGTTTGGCCACCAGGATGGCCCCGGCCTCGTCGAGCCGCCGGACAGCGGTGGCGTCGTAGTTGATAATCTGGTCTTCGTACGGTTTCGCGCCCCAGGTGGTGCGGTAGCCGCGCACGGCGAGCAGGTCCTTGGCCCCCCAGGGAATACCGTGCAGGGGGCCACGCACTGCCCCGGTCATGAGTTCCTCTTCAGCCCGCCGGGCCAGGGCCAGGGCCCGTTCGGGGGTCAGGGTAATAACGCAGTGCAGCAGGTCATCATACTCTTCGAGCCGCTCCAGACTGAGCCGGGTCAGCTCGACCGGACTCACCTGCCGGGTCTGGATCAGGCGGGCCATCTCGGCCACCCCCAGAAAGGCCGCGTCCTCATCGGATTCCGGCTTCGGTACCACGGCAGGCTGGCGCATCCGGAATCGGCTGGGACCGGTCGGCATCGCGAAGCCGGCCGGACGGGGATCGAAAGTCAGGGCGGGCTCGGTGTCGAGAGGGATATCCAGTTCGCGCAGCTGCTCGAAGGTGCGCAGGTTGCGGTTGACTCCCCGCTGGGCCATCTCGTCTTCTTCGACTCCGAAATCAAGACCCATGATGCGTTCCATGGCATCGAGGTCCTCGAGCGAGACGGCATACTCCTGTTCCTGCCGCTGCAGCAGGCCGGGTGCGGTCGCCACCCCGGCCCCGAACAGAGGCAGCAGGCCCATGAAGCCGCGCCGGTCGAGTTCGTGGCGCAGGCGAGCCTCGCGCCCGGCCGGGGAGTGTTTCGGTGGCTGAGCTGGCTCTGTCTGCCTATCATCCCGGGCGCGGGAAGCGGTGTCGTCTTTCACAGGGAACCTCCCCTTCTGCGGTAACGGCCGGTTATCTGCGTTCGGCCAGAGGATAGGGCAGATACGATGATCGATGAAAGAAGAGCCGGGCGGTACGAACGAATATTCACACAGCTACGCGACCTGATCGAGGGTACATCCCCCACCCTGGTGGCGGGCATGGCCACCATCTGCGCCGTGCTGCACGCCAAACTGCCCCATCACTTCTGGACCGGGTTTTACTTCCTGGTCGATGAGAACACCATGCACGTCGGTCCCTACCAGGGTCCGGTCGCCTGCCAGGTGCTCGAAGGGGCCGGGGTCTGCCTGCACGGCGCCCGCACCGGGCAGGCCGTTGTGGTGCCCGATGTGGAGGCCTTCCCGGGGCATATCGCCTGCGATTCACGCTCGAAGAGCGAGATCGTGATCCCGCTGAAAAAGGGTGACCGGGTCGTGGCGGTGCTCGATGTGGATGCCAGGGAACTGGCCCGGTTCGATGCCGACGACGTCCAGCCACTGACCCGGATCGTGGATCTGCTTCAGCCGCTGCTGTAACCACCCCTCCCCGATCGGATATCGTCGGCCGGATGCCAGCGCAAACCGCAGCCGGTGGATTACTCCGACAGGCTCTAGAGGAGGATCTCCCGGCAGAAGTCGACGCATTGTTTCACTTCGGCGGCGGCGGTGGAATCCTCCGGAACCCGGTATTCCAGCTCGATGTCCACGTGGATCGGCCAGCCCCGGTTCTGGATGAGTCGGAGGATGTCGGCGATGGGGGTCTCCCCCCGCCCCCAGGGCATATTGGTATTGGGGGGATCGGAATCGGGACCGGTCTTGTCCTTGAGGTGAACGCTCACCATCCGGTCGTGGTACCGCTCGATCGTCTCGTTGGGATGCCGCCCGGTAAACCCGAAGGCGTGGCCGGCATCGAAGTTGAGCCTCAGGTTCGAACCGTGGGAGAGAGGCGGGTCGAAGGAGAAATCCGGTTCGGCCACCTGGCCGTGCTGATGGAAGATGGCATAGAGGCCGTGTTTGTCGGCATAGGGCGCCATGACCCGGCCCGCCTCCTCGGAGATCTCCATGCTTATCCCCTTTGCACCCAGCGCCCGGGCCACGATGAAGGCATAGTCGATCTCGTCCTCCGGCCAGGTGTGGCTGCCCAGTTTGGCGATGTGGATATCCACTCCTTCAGCGTTGTACATCCGGCGCAGGGCTTCGAATCTCTCCATCGGCGGTGAGAGGCGCCACCGGTGCTGTTCTTCGGCCGCACGTTGGCGCTCCTGCTGGTATTCGGCGCGCTGCTCATCGGTCATCTCAGCCCCCCGCCGCGGCCGGGGCGGACCTTCCGGAATCCCCGCGTACTGCTCGATGGTATTCCCCATCAATTCGACCGAACCGAGTCCCGCCTCCAGGAGGTAGCCGAGAATATCCTCCGCCGAACTGGACATGCTGCGATAACTGTAGGAGATGGTGCCGATCTGCACGCCGTTGAAACGACTCCGGTTGGCCTGGGTGCAGCCCGGCACCAGGGCCATGCCGGCTGCGGCCGAGGCGGTCGTGCCGATGAAGCGACGCCGTGTGATCGCCCCCGGGGTCTTTTGTCTGCTCGTAGGTCTGCTCCTCATCGTATTCCCTCCAGAACCTGTCCCGACCTGCACGCTGCAGCCGTATTGTACAAGCCTCCACCTGACTCGATCCTATCGCAGATCTCCGGGAAGAGAAAGTCACTGCAGGAGAACAGGCTCCGCTTCAGGTTTCGCCTCCCGGCAGACCGGAACCGGTATCCCCATTCGATTCCTCAACCGCTGTCGATTTCTCATCCCTGACCGGGGGCCAGACCACGGCCGCCGTCTCTTCCGGTCCGGCCTGCAGGGCACGGAACTGCCTCGTGAGCACGTAGGCTCCGAAGACGATCATGACGACCATCAGAAAGCGGCCGATGTCGTAACTGATCCCGGCGATCAGCTGATCGTGCTCGAGCCAGCCCAGGCGACCCAGGATGTTGTTCCAGTCGTGGTAGCCGGGCAGGTCGCGGCCGGTGATCCCGCCGAGCAGGATCAGCCGCTGGGCCCGGGCGTCGGCGATGTAGGGGGCGATGTCCATGAAGTTCTGGGCAAGCCACCAGAGGGTGATCGAGGCGGCGTAGAGGTTGCGGTACTGCAGCCCGAAGGCGAGCACGAAGGCCAGCGGAGCCAGAATCTGCATCAGAGAGCCGCCGAGCACGCGGAGAAATGAGCCGAAGGGCGCGAAGATAATGTGTCCCGCCTCATGGATCGGCAGGTTGACATTGTGCATGAAGGAGTTGAGCACCACCGGAGCGTTGGGATGCCCGGCGATGAAACGGATGCCCCAGACGGTCAGGAAGAGGTAGAGTCCGACCCGGCCCAGGACATAGATCTTCTCGAGTTCTTTACCGGTCGCCATCATCCCTCCCGGGAGCCAGCGATTCCTCCCCAGCCCGGCACCGGACAGAATGGATGTTCTTTCTGACACTACTGCGGTCACGACCACTATCGTGAGAATCACAATAGTCGGAAACTCACGATACATTGGTACCGTATCAGATTCAAACGACACTCTCTGCCGCTGTGGGGGGGCCCGGTGATCTGTTACGCAACCTGACACTCGAGGCCCGGCAGGTTGAAGAGAAAGGACGGCTCGGCACCGTGGACTCCCTTCTGCACGACCTGCGATTCGCTCTACGCACCTTCCGGACCAATCCCGGCTTTGCGGCCGTGGCGGTACTCTCCCTGGCCCTGGGCATCGGCGCCAATACGGCCATTTTCACGATCTACCGCTCGGTCTTCCTGCGCGGCCTGCCGGTCGAGGACACCTCCAGCCTGGTCGAAATCTATACCAGCAATCCCGAAGACGAGATCGGCATGGTGTACTCGGTTTCCTCCTACCCCGACTACGTCGATCTGCGGGAGCAGGCAGGTGATGTCTTCGAAGACATCATTACGTACAACGTCGGTTTCGTCGTCTATGACAGCGGGCAGGAGAGCGAGCACACCTTCGGGGAGGAGGTCAGCGCCAACTACTTCGACGTGCTCGGCATCGACGCCGCCCTGGGACGGACCTTCGATCCCGCGGAAGAAGGAGTCGTCGGAGCCGCCCCGACGGTGGTGCTGGGGCACACCTTCTGGGAGACCCGGTTCGGGGCCGATCCGGAGATCATCGGGCAGACCGTCACCCTGACCGGGCTCGATTTCACCGTCATCGGGGTGGCCCCCGAGGACTTCCAGGGGCTCTTCCCGATCCGGGCCGACGTCTTCTACCCCATGACTCTCCTCACCCAGCTCCGGCCGGGGGATAACCTGCTCGAGAGCCGAGGGGGCCGCCAGCTCTGGCTGAAAGGCCGGTTGCGCGAGGGGGTGACGATCGAGGAGGCCCGGGCGGCTGTGGATGTCATCGCGGCCCGGCTGGCGGCCGAGTACCCTGACTCGAACGAGGGCCACACCTTTCTCATGGAACCCACCGACAAGGTGGCCTTCCACCCCCAGCTCGATGGCATCATCTCGACTTTCACCGTCACCCTGATGGGTGTGATCGGGCTGGTCCTTCTGATTGCCTGCACCAACCTGGCCAGCATGCTGCTGGCCCGCGCCGTGGCCCGCCGACGGGAGATCGGAATCCGACTGGCGATCGGTGCCGGCCGCTTCCGGCTCATCCGGCAGCTGGTGACCGAGAGCACCCTGCTGGCCCTGCTCGGCGGTCTCGCGGGTCTGGCGCTGGCCTGGGGTCTGATCCGCCTGTTGCTGGCCGTCCAGCCCCCCACCATCATTCCGATCAATCTCGCTATCGGCATCGACGGCGGCGTGCTCTTTTTTACCCTCCTCCTCTCACTCGGCACCGGGCTCATCTTCGGTCTTCTTCCCGCCTGGCAATCAACCAGACCCGACCTGGTCGGTTCGCTCAAGGATGACACCAGTTTGCTGAGCGGCCGCCTGCGCCGGGTGGGCCTGCGGGGGATCCTGGTCGTGGCTCAGGTGTCTGTCTCGGTCCTGCTGCTGATCTGTGCCGGTCTCTTCCTGCGCAGTCTGGGCAATGTCAACAGTGTCGATCCAGGCTTCGACATCCAAGACGGGGTAGTGGCCACTTTCGAACTGGGCGAGGGCGGGCGTTATACATCCGAGCAGAGCCGGGTTTTCTTCCGCGAAATCGTGGATCGTGTCAGCGCCCTGCCGGGGGTCGAGTCGGCAGCCGTGGCCGACCGCCTGCCGCTGGGGGCGAGCATCCAGATCTACGACGTCTACCCCGAGGCTCCAGGTACGGAGATCAGCGATGACGGGGTTGACATTGACGCTGCCACGGTCGGCCCGGGGTATTTCGAGACCATGGGCACCCCGATCGTCTTCGGCCGGACCTTCACCCATGCCGACGGGCCCGATTCAGAACCGGTCCTGATCGTCAACGAGACTTTCGCCCGCACCTGCTGGCCCGGGGAAAGCGCCATCGGTCAGCGGGTTCGACTCTATGATCCCGACGGCCCCCTTCGCACGATCGTGGGGGTGGCCCGCGACGGGAAGTACCGTTCGCTTGGAGAGCAACCCCGGCCCTATATCTTTTCCTGCAGCACCCAGGAGAACTCCTTCTTCGTTCACCTGGTGGTCCGTACCCGGACCGACGGGCGCGAGTTCCTCCAGCCGGTCCGCCGCGAGATTCGGGCCCTGGATCCCAAAGTCCCGATCATGGACCTGGTCACCGTGCCCGAACAGATGAAGCTGATGCTCTTCCTGCCCCGGACCCTGGCCAGCCTGCTGGCCGGGCTGGGACTGTTCAGCCTGATCCTGGGTACCACCGGCCTGTACGGCGTGCTCGCCTACGATGTCTCCCGCCGCACCCGCGAGGTCGGCATCCGCATGGCGGTCGGAGCCCGGCAGGGGGAAGTCCTGCGCCTGATCCTGACCGACGGGTTGAAGTTGGTAGGAACGGGGATCCTCATCGGGCTCGGCCTGGCCGTGCTGGCGACCGGTGCCCTGGAGGGCATGCTCTTCGGGATCAGCCCGACCGACCCGCTCACCTTCGGGGGAGTGACAGCCGTCTTCCTGGCCGTCGCGGTGGCCGCAGTATTCAAGCCGGCCCGGCGGGCCTCCCGGATCGATCCGGTCGAGGCGTTGCGCACGCAGTAGGCAGGGGAGCCGGGAACAGAACTCGGCACCTATCCCGTCGGAGCAAGACAGACGGGTCGAAGAAGAGGCCGTCGGGCCTGGCAGATATTCTGCATGAAGCAGTCAGACGGTGGAGACCCGACCGGTCCAGCGGTCGAGCACCGGGTTGAGTAGCGCTACCCAGCCGACAGCGGCCAGGAAGGCCAGCAGAGTGCCCAGCGGCATTCCCAGGCGCGGATAGAAAAGGATCACCGCTCCGGCGAAGACCAGGATGTTGGTCGAGGCGAAGAGCATGACCTTCCCCGTAGCCCGAGCCAGACCGGGCCCACCGGAGAAAGTAAGGATAACCATGGTGGTCAGCATGACGGCCGGAAAGGTCGCCAGCAGACCGGTCCAGTAGCTGCTGATGAATCGGGCCAGCAGGACTGTGGCGGCGACGACGCCGCCCGCAAAAACCCCCCGCGCGATCAGCATCGCCGCCGACCTCCGCAGGGTTCGGCCCGGCAGCTCGGGGATGCCGGCCCGGAACTCGAGACCGCTCCAGGCAGCCAGAGTAACCACCAGGTAGAGGACCACTCCCAGACCGAAATGCGCGATCTGCAGGCCTTCAGCCAGCCGGGCCAGCACCAGCCAGGCTCCCAATGAAACCGGCAGAGCCACACGCAGCCCCCGTGGAGCAGTCACGATAAACAGAAAGAGGAAGACGGAGTTGATGAGCATCCCTATCGGCACGGCCCGGGCGGCGGCCATGGCGAAGGAGGGATCCTGCACCAGACTCACGAAGACGAGAGAGATGAGCAGTTTGGAGGGGAGATTGGCTACCAGGCCGCCGATCCGGCTCCCCAGCCGTTCAGCCAGCCGGGTGCTTCCGGCGATCCAGATCCCCGAGATCAGGAAGGAGAGCACGACCTGGAGCAGGAAGGTGATCTCCAGGGGACCGGTACTATTCAAGGGAAATTCCACTTTCCTGTCATCGCCGTTCTCAGGGGTTTCACTCCCCCGGTCCGGTTCGAGCCGGTTCCCACCCTGCAGAGTGCCGCTGCAGAAAACCTCGACCGTGCGATCCTGACCGATGTGAAACAGAACGGGGGCTGGCCGGCCCCCGTTCTGCATCTGCCTGGAGTGAAGCGGCTGTGCCGATGTCGCGGACGCAGCGCCTACCCCTTCTGCTCGCGAATGAACTCGTACCCCCGCGCCACGGCCTTACGGTCGAGTTCGAGCATCTCCTTGTACTTGATGACCGCATCGAGCGCTTCGAAGACCTCTTCCTCGGTGAACATGCCGGTGTAGCCGAGGTAGGCCCCCAGCATCACCAGGTTGGCCACCTTGCCGTCACCCAGCTCGTCGGCCAGCCCGGTCGCCGGTACGGCCACCACTTCGATATCGGTCCGCGAGGGAGCCTCGGAGATGAGCGAGGAGTTGTACATCAGCACGCCACCTGCCTTTACGGTCGGCTCGAAGCGTTCCAGCGAGGGGCCGTTGAAGGCCATCACCACGTCAGGCATGGTCACCAGCGGCGAGGCCACCTGCTTCTCGGAGATCACCACGTTGCAGTTGGCCGTCCCCCCACGGCTTTCCGGCCCGTAGGCGGGCAGCCAGGTGACGTGGAAGTTCTGGCGCAGGGCCACATTGGCCAGCAGAGCGCCCAGGAAGAGCACACCCTGACCGCCGAATCCGGCCACTTTGATCTCCGGCTCGCGGTACGTCTCGGGTACCTGGCCCCAGTCGGGCTCGCCGGTGCGTTCCACGGCCGGGGCGTCGGCGAAGAGTTTCTCGGGGATCTGGTCCACCGGGATCGGCTGTACCGGTTCGGGCAGGGGCTCGGTCTCGCCGAGGATGTCCTTGTAGACCCCGACCGGGAAGACCTCGGTCATGACCTCGGTGATCCACTCCTTGGCCTGCTGCGGCTCCATCTTCCACTGCACCGGGCAGGGCGAGAGAAGCTCGACCAGCGAGAAGCCCTTGCGGTCGATCTGCGCCTGCAGCGCCTTGCGGACCGCCTTGCGGGCCTTGAGGATGTTCTTGGCGTCGGTGATCGCCACCCGCTCGATGTAGACCGGGGCGTCGAGGGTGGCCAGCAGTTCGCAGACGTGGATCGGCTTGCCGGTCTCGGCGGTGTTCCGGCCGTAGGGCGAGGTGGTGGTCTTCTGTCCCGGCAGGGTGGTGGGCGCCATCTGGCCGCCGGTCATGCCGTAGACGGCGTTGTTGAGGAAGAAGATAGTGATGTTCTCCCCCCGGTTGGCGGCGTGCAGCAGGTTGTTGGTCCCGATCGCGGCCAGGTCGCCATCCCCCTGATAGGAGATCACGATCGAGTCGGGATTGGCCCGCTTGGCACCTGTGGCCACGGCCGGAGCCCGGCCGTGAGCGGCCTGGAAGTTGCCGCAGTTGAAGTAGTAGTACCCGAAGACCGAACAGCCCACCGGACTCACGAAGATGGTTCGCTCGCGGATACCGAAGTCGTCCATCGCCTCGGCGATGAGCTTGTGCGCCACCCCGTGGCCGCACCCGGGACAGTAGGTCGTGGACTTCTTCTCCACGCCCGGCTTGCGGAAGAACTCGTGATAGAGCGATTCGGGCCACTGCAGGACCTGTGATTCCGTCGCCGTACTCATGACGCCCTCCCTTCCGCCTCATAGGTCCGGGCAAAGACCTCTCTCAACTCCTCCACCGAGGGGACCGAACCGCCCCAGCGGCCGTGGAAATGGACCGGCCGGCGGCCCTCGACCGCCAACCGGACGTCATCGACCATCTGTCCGGTGCTCATCTCGACCGCGATGAAGGCGGCCGCGGTCTCGGCCAGTTCGGCCAGGCGCACCTTCGGGAAGGGCCAGAGAGTGATCGGCCGCAGCAGGCCGATCTTCAGGCCCTCGGCGCGCAGGCTTTCGATCGCTGACCGGGCCAGCCGCGAGACGATCCCGTAGCCGACCACGATCAGTTCGGCGTCGTCGGTGTGGACCTCCTCGAAGCGGACCTCCTTCTCTTCACATTCCTTGTACTTCTCGAAAAGGTGGGCGACATGCGCCTCGAGCTCCTCGGGGGTCAGATGGATCGAGTTGATCAGGTTGCGGTCTGTCTCGGCCGTGCCCTTGACCGCCCACTCCTTTTCGGGCAGGTCACTGACGGGGGCGGGAAAATCAACCGCTTCCATCATCTGGCCCGTGAACCCGTCGGCCGTGACGATGACCGGGTTGCGGTACCGGTCGGCCAGATCGAAAGCCAGCATGGTCAGGTCGCACATCTCCTGCGGCGAGTTCGGCGCCAGAACCGGGATGTGATAATCGCCGTGTCCGCCACCTTTGACGATCTGGTTGTAGTCGCCCTGGGCGGGTGCGATGTTGCCCAGTCCCGGACCGCCCCGCTGGATATCCACGATCACGGCCGGAACCTCGGAGCCGACCAGATAGGAGATGCCCTCCTGCTTCAGGCTGATGCCGGGGCTCGAACTGGCAGTCATCACCCGCAGGCCGGCGCCGCCGGCGCCGTAGACCATCTGGATCGCTCCGATCTCGCTCTCCGACTGCAGGAAGACCCCGCCCACGGCGGGCATCAGTTTCGCGGCCGCTTCCGCGATCTCGCTCGAGGGAGTGATGGGGTAGCCGTAGAAAGCCCGGCACCCTGCCAGGATCGCCCCTCGCAGGATCGCGTCATTCCCTTTGATAAGTCGTACTGCCATGACGCTCTCCTCCTTATTTCTTCTTGCGGGGCGGCTTCACGACGATGATCGCGCCCGGCTCGGGACAGGTGTAGAAACAGATTCCGCACCCGGTGCAGCCTTCTCCCACATACTCGGCGGGGTGGAACCCCAGATGGTTGAGGCCTTCGGCTATCCTCAGAACCGATGTCGGGCAGGTGTAGGTGCAGAGCTGACAGCCCTTGCACTGCTCGGGATCGATGATGACCGTCGGCCCCTGCACCTGTTTCGGGTCCTGGACTGTCTGGGATGGCATCGCGGCTCTACTCCCTTCAGCATGCGGTGAAAAAAACGATGCCGTCAGGAAACCACGGGTGGAGTGGGTCCCGGCGTGCAGGAAAGGTAGGCTGCGGACAATTAGTTCGCACTCCTAATCATACCCGCTCCTTTCCTGATGATTCGAAGGTACGTATGCCGTGAGGGCTATCAAAGATAAATTGACCCGAATTTCAGAAATTGGTTGCACCTCTGTAACAGAAAGTGCTACAAAGCGTGTTAAGAGTGGCGGGTGTCAGCTTTATACATTGAGTTGGAGATTCCCGTGAGCCGGTCAATCAACCGGTCGCGTCATTGAAATACATGCCCGATCTTACGCGGGCCGTACACAGCTCCATTGCTGCGACACCTCCCTCCCGGGTCCATATGGAGTCTGTACGGCCCGCTCTTCTAAGAGGAAATCCCCCTCAGAATCCCGAGACGAATCCGAGGATGATCCGGTCGGCCTCGAGAGCCAGATCGCGGGTATACTCGGCCATCAGGCGCAGGTTGCGCCGGAGCAGATAGGAAGCCGAGAAGGTGGCAGTCTCGTACTCCACGACCGCATCGTCGCTGGTGACCTGGTTGTAGAGCGCGATCGCCGCCCAGCGACCATCTTCCCCCTGCGGGAGCCAGGTCAATTCAGCCACCATGCCGGTGGTTTCGGCGTCGTTCAGGCCGAATCCGGGATTGGAGTCGGTGCGCCGCAGGTACTGCCCCGTGAAGGTGAGGTTACCCTCCATGAGACCGAGCACGAGATCGGGGCCGAGCATCGAGACCTCGTTCTCGAAAGGTGCGCCTCCGAGGGTGATCTGTTCCCGGGTGGCGTACCAGAAGCCGCCCAGCATCAGGGGTCCGAGTTCGTAAGCCCCCCGCAGGGAGTAGCCCTTGTCGCGGTCGGCGTCGTAGATCCGGTTGGCGCCCGCTTCGGGCTTGCCGTTGCCGTTGACGATCTGCCCCACCAGCCCCAGCCCGAAGGGCGTGTCATAGGTGATCATGGCCCCCCGGTCATAGGTCAGGTTGGTCATCGAGGCCCCGGGTCGGACCCGGTAGACCTGGTAATCCTCATAGGTCAGACGCAGTTCCCGTTTCATGAGCGGATCGGAGATCTGGAACTGCCCCAGCATCACATCCAGGGGCAGACCGCCCAGGTTGTTGAAGTGGATATAGGCATCCTCGATCCCGGCCACCTCGCCGCGCTCGGAGAGGTAGAAGTAGAAGTAGTAGCCGATATCGGGGGCCACGTTACCCCCGCTCAGGAACTTCAGGGCCCAGGGAGCCTGCAGGTCGCTGAACTCGGTGTTCCCCATTCCGTGGGCGTAGTAGACATCGAACCGCACCCCCACCGGCAGCTCGCGCTGGAGCAGCAGCGTTTCGTCGCCGGTCTCCCGGAAAGCCCGGATCGGTTCCTGGTCGTCGGGGAGCTGAAAGCCGTTGCCGGCGAAATCCTCACCGTAGGCTTTCAGGCGCGGCACCGGGGCGTGGCAGGTGCTGCACGAAAAGCCGTACTTGCGGGCGAAAGCCGGGATGGCCTCGGCCCGGCGGGTCGGCACCGCCACGACGATCAGGACATACCCCGTCAGGACGGCCGATATCAGCCATAAGGCTCTCTTTCTGCGCTTCACCACTCTACAACCTCCGCTTGAGTGACGCCGGTATTCCAGACGATAGTCTCGGTTTCATCTTCGGGTACGTTCAGGAAATCGCCCACCGACTTGACCAGTTTGCGGAACTTCAGGACGGCCCGGAAGGTGATCGAACCCAGGGCGATGTCGTCGGGCAGGGTCCAGGTGTAGGTCTCGATCTTCGTCTCGCGCGGGCCGATCCGGTAGTCGGTGCCCAGGCTGGCGGTGTTCCACTGCATGATGGTACGCCGGCCCTGCTCGTCGAAGTAGGGCACGGTGAAGATGCGGTCCCCTTCGTACGGGGTGGCGTCGCGCGGCAGGCCGGCGAAGCCGGGCTCATCGAGCGGTTCGCCCAGATCCTGATAGGCCAGCTCGTTGCTGGTGAGGTTGTGCTCTTCCCCCTCAAAACCCTTGGGATCGACCGGCAGGTGGTAGACGGTGCCGTCGGCCGAGACCGCCTCGACCTCGAGCCAGAGCTGACGGTCTTCGACCGACCCGGTCGGCACCTTGTGCCCGGCCTTCTGGTTGAAGAGCGCCACCGAAAGCCGCATCGGCTCCCCCGGCACGAGCTCGTCGACATCGGGCCACATGACGATCTCGACCACACCGGTGATCTTGGTCAGCACGTGGGCGCCGTGGAAGAGATGGTGGCGCAGGTCGGGGAGGATCTGCGCACCCATTTTGGCGCTGCGTCCCGGGGCCGGGGGCATGTGACAGTCCTGACAGGGCACCCCTTCGGCGGCATAGGGGCCCTCGGCCCATTCGAGCTGGGTCGACTTGACCCAGATATCCCACGGATTGGCTTCGTTGTGGCAAGTGCCGCAGAATTCAGCCGTGGAGAGAAACTCGCTGCGAACGGTGGTGTGATGGGGCGACTCCAGACCATCCCGGTTGCCGTACTTGGTCGAACCGGGCACCGACTGCCAGTTGAAGTTGAAGGGCGTCTCGCCCGCGAAGCCAACCACGGTATGACAGAGATCGCAGGTCACTCCCTCGTCGGCCATCCCCCCCGAACCGGGGCGCGGGGGCGGGGTGTCGCCGGCCAGGAAAGCGATCGGGGCGTGGCAGCCGTTACAGCCGTCATCCACCCCGTCGAGGCGGTCCTTACGCTCGGCGTGCGGTACGGCCAGATCGAAATACTCGATTTCATCCCAGTGGTGCACATAGGCCTGGCTCATCATGGCCCGGGTCCACTGCTGGTAGATGTCGCTGTGGCAGGCGCCGCAGCGGCGGGCGCGTTCGTAGTCATCGTAGGAGCGCGAGCCGTGGGCCGCTTCGCCGGCCGGCACGTCGGCCTGATACCAGGTCCCGCCGGCGGGACCAAACGGAAACCCGGCGCCGATGAGCAGAAGCGCGACCAGACCGAGAAAAGCCATTATCCGGCGGCGGCGACGGGAGGTGGGGTACGTGACCATTCTCAACTCCGGTCGGCGGTAAGGGAAAGATCCGGGTCGATCTCTCACCATAACGTTCTTAATGATCTTCATTCTTGATAAGTATGACCGATCCCGGTCTGGAATTCAAGACTTTCGGTGGTGCCTCCGTTCCGAACCGCATTTATTGAGTGCTCCGAAATAACCGCGCTCCGGTGTCCCGATCCCGGCTCCGATCCGACCCCCTGACGCACGAGGCTCTCATGACGATGACCTCCCGCCGCTCCCCGATGACGATGATTCTCCACCATCCGGCCAGGCTCACTCCGATCCTCACCCTCGTCCTGGTGATCGGCCTCGGCTCCCCGGTGTCAGCCCCCGTTGTGCAGGCCCAGCAGCGCACCCAGGCCGAGATCGACGCCTACCGGGCCATGACCGCCCTCGAAGATCCGGCCGCCCGCCTGGAGGCGGTCGAGGATTTCTTCGAGCGCTGGCCCGGAAGCGGTTACCGGACCGCGGTTCTGCAGGTGGGCATGATCGCCGCCGCCGAAATCGAACCCCAGGGCGAGCTGGCGCTCGAGTACGCCGAACGCTACATCGAGGCCTACAGTGCCCGCTCCCCCCGCCCGCTGGCCCTGGCGTACGCCGCCCGTCAGCTCGAAACCGCCGGCTCTCATCCCGATCGGGTGGACGAATGGCTCGCCGAGGCCCTGGACGGAGCCGAGTCGCTGACCGGCCGGACCGGTGTCGGTCTCTGGAACGCGGCAGCTTTCATCGCCCATTCCCGGGGCGACGTCGCCACCGCCATCGAACGGCAGCGCCGGTCGCTGGACATCTATCCCTCGGCCCCCGGTCGCATCACCCTGGCTCGCTACCTGATCGACGGCGGTGAACTGGCCGCAGCCGAGGAGCAGATCGCTTCAGCGGTCATCGAATTGCCCGATAACGAGGCCGCCCGCGCGGCGCTCGACGACCTTGCTGAGCAGCGCGCGGGGGACACCGCGGGAGAGGCGGCATACAAGGAACAACTGCTGGCGGCTCAGGCCGACGTCATGTTGGCCGCAGCCGACGACGAACTGACGGTCAAGCAGACCCTCGCCCTCGCCTTCGCCAAACTGGGCCTGCTGCTCGACCGGGCTGATGCTTATGCGGTCGAGATCGAACGGGAAGTCGGTTCGGAAGCCAGCGCCGACGCCTTTCTGGCCGCCCGCACCGCCGCGGCCTCCGTTCACCTGGCACGGGGACGGGCCGAGGCGGCTCTGGCCGCCGCCAGGCCTGCCCTGCCGATCGCCAGCCCCTATGCCTACGATTTCCATCTCGCCCGGGGGAAGGCCCTCGAGTCGCTCGGCCGGGATGAAGAGGCCATCGAAGCCTATCTGGAAAGTGCCGGCATGGTCACCAACGCAGCCATCATGGCGGCTCTCGAGCCGGTCTGGGAGCGGGTCCACGGCTCGCTCAACGGTCTCGAAAATCGGCGGGAGAGGTTGCGGCAGAGGCTGGAACGCTGGCATCCCGAAGGAACCTTCGCCCCGCCCGACGACTGGTCGGGCCGGGTGGTTCTGGCCGAACTGTTTACCGGCTCCGAATGCGGCCCCTGTCTGGGTGCCGATGTGGCCTTCGACGGCCTGATCGCCTATTACCCCCCCACGACCGTGGCCATCCTGGTCCATCATGAACACATTCCCCGCCCCGATCCGATGACCAATCCCGACACGATCGATCGGATGAACTACTACAGCCGGGAGGTGGTGCGCGGCACCCCGACCGTGATCATCAACGGCACAGATGCCGTGGTCGGGGGCGGAAGCCGGTCCGCCGCCAGGGGTCGTTTCGGTACCTATACCTGGATGATCGGCCGCCACCTGACCGAGGCTCCCCGGCTTGACATCACCATCTCGGCCGAACGGCGCGACACCAGGCTCGACGTGACGGCTCGGGCGCACCTCAAGAACCCGGGATCCTCGGAGAATGAGGATCTGCGTCTGCGCCTGGCGGTGGCTGAGGAAGTGGTTCACTACGAGGGCAGCAACGGGGTGACCGAACACCGTCTGGTGGTCCGCGGCTTCATCGGCGGGCACGACGGCTGGGCTCTGGAACCAGGGCGGGAAACGACTCACATCGATGCTTCCTGGGACGTCGCCGCCCGCGAGGCCGAACTGCAGACCTACCTCGAGACCTTCCAGGCCGAGAATCCCGACAGCTTTGCCGGTGACGGCTTCACCGAACTCACGCACGAGATTGACGAAAGCCGGCTCGTGGTGGTGGCGTTCGTGCAGAACGAGACCACGAAAGAGATCTACCAGGCCCGGGTTCTCGACGTGCGCTGAACGAACGAGAAAGACAAAACAGGACCGGCCTGACCGGCAGGCTATCCGGCATACTGCGTTCGACGCCCCGGTCCCGCCGGTGATATGCTTCCGGCTGTCACCCTTCCCGTCCACGGCAGCCGGAGGCAGGAGTCATGTCGAGCCGTCCTCTCAGAGACCGTCGCAGCTTCCTGAAGAGTTCCCTGGCCGCGGCGGCCACGATCACGATCGTGCCCCGCCGGGTCTTGGGAGGCCAGGGGCACACCCCTCCCAGCGAGGAACTGACCCGGGCCATCATCGGCGTGGGCGGTATGGGCCGCGGCCACATCCGCTATGAAGGAGCGCGACTGCTGGCCGTCTGCGATGTGGACCAGGGTCATCTCGACCGGGCCCGGGAAGAGGCCGGATCCGGGGTGAAAGGCTATCACGACTTCCGTGAGGTTCTGGACCGGACCGACATCGATATCGTGCACATCGCCACCCCGCCCCACTGGCACGGACTGATCGCCGCAGCGGCGGCCGAGGCAGGCAAGGACATCTGGTGCGAGAAGCCGATGACCCGCACCATCGGCGAGGGTCAAAAGGTGGTCGAGGCGGTGCGGCGCAACGGGCGCATCTTCCGCCTCAACACCTGGTTCCGCTTCACCGACAACTTCTACGGTATGGGCACGACGGTGAAGCAGATCAAGAAGGTGGTCGAGAACCGCCTGCTCGGCTGGCCGCTCAAAGTGACCGTGAGCGGCGTGACCGGTTTCGACTGGAAGTTCTACTGGAGCGGGCGTCACGATCTGGTCCCGCAGCCGGTGCCACCCGAACTCGATTACGACTTCTGGCTCGGTCCCGCACCGGTCAAACCCTACCACCCCCACCGGGTCCATTCCTCATTCCGCGGCTATTGGGACTATGACGGGGGTGGTCTCGGCGACATGGGTCAGCACTACCTCGACCCGGTTCAGTACCTGATCGAGAAGGACGACACCAGCCCGGTCCAGGTGTCGATAGACGCCCCCCAGCAACACCCCGACGCGGTCGGTTCGTGGCGGCGCATCACCTACCGCTACGCCGACGGCTGCGAGATCGTGCTCGACGGCGCCAACAGCGACACCGAAGCGGCCTATATCGAAGGTCCCGAAGGGCGGCTCTATCGGGGTTTCCGCTCCGATCTGCCCGATTTCGAGCGCCTTGTGGCCGACCTGCCCGAACCCACCGAGCAGGTGACCGATTTCCACGAAGCGGTGCGCATCCGCACCCCCTTCGCCCTGAACGAGTCCAACGGTCACCGCTCGTGCACGATCGTGAACCTGGGGGTGATCGCTCTGCGCCTGCGGCGCGACCTGCGTTACGATCCCGTCGCCCAACGCTTCACCGACGATACCGAAGCCAACCGCCTCGTCACCCAGCCCATGCGCGCTCCCTGGCACCTGGTCTAGAGGAGAGGAACGATGACGACTTCAGTGTTCTCCCGCCCGTTCGGTTCCCTTCTCGGTCTCGCTGCCGGCCTTCTCCTCACAGCCGGTTGTGCCGGGTCGGCCGCCACGACCGCTCCACCCCCTCCCGAGGCCGAAACGCTGGCACTGCTGGCCCGGATGCCGGCCGGGACCACGACCGAGGAGAACGCCCTGTGTACCGACCTGCTGGCCGGGGGGCAGGCCCGGATCCTCGACGTGTGCCGCCAGCTCCTGCCGCCCGGTCAGACGGCCGGGGCCGATTCCTCGGCCCGCTTCGCCCTGGAGGGCCTGGCCCGGTGGGCCGGCCGACCGGGCGCCGCCGAGGATCGCGCTCTCTTCGAACAGGCCCTGCTCGCCGCCCTGGAAGCCGAACCGGAGTCCGAAGTGCGGGCCTTCCTGCTGGCCCGGCTCCAGCCGGTCGCCTCCGACGAGGCGGTGCCGACCGCGGCCTCCTTCCTGGCCGACGAACGCCTCTGCGAGCCGGCCGCCCGGATTCTCATCGCGCTGGGTTCCGATGCTGCCGGAGAGGCCCTGCTCACCGCCCTGCCCCGTTCGGCAGGAGCCACGACCCTCACCCTGGTCAAAGCTCTCGGTGACCTGCGCTTCGCCCCGGCCGTATACGAGATCTGGCGCCACAGCGCCTCGCCCGACCGGGCCCTGCGCGAAGCCGCCCTGTATGCCCTCGCTTCCATCGGTCCGGTCTCCACGCCCGACCTGCTGGCCGAAGCCTCGAGCAGCGGCCCCCCCTCGGCCCGGGCGCGGGCCCTCTCCTACCGCCTCCTCTACGCCCGGCGGCTGGCCGAAGCCGGAGACGAAGCCGGGGCGTCCGCCCTGTGCCGGGAGATCGTGCGCGATGCCGCCCAACCGGTCAGCGCCCGGATCGCCGCCCTGAATACCGAGGCCGATCTGGTCGGCTCAGGGGCCTTCAGCGACATGGTCCATGCCCTGCAGTCGGGGCAGCCGCAACTGCAGGCTGCGGTCGCCGATCTGGTGGCCAGGATCCCCGGCGAGAATGCGACCCTGTACTGGCTGAACTACCAGGCCCACCTGCTTCCCGGGCTGCGCGGGAAGATCCGGACCGCCCTGCGGGCCCGGGTCGAGGACTGGCCGATCGACGCCCTGCTGGCTGCCATCCCCGTCTGGGACGATCAGCTGGCCCGGATGGCCTGGGCTGAACAGGACTCCACGGCACTCGTGGCCGAGGGCTTCGAGTGTCTGTTCAACGGCCGCGACCTGACCGGCTGGATCGGAGACACCATCGGGTACGTGGTTGAGGACGGCATGATCGTGGTCGATCCCCAGCGGCGCGGCGGCGGAGGGAACCTGTACACCGCCGCCGAATACGACGACTTCATCTTCCGCTTCCAGTTCCGGCTCACCCCGGGAGCCAACAACGGCCTGGGCATCCGCGCCCCGCTGGAGGGTGACGCCGCCTACGTGGGCATGGAACTGCAGATCCTGGACAACTACGCCGAGCAGTACGCCGAGCTGCAGCCGTACCAGTACCACGGTTCGATCTACGGGGTGGTACCGGCCAGGCGGCGCGAACTGGCTCCGGCCGGCGAGTGGAACACCCAGGAGGTGATCGCCGACGGACGGCACATCACCGTCATTCTCAACGGAACGGTGATCGTGGACGCCGATCTGTATGAGGCCGGTACGCCCGCTACCATGGACGGGCGCGACCACCCTGGGCTGGCCCGCAACTCGGGCCACATAGGCTTTCTGGGTCACGGCTCGCAGGTGGAGTTCCGCAAGATCTGGATCAAATCCCTGGCCGACCCGGAGG
>CAZNUA010000001.1:42905-94396 GCA_964576115.1 uncultured Gemmatimonadota bacterium
GGCTCGCAGGTGGAGTTCCGCAAGATCTGGATCAAATCCCTGGCCGACCCGGAGGGCGGCTAGAGGGTCTTTCAAACATCTTCCCGGATCGACACCCCCGCCCGAGCGGGATGACCGTCCGTCATACTATCCCCTGCCGGTTATATATACTGCATTGCAGGGGAAACATTCCGGCCTCCTCGACCGTATCTCCCTGACAGGACCACGAATCGGTCATCCCCGGCCACCCCGGCCGTATCCGTGAGGGGAGTGAGCGTCTCATGCCGAAACCGCTGGGAGACTTCGAGAAACTGATCCTCTTCGCCCTGCTCCGGCTGGGCGAGGAGGCCTATGGGGCTGCGATCCAGCGCGAGATTGCGGCCCGTACCGGGCGCGATGTCGCCATCGGGGCAGTGTACACCGCCCTGCACCGCCTGCAGAAGCACGGCTTCATCACCGCCCGGATGGGCGAACCGACCCCGGAACGGGGCGGGCGGCGCAAGAAATTCTATTCCCTGGAACCGGTCGGCGCCCGGGCTCTTGATGAGGCATATGAGATGCTCAGGCGGATGGCCGAGGGGACCAATGCCCGGCTCGAAGCCCTGACGGAGACCGGCGATGCCTGAACACGATCCCGCTGGAACATATCGCCGGCCACTGCGATTGCCCCGATTCGGACTCGTCCTGCTGCGGCTCCGCTTCCCCGGCGATACCGGCGAAGCCCTGACCGGTGATCTGATCGAGGGTTTCGGAGCGATCCTCTCTTCCGGCGAGGGTATCCGTTCCGCCCGCGCCTGGTTTCGCCGGCAGGCCCTGCGCAGCGCCTTCAGCCGTCTGCCCCGCCGCGGCTTGAGTACGATTCTCGGACGCACCGGGGATCGGAGTCCAGCTCCTCACGGCAGCCCGCCGGAATCCCCGTTCGGCAGGACCCCGGACCGTTTCCTCACGGCTGGAAGCAACCTTGGTCTCACCTTCCGTCAGGCAGCACGCACTCTCACCCGGCGCCCCCTGATGACGCTCATCTCCGCCTTCACCCTGGCGCTGGGGATCAGCGCTTCTACGATCATCTTCAGCATCGCCTGGAGCACCACCATCCGCTCCCTCCCCTTCCCCGATTCCGAGGAACTGGTGGGCGTCAATCGCCTGACTCCCCAGGTGACCGGCTCCAATCCCTCTCTCGGCACCCTGCACAATATCTGGATGACACCGTACGCCCTCTATCGCGACTGGGCCGGACTCAGCACCTCTTTCGCCGCCATGGGAACCTATGCCGGGCGAGGCGTGACCCTGACCGGAGAGGGCGAAGCCGAACGTTTCGTCGGCATGCGGACGACCTCGGGAGTCTTCGCCGCCCTGGGAATCGAAGCCGCTCTCGGCCGGGTCCTGCTGCCCGAAGACGACGCCGTCGGCGCCCCGCCCGTGACATTGCTGAGTCACGCCGTCTGGCAGAGCCGCTTCGGCGCCGATCCGGCCGTCATCGGTCAGGACGTGGTTCTCAACGGGACGTCATACACCATTGTCGGTGTCATGCCCCGGGGCTTTCTCTTCCCCTATGAAGGGGTAGCTTTCTGGTTCACTCTCTTCGACGAAGAAAAGACAAGTGACTACCGGCCCGGCGGATACCTCAAGGTGATCGCGCGGCTGCGGCCGGACGTATCGATCGAACAGGCCCAGGCGGAAATGGACGGGATCGTCAGCCACCTGGCCGAGGAATACCCTGAAGAAGAAGAGCACGGGATACGGCTGACCGAGTACCACCAGCTCATCGTCGGCGGGAGTGATTCCGGCCTGATCATCCTCATCGGGGCGGTAGTCATGGTCCTGCTCATCACATGCGCCAATATCGCCGGTCTGCTCCTGGTGCGGACTGTCGAGCGACGGCGGGAACTCGCGCTCCGCGCCGCGCTGGGAGCCGGCCGCCGCAACCTCATCGCGCAATCCCTGGTCGAGAGCCTGCTCCTTTCTCTCATCGGCGGTCTGCTGGGGCTCACCCTCGCCGTGGCCGGACTGCGTCCCTTTGTGGCCCTTTTCCCCGGCCAGCTCCCGCCGACTGGAGAGATCAGAGTCGACTCATTTCTTTTCGTCATTGCTCTGCTGCTCACAGTCACAGTCGGAATCGTCATCGGACTCATACCCGCACTGCGCACCGCGCGGACTCCCGCCATGGCAACGATCCGTGAGGTTTCCGGCCGGGCGGGCGGGGGACATCAGCGCAACCGGACCCAGGCCGGTCTGGTCATCACCCAGGTCATGCTCAGTTTCGCCCTGCTGACCGGGGCAGGATTACTGGTCAAGAGCTATCGTTGTCTGAACCAGGTCGATCCGGGCTTCGAGACTGAGAACATGCTCATCATGGATGTCGTTCTTCCCAACGAATACCGCGATTCCAGAGCCGAGCAGTACAATTTCTTCACCTCTCTCTTTGAGCAGCTCGAAGCTCTGCCTGGCCTGGCCGGGGTGGCGGCGGTCGAGCAGGTACCGATGCTGTCGGGGCTTTCCTCTCCGCCGGTACAACTGGAAACTTCAACCGGCATCATCCTGGCAGCTATCCACATCGCCAACGTGACCCCCTCGTACTTCGAAGTCATGGACATTCCGATCCTGTCTGGACGTGGACTGACCTCCACCGATCGCTACGGCAACCTGCCGGTGACGGTCATCAACCGTGCCCTGGCCGACCGCTACTGGCCCGAAGAGGATCCGATCGGACGGCGGATCAATGTCGGGAGCGAGGAGGAGCCGTCCTGGTTGACCGTCGTCGGGGTATCAGCCGACATCCGTTACCGGCCTCAAATGGAGCCGTTTCCGGAATTCTATGTCTCCATCAACCAGTTCCCGCAGTGGTATCTGAGCGTGCTGATGAAAACGGCGGTTGATCCTCTGACCCTGGCCGGACCGGCCCGGGAAACCGTCCGGGAGCTGAATGCCGATATCCCCATCGACGTCAGTCTTTATGCCGAGCGCGTCAAGAACTCCTCTCTGCTGCAGGGACCCCGTATCGGCGCCTGGGCCCTGGGGGCGCTGGCTCTGGTGGCAGTTCTGCTCACGATCATGGGACTTTACGGCACCCTGGCCTTCGTGGTGGCGCGCCAGACCCGGGAAATCGGAATCCGTATCGCCCTGGGAGCCGACCACGCACGTCTGATTCGCAACGTCCTCAAACGTGGGCTCGCGCTGGTGGCGATCGGACTCGTCCTCGGGTTGGGCCTCGCCCTGGCGTTGGGCGGCCTGCTCGAGGCGGTGCTCTTCGGCATTCAGCCGACCGATCCGCTGACTCTGGCCGAGGTCGTTCTGCTCATCATCTCGGCCGGCCTGGCGGCCAGCTGGTTGCCGGCCCATCGGGCCACGGCGGTCGATCCAATCAACTGCCTGCGACAGGAATAACTCTGACAGAATCCCTATTTCTTCTTTTCCTCGTGCCTTGCCGGCTGGACGCCTCGGCCCCCTCGATACGTTACCGTATTGACGATGCAGTATACTCAGATTCGGCGATGTCACAGGCAGCGATCCCGGGATCGGCGATTTCAGGGTTGGATTATCCCGTGATTACTGTATGTTATAAGGGCTAGCACGACGTAGAGGCAGTACCCGAGGGATATTAAAAATGCACCGGGGGTGATACGTCACGGACCGGTGCATTTTTCTTTCTCGCCAGGAACAGCTCCACGTTGTACGGATGAGCCGGGTCGCGACCCGGCGGAATGAATCGGGCCTCCGGGCCCGGGAAACAAAGGGAACACGGACATGGCACAAGGTACAGTGAAGTGGTTCAACGACTCCAAGGGTTACGGTTTCATCACTCTCGATGACGGCACCAAGGACTGTTTCGTGCACCACTCCGCAATCCAGGGTGAAGGCTTCAAAACCCTCTCCGAGGGTGAGAAAGTCGAGTTCGAGATCGTCGAGGGCGAAAAAGGCCCCGCCGCTGAGAACGTTCGCAAGATCTGAAGCTGATCCCGGCGAGTAACAAAAACCTCCCCCGGTCGATGCCGGGGGAGGTTTTTTCTTGCCTGTTCCATTCTGTGCGCCGGCCGGCCTATCTTCCCCGGCCGCCGGTCCCACCGCGTTCGTTCCGTCGCCCCTGATCGGGACTTTGATCGATATCGCGCGTGAGTTCGATCATGTCGACCGTGTGGGCGTAATCCCCGATCAGGTGCCGACAGAAGTAGTCGGCTCGCAGCCAGAAGAAGTAGTCGTTCATGTTGCCGTAGCCGTGACGCTGTCCCGGAAAGATGAACAGGTCGAACCTCTTGTGCGCCCGGATCAGGGCATTGGCCATCCGGATCGTATTGGCCGGGTGCACGTTGTTGTCCACGTCCCCGGTCGTCAGCAAGAGGTGCCCCTTGAGGTTCTCGGCCAGTTCGGAGTTCTTATCGATGTCGTACTCGAATCCGACCTCCCCTTCGGCGGTGATGACTTCGGTCACCCCGTGGTGCTTCTCGCTCCACCACTTGTTGTAGACGTTGTTCTCGTGGTTCCCCGAACTCGAGACCGCGACCGTGAAGAAATCGGGATAGACGAGCATCGCGGCCGTGGACATGAAGCCCCCGCCCGAATGGCCGAAGATTCCGATCCGGTCGATGTCGATGTAGGAGTGCCGGGCGGAGAGCTGTTCGATGGCGGCCTTCTTGTCGGCCAGACCGTAGTCGCGCAGGTCGCCGTAGGAGTAGTTGTGGTACCACTTCGAGCGGTTGGGGTGTCCGCCCCGGTTGCCGACCGTGATCACGATGAAGCCGAACTGGGCCAGCGAGGTGGTGGTCGAGTTGGTCGACCAGGCCTTGGCTACGCTCTCGGTCTGCGGTCCCGGGTAGACATAGGCGATGATCGGGTAGCGGCGCTCGGGGTCGAAATCGAAGGGCTTGTACATCACCCCGTAGATGTCGGTGACCCCGTCATCGGCCTTGACCTGGAAGGCTTCGGGGAACTGGTAGCCGGCGTTCATGAGCTGGGAGAGGTCGGCTTCCTCGAGGTCCATCAGCTTCTCGCCGCGGTTGTTGTACAGGGCGGACATGGGGGCGGTATCCACCCGGCTGTAGGTGTCCACGAAGAAGCCCAGTTCGGGATCGAGACTGGCCGAGTGAGTGAAGTTGCCCGCATTGAGCAGAGTCAGCCCCGAACCGTCGAGCCGCACCTTGTAGAAATGCTCGAAATAGGGATCTTCACCCGCTTCACGGGCGTTGGCGGTGAAGTAGATCATCCGGTTCTCTTCATCCACCTCGTGGATCCGGCGGCATGACCAGGGCCCGTTGGTTATCTGGCCCTTCAGCGTGCCGTCCTTGCCGTAGAGGTAGTAGTGCCCCCAGCCGGTTCGCTCCGACCACCAGATGAGTTCTTCTGAACCGGACAGGTACTCGAGCCGCTGGGTTTCGATGTAGGTGTTCAGCCGTTCCTCGATCACGACCCGCACCTCGCCGGTGGTGGCATCGGCCAGACAGACGTCGTTCTTGTGCATGTCGCGGCTCAGGCGGGAGATGAAAATCTCGTTGGGGTCGTCGCTGAGCCAGATCGAGGGCCGGTGCGCCCGCGGATCGTAGGTGGTGGGAGGACGGCGGGTGTGGACCGAAACGGTCTGATCCTTATAGAGCTCGATCTGGATCGGGGTACGCTCGCGCGAGGCCACATCGAAGACCCAGACCTCGGTCTGGGGCAGTTCCTCATCGCCCGGCATGGCGTACTTGTAGGTTTCCAGGGTCGGCCGCGGATCGGCGATGTTGTGGAGCACCCACAGCTCCTCCACGCGCCGCTGGTCGGTCCTCGACACCACGAACTTGCGCGAATCGGGTGACCAGGTCACCCGGGCCCGGGCCCGCTCGCCCCTGGCTTCTTCTTCCTCTTCCTCGTCCATCCCGCGCCGGACGGCCGACCCGAAGCTGTAGTCCTCTTCGCCGTCATCGGTCAGCTGAACCTCGACGATGGTGGAGTCCTCGTCATCCTTGACCGTCTTGAGGAGGTTCTCCTTGTCCATCATCCAGAGGTTGTGATCGCGGGCGAAGATCGCCACCGAAGAATCGGGCGCTACGTCGGCCCAGCTCGGGGGGCGCTCCGGCTCCTCGTAATCCTCCAGGAGAGTGAGCTGCCGGGCAGCCAGATCGTAGCGGAACCAGAGGGTGACCTCGCTGGGTCGGATGACCTCCTGGCGTCCCCCTCCGCGCCGGCCCCGGGTGCGTTCGGTCTCTTCCTGTTCCTGCTCCTCCTCCCGCTCTTCCTCTTCCTCTTCGGTCTTGCCGGTATCAGCTGCAGCCGGTTTGGTGCTGCGGACCGAGAAGCGGATGGCGGTGTCACGGTCGATGAACTCGACCGAAGAGATCGGCAGGTGCTGAGCATCGTACGGATCGTGGGTCAGGCGGGAAAGTTCGGCAGCCATGTGGATCGGGTCGAAGAGGGGCGCTTTGGTCCGCCGCCCCGGGTCAACGAGATAAAAAAAGCTGCCGTCGGAAGTCTGCCAGCGGTACCAGAAGCGGTCGCTGTGCTCCAGCCAGCCCGGCCGGATCGAGGTCGAATAGGTGCGCCGGCTCAGTTTGGCCGAGGTCCACTGCTCGGCCAGCTCGTAGTTGGCGGTCCGGATCCGGTTGTCCTGCAGCTGGTCCTGCTGAGCCTGCAGGTCAGCAGCGGGAAGCTGTACCAGCAGGGCCGTTGCGAAGGCCGCCGCCAGGGCACCCGTCAGCATCCGGAGTCTGGTCTGCGAAACGGTCGTCATCGTCCTGTCCTCCTGGAGGTCACAGTGAGGGTGTCGTCAGTCCTTGAGATACTCTGCCAGCCAGTCGTAGATGGTGTTCCACCACACGAGCGCATTCTGAGGTCGGAGCACCCAGTGCCCCTCGTCGGGGAAGAGGAGAAGCCGGGCCCGGATGCCGCGACGGCGCAGGGCGGTGAACATCTCCAGCCCCTGTCCGAGCGGCACGCGGTAATCGAGCTCTCCATGGATGATTAGCATCGGGGTTCGGAAATCCTTCACCGCTCCCATCGGGTTCCACCGTTCATAGAAGCGGTCATTCTCCCACGGCAGGCCGCCGAATTCCCATTCAGGAAACCAGAGCTCCTCGGTGGTGCCGTACATACTGACGGTGTTGGCTACCCCGTCGTGGTTGACCAGGGTTCGGAAGCGATCGGTGTGCCCCTCGAACCAGTTCATCATGTAGCCGCCGTAGGAAGCCCCGCAGGCAGCCAGCCGGTCGGGATCGATGAAGGGATAACTGGCCAGGGTGTGGTCGAGCCCCCGCATCAGATCTTCGAAGACCTTACCGCCCCAATCTCTAGTAATGTCATCTGTGAACTGTTGTCCGTATCCCGTGCTCCCACGGGGATTTATGAGTAGCACAACATATTCCGGAGCGGCGAACATGTTGGCATTCCAGCGATAGTGGAAGATATCGCTCCAGGCCCCCTGCGGGCCGCCGTGGACCAGGTAGATGAGCGGGTAGGTGCGGGCCGGGTCGAAACCGGGCGGGCGGATGAGGAAGCCCTCGACCTCGACTCCCCGGGCACCTTCAAACGTGAAAACCTCGGCCGGCGAGAGATCGAGCTCGGCCAACAGAGCGTCGTTGGTGTGCGTGAGGCGGCGCACTTCGGTGCCCTCGGCATCCAGCAGGTAGAGTTCGGTGGGCTGGTGGCTGGCCTGGCTCGCGGCAACGATTCCCAGACCGCCGGGGATCAGGGCAAGACCGCTGAAGTACCGCTGTCCGGTCAGCTGCGTGATCGCCCCGCCGGTGAGTTCCACCCGCCAGATACTGCGCCAGATCCGATCCTGGCAGTCGAAGACGAGGGAACCGGAATCGGGAGCCCAGACGAAGCTGTTGACCGAACGATCCAGCTCTTCGGTCAGGGCCCGGTGCTCGCCGCTGCGGCGGTCGTAGAGCATGAGCCGGGTACGGTCGGCCTCGAAGCCGGGACGCGTCATGGCCAGGTAGGCGATGAAGCGGCCATCGGGCGAATAGACCGGCGAGGTGTCGTTGGCGTCACTGTCGGTCAGCAACACCGGCTCGCCCCCCTCGAGATCGGTCAGCCAGATATCGTTGCCGGTGCCGACCGCGACGGGGACATCGGTATTGCGCACGAAGGCCAGCTCGGTACCGTCGGGACTCAGGCTGTAATCCTGAAATCCCCCCAGCGAGATCGGAGGGGTGTCATGAGGACCGGGGGTGAGATCTCGCACCGCGCCGTTCTCGATGTTCACGATATGCACGTGGCTGCGCCGGCCGTCTTCCCACGTGTCCCAGTGCCGGTACATCAGTTCGTCGTAGATCCGGGCTCCGGTGGGGCCCTCGGACAGGCTCCGCAGGCGGGTCGCGGCTTCGTCACCCTCGGGCCAGACCTCGCTCACAAAAAGGAGTCGGGTCCCGTCGGTCGAAAACTGCGGGCCGGTCGCACCCCCCGGCTGACTGGTCAAGCGGCGGGCTTCCCCCCCACAGGCCGGGAGCAGGTAAATCTGGGCCCCGTCACCACCGCGGGTAGAGACAAACGCCAGCCACTCCCCGTCGGGGGACCAGACCGGCGAGGTGTCGGTACCGGGGGAATTGGTCATCTGCATCGCTTCGCCCCCCTCGATCGGCACGACCCAGATGTCGCTGTTGCCCCGGTTGGCCTCGACATCGTACCAGGTCACCGTGTAGGCGACCCGGCTGCCGTCGGGGCTCACGACCGGCGAGCCCACCCGCCCCATGGCCCAGAGATCTTCGGGCGTGATCGGCCGGGGAGTCTGGGCCGAAAGCGACCCCGAAACCGCGATAAAACCAATCAGCAGGGGAAGAGTCCTGAGGACAGCGGTGCGGGTGTCGATTCGGGCGGGACGGTAGACGCACCAGCGGCGACGACGGATCCCCATCATCAGCATCCTTTCCCCGGGTGGGTGCGGCACAAACGCGTCTTCGCGAAGGAGGCCTCACTCTACTCCCGGGTTCGACGGGGGGTCAACCGGAGGCGCTTTTCCACCTGACCGCCGGCCGGAGAACCACTACTGTGCCTGAAGGAAGACGGATAAACCCGACCGGGTCTCTCGTGCCCTGTCACGAAACACCCGTTGTATTCGAACGGCGTTGCATCCGCACCGGCAAAGTCCACGAAAGCGAGGAACGATGCATATCGATCCCTTTGTCATGGAACGGTGGCAATCCACATACGAGCACCAGGTCGGCTTCAATCTCTCCGAAAGCGGGGTGCACCCGCTGACCGTCGGTGAACTGCTCGATCTGCCCGGGGGTGATACCGGGCTCTCGGACGCCGACCTGCACGCGGTCGGTCTCGGGTACGCCCAGGGCAACGGTGACGAGGGTTTGCGCGAGCACATCGCCGCCATCTATCCCGGGGCCGGTCTGCCCAACATTCTGCTGACTCACGGGGGCGCCGAGGCGAACTTCCTGACCACCCTGCGGCTCATCGAACCGGGAGACGAAGCCGTCATCATGCTTCCCAATTACATGCAGACCCCTGCTCTGGTCGAGGCCTGGGGGGGCACGGTCCGACCGTGGCTGCTGACCGAGGCCGGCGGCTGGGCTCCCGATATCGGAGAGCTCGATGATCTCATCACGCCCCAGACCCGTCTGATCGTCATCACCAATCCCAACAATCCGACCGGCCTGGTCTTCGGCGAAGAGGTCCTCGAGGCCGTCGTCGCCGCCGCCGAGCGGGTCGGGGCCTGGATCCTGGCCGACGAGATCTACCGCGGGGCTGAAATCAGCGGCCCCGAAACCCCCAGTTTCTGGGGCCGGTACGACCGCCTGCTCGTCACGTCGGGACTCTCGAAAGCCTATGGTCTGCCGGGGCTGCGCATCGGCTGGATCGTCAGTCCCGAGGTCGATCTGGTGAACGAGCTCTGGGCTTACCACGACTACACCACCATCGCCGCCGCCCGCATCACCGAGGTGCTGGCCCGCCACGCACTGGAGCCCGAACGCCGGCGGCGCATCCTCGAGCGGACCCGCGGCATTCTGAACCGTAACCTGCCGCTGCTCAAAGCCTGGCTCGACACTCAGGAGGGCCTGTTCTCGTTCGTCGAACCGCAGGCGGGGGCGATCATGTGGGTTCGCTACGATCTTGAGGTGAACAGCAGCGAGCTGGCAGAGCGGGTGCGCGTGGAAGAGGACGTCCTGATCGAACCGGGGGATCATTTCGGAGTGGACCGCTACCTCAGGCTCGGTTACGGCCCCGAACCCGACTACCTAGCCGAGGCGCTGGAAGGAGTCAAGCGGGTGATCGAGCACTACCAGGCCGGTGAGTAAGTGATCAAGGAGCGAAACGTGCTGCACCTGGTTGAAAGTCAGATCCGCAACCTCATCGGGCCCGATGAAGCCCTCACAGCCGTCCGGGAGGCCTTTGCCGCTCTGGCCCGGGGCGAAGTGCATCAGCCGCCGGTGATCGGGCTCGACCTGACCGACCGCAAGGGCGAGGTACACCTCAAGGGAGCCTACGTCAGCGGTCAGCCCTTCTTTTCGTTCAAGGTTGCCACCGGTTTTTATGACAACCCCGCCCGGGGGCTGCCGACCGGTTCGGGGATCGTCCTGGTCTTCGATGCCTGGACCGGCTTCCCGGCGGCCCTGCTGCAGGACAACGGCTATCTGACCGAAATGCGGACCGCCGCCGCGGGAGCGCTGGCCTGCCAGACCCTGGCCCGGCCCGAGGCCCGCACCCTGGGCCTGGTGGGCGCCGGCACCCAGGCCCGTTACCAGCTTCGAGCCCTGGCCAATGAACGGGATCTGGAACGGGTTGTGGTCTGGAGCCGCAGCCCGGAGCGGGTGGCGGCTTTTATCGAGGAGATGAGCGGGGAATTTCCCTTCGCTGTGGAAGCCGCCCCCTCACCCGATGCGGTCGTCTCGGCGACCGAAATCGTCATCACCGTCACTCCCAGCCGCGAACCGCTCATCCCGGCCGACGCCCTGCATGCCGGGCTGCATCTGACCTGTGTGGGCAGCGATCAGCCGGGCAAGCAGGAACTCGATCCGGCCACCTTCCGCCGGATCGACCGCATATACGCCGACCACATCGAACAGGCCGCCAGCCAGGGCGAGCTGCAGCATGCCATCGCCGGGGGAGTCCTCGGACGCTCCGAGATCGCCGGCACCCTGGGCGAGGTGCTGGTGGCTCTCGAAGAAGGACGGACGTCGGCCGATGAGATTACCTTCTGCGACCTGACCGGGACCGGGGTCCAGGATGCCGCTATCGCCTCGCTGACCGTCGAACGGGCCCGCGAACAGGGGGTGGGCGGCACCCTCGGCCAGACCTGAGGCAGCGGTCGTGCCCCGTCCCTTCCGGCTGCTGACGATCAACTCCTCGCCTTCGATGGGGGGCCTGGAACGCTTTCAGCTCCGGCTGGCGGTCGATCTGGCCGATCGGGGCCACGACGTGACCGCTGTCGGGGCTCCCGGATCGCGCTGGAGCCGGGCCGCCGCCGAAGCCGGACTGCAGGTCGCAACCCGGCGCTTTCATGCCTATCTCTCCCCGTTCGCAGTCCTGCGCCTGGCCCGCATCTTCAAACGGCTCGAGCCCGATCTCATCCACTACCGCCTGAGCCGGAATATCTGGACGATCGCACCGGCCGCCCGCCTCACCGGACGGCGGGGCCGGGTGGTGCACACCCTGGGCATGAACCCGGGGGGGCGGCTGCGCGATCCGGTGCATCGCTGGCTGCGCAACACCCTCGGGGCTTTCGTGGCTCCGACTCCGGCCACGGCTGCAAAGGCGGAGCTGGTCTGGGGAATGCGCGAGGGGGAGACGGTCGTGATCCCGAACTATGCCCCGACCGCCCCCTTCGCCGACCCCGCTCTCGACGCCGAGGCTGCCGCCTGGCGCAGGAGCTGGGGTGTGCCGGCCGACACGGCGGGAGTGCTCTGTATCGGCACCCTCACCCGGCTCGAACCGGCCAAGGGAACCGAAGAGTTCGTCGAGGCGGCCCTGCGGATTGCGGAGCGCGAGGAGGGCCGCGAAGTCCGTTTCATCGTCGGCGGTCCCCCCTCCCCCGGCCGGGAGAAGTGGGTGGCGGAGCTCGAAGCCCGAAGCAGGGATTCGGCCGCGGCACATCGGATCATCTTCACCGGCGCGATCGAACCGCAGCGGGTACCGGCTTTCCTGAGTGCGCTCGACGCCTTCGTGCTGGCCAGTCACCGCGAAACCTTCGGCCTGGTCCTGGTCGAAGCCATGCTGGCCGGCTGCGTGGTGATCGCCGCCCGCGGTCCCGGTTCCGATTTCATCCTCGACGGGGGTCGGGCCGGAACCCTGGTGCCCCCGCGCGATCCCGGGGCTCTGACCGAAGTCCTGCTCGACCTGCTGTCCGGCCGGGAGGATATCTGGGTCACGGGTCCTGCGGGGCAGGAGGATGCCCGCCGGCGCTTTACCGATGAAGCGGTGCTCGACCGTTACGAACACCTCTTCCGGAGCCTGCTCGGAACCGCGGGGGACGAGGTTTGATTCTCTACGGCGAAACTCTGCCGGGCACCTCTGCCTGACCGGGAACGACTGGAGGGTCGCTGATGGCTCGAACCGAACCGTTCGAGAAACATCCCCGACGCTACGAGGCCTGGTTCGAGCGCAACCCGCACGCCTGGCATTCCGAGGTCGAGACGCTACGCATGGTACAGGAACAACCTCCCCGGCGGGGCCTGGAGATCGGGGTGGGAACCGGTCGTTTCGCCCTTCCGCTGGGATTCGGCTACGGTCTCGAACCGGCCCGGCCGATGATCGAGCACGCACGACAGGCGGGAATCACCGTTGTGCGGGGGATTGCCGAAAGACTCCCCTTCGCACCGCAGACCTTCGATCAGGTACTCCTGGTCACCACCATCTGCTTCGTGGACGACCTGGAGGCATCCTTCCGGGAAGCCCGCCGGGTTCTCGCCTCCGGCGGGCAACTGTTGATCGGTCTGGTCGATCGGGAAAGCCCGGTGGGTCAACACTACCTGCGCCACCAGGCCGAGAGCGTCTTCTATCGCGAGGCCACCTTCTACAGCACCGATCAGGTTCTGGACCTGCTCGCCGCAGCCGGCTTCGGAGCCTTCCGGCTGGCCCAGACCATTTTCGGTATGCCCGCCGAGATGACCGCTCCCGATCCGGTGCGGGAGGGCTACGGAAAGGGCTCCTTCGTCGCCATCCGCGCCCAATGAAAACCCGCACCGCCCGAAACAGGGAATGGGATGGTCCGGGTCTGCGATCCCGACGGCGGCGACACCCGAACGGATAGCGGGGCATCGGCGAGTCGGGACGAATCGGGCAGAATCGAGTGCGGACCGCCCGCATGTCAGGGCCAACGGCTTTCGTCATTGAAGAGTGGTCTCTGCTCCCGACTTCGGTACAATAGGTATATGATCAACCGTTTTCTCCGAATCGTGAAAGCAGCCTGGGGCAACCGGATCCTGCGCCATATCAGTATCTGGGCCTTCGCTTTCGGAGCGCTCTATCTCAACATCAGTCTTTTTGAAACACCACCCGAGGCTCTCAAGATTGCCTCAACCATCGTGCTGCCGGGATTGCTGCCGGTCTACGTGCACTTCTTCGCTCTCAGCCGCTATTTCGAACGACAGCGTTATGCCGCCTACGGCCTCTGGGTCGTCGCCATCCTCGCCGCCTCGGCCCTGTGGGCAGAATGGCTGCACCGCCTCATCGAGCACAATCCCGAAGCCCACACATCGGGGATGGGACTCGCCATTCTCTACCTGATTGTTTCGACCGGAGGGCGGTATTTTTCGCGCGGTATCAGCCAGCAGTACCGGCTCCAGGAGGCCGAAGCGAAACAGCTGCGCACCGAACTGGCCCTGCTGCGTTCCCGGATCGATCCCCACTTCTTGTTCAACACTCTCAACAGTCTCTACGCCCTGAGCCTGGACAACTCCGAACGCACGCCCGAGGTGATTCTGAAGCTCTCGGATATGATGCGGTACGTGCTCGACAGCTCGCAGCACAACGCCGTACCGCTGACCGACGAGATCAGGTTCCTGCACAATTATGTGGAACTGGAAACCCTGCGCTTCGGCAAAGCTCCCGATATCCGACTGAGGGTCACGGGGGACCCGGATACCCGGCGTATCGCCCCGATGCTGCTGATCCCGTTTGTCGAGAACGCCTTCAAGCATGGCCTGAACAACGCCGGCGCGCAGGAGTACGTCCATATCGATATCGACCTGACCGCTGACCGGTTCCTCTTCGCGATCGAAAACGGCCCTCCCGCCCGCGACCGGGGCCCCGGCGACGGACCGAACGGAAAAGACACCGGCGGTCTGGGTCTGGAGAACGTGCGGCGGCGACTGGCGCTGCTCTATCCCGACAGTCACCGCCTCGCTGTCGCAGCCGGCGAGCGGACCTTTCGCGTCGAGCTGGAGATCGAGTTGTGACCCGGACCGGCTGCAATGAACGGGAGCGAGTCCGGTGACGATGCGCTGTCTGATCGTTGACGACGAACCCCTGGCCCGCCGGGTGCTTGCCAGGCATATCGCCGCCGTGCCCTCTCTGGAACTGATCGGGGAGTGCGGCAGCGCCGCCGAAGCGGCGGCCTGTCTGCACGAACAGGCGGTCGACGTGATCTTCCTGGATATCGAGATGCCCGAGATGACCGGTCTCGACTTCCTGAAAACCCTGCCCGATCGACCCCGGATCATCCTCACCACGGCCTACTCCGAATACGCTCTGGAGGGGTACGAGTATGCCGTGGTGGATTACCTGCTCAAACCGATCTCCTTCGAACGCTTCCTCACCGCGGTGAACCGGCTCCCTTCCCGACCGGCGGCAGCAGGCAGCCGGATCGGAGAGGGCGAAAGCGCCCCGGCAGCGCAGGGAAAATCAACCCGGGAACCGGCTTCTGAACCGGACGCGGCCGACTTCATCTTCCTGCGGGCCGACCGTGTCGATCATAAGGTCGCCTTCGACGATATCAGCGTCATCGAGGGCTACGGCAACTATGTCAAGGTCCATACCGACCGGGGCACGATCATGACTGCCGGCACGCTCGCAGCCATGGAGGAATCCCTGCCCCGCGAGCGTTTCCTGCGCGTCCACCGCTCGTATATCGTCGCCGTGTCACGGATCGAGCAGGTCGAGAGCACCGCTCTGCAGCTCGGCCGGCGTACCGTCCCGATCGGCAGCTCCTACCGGCGGGGTGTCCTGGAGATCCTGGACCGGTATTCACCCTCCAAACGGCCGTCTTCATCCCGCTGACCGCGCCCTTGACCACCTTTCACCCTCCCTCGAGCTCCACCCCGCGTATGCTATCGGGTACCCAACACCGATCGATTCGGGGAGAGCGAAGACCACATGGAAAGACCGATCACCGCCGACAGACTCGTCAGCGATCTGCGTCAGGCGGTCCGCACCTTCCGCCGTTATCCCGGGTATGTCGCGATCGCCGTGCTCAGTCTCGGACTCGGTATTGGAGTCGATACGGCCCTGTTCAGTCTCTACAGCACCTTCGTGCTGCGGGACCTGCCGGTGCGCGAGCCCGAGAGTCTTCTCGATCTGTATTCGTGCCCTCTCGAGGAGAGTGACGCCTCCGAATTCGGTCCTCTGTCCTATCCCGACCTGCGGGATATTCGCGATCAGAGTCGGGCGGTCTTCGAAGACCTGGCCATCTATGCCGCCGTGTTCGCCTCGACCGATACCGACGAGGGCTACCAGACCCTTTTCGGCGAGCAGGTCAGCCGGAACTACTTCGAGGTGCTGGGAATCGCTCCGGTGCTGGGACAGACCTTCTCGAGCGGGGACCCGGAAACCGCTTCCGGTCCCGACCCGGTCGTGGTACTCAGTTACGGTTTCTGGCAGAGCCGGTTCGGCGGCGATCCGGCCGTCATCGGGAATACTCTCGTCATCAGCGGTCTCGACTTGCGGATCATCGGGATCGCGCCCGCGGAGTACCCCGGGATGTTCCGGCTGAACGCCGATTTCTGGTATCCGCTGGAACTCGAAAGGCTCCTGCGTCCGGCGAGCGTTCTGCTCACCTCACGCACCATGCGCACCCTCTTCGCCAAAGCACGGCTGCAACCGGAGGCAACGTTCACCGAGGCCCGGGCCGCCCTGGACCTCATCGGCTCCCGTCTGGCCGCTGAATACGTCGAAGCCGATGCGGAGCAGCAGCTGGTGGCCGTACCGTCGCGTGACGTCAGTATCCACCCCTTCATCGACTCGATCGTCAGCGGAACGTTCCTCTTCCTTATGGGACTGGTGGGTATCGTGTTGCTGATCGCCTGCCTCAACCTGGCCGGCCTGGTGCTCACGCGGGCCGTTTCCCGACAGCGCGAGCTGGGTATCCGCCTGGCCCTGGGAGCCGGCCGCGGCGAACTCATCCGGACTCTGCTGACCGAGAGCATCCTGCTCTCGCTGCTGGGCGGAGCCGCCGGACTCCTGGTCGCGCGTCTGCTGCTGCAAGCCCTGACCTCGGTGCAGCCCCCCACCCCGGTGGCCATCAACCTGCCGCTCGGATTCAGGGGCGACGTGCTGCTCTTCGCTCTCTCGATTTCGGTTCTCACCGGGCTCGTCTTCGGGCTCCTGCCGGCCTTCCGTGTCACACGGCCCGAGCTGGCAGGCGTTCTGCAGGGCGGCCGGACTCCGGGCCGCAGTTTCACCGGCCGGCTGAGGGGACGGAAGATCCTGATCGTCGCCCAGGTGGCGACTTCGGTCGTTTTGCTCGTCTTTTCGGGTCTGTTTGTGCGCAGTCTTTCCCGGACCGCTTCGGTCGATCCCGGCTTCGATCTCGAAACCGGAATCATCGCCCTGCTCATGCCCGAGGAGCGCGGCTTCAGTGAACGGGAAACCCATGCCTTTTTCACCGAGCTGACCGCCGCCGTCGAGACCCTGCCCGGCATCGAGTCGGCCGCCCTGACCGAGATCTTCCCGCTCGGTCTGGCCGTCAGCCGCCGCCGGTTCATCCCGTTAAACGATGTCACCGAGGACGACGAGGAGGGCTCCGAGGTCGACTGCTCGGCCGTCAGCGACGGCTACTTCCGGACCATGGGTATCCCGATCCTGTCCGGCCGCGGCTTCGACGAATCGGACCGCCCGGGCAGCGAACCGGTGGTCGTCATCAACGAGCGCTTTGCCCGCACGGCCTGGCCCGAGGGTAATGCGGTCGGTCGGAGAATCCGGTCGGGCGGACGCGCTTCCCGCACCTGGACCGTGGCGGGAGTCGCCGCCGACGGCAGTTATCGTTCGCTTGGCGAAACGCCGCGTCCCTACGTCTATCTGCCCCTGTCCCAGGAGGCGGCCGGAATCGTGAACCTGGTCGTCCGTACGCACACTGCCGGCCGCGACCACATCACGGCCGTCCGGGACTGCATCCGGGGCGTCGATCGACGGGTACCGATCACCAACCTCGTCACGGTCCGCCGACAGATGGAACTTGCTCTCTTCCTGCCCCGCACCCTGGCCGTTCTGCTGGGCTCCCTGGGACTGCTTGCCCTGTTGCTCGCACTGACCGGCCTCTACGGCACGATCTCGTTCGACGCCTCCCGCCGCCTGCCGGAGATGGGCATCAGGCTGGCCCTGGGAGCCCGCGAGTCCGACATCCTCCGGCTGATCATGCGCGGCAGCCTCGCCCTGGTCGGCCCGGGTACGCTGTTGGGACTGATCGTGGCCGCCCTGACGACCAGACTTGCCGTCGCCCTGCTCAGCGGTCTCCATCCGGTCGATCCCGTCACCTTCGCGGGCGTACCGGCTCTCTTTGTCGCCGTCGCGATCATCGCCACTCTGCCCCCCGCCCGGCGGATCTCCCGGATCGATATCGTCGAGGCGATCGGAGTCGAATGACACGATCCGGGGAAAGGACGACTCCCATGATTCGATCGTCACTGATTCTGGTCGCCATCCTGACCTGCCTGCCGGCGGGCCGAACCGCCGGCCAGCACACCGGAGAGGTCGAGCGCGGCATCGCTCTGTTCGAATCGGGTCGGGAGGCAGAAGCCGAAGAGATTTTCCGCACCCAGCTCGATCGCGATCAGGGGAATCACACAGCCGCCTTCTATCTCGGCCGGATCCTCTATGACCGGGAGGAGTATGACGAGGCCGCCGACTGGCTCGAAAAAGCGGTCGCCGCCGAGGACGACAACGTGCTCTATCACCAGTGGGTGCTCAAGGCGTACGAGCGGCAGGCCCAGAGCGCCGGCCCGATCAAGGCCCTGGGGATACTGAAACGCACGCTGAGCGAACTCGAACGTGTGCTCGAACTCGATCCCCGGGCACACGATGAGCGACGGACCCTGGCCCAGTTCTATCTGCGGGTACCCGGTCTGCTGGGCGGCGATCGCGATCGGGCGCTGGAATTGATCGATGAAGCGGCCTCGCTCGACCGTCCCACATGGCACCTGATGCGGGCCGATCTGTTCGACACCGACAAGGAGTATGACCGGGCCGAACAGGAATACCGGACCCTCATCAGCGAGTATCCCGACGATCCGGGGCACCCTGAATCCCTGGCGTATTTCTACCTCGATCAGGACCAGGACCGGAAGGCCGTCAATCTGCTCCTCGAGTCCGCCGCCCGGTTTCCCGACGATCTCTCAACCCGCTACAGCCTCGGACGTGCCTGCGCCCTGACCGGGTTGGCTCTCGACGAGGGCGAGGCGGCCCTGCAGGCATATCTCGCAAGCGAACCGGGAGCCGATCAGCCCACCTACGCCGACGCCCACTGGCGGTTGGGCCTGATCGAGGAACACCGCGGTGATACCGACGCCGCGCGCACGGCCTACGAGACGGCCCTGCGCCTGGAACCCGATCACCGCCAGGCCAGACGGGCACTCCGGAAACTGAAAGATGAAGAGAACGCCGCCGGGTTCTGAATCGGTGAGGATACCGCGCTACCGGCTCGTCGAACCCGGCGTCGGCTGATTATCAGTGGCGGCGGCCCGATCGTACACCACCCGGCCGCCGAGGACGGTATAGTCAACCCTGGTACGGAAGAGGCGCCAGGACTGGCCGTCCATGATGTCTTCGGAAAGCACCACCATATCGGCCAGCTTGCCCACCTCGAGCGAACCCAGGTCGTTCTCGCGGAACATGGCCCAGGCCGAACCCATGGTGTAGTGGTAGATCGCCTCTTCGATGTTCAGGCGCTGTTCCTCGTACCGGGTGGTGAGCCGGAAGAGGTTGCCCATCGGATTGAGATCCGAGACCGGCCAGTCGGTCCCCCATGCCAGATGAGCGTCGTTGTCGAGCAGGGTGCGCCACATGTCCACCCGATGGGCCCGCTCGACTCCGAGCCGCTGTTCCCGGTACTCCTGGTCGCCTGTAATATCGGGCTGCATCGAAGCGATCATCCCGAGTTCGGCAAAGCGGGCGGTGTCCTCCACGAGCATCACCGTGCCGTGCTCGACCCGGTGGCGCAGGCCCTTCACCCCATGGGCCTGCTGGGCACGCTCGACCGCGTTCAGAACCCAGTGCACGGCCCGGTCGCCGATGGCGTGCACGCCGACCTGGATCCCGGCCGCGTGGAGGCGGTCAACCAGGGCGTAGAACTCCTCCTCGCTCATCTGGGCCAGGCCGCGGTTGCCCGGCTCTTCGGCGAAATCCTCGAAGAGAAAGGCAGTCCGCACCCCGATTGTGCCGTCGAGGAAGAGCTTGAGCATGCCGGTGCGGATCATGTCATCGCCCTGATCGTGCCGTATGCCCCGTTCGATGCACTCGTCCACCTCCCACGACCCGAGCCAGCCGCAGATCCGCAGGGTGAGTTCGCCTGAATCGGCCATCTCGCGGTAGATGGCGCGTTGTTCGTCGTTCGCGGAGGTGCCGGCACAGGTCACGCCGACCCGGCGGGCGTAGGCGACCGCCTCCTCGATGAAATCGCGTGTAGTCCAGGGCATCGGCACGCGCAGCAGGCTCGCGGCGGCTTCTTTGAGGATGCCGGTCGGCTCCCCCGTGGCGGGGTCGAGTACGATCTCGCCGCCGTAGGGCACCTCACTCTCAGCGGTGATCCCGGAGATTTCGAGGGCTTTCGAATTGACCCAGACGGCATGCCCGCCGCTGCGCTGGATAACCACCGGATTGTCGGGCGAGACCGGATCGAGCAGCTCCCTGGTCGGCCAGCCCAGGCCTTCGAAGAGATCGGTGCTCGGGAAGGAGGCGGTGGCATACACTGCCTGTCCGGCCTGAATCCGGGCGATCTCTTCGGTCAACCGGGCGCGGATCGTCTCGGCCGTACCGCCCCGCAGGTCGATCTGGTTACGGGAATACCCGCCGGAGGGCAGGTGGCAGTGGGCATCGATGAAACCGGGCAGGACCAGGCGACCGCCGGCATCGAGGACGTCGGTCCGGCGGTTGATGTACCGCCTGACCTCCCGTTCGGTGCCCACGGCGATGATCCTTCCCCCGGCCACCGCGATCGCTTCGGCCCGAGGATGGGCTTCGTCGACGGTCCAGATGTTGGCGTTGACGACAGCGAATTCGGCCCGCTGGGGCTGGGCTGAAGCCCCGGCCGGCGGTAGACACGCCAGGGCGCAGAGCGAGAAAAGCAGAAGCCGGTATCGACGCATCCCTACCGGCCCCGGCGCAGGTGGACGGTGCCGTTGGTGGTGCGGATCCGGATCAGGTGCTCGCCCCCGCCGGTGGCGAGTCGGCCGAAACGGATCTTGCGGGGGGTACCCTGAGAGTCGTCCCATTCTTCGCTCTCGCTCATCTCTATGCCGATATCGTCGATGATCCGGGCATCCCGTTCATGGCCGCGGGTGAAGGCGGCTTCGATCTCGACCCGCATCGAGAGCCCGTCGGGCACCGTCAGCCAGACATCGCCGTAGCCCGTGAGCAGGGTAACACCCCGCTCGCCCTCGGCCGGATCGCCGACCATCGTCACCCGGATGTCACCGGCACCGGTCGTAGCTTCGACCCGGCCGTCGATCGAGTTGATCCGTATGTCGCCTCCTCCGGTGTGAGCCTCCGCGTACGAGCCGGCCGAACCGATCCAGATGTCGCCCCCGCCGGTACGCACATCGGCCCCGGCCGGGGCCTCGTCGACATCGATCGAGCCGCCGGCGTTGCGGATGTAGACGGCATCGGCGGGATAGATCCGGTGCGGAGTCCGGACGTTCACGAAGCGAACCTCACCCCCACCCGAATGGGCCTCGATGTCACCGGTCACGTTCTCGACCAGGACCGGCCCGCCGCCGGTCCGCACGTATCCGTCCAGTTCGCTGTCGCGCAGGGTGATCCGGCCCCCGGCCGTGCGCAGTGCGATCCTGCCGTGCAGGTCGCTCAGGGTGAGTTCACCGCCGGCGGTGCGGCCGCGGATATCGCCCTCGATCCCCGCCAGGGTGATGCCTCCGCCGTTGGTATTGAGATCGAGATTGATCTGCTGCGGCAGTCTGATCTCGACCTCGATGTCGACCTTGCGGACAGGCCGGAGCCTCCGCGAGGAGACAATCAGGGCCTGCCCCTGCTCCTCGAAGGTGAAATCGAAGGCATCGGGATCGGTGTCATGAAACCGGACCGTGACGGCCGCCAGGTTCCCACTGCCACCACGGATGTCGATCTCGCCGGCGCCGCGCAGGTCGACCTCCAGCCGGGTGATACCTTCAACCTCGAACTGCCGCTCGATTGTCTCCTGACCCTGCAGCGGCAGAGCCAGCAGCAGGAGGGGAAGGATTGCACACAGGTATCGCATCATTTTCTCCGTTTCCCGTGGACCGGGGCACCCCTGCCGGCCGGGACCTGCTCTTGATCCGGCCCTCACTTACGCTTGATCGTGATCCGCATCTCCATATCCATGGGGATGTCCATGCCCTGAGCGGAGATGCCGCCGCCCATCTTGATTACACCCTCGGACTCGAGGAGCATGCCGGTCATGGCGTCGATGATGGCGGTTCCCTCGCTCGATCCGGCCATGGCCAGATCCATGATGGCACCCATCACCTCGCCACCGCCCGACATGGCATTCTGAGTGGTCGAGGCGATCTTCAAAGCCGGTACCCCCTCGTAGGTCAGCGCTTCGGTGCAGACGTAGGCATCCTGGTTCGAGAAATCGAGCCCGATCCCTATGATGTTGAAGGGGTAGGTGTACTCCCGGTTCCATTCCTGCCCGACCTCGAGGGTTCCTTCAACCGGCAGGTACTGGAAGAGAACCTGCAGCGACTGCTCGGCAAAAGCATCGGCACCCATGAAATCGACATACGGGTTACCCTCGAAACCGCTGTTCTCGACGATCAATCCCTGCTCGTCGAGAGTGACCGTCCCTGAGGATCCGATCAGGTCGGTTGCTTCGGGAACCATACCCATGGACATATCGGTCGGTGCATCGGATGTGACATCGACCACGCTTACCTCGAAAGTGCGCGGACCGGCGGCGGCGACCTCGAAGGTCATCGAGCTGGTCGAGGGCATCGACTGGTCACCCTGGCCGGGGACCGAGATCATCATGGTCTGGTTGGTCACCATCTCGTATGTGACAGTTGTGCCGGAAGGCCAGCTGTGGAATGCTGCACGGCTGCCTGCCATCCCGCCGGCGCAGGCTGTGACGAGCAGCAGGGCGGCGGAGAGCAGTCCCAGAGTACCAAGGCGTGTCTTGCGCTTCATGTCATCCTCCCCATCAGGTCAGAGAACAAACGGCTGACGTCGGTTGAGCTTCTCACAGTATATCCGGATCAGCCTGCGCACGCACGCTCCCCGGACGGGCCGCTTCCCGGGCACTTCTCCCGAGAGGACTCGGGCTCTCTCCTCTCGTGAAGAACTGTGATATATGAGAAGCTTATGTGTCAGGGTATACGTCGATTCCCCGCCCGGGTTTCACACCGACTGGATTCAAAATGTCGGACGATTCCGGTTGTGACCGAATCTGCGTAACGGTCGCTGACGTTCAGAACCCGGGCGGCGGTCCCGGCGGAACCGGTGGCTCCTGGCCGGGCGGGAGGGGACTGACGTACGGATTATCGGCTGTCTTACGCTCGAATTCAGCCCGGGCCGCGTCCACGATACCGGGCGAAACCATCAGTTCGACCGCCGCCGCGCCGAGCACCCTGGCCGCCATCAGCATCCCCTTGTGGCCGATACTCATCCCCGAACAAACCACTATCGGCCAGGAGTGACCGGGTGAGCCGATCGGCCAGCAGGAGGTGTTGATCTTGCCGGTCGGGGTCAGCCGGCTGACCTCGGCCACGTCGGTCGAACCGCCTCCGGCCGGCTGCTCTTCGGCCGGCATGTCGCGGATATCGGTCGCCAGGCCCACTTCCGGTCGCCCGAGAGAGTTCTGGATGGCGCGGGCGAAGACCTGTTCCTCTTCGGTCCACTCCACCGGCCCGATCTCGTGCAGGATCTCATCGAGCATCTCTGAGAGCGGCCGGTTCAGCAGATAGGAGTGCACCCCGGTCGTCAGGGTCACCTGGTGGGTTGTCTCGGTGGCCAGAGCGGCGGCTTCGGCGCATTTGAGGACCCAGGCGTAGGTCTTCTCGACCCCGTCGCGCTCCATGTCGCGCACGTAGTACCAGACCTTGGCGTACCCCGGCACAACGTTCGGCGCTCCTCCCCCGTCGGCGATGACATAGTGGATACGGGTCGTGGTCGGCACGTGCTCGCGCAGCATATTCACGGCGTGGTTCATCAGTTCGACCGCATCGAGTGCGCTGCGGCCGTTCCAGGGATCCCCCGCCCCGTGAGCGGTCTGACCGAAGAACTCGACCGTGAAGTTGTTCAGGGCCCGGCTGCTCGAGAACCCGACCGCGTTGCCGCTCCCCGGATGCCAGTCCAGACAGCAGTCGAGGCCGTCGAAAACGCCGTCCCGGGCCATGTAGACCTTCCCGACCACGGTCTCCTCGGCCGGGCAGCCGAAGAGCCGGATCGTGCCCTCGAGACCGCGCGCCTCCATGACCTCCTTGGCCGCCACGGCCGCCCCCACACTGCCTGCTCCGAAAATGTTGTGCCCGCACCCGTGCCCCGGTTCCCCCTCGTTCAGGGGTGTTTTTTCGGTCGCAACCTGGTAGCTCAGGCCAGGCAGGGCGTCGAACTCGGCCAGGATACCGACCACCGGCCGCCCCACTCCCCATTCGGCCACGAAAGCGGTCGGCATGCCGGCCACTCCCCGTTCGACATGGAAGCCCTGGCCTTCGAGATAAACCGCCAGCTCCTCGGAGGAGCGGTATTCGGTCAGGGCCGTTTCGGCGTAGTGCCAGATAGCGTCGCCCAGGGCGATCAGTTCCCCGGCGTGCCGGTCGACAGCGTCCCAGGCCTCTTGATGCAATCGCGTCACCCGCTGAGCCTCGGCGGTAGACGGCATCAGCAGACCGGCCGCCAGTGAGGCCGCAAGGATCAGAAAAAAACCGGCAGGAAAAAAACGCGTGTGCGGAAGACGGTTGTGCGCTGACATGAGGTGCGCTCCTTGGATGTCATTGGATCCACAGGGAATCGGTGCCCGGCTCGGCTCCGGACCGGCCGACGGCTTCCCCCACCCCGCACAGTAGCAGGAGACCGGAAAGCGTGCCAGTGCCGACTAGGCATAGCGGCGGCTATGGCGAGGAGGCACAACGCCGCCGGTCGGGATGCGGGGTCGCTTGAATGCGACATTCGTTGCGTGACAGGACACTAGGTCAGATCCGGGGACCGGCCTATATTGAACCGTCATGCACGAACTGCCGATCACCCAGAGCATTCTCGACCTGGCCCTGAAGCACGCCGCCGAGGCCGGCGGCGGGCATATCACCGATCTCTATCTGGTGGTGGGTCAGCTCTCGGGGGTCGTGGACGCCTCGGTGCAGTTCTACTGGGACATACTGACCGAGGACACCCCGGCCGAGGGGTCGCAGCTGCATTTCCGCCACACCGTCATGGAGATGGAGTGCCGCGAATGCGGGACGACCTTTATACCGGAAGAGCCGGTTTTCATCTGCACTGCCTGCGGGAGCCCTTCGGTCAAGGTCATCGCCGGTGACGAGTTCCGACTCGAGGCGATCGACCTGAAACCGACCGACGGCTCGGGCGAGTTGGAGAGCGACCGATGAGCGAGCGGATACCTGTTCAGGAAAAGATCACCAGCCAGAACGATATCATCGCGGCCGAAAACCGCGCCCGGATCGATGCCGCCGGCATTTTCTCGATCAACCTCATGGCTTCACCGGGGGCGGGCAAGACGTCGCTGATCGAGCAGACCGTACCGCGCCTGAACGACCGTTTCCGGATCGGCGTGATCGACGGCGACCTGGCCACCAGTTTCGACGCTGACCGGGCCGCCCGGGCCGGTGCGGTGAGTGTGCAGATCAACTCCGCTTCGTGCCACCTCGACGCCCCGATGGTCAGCCAGGGCCTCGACCGGCTCGATCTCGAAGCCCTCGATTTCCTGATCGTCGAGAACGTCGGCAATCTGGTCTGCCCGGCGGGCTGGCAGCTCGGCACGCACGCCAGCGCCCTGGTAGCCTCGATCCCCGAGGGGGACGACAAGCCCTTCAAGTACCCGGGGATGTACCGCGGAGTGGATGTGCTGGTCATCAACAAGATCGATCTCATCCCCTACCTCGCCTTCGACATGGACCGCTTCCGACAGGGAGTCGAAGCCCTGAACGAGGGGGTGGCCACCTTCCCGCTCTCCTGCACCACCGGCGAGGGGATCGAACCCTGGCTGGAGTGGGTGATGAACCGGATCGCCGGCCGGAGCTGAACCGGGAAGGCCCTGTGGACGGCCGTCGTATTCACATCACCGGGATCGTGCAGGGGGTCGGTTTCCGCCCCTACGTGCACCTGCTGGCCGAACGGCTCGGTCTGACGGGGTGGATCCGCAACTCTTCGTCGGGGGTCGAGATCGAGATCGAAGGTCCACCTGCGGCCCTGACCGCTTTCGAACAGGACCTGCGCGGCGGCGGCCCGCCGCGGGCGCATATCGAGCAGATGACGGTCGAGAGCGCCGGCCCGTGGGGGCACGAGGGTTTCGAGATCGTCGAGTCACGGGCCGAGGCGGGGGAGTACCTGCCCGTCTCGCCCGACATCGGGATCTGCGCCGACTGCCGGCGCGAAATGAGCGACCCGGACGACCGGCGCTTCCGCTACCCCTTCATCAACTGCACCAACTGCGGCCCCCGCTTCACCATCATCCGCGACATTCCCTACGACCGGCCGCAAACCACCATGGCCGGATTCGCACTGTGCCCCGACTGTGCGGCCGAGTACGGCGAACCGCGCGACCGTCGCTACCACGCCCAGCCGGTGGCCTGCCCGGTCTGCGGGCCACAGGTCCGGCTCGAACGGGGAGGTACCGGCGAGGGAGACGTCGGAGAACGGCTGGCCGAACGCGAGACGGCTATCGCTCGAACGCGGGCCCTGCTCGCTGCGGGAGGGATCGCGGCCGTCAAGGGTCTGGGGGGCTTTCACCTGGCCTGCGACGCCACCTCGGCAGAGGCGGTGGCCGAACTGCGGCGGCGCAAGCAGCGCGACGACAAACCCTTCGCCCTGATGGCCGCCGATCTGGCTACGATCGAGAAATATGTCGAGGTCAGCGCCGAGGACCGGGCTCTGCTCGAAAGTCCCGAGAATCCGATCGTGCTCATGCCGCGACGCCCGGAAGAGCAGGCGGGGGTCGACACAGGGACCGACTCCCCTCCGCTGGCCCCCGACGTAGCTCCCGGACTGAACCGGCTGGGGTTCATGCTTCCCTACACCCCCCTGCACCACCTCCTGCTCGAACCCGAACCGGGCTACCCGCCGGTGCTGGTCATGACCAGCGGGAACCTGAGCGACGAACCGATCGCTTACGACGACGAGGACGCGCGCTCGCGGCTGGCCGATTATGCCGACGCCTTCCTGATGCACGACCGCCCGATCCACATGCGCTGCGACGACTCGGTTGTGGCCGATTTCCGGGGCGGCCCCTGTTTTTTCCGCCGCTCCCGGGGGTATGCCCCCTTCCCCATCCTGCTGCCCGTCGCCACCCCACACCTGCTGGCTACCGGAGGGGAGTACAAAAACACCTTCTGCTGCGTGCGCGACGAGCGCGCCTTCGTGAGCCACTTCATCGGCGAGATGGCTTCCCTGGAAGCCAACCGCTCCTTCGGCCGGGCGGTGGCCCACTACGAGAAACTGTTCCGCATCGAGCCCGAACTCATCGTCCACGACGCCCACCCCGACTATCAGGCCACCCGGTACGCCGAATGGCGGGCGCAGGACCAGGGGTTGAAGACCCTCTCCGTCCAGCATCATCACGCCCACATCGCCTCGGTCATGGCCGACAACGCCCTTGGGCTCGAACGGCGGGTCATCGGGGTCGCCTTCGACGGTACCGGCTACGGGACCGATACCGCCATCTGGGGGGGGGAGTTTCTCATCGCCGGCTACGACACCTTCGTGCGGGCCTTTCACCTCGTCTATACCCCCCTGCCCGGAGGCGATGCCGCCATCCTCAATCCCTGCCGGGTAGCCCTGGGCTGGCTGCGTCAGGCCGGGCTCGAGTGGTCGGAGGATTTCGAGCCGGTCCGCAACACCGATGAGGAGGAACGGAACGTGCTGGCGGCGATGTTCGAAAACAACATCAACACTCTGCCCACCTCGAGCATGGGGCGGCTCTTCGACGCCGCCGCGTCCCTGGCCGGAGTACGCCAGAGGATCGCGTACGAGGCCCAGGCGGCGTGCGAGTTCGAAGCCCTGGCCGATAGGGATGCCGAAGGCGCGTACCGTTTCGCGATTCATTCCGGTTCGACGCCCACGGCCCGTTTCGGGCTCATCGATCCGACCGGGGCAATCGCCGAACTGGCGGCCGACGCCCGGGCAGGCACCGGGCCCGGCACGATGGCCATGCGCTTTCACCGCGGCATCGCCGCCATGGTGGTCGAGGTCTGCGGCATCCTGCGCTCCGAAACCGGTCTGGAAGAGGTCGCCCTGAGCGGCGGTGTGTGGCAGAATATGTTGCTTCTCGAGCTCACAGTCGCCTTACTCGAAGAGAGGGGTTTCACCATCCGGGTCCACCGCCGGGTGCCGGCCAACGACGGGGGCCTCTCGCTCGGACAGGCTGCGGCCGCGGCGGCTCTGCTGGCCGCCCGCACGGGATGAGATGACCGGCAGGCAGGAAGGGTAACGACGATGTGTCTGGGGATACCGGGGAAGATCGTTGAGACCTGGGAGAAAGACGGTCTCAAGATGGGACGGGTGGATTTCGGGGGAGTGACCCGGGAGGTCTGCCTGGCATACGTACCCGAGGCCGAGGTGGACGACTATGCCATCATTCATGTCGGTTTCGCCATCAACCTGCTCGACGAGGAGGAGGCCCGCTCCACTCTGGAGATGCTCCACGAACTGGGTGAGGTGGAGAGCGAACTGGGCCTCGAATCGGCTTCTTCCCCATGAAATATCTCGACGAGTACCGGGACGGCGATCTGGTACGCCGGGTTCTGGCCGAGATCGAGGTCGCGGTGACCCGTCCCTGGACGCTAATGGAGATCTGCGGCGGTCAGACCCACTCGATCGTGCGCAGCGGACTCGATCGCCTGCTACCCGACGAGATCACCCTGGTCCACGGCCCCGGCTGTCCGGTCTGCATCACACCGCTGGAAAAGATCGACCGGGCCCTGGCGATCGCCTGCCGCAAGGATGTGATTTTCACCAGTTACGGCGACATGCTGCGCGTGCCCGGCTCCCGTTCCGATCTGTTCAGCGTGCGCGCGGCCGGAGGTGACGTGCGGGTGGTCTACTCCCCTCTCGACGCGCTCACCATCGCACGAGACAACCCGGATAAAGAGGTGGTCTTCTTCGCCATCGGGTTCGAGACTACCGCTCCCCCCAACGCCATGGCCGTGCTGCAGGCCGACCGCCTGGGTCTGGAGAACTTCTCGGTCATCGTTTCCCATGCCGCCGTGCCCCCGGCCATACGGGCCATTCTTTCCTGGCCCGAAAATCTGGTGCAGGGCTTCCTGGCCGCCGGGCATGTCTGCGCCGTCATGGGCTACTGGGAGTACGAACCGCTGGCCGCGGAATTCGGCATCCCCATCGTCGTGACCGGTTTCGAACCGCTCGACCTGGTCCGGGGGATCGCCGCCGCCGTCCACCAGCTCGAGGCAGGCCGCACCGAAGTGGAGAACGCGTACGGCCGGGCCGTGAGCCGCGAAGGGAACCGCTCGGCTCAGGACCTGATCGCCCGGGTCTTCGAACCGTGCGACCGCACCTGGCGGGGGATTGGCGCCATCGCGCAGAGCGGCTTGACTCTGCGCTCCGAATTGGCCCGTTTCGATGCCGAAACGCGCTTCGACGTGGGCGAGATCGAGACCGCCGAATCGGATATCTGCATCGCCGGCGAGATCCTGCAGGGCCGCAAGAAACCGGTCGACTGCCCCGCCTTCGGGACCGAATGCACCCCCGAGAACCCCCTGGGCGCCACCATGGTCTCCTCCGAAGGAGCCTGCGCCGCTTACTACAAGTACGGCCGGGAGTGAGGGCGCGCCGGTGAGCCGATCACACCACAGGAAACCAGCCGAGACCGGATCCGGCGGCGGCGAGAACCACGCCTCGATCGACGAGACACACACCGGCGGTCCCGAGCTCAGCTGCCCGATGCCGCTTTCGCACCGCGAGGGGATCGTCCTGGGACACGGCAGCGGGGGCAAGCTGACCGCCGAACTGATCGAACGCATCTTTTACCCCGCCCTGGAAAACCCCCTGCTGCTGCGCGGCGATGACGCCGCCGTGGCCGAGCTGCCAGCCGAACTGACCGGCGGCGGCCGCCTGGCCCTCTCGACCGACGCCCATATCGTGCGCCCCCTTGTCTTTCCCGGGGGCGACATCGGCCGCCTGGCCGTCTGCGGCACGGTCAACGACCTGGCCATGGTCGGCGCCCGTCCGCTGTGGCTGACCGCCAGCTTCGTACTGGAAGAGGGACTCGAGACCGAGGTGCTCCAGCAGATCGTGGCCTCGATGCAGACCGCAGCCGCCGAAGCGGGCATTACGGTCGTAGCGGGAGACACCAAGGTGGCCGAGAAAGGGCTGGCCGACGGCTTGTACATCTCCACCACCGGGATCGGGGTGGTGCCGGCCGGACGGGAGACCGGCGGCGCCGGGGCCCGGCCGGGAGACGCCGTGCTCGTCTCCGGCACCCTGGGCGATCACGGCATCGCCGTGCTGGCCGCCCGGGGCGAGCTGGCCTTCGAAACCGCCATCGTGTCGGATGTGGCCCCGCTCAACGGCCTGGTCGAAGCGCTCTATGAGACCGGCGCAGAGGTGCACACCCTGCGCGATCCCACCCGCGGCGGAGCGGCCGCGGCCCTGAACGAGATCGCCCGGCAGAGCGGTGTGGCGATCGTCCTGGAAGAGGGTTCGCTGCCCATCCGCCCGGCCGTGGCCGGGGCCTGCGAGATGCTCGGCTTCGACCCCCTGCACGTGGCCAACGAGGGCAAGCTGATCGCGATCGTCCCGGCTTCGGACGCCGAGCGGATCCTCGACGCCATGCGGGCCCATCCCCATGGAACCGAAGCCCGCCTCATCGGCCGGGTCGAGGCCGAACCGGCGGCCCGGGTTCTGCTCCAGACCGGCATCGGCGGCACCCGCATCGTGGACATGCCCACCGGCGAGCTGCTGCCCCGGATCTGCTGAGAACCTCTCAATCGCAGTGACAGATCACCCCGGGTTTCCGTTACGCAACGGGAGACCTTTGCCTCCCGGAACCGACGGGCTCCGAGCAGCGACTATATGGGCCAGGGGTGGATGATCACCGGATCAGAGGTCTGGATCGAGTACCTGTACGCTCCTTTGCCTCGATGGCCGATCGCGGTGATCTCGACATGGTTGAACTGCGCCAGAACGTAGGAGCCGTCATCCAGCTGGTAGAAGACGATGAGCTGAAAGTACGTGCCGTTCTGATAGTGCTTCCCGAACATCTCACATTCGGTATGGGTGATGATCTTGCCGAGCGTCACTCCCGATCTGGTGACATGGAAATTGAAGGTTTGAAAGCCGTGGATTTTTTCACCGTCGGCGAGGAACTCGACGATCTCGCCTCCCGGCTTGTGTTCAATCGCATAGACCGGTGCCACGGCCATCAGGACCGCAACAATCAGGGTTGCCGTCAGCAGCGTCTTCCGAATCCGATTCATACGACCTCCTGCGTGATCGGGCGGCGCAACCCTCCCGATGCCCTGGCCCGTTCTCAGAGTTCCGACCTCGTCCCCCCGGAGCGAATCCATCGTCTTCCCGGAGGCATTCTTACAGAAGCCGACCAGGGCGGCAACTAGAGACCGTCCTCTCCGGACGCCTGGGCAGCTGAAATGATACTGTTCGTCGGCTGTCTGTTTTTCCTGTAGCGGGCATTCCACTGTCTCGATCGCCCCGTCCGGTTCCTCCCGACGGCCATCTGGAAATCGGTCACAAGTTCCCGGGGAGAAAAGATGTAATCCCGCAGATAGTCCTTTCCTACCCGCCCGATATCCTCGACCTCTTCCAGAATGCGTCCCTGCCTGGTTACGGCGAGGATCGAATACCCCTTTTCGCGGATCAGCTCACAGATCTGCCGGGCTCGATCTTCGCGTTCGCCATCTCCTCCGGTAGCCAGAATCTCACAGAAGATGTAGGGTCTATAGGTATCTATCGTGCGCACGAGGCCCCGGAGAACTTCGAGTTCGCCTTCCTCCACATCGATCTTGATAACGGCAATCTCGCTCAGGTCGAGGGAATAGACCACCTCGTCACCGATTGCGAAGTAGGCTTCAAAAGAATGGACCAGGTTCGTGTCCGGTCGATAGGAAGCACGAACCGAGCCTCGTTTGGAGCCCCTCCCGCCCGCGTAGAGCATCCCTACTCCCTGGTGATCCGAGAAAACGAACGGGAGAATCATTGTCTTCCCGAAACCGTTGAGACGAATCAGCTCCTGCAGGTAGAAATTGCACGCATGGTTGGGTTCCACTCCATAGTACGCCACCTCCCGGGAGAGCACCCTGAGCTTGACCAGGTACAAACCCACATTCGATCCGACGTCGATGACACACCCCTTCCTGGTCGTGATGAATGCTTCCAGGCACTCCGACATCCAGAGCTCTCCGGGCACGAGATAGCCACCGCTGACGATGCCGTAAATCGTCGGTGAAACCAACCGCATACCGAAGTAATTGGTTGTGACTCGCTTGAGACCGATCCGGGAAAGGGCGACGACGACCTCCCGCTGGATGATCTGCAAGGCTCTCATGTCTCAGTCTCCCGTGAGGTGGAAGTACTACTTCAGAGTATGTGGCACTCTCTCCCGGTCGCCGGGCTCCGACCAGGGGTCGACAGGCTGCTCTCTGTCGATCTCCCACACCCGACCATTGTAGACGATCGAGAAGCCGGTACAACGACACGACGATGACCATTCGGGACCGAAGCGAACTCTACCTCCCGCCCTGTGTGCTGGCGACCCGGACACATTCCTGGGGCGGCACCTCTCCGGTGAGAATCCCGCGCAGCATCTCCACCCCGCCGCCGCGTACCAGACGGCCCTCGGGATCGACCAGGGCTTCGAAGTACCCCAGCGTACCGAAGGCTTCCCAGGTGGCGTTGGCGCCGTCGAAGAGGAAGGGAAAGGGCAGGCGGCGGCCCTGCCAGTACCGCTCGGCAACGCCTCCGTTGGAGTAGAAGACGCTGTCCACGTCGGCCAGGTTCGCGACGACAGGATGCCGGGCATGCATGAGCAGGACCGTGAACTCATCCCGTCGGTCGGCGAAGGTCTCGTGAAGCTCGAGGATCGCAGGCACCCGGCTGCGCACGCACTCTTTTCAGGTGTATGCGAAAAGGTAGAAGAGGACCCACTTACCCCGCCACGTCTCCCAGGTAAAACCGGGTTCGACCCCCCGGGCGTCGGTATAGGCGAGCGGCGGCGGCTCTGTGCCGTAGTACCGGGCGATGTTGGTAACCCCCAGGTCGAGCCGGCCCAGTGCCAGTCGCTCCCCGGCCCGGACCGTAAACGAGCCGTCCCGACGGCGGTATTCGATGCCGGGGGCATAGAGGTTGTAGAAGTAATCCCCCGGCGGCAGCAGGAAGCGGAAATCGGCCCTCTCGCCCGGCTCGGCGTGCACCAGACGGGCGGGCAGACCGCCGGGTATGGGAAGCATGACCGACACATAGCTGTCGGTCGGTTCTTCCTCGAAGAACGCGCAATAGACCGTGCCGGTCACCTCGGCCAGGGGCGCGAGATCGAGGCGCACCTCACCGGCCCCGGCCGAAGTCGCGATCAGGGTCACCGCTCCGCGGGTCCGGGTCGAATCGACGGCCATGACAGCTACCGCCCGCCCGGTGAAAGTCAGCCCGTCGAACCGCCCGCCGGCAACGGTACGGACCGGCTCCTCGGCCCGCAGGCCCTCCGGTTCCATGACCCAGGTCAGGGCGACCTCGGCGCCCGCCACCGGCTCGCCTCGTTCGTCGACCACCACCCCCTCGATCGGGACCTGCTGCTGTCCGGACACCCCTGTCGACCGGTTACCGAACGGATCCGCTGACACAACCAGACCCGCGAGAACCACCAGGCTCAGACCAACAGGGCGGATGGGGAACCGACGCCGGGATAGACGTCGTCCGGGCATCAGACCAGACTCCCTCCGCGCTTTTTCCGCAGGTTCTCGAGAAAACCCTTGCCGAGGAAGCTCTCCTCGCCGATCGAGCAGAGCCGTTCGAACATCGGGACCGTGACCGTGAAGGCCAGCAGGTCGGGGGGCACACAGTGACGCATGGCCATATCGGTCGAGCCCAGGGCCGCCAGCGGCCGGTCGAGATCCTCCAGGGAGACCACGAGTTCCATGCATCCCGAACCGAAGGGAGCGATGAAGGGGGGCGGCGAGCCCCACCGGTGATGGTAATAGACCCCGTAAGTGAGCACGCTCAACTGGTCGGGATTGATCCAGAAGGTCACTGTCTTCAGGTACCGGTATTGCTCGGATTTCAGAGGCCCGATCAGGATCTGGTCGTGTTCCATCTCGTAGACCGAACCGCGGTCGATCCACTCGGCCATCATCTCGCGGGTGGCCTTGAGGCCCTCGTCGCGCCAGAGGAAGTCGATGAAGTCGTCGCGCGAACGCGTCTGTGACCCGCACAGCGCCCGCCCCGCCCCACCACAGCCGTAGTTCTCGCGGGTCAGGATCAGGGTCTGGCCCTCCATCCAGCTGGTGAAGAAATCGAACACGCAGGGCCCGCGGCCGGCCCCCGGTCTGGGCCCTGTGAGCGGTTCGAAGGGGGCCGGATCGGGGGCGTCGTAGAAACCGATCAGGGGCCGGGTGTAGTCGAGCCTGTCGAGCAGATAGGCGGGATCGGGACTGGTTCGCGAGCGGTCGCCCGTCTCGGTGGGTCGAGGGTCGGCCATCGCATTGTCCTCCGGGATCGGCATGATGTGGGAGAGCAACCTGAGCTGCTTATCGGATCGGGGCTATCATACCCTCCCGGGACGGTGAGCCGCCAGTCAGCACAAGATCGACCGGTTGAATACGTCAAGGAGAGGAAGAAAGGGAATATTGGTGGCGGCAATAATGGCAACGCATTCTCCAAATTGAGTCTCATTATGGCATCAACGATTCCTCTTTACAGGCATCGAGTGCACGATCCGTCACGCATTTGAGGATCTGTCCCCGGCGTCTATCGGGAGCAAATGCGCCCGAGCACCTGCGAGAGAACTTCCTCGACCGGATCGGAGGTCCACATCACGAAGAAGTGGATCGCCGGCACGCCCCGGGCCATCAGTGCCTCGACCTGGGCCGCCGCCCACTCGATCCCGATCTGCTGCACCTCGGCCTGTGAGGACGCCCTCTCGAGACGGTTCGAGAGTTCGACGGGAATGGTGGTATTGAACCGCCCCGGCAGGGTCTCGAGCTGGCGCCGGTCGTGGATGACCTTGAGCCCGGGCACGATCGGCACCGTAATGCCCGCTGAACGGCAGGCTGCCTCGAACCGGAAGAAGGCTTCGGTATCGAAACACATCTGGGTCACGATGTAATCGGCCCCGGCCTCGACCTTCTCAAGCAGATGACAGATATCGGTCTCGAGGTTGGGCGCCTCGGGGTGACGTTCGGGATAGCCCGCCACACCGATGCAGAAATCGGTCGGGGTGGGATAGAGAACATCCTCGACATAACGGCCGCGGTTCATGTCGCGGATCTGCCGGACCAGATCGACGGCGTGACGCGGACGGCCGTCGGCCGCCGTACCGTTCGTCCGACGCGGTTCCCCCCGCACGGCCAGGATGTTCCTGATCCCGAAGTAGTCCAGAGCGAAGAGGAAATCCTCGGTCTCGGTCGGGGTGAAACCGCCGGCGACGACATGCGGCACGGCGTCGATGCCGTAGCGGTCCTGGATCAACAGGGCGATCCCTTCGGTGCCGGGCCGCTTGCGTACGATCCGGCGCTGCAGCCCTTCCGGGGTCTCCTCGTACAGCACCTCAGCGGCGTGGCTGGTGACGTCGATGAAGGGCGGGTTCCAGGCCGCCAGCCGTTCGATGAGGGCGGTGAGTTCGGTGAAACTCCCCCCCCGCTTCGGCTGGACGATCTCGAAGCTGATCAGGGTCCGCCGGTCCGCAGCCGCCGAAGCCAGGTGCTCACCGACCGTCTTCATCGGTACAGCTCCAGCAGCAGGGAGAGTCGTTCGAAGCCCTCGGCGTCAAGGATCGCCCGCAGAGCCGTCAGGACGGGATCGTCCTCGGGCAGGGTCCGGTACGCCCGGGCGGGATCGCCGATGATGGTGTCCAGTCCGCGGTCCGCGGCCAGGCTCAGGAAGGCGTTCTGCAGGGGCAGGCGCACCGCGGAGGGCAGGTGGTGAGTCAGGTTCGAGATCCCGACCAGGCGGTGGGTGCCGGCCAGGACCGGGTTGCCGCCGATTTCTTCGAGAACATCGAGGACGACGTTGAGTCGACCTTCGGCATCGCCCGCCACCGGCGGCAGGCCGGGATCGAAGTAGAGTTCTGCGGGTTCGAAGCCGTTCTCCCGGGCCTGTTCGAACAGAACCGACGCGGTCTGCAGCATCTGTGCGGTCGTCTCGTTGAGACGCACCCGGCCGCTCTCCGAGCGTTCCGACAGGAGCAGGACCGCGCCGAAGACCGCTTCGCGGCGCCGGGGCAGGATCGCCGGTGCCCGGGCCGAGGTCACGGAATTGAGCAGGGGGGGCGGGCCGGTGCCGTTCCCGGTCAGCAGTTCGAGGCCGAGCAGAAGTCTGGCACTGTCGTCGGAATCGACACTCAGCGGCACCTCGACCGCTCCCCGGACGGCGCCGATCGCGTCGATCAGCACGTCGTCGGGCAGGGAGCCGACGTTGATATCCACGGCCCGGGCGCCGGCCCGGACCTGTTCGGCGGCCAGGCGGGCCACCTCGTTCCACTGCCCCCTTTCGAGCAGTTCTCCAATCCCCGGTACCGAAGCGTTGATCCGCTCCCCGATGATCGTCAGGTCTTCAACACGCATGGTGGTGACATCTCCCCGTTCTGGCGGGCCCGGAGCCCGGGCATCCTCTGTTCGGTACAACGGAAAAGCCCCGCGACGGGGATCGCAGGGCTTTCGAGGACAGCGCCGGGCGGCGCCTCAGCCCGCGAACCCCTCCCGGGGCCGGGGCATGGCCATACAGTGATGCTTTCGCCGGGGCGCACGCGACATGATCGATCCTTTCCGGGTACGATGAACCAGAATCTGACTCTCCGTCGGGCAGCTTGTCAATCACCGTCTGGTGACGACTCCCGAGCGGAGACGATCGATAGGAACCGGTTTGAAACCGGAGAGCGTAAACAGAGCCCGGGAGAAAACGTTAATTATTAGGAATACTTACTGTTAATGAAGGCGCGAAGACGGGGACGGATCCGATGTTCAGGTACACGGCGGTTATCATCGGCACGATCGGCCTGCTTGCGGCGGCCTGCGCGCAACTCCCGCAGAGCGCCCCGGAAGGGCTGGCGATGCGGTCGGAGGAGAGCGACGTGAGCTACAACGAATTGACCCCGGCTCAGGCCCGGGTGATCATTCACAAGGGCACCGAGATGCCCTTTACGGGGAAATACCATGACCACTGGGAAGAGGGCACCTACGTCTGCGCCCAGTGCAACGCTCCCCTCTACCGTTCCGAGAACAAGTTCGACGCCGGCTGTGGCTGGCCGAGTTTCGACGACGAAATCCCGGGAGCGGTCACACGCACCCGCGACGCCGACGGCATGCGGACCGAGATCACCTGCACCAACTGCGGGGGCCATCTCGGTCACGTGTTCATCGGGGAAGGCTTCACGCCCAGGAACACCCGCCACTGTGTCAATTCGATCTCGATGATCTTCGTTCCGGCCGATGCCGAAACCGGTCCGGAGAGTTCTTCGGAACAGGCAACCGCCGGTCTATCGGCCGAGGCGATCGGCTCTGTTTCTCCTGACGGTCCCGACACCGATAAGGCCTATCTGGCCGGCGGCTGTTTCTGGGGGGTCGAGCACTTCCTCGAGCAGCTCGAGGGCGTGCGTTCGGTCCGCTCCGGCTACATGGGCGGACACACCACCAATCCGACCTATCAGGAGGTCTGCACCGGCCGCACCGGTCATGCCGAAACGGTCGAAGTGGTCTTCGATCCGGCCCGGATCGACTTCGAGACCATCGCCCGGGCCTTCTTCGAAATCCACGATCCCACCCAGGTCAACCGCCAGGGTCCTGACCGGGGCTCGCAGTACCGCTCGGCGATCTTCTACGCCAACGAAGACCAGCAAGCCGTCACCGAGATGCTGATCGGGCTGCTCAAAGACAATGGCTACAACGTCGTGACCGAGGTGGAGAAGGCCGACACCTTCTGGCCGGCTGAGGACTACCACCAGGACTACTACGCCCGCACCGGCGGGCGCCCCTACTGCCACGGCTATGTGAAGAGGTTCAAATAAGGGCTCTCGGGGTGTTCCTTACGCCTTGCGTCCGCACTTCGGACAGCGACCGTCCTGGGGCGGACCCAGATAGCCGCAACGGCAGTTGATCAGGCCACGGGGATTCGTGAAAGCGCTCCGCCGGACGGTTTTAGTCACCTTCTTTCGATTCCGTTTCTCCTCCTTTTCGACCCGGACCTCCCGCGAGGCTCCGGCCAGCGCCCTGTTGAACTCCTCCCTCATCTCCTCCGGCAGGCTCTCGAACACCTGCTGCGGCTCTCCCGAGAAGGTGCGCGTTTCGATCACATCGTTGGCGTGCAGCGACATCGACATGCTGCCCTCAGCCTCGACCAGTTCCCGGATGATCTCCTCCCGCGTGCCCTCCATGTTTTCGGAGATCAGGTCGATCATCTGCAGGAGCTCGGAGAAAATCTCGGCGTAATTGTCCAGGAAACGCTGCTTACAGGCCCGCAGGATCGCCTCTTCGATATCTTCACCCGGGCCGACGTCGGACAGAGCCATGGCCAGCAGTTCCTTGGCGTCGATCTGGAGATCCACCGGCGGGCCTCCTTCAGGGATATTCCAGCCCCTCGATCAGCGGTACGATCCGGCCGACCAGAAGCTGGTATTCATCGGTATCGGGAGGGGTCCAGGTGCACAGCAAACGGTCTCCGGTAAGTGTGAATCTGAGACCGTACGGAACCCGCGTATCACCCAGGTACTCGCCGGCCGGGCTGAGGACGCGGTAGAGGTATCCCCCGCCCGCGGCTTCCCGATCGGCGCTGTGCTCTACTATCTGGAGCCAGAGATACCCCCGATCGCTGACGACCACCTGGCGCCAGAACGGCCGGCAGTCGGGCATCTTCATCGCCTTCAGTTCAGCCTCATAGAACTCGGCCATCATGGTCTGACCGGACTCCCGGGCGTCCTCGATCTGTTTCTGAAACCGTGCCCTGGTCTTCGCCAGATCCTCGCCGGTCAGAGGTACCGGCTCAAGTTCGATCCTGACCTTCCGGGTCAATCTGCCTGTGGTACCATACCAGAGCAATTCGGGTTCGAGGCCGTCGCTGACGATGATTCCGTGGATCGGGTGGATGTGAATCACGGCCATACCCGAAAAGGGCATGCTGAAACTGAGCATGCCCCCGGACGGCAGGGTGGTCGTCTGCGACGTCTGCATCACCGGTGTGTCGATGCTCCAGAGTGTATCGTGCGCGGTCGAAAGGGCCAGAACCCGCATCTGCGAGAACTGACCCAGGTCATCCTCGCTCATGAGACTCTGGGTCAGGAGCATGGTGCCGTCATCGAGGATGTGCATATCACGCACTATCCCCTGTCGCCGGTCGATCACACCACCGGGAACCGTCGTCATATCGAGGAGTGTTCCGCCGGTCCGGAAGCGGGTTGTCCGGTTCAGCTGTGCATCGTAGACATGAATGATACCGTTGTGGACCTGCAGATTCGAGAGTCTGGAGAACTCGCCCGGCCCCTGACCGCTCCGCCCGATTCTTCTGAGGAACCGGCCGGCCGGATCGAAGACTGCGATACAGGCGTCGCCGCTGTCGATAACGTAGAAATATCCCCTCTCATCTGCCGTGATCATCCCCGGCCGGTTCAGAAGCGATTCCTCGTTGGCGGGATCTTCCTGCAGGAGGAGCGCCTCTTCGTACAGGAAGAGCTCCCCCCGGTAGCGGGGTCCCCCGCGGGTGACGGCTGTTTCAGTCCCATCTTCCACCGTCGTCATGAACGAGTACCCGATCTCCTCACTGTTTTCTTTCGAACAGGCGGTGGAGAGTAAAAGAAAGACGAGTGCCGTCATCATGCCGGCTCGATACACGGGGCTTCCTCCATACGGATAGCGGGGCCCTGACAGGGCTCCATTGTATCAGGCGAAGATGCTGATTTCGAGCGAACTCACCCCGGTTTGTTCTCCGTCTCGGGATCGGTTGGTGGAACCGATGGAGTGAAACCTCGTTCCGTCTCCCGGCGTATATCGAGGAGGTGTTGACCTAAATCATTTAGGCCATAAGCGAGGCTCCATGACACAGGAACGATACAGTGTGATCTCGGGCACGCTCGAACTCCTGGTGCTCAAGACCCTCGAGGCGGCAGGTGAACTGCACGGCTTCGAGATTCTGGAGTGGATCACCGCCCGTACCGGCGGCGCCTTCGCGATCGAGGAGGGTGCTCTCTACCCCGCTCTGCACCGGCTCAAGGAGCGCGGCTGGCTCACCTCCCGCTGGGCGGTCTCGAGCCGGGGCCGGCGGGCGAAGTACTATCGCCTGACCGCCGAGGGAGAACACTCGCTGCGAACCGAAGAGAGCCGATGGCTCGGTTACGTCGAAGCCATGGCGGAGGTCCTCAAAGCATGACCCGGGGCAAATCGAACCGGAAAGGACAGAATCGGGATGGACCGAGTCGCAGCCGGGCCCGGGACGCGGCGGTCCGGCCCAGCCGCAGCCCGCGCGACCCGATCGCCGAGGAGATCGCACACCACCTCCGGGAACGGACAGACCGCCTGATCGCTCGCGGGCTCACTCCCGAGGAGGCTCATCGGGAGGCCCGCTCGACATTCGGCAATCCCGACCGCTACGAGGACCGGTTGCGCATGAGAGAGAAAAAAAGAAACGGCTGGCGCCCCTCGGGCAGATGGACGGCGGCGGTGTGGAACGAGTGCCGCTTCCTGCCCCGTTCGCTCCGGCGCAGCCCGCTCACGAGCCTGGCGGTCATCGCCGTCATGGCCCTGGGGCTAGGCGCGGGTATTACCATCTTCACCATCGCGGACAACGTGTTGCTCGAACCCCTCCCCTTTCCCGAATCCGACCGGCTGGTCGTGATCCAGGAGCGCATCGAGGCAGATACCGAGAGCCTCAGCCGTATCTCTCCGGCCGCCTTCGGCGTCTGGCGCGAGAGCAGCACGGCCGTTTTCGAGGGGCTGTCGGTTCTCTCCGAACTGGGTTTCGAACTCATGGCAGGCAGCGAACCGACCGAGATCCACGCCGCCGCGGTCGCCCCCGACTACTTCTCGATCTTCGCCCTGCCCCTGAAACGGGGACGGACTTTCACGGCCGGCGAGACGAGCGCGGACGGCAATCAACCGGTCGTCATCAGTGAGGCCCTCTGGCAGCGTCTCTTCGGCGCCGATCCCGCCGTGCTGGGGACGACCATCCAGCTCAGCGGCCGGGATCACACCGTCATCGGGGTGTTGGCGGACAGTCCCGCCTGGCCGGCCGACTTCGAGGCCTGGGTGCCGATCGAACCGTATATCGCCGAGCTGCTCAATGGTTCGTGGGGAGCCCGCTACCTGATCGCCCTGGCCCGGCTGCAGCCGACGACCACGCTGGCCGGAGCCGCCGAACATCTGACCCGGATCATGCAGGAGCACGAAACCGCCGGCGGTCTGGCCGCGGTCCTCACGCCTCTGCGGACCTATCTGACGGGCGAGATCAGACGCCCCCTGCTGCTGCTCATGGGAGCGGTTCTGCTGGTCCTGCTTGTCGCCTGCGCCAATGTCGGCAACCTGCTGCTCAGCCGCAGTCTGAAACGCTGGCAGGAAACCGGAGTGCGGGCGGCTCTGGGCGCGGGGCGCGGGCGCCTGCTCATCAGCCAGGTGCTGGAGGGGGTGGCCCTGGTTCTGGCCGGAAGCCTGCTGGGCCTGGTCTGTGTCGCCCTGGGTATCGATGCCCTTTTCGCCCTGCTACCCGACGATCTGCCGCGCGGAGCCGAGATCGCGGTCGACGGCCCGGTCGTTCTCTTCGCCGTCGTGCTCGGGATCGTGACCGGTATCCTGGCCGGCCTGCTGCCCGGCCTGCGGGCCGCGTCCACCTCGGGATTGGCCGGACTGCTGCGCGAGGGCGGCCGGGGGGTATCGAAAGGACGGGCCGGGCGGCGCCTGCTCAACGCCATGGTCGCGGCCGAGATCGCCCTGACCATGGTCCTGCTCACCGGAGCCGCCCTGCTCGGTCACAGTTTCTGGCGCACGGTGAGCCGGGAGCGGGGTTTTGATCCCGACGGCGTGGTGCTGGTGCGCTTCCAGACCCCCGAGTTCCGCTACCCCTCGCTCGAAGACCGGGACCTCTTCTTCGACCGGCTTCTGGAGCGGGTGCAAACCCTGCCCGGGGTCACCGCCGCGGCCCTGAGCAACGCCAATCTGCCGATGGGGGGCAGCACCTGGACCTCGGGTATCGCACGCGAGGGAGAGCCCTTCGATCCCGAGCTGCCCCAGGTGCAGCTCGTCGGCATCACCCCCGGGTACTTCCGGGTCTTCGGGATCCCGATCGCCGAAGGGGAGGACCTGACCCGCGAGGCCCTGGCCCGTACCGACCCGGTCATCATGGTCAACGAGCGTTTCGCCGAGATCTTCTACCCCGGCGAATCCGCCCTCGGACGCCGGGCCCGCTCCTTCTTCACTTCGGACTTCGCCACCATCACGGGCGTGGCGGCCGATGTGCTGCAGCGCAGTCCGACCCGGGACGCTCCTGCGATCCTTTACCAGCCGATCACCGACCTCTCGGTGCGATTCGCCGTCCTGCTGGTGCGCACCGAACTGCCCGTCTCCTCTCTCTACCGGCCTCTGGCCGACGCGATGCACGAACTGGATCCGCAGATGCCCCTGACCTGGATGGCGTCGATGCGCGAGGTCGTCTCGAGGGCGGTGGCCCGCCCCCGCTTCTATCTGATCCTGATGGGGGCTTTTGCGGCCCTGACCCTGTTGCTCACGATCGTGGGCTACTACGGAGTGGTGTCGCAGAATGTCACCGGTCGGGCTCACGAGATCGGGGTGCGGATCGCCCTGGGAGCCGATCCGCGGCAGATCACCGCTCTGGTCTTCGGTCAGGGCATGCGTCTGGTCGCCGGGAGTATCGGGGCGGGTATCGTGCTGGCCCTGGCTGCGACCCGGCTGCTCTCGAGCCTGCTGTACGGCATCACCCCGCTCGATCCGCTCTCGTTCGCGGCCGGCGTGATCGTCCTGCTGGCGCTGAGCGCGCTCGCGATGTTCCCCACCCTGCACCGGACCGTGCGGACCGACCCGGTGGCGGTGATGCGCGACGCTTGAGTGTGAACCCTCCGGCGCTCCTCAGGCGCCCGGCCACACCGGCTTACGGGCCCGGCGGCACTGTCCGGGCCAGTTCGGCCGGGCCGGGGTCGCGGCGACTGAAAGGCCGCAGGCGGAAACGGAAGCTCTGCGGCACGGGCCTGATCTGAAACTCGGGGTGCGGCCGGGCCCCCCACGAGTCGTCCCCCCCGACGCCCATCATCCGACCGTCGAGATTGAGGATGACGTTCTCCTGCCAGGTGAGCTCATAGGAGTGCTTCGCCGCATCCAGATCTTCGGTCGTGTAGTGATGGGCACTGACGTCGAAGGTCGGAGTACCCGTGACGAGCAGGCCGGTACCCCGGTCGTTTGCCAGCGCGGCCCAGCGCACGTCGGTGCGGTTGCCGTTGGACTGTGGCTCCGAATACTCGACGAAAAGCTCGTCGACCGTGGTGCTGTAGAGTCCGACCCGGGCGGCCTGCTTGCGATCGGTGTAGTTCTCGAACGGGCCGCGCCCGAACCAGGTGAAGGTCTCGAAACCGGGTGAGAGCTCGAGCTGCAGTCCCAGCCGGGGGAGGTTCGGAAGTTCGGTTCCGCCGGGCTCCAGCGTACCCTCGACAACGATGTCGCCCGAGCCGAAAACGGTCCAGGTGAGGGCGAAAGACGACTCGACCCCGGGCAGGGTTCCGGAAGCCGTGATCCGGGCGGTGTTTTCATCGACGCTCTCGACCCGGCAATCGTCGACCTGCCAGTTCCGCCCAGCCTCCTTCCAGACCCCCATTGCCCGCTCGATCCCGAAACCCCGGTCGTTGTCGAGCGGCGCCCGCCAGGTGCTGGGCCGGGGCCCGGCCGCCAGCAGCTCTTCGCCCCCCGCACGCAGGCTCGTCAGGGTTCCCGCCTCGCGCGAGAAGGCGGCGGCGAAGCTCCGGCCGGCGACCGTAATCCGATCGCCGTCCTCTTCGACCGTGAGGGTGTCCATACGCTCAGGATCGGCCACGGCCGGTTCTGCAGCCGCCAGCGGGAACTGGTAGCTGACGATCACATACCCCGGTTCCGAGAAGGGGGTGGCTGTGGTGCGGATGAAGTCGAGGTCGAGGAAGAGTTCGCTGCCGGGTTGGAGCCGGGGCCGGGGAAAGCGCAGCTGGATGGTCCGCCGCTGCCCCGGTCCGAAGCTGGAGAGGTCGGCCCGGCCGCTGAAATCGTCACCTTCCAGGGGCACCCCGTTGGCCGTGACGGTGTATGCCACTTCCACCCCGGTCAGACCGATGAACTGGTATTCGTTGTGGATCTCGACCAGACCGGCCTCGGCACTGACGATCCGGGCCCGGATCGGGGCGTACTGGTGCTTGACCTCTAAGAGGCCGGGGTGCGGGGTGCGGTCGGCCGCCACCAGGCCGTTCATGCAGAAGTTATCGCTCGAGGGCACATCGGGCGGACCGAAGTCGCCGCCGTAGGCCATGTATGTGTCCGAGGGCCGGGACTGGCGGCGGCCGGCGTATTCGGCGGGCACCGGCTGGCGCAGGCCCTGGTCGACCCAATCCCAGATGAAACCGCCCTGCAGGTGATCGAAGGCCCGGAAAGCATCCCAGTACTTGAAGAGATTGCCGGTGGAATTGCCCATGGCGTGGGCGTACTCGCAGAGGATCAGAGGCCGGTCCTGGGGCTCGGAGGCATAGCGGATGATCGATTCCACCCGCGAGTACATCGGACTGACGATATCGACATGAGACCGCCGGCCGGCGCGCTCGGAATGCACCGGACGGGAGGGATCGCGGTCATGCAGGAAGTCGGCGCAGGCCACGGTGTTGACCCCGTCGCCCATCTCGTTCCCCAGCGACCAGATAACGATCGCGGGGTGGTTCTTGTCGCGCTCGACCATGCGCTCGACCCGGTCGAGGTGGGCGGCCCGCCATTCGGGGCGGTTGGCCAGCGTGCGATCGGGACGGTAGCCGATGCCGTGCGACTCGATGTTGGCCTCGTCTATCAGGTAGAGTCCGTACTCATCGCACAGCTCGTACCACTGCGGAGCATCGGGGTAGTGGCAGGTACGCACGGCGTTGATATTGTGCTGCTTCATGATCCTGATATCCCGGATCATCGACTCGCTGGTTATGTAATGACCCGTGTCGGGATCGTGTTCGTGCCGGTTGACCCCGCGAAAGAGAATCGGCCGGCCGTTGACGAGCAGCTGACCGCCGGAGATCTCGACCTCGCGGAAACCGATCCGGGCCGGCACCACCTCGATCAGACGACCTTCGGGATCGAACAGGGAGATCAGCAGGGTATAGAGATGGGGGGTCTCCGCCGACCATTTGAGAGGGTCGTGGATCAGGCGGCTGTAACGGACGCTGCCCGCTCCGGAGGCCTCGACCGGACCGCCGAAGCGATCGATCTGCATGCCGGCGGAATCGAGCAGGCGGGCCTGGACGCGGCAAGTCACGTTGCGCCTGGTCAGGTTGCGCACCTCGACCGCCAGGTTCAGCTCGGCGTCGCGGTACCCGGCGTCCAGATCGGTGCGCACCTCGAAATCACGCATGTAGACGGCCTCGCGGGATATTAACCGGACGTCGCGGAAGATCCCGGCCAGGCGCCAGAAGTCCTGGCATTCGAGGTAGGAGCCGTCACTGTAGCGGTAGACCTCGACCGCCAGCAGGTTTTCCCCGCTCTCTCTTATATAAGGAGAGATGTTGAATTCGGCCGGGGTGCGGCTGCCCTCGCTGTAGCCGGCGAAATGCCCGTTGACCCAGACGTAAAAGGCCGAGTTCACCCCCGCGAAATGCAGGAAGGTCTGCCGGCCCTCCCAGGCGTCGGGCAGGGTGAAGCGGGTGCGGTAGGAACCGACCGGATTGTCGTCATGAGGAATGAAGGGCGGCTCGGCGGGGCTGAAGGTATAGGAGGAGTTGACGTAGATCGGCACCCCGTAGCCGTGCAGTTGCCAGTTCGAGGGGACCGGGATCTCATCCCAGTCGGCATCATCGAAAGCAGGATCCTCGAAACCCCCCGGGCGTTCCCCGGGCCGCGGCGCCCAGTCGAACTTCCAGTTCCCATTGAGCGATTCGACCCACGGCGAGGCGAGCGGATCGGTGCCGGCGAGTGCGGCCGCCTCCCCGGGCCAGGGCCAGAGAGTGGCATGCGGGGCCTCGGCGTTGATATGCACCACCGCCGGATTCTCCCACTCGGGCATGATCTGGGCTCCGGCCCGAGCCGGGGTAAAGAGTACGCCGGTCAGGAGAACGATCGCGCCCGTTCCGATGAGGGCTTTCGACCCTCCCCTTGCGCCCGTTCCGTGTATAGTGCCCTTCATGAGATGATTACCTCGTGTTCGGGTGAGAGTCGATTTACCGTTCTTCGAGTTGAGCGGTCGTGATGAGAATATCAAAGCCGTCGAAATAATAGCGGCGCAGACCCTCCTCCTCGTCGTACCGTCCGCTCCCCTCCAGAATCGTATCAAAGGCCCGGCTCACCCGCCTGAGCACCTCGCTCCCGACCCAGGGATCGTTGTGGCCCGAGCAGAGATGGTCGAATTCGTCCAGCCGCTCGACCAGCTTGCGGTTCGAGACGATATAGGCGTCGAGGTCCACGTCGGGACCGTAGGCGTAGAGGGGACCGGGGAAGAAGTGATCGCCGGTGAAGAGAAGGCGGTGCCCGGTGTCGAGCAGGCACATCTGGCCCGGGCAGTGCCCGGGGGTGTAGATCACCTCGAGGCGGCGCGAGCCGAGATCGATGATGTCTCCCTCGGTCAGGACCCCCGTCGGCTCCATGGACGGGATCGTCCAGGTGTCAGGGTCAAAACCCGTCGGCAGGGGCTTCCAGAGGTAGTCTTCGGTGACATAGCGCTGCAGCGATTCGTTGCTGCGTCCGGCGGCCAGCACCGCCAGGGCCTCATCGTTGTCGTACATCACGATCTCATCCCAGCGCCAGGCCGCGGCCACGTGGTCGTAGTGCTCGTGGGTGAGCACGACCGAGGTGGGCAGGTCGGTCAGTTCCTCGACGACGGCACGAAGATTGCCGATCCCGGTACCGGTGTCGATCACGACCGCCCGCTCCGAGCCCTCGACCAGGTAGCAGATGGCCTCCTCGAACTGGTTCGGTTCATAGATGGCCCAGGTTCCTTCCGTCAGCCGGTAGACATCGAACCACTCCTGGAAGGTGCCGACTTTCTCCAGGGTGGCGTAGATCGGCCGGGGATGCACTTCCCACCACGCCGCCGGCTGGACCAGCTCGGACTGCGTCTGTTCAGTCCTCCGGCCGCAGGCGGTGAGCAAGAGCGGCAGGAAAGCGGGGAGCAGGAAAAGGAACACAACGGCGGGAATGGCGTCGCGGCAGCGTTTCATCGCCTCACGATCCTGGCAGGAGTGAATACCAGATCTTACTGGAATAAACTTCACGGCACCATGACGGGCGGAGGCTGACCTTCGATCATCTCGATGAAGGCCTGCAGGAAAAGAGCATTCAGCAGAAAGGTCGGGTCGGGCGGAGTCCATTTCCTCCCGGCCCGGGAAGACTGATAGATCGCCTGGTCTACCTGACGGTCGTTGAGGAACATCGGATTCTTCGTCAAGGCCGTGTTGTAGGCATACATCGACCCCTCGAAATTCTCCCGTTGATTTCTGATCGCCCCCAGTCCGCACCAGGGCAGAGGATTATCGGGCTCGCGTTGAGTCAGCCGCCGCCAGGCGGCTTCGGTTTCGGCATAGATGACAAGGAATTCTTCGTGCGTCATGTCATTCAGATTGAGCATCCGCTGCTGTTCGGCCTGCCATTGTACCCTGTTGATGAACGCTATGATCAAGGTCTATCAGACATGATTTTTCCCTCTGTCAGAACCATGACTGTCCGGGGACTGTGCCGGCGGATGCTTCTTCCCGCAGGCGGATCCGGTCTGCTCCTTCTGGTCGCTTTTCTGCCGGCCTGCTCGCCTCGACCGTAACTGTCGTTCGAGAGCACAGCCGCAGTCACCCTGAGCGGCTCGCAGGCAGCCATCGACGAACTCGATGACGCCGAATATCTCACCTACGTCAAACAGTCCATCGCCCGGGTCGTGGAAGGGCATCCCGAGGGCGAGGGATTGCTGAACTACCTCGAGGAACGGGCTGTCGCCATCGAATACCGGCGTCTGCAGCAGACCCGTACGTCACCACCCGGTCGCGGATTCTGGTTCTCGACGACACGGCCCGAGCCCGGGGGCCCCCTTTTCTATTTCACGTTCGAACCATGGGCTTTCATCGTCCCGCGGATCGCCATGGGGCGTGATTTTCTGGGGCTGATCGCGGCTCATGAGTTGCGCCATGCCCGGGATCAGGAACGATGGCAGGAGTTGATGGATCTGAACAGCTTCCATCACGTGATCATGGAGCAGACGGCCTACCAGCTGACAGTCGACCTGGCGGATCACTGTACCGACGGTACCTTTTCGCGCCTCGTGAACGAGGGTCTCGCTCATCGCGAATACAAAAAGGAGAATCGGCTGGTTCTCGTGCCCAAGCGATCTCTGACCTTCCGTTTCGACGCCCTCTTCGGCCCCCCCTCTCCCTGGGAAATCAGCCTGCGCACGCCGTGTTACATCCTCAGCCTGACTTATGCCACCTGTTCCAGTCAACTCGAACGGATCTATGCCACCTGGGCCTTCCTGAACTGGGCGGGATATCGTCTGGATCCGCCGGGTTTCGAATGGTTTACCGAAGTAAACCACCAGGGTATCGACCTGCGACGTGCAGCCGACGAAACGATCACGTCCCCTCTCTTCGCACGGGTGGAAAGGCTGATAGAAGACATTGCCGGAGGGACATCCTGGCAGGGTCTGGTGCTCTCGGGGATCGGGTCGGACATGTCTGCGACAGTCCGTATTCTGGGAATCGAACCGACCGTCTCACCCGGGCAAACCGTGAATATCGGGGATCAGATCGGCCGGGTACAGAAAGCCGAGAGAATCTTCAAGAACATCGATCCCCACCTGCACGTCGAACTCTACCGTCACGGCACACGCGAGAACGCCGACGCCACATTGGCTTTCCTGGAAAAGCGCTGGGATGACCGCCGACCCATCACCCACGGCCTCTACCTGTATTTTCAGAGTCATCGAGGTTTGAAGATGCTCCGCAAGGCGTTCCGGCATGAAGCCGATCGCAAATACGATCAGGCCGCGGCCCTGTTCGAGAGAGCCCGCACCGAACCCTGGTGGGATATCTCTCCGGTACCGATCGATCACTACCTCGCCCGGGCTCATGCCGCGGCCGGCGACTTTCAGGCCGCCGCAGCAGTCCAGGAGGAGTTCATCGACGAGCTGGTACTACTCCTGGCTTACAGCCGGGGTTCTCCACCGGGTACGGAACTGGGAACGATCGGGACCTGCGCCCCTGAGATCCTGCTGGCAACCAGGTTGAACCACCAGCGCGAGAATCTCGAGGCCTACCGTCGGGGAGAGGACACGATCTGGGTGTATTGACGAACGTCCGGCAGCCCCTTCGGGGCCGGGAATATATTGCTCAGTGCACTTTCACCAGATCGCCCCGGCCGATGCCTGTCCCTTCGAGGATGAGGCATTTCGAGGCCTGCCCCTCTCCGATCGAGGGATCGACGATCTGGATGGTGGCGATCCGCCGGGTCTCGGATCCCAGGACGATCCCGGTGTCGGGATCGATCAGCTCCTCACCCTCGCGATAGACATAGAGAATATTGCCGATGACAAGCCCGGCCTGGGCTCCCGGCTTGATATAACAGTAGGGTCCGTCGGCGGCGACACTGAGCACGGTGCCGTGCCAGGCGGTATTGGTCACCCTCTCGGCGGCATATCGAGCCACCTTGCCGGTGACTTCCTCGGCCGCCCTGCCCATGCGGGTATCGCCCCAGGTTTCAACACTCGAGAAATCGAGATTGCCCGGTCCGGTGTCGAGCCCGAGTTGCGATTCGGCTCCCTCGTGCGACTGGGCATACACGATCTCACCGGTCGTGGTATCCACAAAACGCACATCCACCACCACCCGGGCCCGCTTCCGGTTCACGGCCAGCCGGCCGATTCCCACGCGTCGAACCTCCTCGCCGAATTCAGTGATGGTTCCGAATACGGCCAGCTCCACCCCCAACAACTCTCCCACCCGGGCAGCCTGAGCGGGAGTGACGGCACCGGCCACCGCCAGGCCCTGTTCGGCCATGATGCTCTCGAGTTCCTGTCGCTCGATGACCGTGAAACGGCCGGTCTGCACCAGCTGGGTGATGACCATGTCTGCGATCCCCCGCCCCGCCTCCTGAGGACCATCGGCACCCATCTCGAAATCGAAGACGGCGACACTCTGCTTCAGATCGGTGACCGGTACCTCGGGGGGGGGATCCTGCACGGACGCATCGACACCCTGAGCACGGGTGACAGCGGGCAGGTAGAGCAGGCACAGTACCATCAGGAAGGATGTCATCCGGACTCGACGCATGGATTCTTCTCCCGAATCGGACTCGAAGGCTCATTCTACGCCGTCGGACCGCACTCGGGCAAGGATGGCCCGGCCGCTCACTCTTCCTGTCTCGCTTCGTCGAACAGCGGGGTCGAGAAATAGCGTTCGCCGCGATCTCCGACAATGAAGACGATCCGGCCGTGTCTGGTCCGCCGGGCGAGTTCGACCGCAGCATACGCGGTGGCGCCCGAGCTGATGCCGGCCAGGATACCTTCCCGCTGAGCCAGGAGCCGGGCGTACTCCAGGGCTTTGTCATCTGACACCCGGACGACCTCATCCATCAGGTCGGCATCCCAGATGGGAGGCATATAGCCTTCATCGGAATACTTCAGCCCATCGATGCGGCTGATGGCCGTGGTCGGTTCCACGCTGATGAGAGCAGCCGCAGAACCGGCGTCGCGCAGGGCCCGCCCCACGCCCATCATGGTGCCGCCGGTGCCGAAGCCGCCCACAAAGGCATCGATCCGGCCGCCGGTCTGCTCGACGATCTCGGTCCCGGTGCCATGGTAGTGGGCCAGGACGTTGTCCTCGTTCTCGTTCTGGTCGAGGTAGTAATACTCGGCCGGCGCCTTGTTGATCATCTCCTTGGCCCGCCAGATATGCGAGTCTGCATCCTCGGCCGATGTCAGGGTCAACCGGGCGCCCCAGTAGCGGAGCATGAATCGGCGTTCGAGCGACTTCGACTCGAGCATGAGCAGATTGCACGGATACCCTTTCACCGCGCAGACCATGCCCAGGGCGATTCCGGTATTGCCGCTGGTGGCCTCGATGACGGTGCGGTGCGGATCAGCCGGATCGAGTTCGCCCCGCTGCTCGGCTGCTTCGATCATATAGAGGGCGATCCGATCCTTGAGCGATCCGGTCGGATTGTGCGATTCGAGTTTGGCCCAGAGCTCCACTCCGGGGTGCGGCGCGAGGTGCCGCAGCCGAACGAGAGGAGTGTCGCCAATCTGGTCGAGAATGGTCGGGTCGGGCATGGGCTGTTCTTTCCGGTTGGAACAGGGATGGTCATCCGCTTTTGCTGGAGGGACGTATCGGCGGGGAGATCCCGCCCGGGTTCGCAGCACAGACGCCTGGAAAGAGACGATGTTCCCCCGAAGTTGCGGAATATCCTGTACTTACGGCATCCGGGTTACATTGAGAGAACGGCGGTAGGCGGTTCGGGCCTCCCCCTCGGAGCTGCCGGCGGCACCGCCCGATAATTATCCTGCGTCAATCGCCCCATGTTGTTCATGTGGACTCCTCAGCAGATTTTTTGCTTTTCAGGTCGAAAACTCCGGATTAGCCCTTGACGTCCTTCTTCGAGCGTGGTAGACAGATGCGAACCCCGACCGTACGCGGGCATGGGAGGGGTGAAAAAGCGAGCACC
>CAZNUA010000001.1:94496-190163 GCA_964576115.1 uncultured Gemmatimonadota bacterium
ACAGATGCGAACCCCGACCGTACGCGGGCATGGGAGGGGTGAAAAAGCGAGCACCACCAGCCTTTCGTGGAGAACAAACATGAGTGAAGCAACGGGTTCCCCCGCTGCGGATGCTGTACGCATAGGCGTATTCATCTGTCACTGCGGCGGCAATATTTCAGATGTCGTAGATGTGGAGCGGGTCGCACAGGAGATCGGGACACTTCCCGATGTGGTTTTCTCGGTGACCGAACGGTTCACCTGCTCCGATCCCGGCCAGGCCCGGATCGAGGAGGCAATCAAGGAGCAGAATCTGAACCGGGTCATCGTTGCGGCCTGTTCCCCCACCCTGCACGAGATGACTTTCAGACGCTGTGTCAATCGGGCCGGCTTGAATCCCTACCTCTTCGAGCACGTCAATATCCGGGAGCAGGTCTCCTGGGTCATCGAAGACCACGAGGCCGCCACCCGCAAGGCCACCCGCCTTCTCAGCGCCTCGGTGGGACGCATCAGGCATCTGGAGCCGCTGGAGAAGAGGAACATCCCGATCCACAAGGCGGCCCTGGTCATCGGCGGCGGCCTGGCCGGATGCAAAGCCGCCCTCGACCTGGCCCGGCGGGGTGTGGATGTCTTCCTGATCGAGAAGAGCGACCGGCTGGGGGGCCGCTTCCTCGAGCTCTACGAGGTCTTCCCCACCGGCGAGAAGGCAGCCGACATCATCGGCCCCCTCGTCACACAGGTCCAGGAACATCCCCGCATCACGGTCCATACCGAAGCCGAACTCAGAGACACGACCGGCAGCGTGGGCGACTTCCACACCACCGTGGCCGTCAACGGCTCCGAAGTCGAGATCCACTCGGGGGTGATCATCCTCGCCGTCGGCCTCGATCTCTACGAGCCCCGGGCGGGCGAATACGGGGCGGGAACCTCTCCGGCGGTCATCAGCCTGCTCGAGCTGCAGAGCATGCTCGATCCCGAGGGCCCGACCGGCGGCCGTCTCGAGGTCGAGGGGCGCCCGGTCCGCAACGTGGCCTTCCTGCACTGTGTCGGCAGCCGGCAGTGGGCCGACGTACACGAAGCGGGCGAAGACGGCAAGGTCAACGACTACTGCAGCCGCTACTGCTGTACCGCCATCATGCATTCGGCGGTGGAGATCAAGAAGCGCTGGCCCGAGGTCAACGTCTTCGACTTCTTCGAGGACATCAGGACCTACGGACGGGGACATGAGGAGTACTATACCGAGGCGGGCGAGCGCGGGGTTCTCTTCCTGCGCTTCGATCCTCACCATCCGCCCGTGGTCGTCCCCGATCCGAAGGGGGAATCTCCCCTGACGGTGACCTGCCGCGACCGTTGGACGCTCGACGAAGAAATCGAAGTGCCTGCCGACATGGTCGTCCTGGCGACCGGTTTTGTGCCCACCGACATGTCCACCCTGATCGACCTGTATCGCTGTTCGCGCGGTGCCGACCGTTTCCTGCTCGAAGCCCACCCGAAACTGCGGCCGGTCGAGCTGGCCAGCTTCGGTCTTTTCCTGGCCGGCTCGGCCCAGGGCCCGATGGACGGCACCGAGGCCTCGGCTTCGGCCTCGGCTGCAGCCTCGAAGGCCGCCGCTCTGGTAGCCCGCGGATTCATCGAGCTGGATCCTTTCATCGCCAAGGTGAACGAGGATCTCTGCACGGGGTGCGAGACCTGTCTGAACATCTGTCCCTTCGACGCCATCACCAAGGACGAGGAAAAGGAAATCGCAACGATCAGCGAAGCACTCTGCACCGGCTGTGGAACGTGCGCTGCAACCTGTCCGAGCAGCGCCATCCAGCAGCTCGGTTTCAACGATGCCGAGGTGATGTCCGAGGTTCTGGCTCTGCTCGGTGTCCTCCACACCGAGCAAGAACCGGTCACCACCGGCTGACGGAGGAGAGGAATGAGCGAAGAGGTCATCACACAGGATGTGCAGACGGTACCGGAGAACTGGGAACCGAAGATCGTCGGATTCCTCTGCTACTGGTGCTCGTACTCCGGAGCCGACGGCGCCGGCACAGCCCGGATGAAGTACGCCCCCAACGTGGACATCATCAAGGTGATGTGCAGCGGGCGGATCGATCCCGAGCTGATCACCACGGCTTTCGCCAACGGTGCTGACGGCGTCATGGTCGCGGGGTGCCATATCGGCGACTGCCACTATATGACGGGCAATCACAAGACCATGGCCCGGATGCCCCTGCTCAAGCGGATCCTGGACGAACTGGGTATAGAGGCCGACCGGTTCCGCCACGAGTGGATCAGCGCCGCCGAAGGGGCCAAGTTCGCCGCGACCGTCTCCGACCTGACCGAGAAGGTTCGCGCCCTCGGCCCGCTGAACTGGCCCGAGCTCATGCATGAACGGGGAGTCGGCCACGGCCACGACCTCAAGCCCTGGGGTGAAGAGTGATGAGTGAAAACGACACCGGCACGACACAGCAGAAGCTCAAGGTCGGGATGTACTGGGCGGCCAGCTGCGGCGGCTGCGACATCTCCCTGCTCGAAATCGGTCCTCACATCCTCGAGCTGATCGAGATCGCAGACATCGCCTTCTGGCCCTGCGCCGCCGATTTCAAATATCAGGATGTGGCGAACTACCCCGACGAGTACATCGACGTCTGTTTCTACAACGGCGCCATCCGGACCAGTGAACAGGAACAGATCGCCCGGCTGCTCAGGCAGAAGAGCAAGTCGCTGATCGCGTACGGGGAGTGCGCGGTCGACGGCGGGATCCCGGCCCTGGCCAACCTGAAGGACGTGCCGGGGATCTTCGATGCGGCCTACCACACCAATCCGTCGATCGACAATCCCGAGGGCACCGAGCCGCTCCCGATCTCCGAATGCGAGCAGGGCGAGCTGGAAATTCCCGAGTTCTACGATCAGGTCCTGCGCCTGCAGGATGTCGTTCCGGTCGACTACGTCATCCCGGGCTGCCCGCCGCAGGCCGAACGGGTCTGGGAGGCGATCGTGGCCGTGACCGGCGGTGCGGTGCCGCTGAAAAATACCAACGTCCGGGTGGCGGTCTTCGACAAGTCGGTCTGCGACGAGTGCCCGCGCGAGAAACGGCATGAGAAGATCACCGGCTTCAAGCGCCCGCACGAGGTCCGTCCCGAACCCGACTGGTGCCTGCTCGAGCAGGGTCTGATCTGCATGGGACCGGCCACCCGCAGCGGTTGCGGCGCGCTCTGCATCAAGGGGGGCCTGCCCTGCCGGGGCTGTTACGGTCCCTCGGGCGAGGTCGAGGACCAGGGTACGGCCATGGTCAGCGCCATCGCCTCGATCCTGGATGCCACCGACGAGGAGACCGCCCGGGAAATGATCGCCCAGATCGTCGATCCGGCCGGCACGTTCTACCGGTTCAGTATGGCTTCGAGCCACATGAAAGCACGCAAGTAGAGGTGGGTGTGAGATGACGACTCCACATGTGAAGACCAAAGAGGGTTACCGGCGGATCAGCATCGATCCGATCACCCGGCTTGAAGGACACGGGAAGATCGACATCTTCCTCGACTCAGCGGGCGAGGTGGCCGATGTCTACTTCCAGGTGCCCGAACTGCGCGGCTTCGAGAAGTTCTGCGAAGGCCGGCCGGTGGAGGAACTGCCCCGGATCACGACCCGTATCTGCGGCGTCTGTCCCGAGGCTCACCTCATGGCCTCGGCCAAGGCGTGCGACGCCGTCTATGACGCCGAATTGCCCCTGACGGCGAAGATGCTGCGCGAACTGCAGTACAACATCTTCTACGTCACCGACCACACCACCCACTTTTATGCTCTGGGGGCACCCGATTTCGTGATGGGCCCGGATTCCGATCCGGCCCTGCGCAACCTGATCGGGGTGATCGGCAAGGTCGGACTGGAGATCGGCAGCAAGGTCATCCAGTGCCGGCAGTGGGGTCATGAAGCCGCGTCGATTTTCGGCGGCAAGCCGGTCAACCCGATCAACGCCATTCCGGGGGGCATGTCGAAGCCGATTTCGGCCGAGGAGCGCGACCGCCTGGATGAGATCTGCTCCTTCATGGTCGAATTCGGCGAATTCACCATCCAGTTGCTCAAGGATGTGGTCCTCGCCAACGAGGCCTATGTCGACCTCATCCTCAACGGGCCTTACTACCACGAGACCTACTCGATGGGCCTGGTGGACGAGAACAACCGGGTCAATTTCTACGAGGGTCAGGTGCGGGTGGTCGACCCCGAGGGCAAGGAGTTCTGCAAGTACGCCCCGGCCGACTACGCCGAGCACGTGGCCGAGCGGGTCGAACCGTGGAGCTACCTGAAGTTCCCCTACCTGAAAAAGGTGGGCTGGAAGGGCTTCGTGGATGGCATGGACTCGGGGGTCTACCGGGCTACGCCACAGTCGCGCCTGAACGCCTCGAACGGCATGAACAGCCCCAAGGCGCAGGCAGCGTACGAGGAGTACTTCGAGACCCTGACCGGCGACCGGAACGGTTCGAAGCCGGTCCATCACACCCTGGCCATCCACTGGGCGCGGGTAGTGGAGCTGATGAACGCCGCCGAGCGCTCCCTGGAGCTGATCCGGCATCCCGAGATCACCGACCCCGAGAACTACCGGGTCGTCTGCGACAAGACCCCCTCGGAGGGGGTCGGGATCGTCGAAGCCCCGCGCGGCACGCTCACCCACCACTACGTGACCGATTCGAACGGCATCGTGCAGAAAGCCAACCTGATCGTGGGCACCACCAACAACAACGCCCCGATCTGCATGTCGGTCAAGAAAGCCGCCCAGGGATTGATCACGAAAGGGACCGAGATCACCGAGGGCGTGCTGAACATGGTCGAGATGGCCTTCCGGGCTTACGACCCCTGTTACGGCTGCGCCACCCACTCCCTGCCCGGCCAGATGCCGATGATCGTGCGGCTGCGCGATGTCGACGGCACCGTTCTGGAAGAAGCCCGGCGGGACTGAGGGGAAACGACCGGAGAAAGAGCCTGACGCACCGTCAGAGATGAGGGAAAGAGCATGGCAGAGTCAGACAAGCAGTACGACGCAGTGGTGATTGGCGGGGGCATCGCCGGCATGCAGGCCTCCCTGGACCTGGGCGATCAGGGCTACCGCGTGCTGCTGGTGGAGAAGGAGCCTTCCATCGGCGGAGTCATGGTGGGTCTGAACAAGGTTTTTCCCACCCTGGACTGTTCGAGCTGCATCTGTACCCCCCGGATGGCCGAGACCGCCCACCACGAGAACATCACCCTGCAGGCCTACACCGAGGTGAAGAAGGTCTCCAAGAACGGGACCGGCTTCCATGTGGAACTGATCGAGAAGCCGCGCTATGTAGACGCCGAAGCCTGCATTGGCTGCGGCCAGTGCGAACTGGCCTGCCCGGTGGACGTGCCGCACGAGTTCGACTACGGGCTAGGGGCGCGACGGGCGATTTACATCCCCCACGCCAACGCCATCCCGCAGGTCGCCACCCTTGATGTGGAGCACTGCACCTTCTGCGGCAAGTGCGCCACGGTCTGTCCCGTCGAATGCGTTGATTATCTGCAGCAGCCCGAAGAGGTCACGATCGAGGCCGGGGCCGTTATCGTCACCACCGGGCTCGAACTGATCCCGATGGAAGACAAGCAGGAGTGGGGCGGCGGGAAGCTGATCAACGTTCTCAATCCCCTGGCGGTGGAGCGGATTCAGTCCTCCGACGGTCCCTACGGGCACATCATGCGACCCTCCGACGGCAAGGTGGCCACTTCGATCGCCTATGTGCAGTGCGCCGGCAGCCGCGATCAGTCGATGGGCTACCCCTACTGCTCGCGGGTCTGCTGCATGTACGCTCTGAAACAGGCCATCCTGACCAAGGGCTACGGCGATGTGGAGATCACCATCTACCACATGGACATCCGGGCTTTCGGCAAGGGCTTCGAGCAGTTCTACCGGCGGGCGATGGACGACGGCATCAGGATCGTGAACGGCAAGGTGGCGCGGATCACAGAGGATGCCGATCACAACCCGGTGCTGCGGGTCGAGCTGCTCGACGAGGGCGGTCAGGTCGTCGAGCGCACCTACGACATGGTCGTTCTCTCGCAGGGTCTGCGGGCCGGCTGGCACCCGGAGGGTGTGCTCGGCGCCCGCGAGGACGAGGACGGCTTCTTCGAGATCCCCAACCTCAAACTCTACCCGACAGTGAGCTCGATCGAGGGCGTCTTCGTGGCCGGCGTGGCCGCCGGTCCGAAGGATATCCCCGACGCCATTGTCGAAGCAGGATCGGCCGCCATGGAAGCGGCCAACTATCTGGAGGCGACCCGCACGGTGGCCGCCACCTGAGACACGAACCCGGGCATGAGGTCGATCATGGCTGAGAAAGAACAGACACCGATCCAGATTTTCCGCGAGCGACAGGGCGGGATAGCCCCCGAACTGAAGGAATACGTGAAGGAGCAGAACACCGCCCGCAAGGTCATCCGCAACGCCCTGGGCTCGGGTGCCAGAACGGTTCCGGAGATTGCGAGTGAAAGTGGACTGGATTCCAGCGCCGTAATGTGGCACGTTATGGCCATGAAGAGATACGGCGAGGTACTCGAAGCCGGACGCGAGGGCGACTACTACACGTACCAGCTGAAGGGAGATGGCCGATGAGTTCCCGGGTCGACACACAGGTGGTCAAGGATCTGGCCTCCTACGGCGGCGACACGGCCACCGAATGCTTCAACTGCGGCAACTGCACCGCAGTCTGCGGACTGACTGACAACGACGCCAGCTTCCCGCGTAAATTTATCCGTTACATCCAGCTCGGCCTCAAAGACAAGATGAAGAGTTCGATCGATCCCTGGATGTGTTACTACTGCGGCGAGTGCAGCGACACCTGCCCGCGGGATGCCGAGCCGGGCAAACTGATGATGGCCGCCCGCCGCTGGCTGACCGCGGCCTATGACTGGACCGGCATCAGCCGCCTCATGTACCAGAAGGAATGGACCGAATTCCTCTTCCTGGGAATCGTGGCGGCGGTCGTGGTGGCCCTGTTCACCATCCCCGCCAACTTCGGGTTCAACCTGCTGGCCCAGCATCCTGAAGCGCGCGAAACGGTGATGCTCCATTCTTTCGCGCCCAAGGAGATCGTTCACGTCGGCGACCTCATCCTGGCCGGCCTGCTGTCTTTCTTCCTGCTCACCAATGCCGCCCGCATGGTCAGCTGGACCATGAAGGGCTCGGGGGCCGGGCTGGGTTCCTACGTGGCCGAGTTCAAGGAGATGGTCATCCACGGCCTGACCCAGAAGCGGTGGTCCAAGTGTGAGACCAGCTCGGGCAAGCACTGGATCAGGCACATCTTCCTGGTGACCGGTTACGGCACCATGTTCCTGCTGGTCGTGGCCCTGTTGCCGATCTTCCAGATCGAGGACGCCAGCTTCCACTGGACCTCGCTCCTCGGCTATTACGGCACCCTGGTCCTGCTTGCCGTCTCCACCTGGCTGCTGATCGACCGGGCCCAGGGCAAGGACCAGATCCACAAGGATAGTCACCTTTCGGACTGGCTCTTCCCGATCCTGCTGCTGCTGACTGCCCTTTCGGGGATCATGTTGCACCTGTTCCGGATCTTCGACCAGCCCATGCCGGCCTATGTCATGTACGTGGTGCACCTGGCCATCGCGGTGCCGATGCTGGCCGTGGAGGTGCCCTTCGGGAAGTGGGCCCACCTGCTCTACCGGCCCACCGCCGCCTATCTCAGCGCGGTGCGGAAGCGCGCGGAGGCCACCGCCACCCAGCCCGCTCTGCAGCCCGAAGCCGCCTGATTTCGGGCCTCGACAGTCTGTCACGCGAACCGCCCGCCTTGCCTTCGGACAGGGCGGGCGTTTTCCTGCCGGGATTTGGATTCGATCCGTTCCGGTCACAGCAGGCCGCAGGGAGAAGGGGCAGGGTTCGAGGGAAAGAACGTGATGAGCGGGAGAGCGATATGAGCGGAAAAAGGTCATGAGCGGCAGACGGATCGCCGTCCTCGGTCTGGGCAATCCCATTCTCAAGGACGACGCCGTGGGGCTGAAAGTGATCGAAGAACTGGACCGGATCCTGGCCGCCGAGCCCAGCCCCGGTGTCGAACTGCTCACCAGCCAGAGAGCGGGATTCGAAGTAATCGATCGGCTCTCGGGCTATGACGAGGTCATTATCGTCGACGCCTTTCAGGCCCCCGACACCCGACCGGGCCGGATCAGGCAGGTCGAGATGAGCGAGATCGCCGGGAGCGCCCGCTTGATGTCGGTTCACGAGATCGGGCTCGAGGCAGCTTTCGAACTCGCCCACACCCTCGACATCCCGATGCCCGATACGGTTTCGATCATCGGTATCGAAGCCGACGACGTGTATGAGTTCGGGGAGGAAATGAGTCCCGAGGTCGCGGCGGCCGTCGGACCGGTCGTGGAGGACATCATCGCCCGCCTGAGGAGCCTAAATACCCCCTAAAAAAAGCCACCCCCTGCACCGGAGAGGTGAAGGGGGTAGCAACCCGAACGGATACCGGTGCGAGCGCGAGGAGGTACGGCTGTCCGTTCAGGTATCAGGACTCTGGTGGACCAGAGAGTGCCCACCCGTTTTGCATTCGGCTCTGCCTTGCCGACCCTGGTGTCACCGTCGTCCCGATGCTCTGTCGTTCTCAAAGAAGGCGTCGCGCGCCCCGGGATTCAGTCGCGCGTGCTGCGGGGGCGCCCGACTGACATACAATAAGCTAAAGTCCCCCTCCGACCGAGAAAAGGATAAAAAGGCCCGATTTTCAATTTTTTCCCGGCCGGGATTTCAGGTGGCTCCTCGAAGGAGGGAAGAATAGAGTGGAGGAAGCCGCAAGCCCCGCTCCCCGATGAGGAGAGAGAGTCGCCATGATCCGAACCAGCGCCCGTTTCCCGAGCCGCCGTTCCCACTCCCTTACCTGCGTTGCGGTCCTCGCCGCCGGCACCCTGCTGCTGGGCTGTGCCGTTCCCGGGACCGCGCTCTCCCAGACCCGCACGCGACAGACCGATCCCCCCGTCGCCGAACAGCGCCGCCACGAACCGGACGCCTCTTTCATGCGGGCCGCCCTGGGATTGCCCTTCATCGAGGAAGCACAGCTCGAGGAGATGATCTACGAACTCGCCTCGCCCGCTTTCGCCGGACGGCTGACCGGTACGGCCGGATACGATCTGGCGGCCCGCTTCGGCGTCGAGCACATGCGGGCCGCCGGCCTGCAGCCGGGAGGGCCGGAGGGGACCTGGCTGCAGCCCTTCACGGTCGAAACCAATCTGATCACCGGCCCGATGGAGCTGCGGGTCGAGCACGAGGGCTGGCGCGGCGCCCCCTACCGTTTCGGCCGCGACTACGTGGCCCGCGGTTTCACGGGCAGCGGCCGGATCGAAAGCGCTGAAGTCGTCTTCGTCGGTTACGGCCTGGTCGACAATGAGGGCGATTGGGACGACTATGCCGGGATCGATACCCGCGGCAAAGCGGCCCTGATGTTCATGGGCGCGCCCCGCAACGGCGTCGACTGGGGCGAGCGGAGCCGGCCGCGCTACAAAGCCACCGTGGCCAAAGAGCGTGGAGCGGTGGCGATCCTGCTCATCGACGATCCCGGGGACGGGGTCCTCAGCCCGATCGTGAGTGTCTATCACGGCATGGTGGGTTCACAACAGACCGATCTGCCGCAGCTCTCGATCCGCAACCGCATTGCCGACGACCTGCTCTACGGCCTGCCGCACACGGCCGTCAATTTGCGCCGCGCGATCAACGAATCTGGCGGCTCCCATTCGATGGAGCTGAACACCCGGGTGACCATCGAGGCCCACGCGGAATACACCGCCGAGGCCCAGACCTGGAACGTGGTCGGCTGGATCGAAGGCAGCGATCCAGCGGTGCGCGACGAATGGGTGGTCGTGGGCGGTCATCTCGACCACGTCGGTCAGCAGGCCGACATGCTCTGCGCCGGAGCCCAGGACAACGCCTCGGGTTCGGTCATGGTCCTGGGCATGGCTGCGGCCATGGCCCGGGCTCCGGTCAAACCGCGCCGCAGCGTCTGCTTCGTGCTCTTCGCCGGTGAAGAGCTCTTCCTGCTCGGTTCGGAGTACTTCGCCTCGGATCCCCCCCGTCCGATCGAGAACTGCGTCGGGATGATCAACCTCGACATGGTCGGTACCGGCCCCCGTCTGGCGATGGATGGCGGCGCCACGACACCGATCTTCCAGGAGTTCGTCGAACAGGCCGACCGGTACTACGGCGGGCTGGGGATCGCCGAGCGCGATCCGACGCAGATCAGGGCCGGGGCGAGCGATCACTCGGCTTTCGTGAACGCCGGCGTGCCGACGGTCTACTTCCACTCCAGCGGGGCCAGGGGGCGGGCTCACACCCCCGAAGACGTGCCTGAAACGATCGATTACGACGCCTTCTACCGTACCACCCGGGTCGTCTACATGACCCTGTTCCAGATGGCCGACCGACCGTAGAGATGCGGTCGGACGAATCGGTTCGGCGGCACTGAAGAGGACCGTTTCGACGCCTGAAGCGGTTCAGGGAGTCAGGATCACTTTACCCCGGTTGCGCCGATCCTGGATGTAGTGGTGGGCCGCTGCAGCCTCGGCCAGGGGAAAGGTGCGATCCACGATCGGATCGAACACGCCCTGCTGGAGCAGGGGCAGCATCTCGGCGAACTCCCCGGCCAGAAGGTCGGGCCGGTGCCAGAGGTGACCGATATGCACCCCGGCCACGCCGCGGTTCTTGATCATCATCCGGATGGGACTGAAACGTGGCGTGCGCAGGTAGTTGACGAAGGCCCGGAGCAGATTGCGTTTCTTGGCGGGCGCGCCAGAGGAGATCCCGAACAGGATGAGCCGGCCGGTATGGGCCAGAAGTTCGAAGTCGCGCTTGAGGCCGGGTCCGCCGAGAGGATTGAGGATCATCTCCACCCCCTCGCCTCCGGTCCGCTCGCGCAGCTCTTCCTCCCAGCCCTCGGTGCGGTAATCGAAAAGGTGCTCGACACCCAGCGAACGCAGGAAATCGTGCTTGCCGGCCGAGGCGGTACCGTAGATCTCGGCCCCGTGGTGGCGGGCGATCTGCACCGCCGCCGTCCCCACGCCGCCGCCGGCGTTCTGGATCAGCACCCGCTCGCCGCGATGGATGTTCCCGATATAGACCATGGTGTGCCAGGCGGTGATATAGGTGACCGGGAAAGCCGCTGCGGCCACGGCGTCGAGCCGGGCGGGCCGAGGCAGAAGAAGATCGGCGGAGGTGACGACGGTATCGGCATAGCAGCCGAAATTGCGCATGCCGATGACCTCATCCCCGGGAGCGACCGCAGTCACTCCTTCTCCCACGACATCGACCGTTCCGGCGAACTCGTAGCCGGTGACGAAGGGGGGCTTACCCGAATCGGGGTACAGCCCCATCCGGGCGGTGATATCGGCGAAGTTGACCCCGATGGCGGCCGTCCGCACCCGGACTTCGCCGGGACCGGGTACGGGATCGGGCAGCTCGAGATACTCGAGGACCTCGGGGGCTCCAAAACGGGGCACGCGAACGGTATGCATGACTCTCTCCTCCACATGCTGTAGTGTATCATAGTTTGCAGCTCGGACCGCTTCCTGTCTGCGGAGAAATGCAATGTCCTTTCCCCGCCTCATGACCCTCGTCTGTCTGGGAGCCGGATTGCTGGCCGCCTGCGGTGCAGAGCGGGCCCCGCGCCGGGAAGAGATCGACGGGGTGGAGTACGTGCATAACCACGTCCGGCCTCTCGATGGCGATCCCCTGCCCGCTCCCGGGCCCGCCCGCGACCTGCTCGTTCTCGAAGCGGGCAGCAATGACATTCCCCCCTTCACGGCGATCAGGGACGTCCAGGCCGGTCCCCACCGCACCTGGGCCGCGCTCGATCTGCATCGCAATGAGATCGCCTGGTTCGACCCTGACGGCCTGATCACCCTGCGAATGGATCTGAGCGATCCCACCCTGGGCTTGACCAGCCCGGTCGGTCTGGCGCTGCTTCGTTCGGGGGGGCTCTGTATCGACATGGCCCTGCGCCGGGCCGTCATTTTCTCCAACGCGGGCGAGCTGGAAGGTACCGTTGACCTCGAACCGGGGATTCCGCTCGATATCGGGCTGGGCACCCGCAGCGATTTCTTCGTCCTGACGAGTCTGCGGAGCCCGGACGGTCAGGAAGAGCTGACCCGCGTCAGGCGTTTCGACTTCTCGGGGCGCAGTCACCCGATCGCCGGCGCCGACAGTCTGCTGCTCGATCGGCGACGCACCGCCGGGATCAGAACCCCACTGCCGATCAGCCTGGCGGTGGCCGATGACGGCACCCTCTGGGCGGCGGCTCTCGACTACACCCTGCATCAGGTCCTGCCCGACGGCCGGCACCGGGTCGTGACCCGTTCTCCCCGCGAGAACCGTGTTCCCGACTGGCTGCTGGAGGAACGACGACGGCTGATGCGCTTCCGGGTCAGCACCCAGCGCCAGAATGTTCCTATCGTGGAGCCGACCCGGATCCACGCCCTGCTCGCACTCGATGATACCGGCTGTCTGGTACAGACCACCGACTGGCACCCCGAACTGCTCGACCGCCGCTATGCCGGACGGCAATCCGTCCTTCTCCTCGACCGCTTCGACCCGGATGGTGCGTACCTGTACCGCTACGCCGTCGAACTGCCCCTGCCGCAGATGGAGATAACTCTGACCGATGCCGCCGACGGATTGATCTACGGGTACGCCGAGCCGCTGCACGGAGAGAGAGCCGTCGCGGTCTTCCGTTTCGCCCTGCCCCGGCGCTGACATTTTCTGTCACCCTTCACCGTCCTGTGATCCGGTACCGGACGGGACTCGAACCCGAGCCCATCATTCCCCGATGATCTTGACCAGCACCCGCTTGCGCCGCCGGCCGTCGAACTCGCCGTAATAAATCTGCTCCCAGGGGCCGAAGTCGAGTTCGCCGCCGGTCAGGGCCACGACGACCTCGCGTCCCATGATCTGGCGTTTGAGGTGAGCATCACCATTGTCTTCACCGGTGCGGTTGTGCCGGTAGTGATCGGTCGGTTCGTGCGGAGCCAATTCCTCGAGCCAGTCATCGTAATCCTGCAGCAGACCGGGTTCGGCATCATTGATATAGACACTGGCCGTGATATGCATCGCATTCACCAGGCAGAGACCTTCCTGGATGCCGCTTTTCTGCACACATTCCTTTACATTACGGGTGATATTCAGATAGTCCCGACGGTGTGGGGTTTCGAACCAGAGATATTCGGTGAAAGATTCCATTTTTGCGACTCCTTTCATGCCGAACAGAGTAGAAGCGCCACCGGATAATGACAACATATCCGGCTACGGGTAATATTTGTATTACCAATCGTTTCCCAAATGATAATCTGTATGGAATATAAACGTATATTTTGTATTATGAACTTGCTGTTCTTCATGCCGATCATATTTTAAAACCTGTCCTATACAAGAAACCCACAGTCTCTGGAGGCAGACGTCCATGGCAAAGTTCGAACACATCACCGGTGGCGAAGCCGACAAGCGTTTCGCCAAGAGTCGCGTGCATAACGTCACCCGCGAGTACATGACCTACCTCGACACCCTGTCGGGTCAGGGCGGCGTCGGAGTTCTGAAGCCGGGCCGCGGGGAGAGCCTGACCACCCTGCGTAACCGGGTTCGCCGGGCCGCCGACCTGCTCGAGATCAAAATCAAGACGCAGAAAGACGGCGAGGACCTGCTGGTCAAAGTTCTGAAGTAGTTCGCCGGGCCGGGTTCTGTCCGGATCCGTCACCGGCTGTAGCCGGAAAGAACGATCGGAACAGACAACCGGCCGGGTTCGCCCGACGACAGGAGGAAAGGCAGCTCCAAGGAGCTGCCTTTTCTGTTTGAAGCTGTCACGGTTCCCCGGACACCGCACTGTGCCCGGCGGTGCCGGGGAGTCCGGCGATATTGTCGTGAAAAAATGAGCGGCCGGGGCCGTACTGTGTTTCATAGAGAGGCCGATAAGCCCATACTGTCCGTTCATACCCGACGGCCCGTACCCGAACCGAGGTGGTACCAGACATGTCGACGCACGCGAACCACGGCCTGAGAGGCCTGACCATACTGTCCTTTCTCATCCTTCTGGTTGTCACAGCCTGTTCGGGACAGCGGGCCACCACCCAGATGATCGACGGGGTGCTGCACGTCATCAACGCCGAGGAGCCTCTGCGTCCAAACATGGAGATCGGCTTCGAGGAACTCTTCCGCATCGGCGATGACGAGAACGCCGGGGACGAGTACATCTTCACCGGCATCGGCGGCATCGCGGTCAGCGAGAACCACGACATCTACATCCAGATCGTCCGGGAAGACATCGTCCGCGCCTTCGATAGCGAGGGGCAATTCATCCGCACCATCGGCCGGCAGGGCCAGGGGCCTGGTGAGATGTACCTGGCCCAGGGCGTCAGTTTCGGTCCCGACGGGAACATCTGGGTTCCGAGCGCCGGTTCGGTCCGCATCGTGGTCTTCACGCCCGAAGGTGAGTTCGTCAAGAACATCCCCTTCGGTCAGGTTCCCCCGATGCTCATCCAGACCACCGCCGACGGCTTCATGGGGATCCATGTCGAACCCCGTCCCATCGGAGACGGGCAGGTCGAACTGAGCTATCTCCTGCGCCGCTTCAACGCCGACGGCGACACCCTGAACACACTCTTCAAAGCCACTTTCCAGATGGACATACAGGACCTGCAGCTCGGCGGGTTGCAGGAGAACGTGCCGCTCTACACCCAAGACAGCGAGAGCCGTATCTGGCAGTGCCGGCCCCGCTCCGACGTCTACCAGATCACCGTCTGGAACAGCGACGGCACCACGAACATGGTGGTCGAAAAGGACGTCCCCCCGATCCCGAAATCGGAGCAGGAGATCGAAGAGGAACGCGAGACTGTCTTGAGCATCATCGAGCAGCAGTCCGGTGGCCAGCTGCCTCCCGACTTCACGATCGACTATGAGCCCGACCCCCACCGGGCCTTCCTCGGCCTGCTCTACTACGACCCGGCCGGCTACATCTGGGCCCAGGTCAGCCAGGAGGGCACCCACAACGGCAACGCCTTTGATATCTTCGATCTGCGCGGTCAGTTCATGCAGCGGATCTTCATCGAGGGAGTGAACAACCCGGCCTTCCTGCAGTTCGTGGGCGACCGGCTCTATCTGGTCGAGGCCGATCCAATGGAGATCCCGATCGTGATCGCCTACCGGCTCGACCGGTAACAGAACCGCATTTCAGAGCACGAATGCAGCCTGGGGAAAATGTTCAGCTCTTCAGGCTGCGTTCGAAGACCGATACCAGCTCGCCGATCTTCTCTGCCCGATCGGCCTCGGAGCCGCCGGTGAAGGCGGCATAGACGCAGTGGTTGACGTGCGCTTCGAGCAGGCGGGCGGCCACCTTACCAAGAGCGCCGCGCACCGCCGAGATCTGCTGGAGCACGTCGACGCAGTACACCTCTTCCTCGACCATGCGCTGAATGCCGGCCAGCTGGCCCGAGAGGCGGGCCAGACGGCGCCGGATCTCCTCTTTGACCGCCGGCGTGTGCAGGCTGCCCGTTCCCGATTCCGAACCGGTCCCGCGGCCGGTTCCGCGGTCGGTTCCGGAGGGCTCCTTTTTCTCGACGCTCATTCTCATTCTCCTTCAGCGAAGGGACGCAGGCCTGGTCTGTCCGGATCGTATGAAATGTGTCTCACGGCACATCGGCCGAGATGTCGGCCCGGCGCAGCCGGGCGCTGTTGGAGACCACATTGATACTCGAGAAAGCCATGGCGGCTTCGGCGATGAGGGGATGGAGCAGACCCAGAACCGCCAGCGGAATGGCCACCAGGTTATAAATGAAAGCCCAGAAGAGATTCTGGCGGATTTTCCGGAAAGTCGCCCGGGAGAGTTTGACGGCCCTGATAACGGTCCTCAGTTCCCCCTGCACCAGGGTGATGTCGGCTGATTCGATGGCGATGTCGGTCCCTGTGCCGAGGGCGATCCCCACATCGGCCGCGGCCAGAGCCGGGGCATCGTTGATGCCGTCGCCGACCATGGCCACGACCTGTCCGGCGGCCTGCAGGCGGGTTACTTCTTCGCTCTTGGCTGCGGGCATGATGCCGGCCAGCACCCGCTCGATCCCTGTCTGAGCGGCAACAGCCCGTGCGGTACGCTCGTTATCGCCGGTGATCATGACCGGTTCGAGTCCCAGCCGGCGCAGTCCGGCCACGGCCTCGGCGGCATCGGGCTTGAGGGTATCGGCCACCGCGATCGCGCCGAGAATGCACTCAGCGTCGGCCAGAGCCACCACCGTCTTTCCCTGTTCCTCGAGTTCGGCAAAGACGATCTCGCCGGCCGTCGTGTCGAGCCCCGCCCCGTTCAGAAATTCCCGCGAACCCGCCAGCATCGTCCTCCCCGCCAGCCGGGCAGTGATCCCGTGACCCGGCACGGCTTCTGCGTCTCGAACATCGCTGAGGGACAAACCGCGCTCGGCCGCAGACTCCGCAATGGCCCGGCCCACCGGGTGCTCGGAGTCCTGTTCGATCGAGGCTGCCAGGCGTAGCAGTTCGTCGGCGGTGATTTCGGGTACGAGCGGTACGAGATCGGTCACGACCGGTCGACCGACTGTCAGGGTGCCGGTCTTGTCGAGCAGGAGAACGTCCACCTCGCCCAGACGCTGGATCGCCTCGCCGCGGCGGATGAGAATGCCCTTCTCGGCGCCCATACCGCTGCCCACCATCAGGGCGGTGGGAGTGGCCAGACCGAGAGCGCAGGGACAGGCGATGACGAGCACGGCGATAGCTGCAAACAGAGCCAGGCTGAACGTTCCCCGCCCCGGGTCGACCCAGGGCAGGAAACCGGCGGCCCAGGCCGCCACGGCCTGCATGACCCCGGGCAGCAGGAGCCAGAGAGCCAGGGTGAGGGCGGCCAGAGCAATCACGACCGGCACGAAGAGAGCGGTGACCCGGTCGGCGAAGAGCTGGATCGGCACTTCGCTGGCCTGGGCCTGCTCGACCAGGCGGATGACCTGGGCCAGAAAGGTGTCCTCTCCCACGCCGGTGGCCCGAACCCGCAGAACCCCCTCGCCGTTGATCGTGGCGCCGATCACGCGCTCGCCCGCCGTACGGACGACCGGCAGCGATTCGCCGGTGGCGATCGATTCGTCCACGTTCGAGGTCCCCTCGACCACCTCGCCGTCGGTGGGGATCTTCTCCCCCGGACGGACGATCATCACGTCCCCGACCCGGACCTGCTCGATCCCCACCTCCATGAGGCGGCCTTCCCGCTCGATACGGGCGGTGCGGGCTTCAAGGGTGAGCAGTGTGCGGATCGCACCCGAGGCTCGCCCGCGCGAGCGGGCTTCGATGTACCTCCCGGTCAGGTGAAAGGCCATGATCATCGCCCCCACCCCGGCGTAGTTCAACACATGGGAGGCCGCGGTCAGGTGACTGAAAAGGGCGGAGATACCGGTCAGCAGCGATGCGCCCGAACCCATGGTAATGAGCACATCCATGTTCGGAGCCAGGTTCAGGGTCGATTTCCAGGCGCTTCGCAGAGTCGGGAAGCCGGCGACGGTGACGACCGGCAGGGCGAGCGCTACCATACCCAGATGGAAGAAAAACGGCGTGGGCCACATGAGGCCGAAAAACATTTCGGGAATCATCCAGAGCATGATCGGCACCGAGAGACCCCACGCCAGAAACATGCGGCGACGGGCTTGAGCCACTTTGTGCCGATCGGCTTCGAGCAGTTCTTCCCGCCGCTCGGTATCCGACGCGGGGGCCTTGAGGACGAAACCGGCCCGGTCGACGGCGTCAGCGAGCGCGCCGAACTCGGGAGCCTGCGTGGCCAGGTCGATATAAGCCTGCTCGGTGGCCAGGTTGACCTTCACGTCAGCCACGCCGCTCACGCCTCGCAGCGCCTTCTCCACGCTGGCCACGCAACCGGCACAGTGCATACCCTCGACCGTGCAGGTCAGTTGCGTATCGGTTCGACCCGCTTTCTCGTCACCCATGACCCGTCCTCCTCACGCACCCGACGAACGTTTCACACACACGTATACTATACTGGTGTATAGTATATAACATGGGCGGGCGGCCGCCTACAGAGATCGGGCTCGCCCGAGCTGCCGGTTGCGCCCGCCGCCGGCACGCAGCATCATCCTCACGGCACGTCAAGCGGACGGAACGGAAGGCCTCCGCAGGCGGAGGAGCAGGACGCTGGTGACTGATGAACCGGAACAAGCGGGTATGATGCAGAGCGGCGGAGCGGGTTCGTCGGGAAGCGACCGACGCGGCACCCCGGAGGAAATCCGGGCAACCGGAGGACGCCGGTCTCCACTTTTCGTCGTCATGACGACCGTCTTCATCGACCTGGTCGGTTTCAGCATCATCATCCCCATCCTCCCCTTCTACGCCCGGGACTTCGGAGCCAGCGAGTTCATCATCGGACTGCTCTTCGCCTCGTACAGCCTGATGCAGTTCTTTTTCTCGCCGGTCTGGGGCCGGGTCAGCGACCGGATCGGCCGTCGGCCGGTGCTGCTGCTCTGCCTGGCCGGCACGGCGGTCGCCTTCCTGCTTTTCGGACTGGCGAAATCCCTCGTTCTGCTCTTCGCCGGCCGCATCCTGGCCGGCCTGTTCGGCGGCGTGATCACGACCGCCTACGCCTATATCGCCGACGTGACCGGACCCCAGGAGCGGGCCGGAGGAATGGGTCTGGTCGGCGCGGCTTTCGGACTCGGATTCATCCTCGGGCCCTTCATCGGAGGCCTCATGGCCGAGGCCTGGGGCTATGCCGCCCCGGCTTTTTTCGCCGCCGCCCTGGCCCTGGCCAACACCATCCTGGCCCTCTTCGTCCTGCCCGAGACCTGGCCTCCCGAGGCCCGCCGGCGGGCCCGGGCCGGGAAAAGCAGCGGCGGGCTGTTCGGCAGCCGCCGACTGCTGGCCGCCCTGAGACTGCCCGAAGTCGGGATCCTGCTCTTCCTGCACTTCCTGATCACCTTCGCCCTGGCCAACATGGAATCCACCTACGCCCTGCTGACCGCTCACCTCTTCGGTTGGGGCGCCGGAGCCAACGGGCTCGTCTTCGGGTACTTCGGGATCATCATGGTGATCATGCAGGGGGTACTCATCCGCCCCCTCGCCCGCCGCTTCGGAGAACGACGGCTGGTCATCAGCGGTACGGCTCTGCTCGTTCCCGCTCTCGGACTCCTGCCCTTCAGCCCGGGAGTGGCCGTCCTGCTTCTGATCAGCGGGGTGATGGCGGTGGGCAGCGGTCTGACCATCCCCAGTCTCTCGAGCCTGATTTCGCGGGGAGTCGGCCCTTCCGAACAGGGCGGGATCATGGGCGTGAACCAGAGTCTGGGCAGCCTGGCCCGCGTGCTCGGGCCGCTGTGGGGGGGATTCACCTTCGGCGCCCTCTCGCCGAGTTCCCCCTACTGGACCGCCGCCCTGCTCATGGCTGGAGCCGCCCTGCTGGCCCGGTACCTGCTCCGGGAGACAAATCCGGCGCCCGCCGGTTGAAAGACCTGATCGCAGCCGCCGGGCCGCCGGGATACGACCACACCGTGGGAGGTGACGATGACAATCGAGTATCACGACCTGCAGATCGAGTGCGTGCGGGGCGACATCGCCGCTCAGGAGGGCTTCGATGCGGTCGGTAACGCCGCCAATGCGGCCCTGATGCCCGGCGGGGGAGTGGCCGGCGCCATTCACCGGACCGCCGGCCCCGGCCTGGCCGCAGAATGCCGGCCCCTCGGGCCGATCGAGCCGGGCGAGGCCGTGATCACCGGCGGTCATGACCTGCCGAATCCGCATGTGATTCACTGCCTCGGACCGGTCTACGGCCGTGACACGCCCTCCGATGAGCTGCTGGCGAGCTGTTATGCGCGGGCGCTCGAACTGGCCGAGGAGGCGGAGCTGACCTCACTGGCGATGCCGGCCATCAGCACCGGGATTTTCGGCTACCCGGTGCGCGAGGCGGCCCGGATCGCTTTTTCCATCATCCGCGACACCGCTCCCCGACTCGCGTATCTCAGACGTTTCCGGTTCGTTCTGTGGTCACAGGAAGATCTGCGGACGCACGTCGAGGTCATGCAGGAGATCTTCGGTCGGGGGTGACGGCTATCCTGTTCATCCTCTACCCTGAAGGGTAGCGTTCCGTATCCAGGGTGTTCCGCGATCGCTCCTGTCCGGAACCGGCCGCCGGTCAGACAGCCGGCCGGAGGGAGCCAATACCGGGAGGACCGGATCCTATGGCGCGCAGGAAACCGTCGCCCGATGAACTCTGCCTGAATGCCATCCGCCTGCTGGCGGCGGACATGGTGGAGGAAGCCGCCTCGGGGCACCCCGGAGCTCCGATGGGCGCCGCGCCTCTGGCCTATGTCGTCTGGCAGAGATATCTCAGGCACAACCCGGCTGACCCCGACTGGCCCGACCGGGACCGTTTCGTGCTCTCGATGGGCCACGCCAGCGCCCTCCTTTACGGTCTGCTTCACCTGACCGGATACGATCTGCCGCTCGAAGAGCTGCGGCAGTTCCGCCAGTGGGGAAGCCTCACCCCCGGTCACCCCGAATACGGACTGACGCCCGGCGTGGAGGCCACCACCGGACCGCTCGGTCAGGGGGTCGGCATGGCGGTGGGACTGGCCCTGGCCGAACGCATCCAGGCCGCCCGCTGGAACCGCCCGGGCCTGAAACTCTTCGATCACTATACCTGGGGACTCTGCTCCGATGGGGACCTGATGGAGGGAGTCGCTTCCGAAGCCGCCTCGCTGGCCGGCCACCTGCAGCTCGACAAGCTCATCCTCCTGTACGACGACAACGGAATCACAATCGACGGCTCGACCGGGCTGACATTCACCGAAAATGTCCGGCGCCGCTTCCAGGCCTACGGCTGGCACGTCCCCAATACCGTCGACGGTCTCGACCTGGAAGCCCTCGACGCCGCCATCATCCGGGCCCGCCGGGACCGGCGTCCTTCGCTCATCCCCTGCCGGACGACCATCGCCTGGGGCAGCCCGAACAAGGCGGGGACGGCCGGTGCCCATGGCGCCCCACTCGGGGCCGAAGAACTCCGGCTCACAAAAGCGGCCCTGGGCTGGCCTGAAGACGAATCCTTCCATATCCCCAACGATGTGCGCGATCACATGGACGCCCGCCCGCGCGGCCGCGATCTCCAGAATGCGTGGCAGACGCTCCTCGAGCGCTACCGCACGTCCTATCCCGAGCAGGCCGAAAGGCTGAAAGAGGAACTCGCCGGAGTACTTCCGGAGGATTGGACCGGCGCCCTGCCGGTCTTCGACGCCGGGGCCAGACCGATTGCAACCCGGAGCGCGTCGGGAAAGGTACTCAACGCCCTGGCGGGAGTGGTGCCGAACCTGGTCGGCGGATCGGCCGATCTGGCGCCCTCGAACAAGAGTCTCATGGAGAACCTGGCCGATCAATCGCATGACGAACCGGGGGGGCGCAACCTGCGCTTCGGCGTGCGCGAACATGCCATGGGAGCCATCTGCAACGGCCTGGCCCTGCACGGCGGACTGCGCCCGTATGCGGCCACCTTCCTGGTTTTCAGCGATTACATGCGTCCCAGCCTGCGGCTGGCTGCGATGATGGGACTGCCCGTCATTTATCTCTTCACCCACGATTCGATCGCAGTCGGTGAGGACGGTCCGACTCACCAACCGGTCGAACACATCATGAGCCTGCGGCTCATTCCCGGTCTGCACGTGATCCGGCCCGCCGATGCCAACGAAACCGCCCGGGCCTGGGAAATGGCGCTCGGGCGTCAGGACGGCCCCACCGCCCTGATCCTGACCCGCCAGAACCTGCCCGTCATCGATCCGGCGCGGGCGGCCGGCACACGGCACGGCGGCTACGTGCTGAGCCGCACGCTGGGACAGCGTCAGGTGGCCCTCATCGCTACCGGCTCAGAGGTCCCGCTCGCGCTCGAAGCCAAAGCCCTGCTCGAAGCCGAGTCGATCGGTACCCGGGTCGTCAGCCTTCCCTGCTGGGATATATTCGACGAACAGAGTCTCGAGTACCTCGAGGATGTTTTACCGGCCGGGAGCCTGAAGATTGCGATCGAAGCGGGTGTCACATCGGGATGGGAGCGCTGGGTCGACAGACCGACTCACGTGCACGGGCTGAACCGTTTCGGCGCCTCGGCTCCGTACGAGGTTCTCTATCCCCGGATGGATTTTACCGCCGAGGCCGTCGTGGACCGTGTGAAAAAACTGCTGGAGGAACGATAATGCGTGTTGTCATAGCCTGTGATCATGCCGGTTTCGCGTTGAAAGCTGCGGTTGCGAAGGTTATCGCCGACCTCGGTCACGAGGTGATCAACCTGGGAACCGATTCCCCCGATGTGAAGACCGACTATCCCGATGTGGCCCAGGCGGTGGGCAAAGTCATGCAGCTCGAGGAAGCCGACCGGGGCATCCTGATCTGCGGCAGCGGGGTAGGCACCAGCATCGCCGCGAACAAGATGAAGGGTATCCGGGCTGCAGTCTGTCACGATACCTATTCGGCCGCCCAGGGAGTGGAACACGACGACATGAACGTGCTCTGCATGGGCGGCCGGGTCATCGGCGTCGCTCTGGCCACCGAGCTGGTCAGGGCTTTTCTCTTCGCTTCCTTCTCGAACGAGGAACGCTTCGTGCGCCGGCTCGACAAAGTCAAACAGCTGGAACAGGAATAGGCCCGGCCACATTAGCTCAGCTTTAAAACACTTCTCAGGAATTGCTCCGTCGTCGCTGCTGCGCCGGGCCGCTTGCTCTCGCGCGGCCCGGCCACATTCAAAACCCGGATGTTGTGGGTGCGGATCCAGGTTCGGATCCGCTCACTCTCACTTTCCAGATGCTCGGAAGAAGCGGCGATCCGTTCCAGATCGACCACGGCCCAGGGACGACCGTACTGCTCGATCTGATAGAGAGTGTAGGCCGTGCCTCCGGCGGGAAAGGGAGGCGCGATCACCAGGGTGGCATCGCTGTCACGGACATTGAATTCGGTCCGATCTTCATACCGTTCGGTCATGGTTTCCTGCAGGGGATAGCGGGAAGCGATCGGGCCGTCTTCGGCCCGGCGCCCCCGCGGACACCATCCGCCGCAGGAAATACCCGCGGCCAGAGCGGCATCGAGAGCGCCCCGATCCACCCCGCTCTGCCCGCCGGATACGATTTTCTCGATCGGCAGCGGTCCGCTCATTCCGGCCGGTTTCCCTCCCAGGTCTCGAAGCGCACGATCTCGTCGAGCTCCAGACGCCCCCGTGGGTTTCCGGTGGCCGAGGCATACCCGAGTGTCAGAAGCTGCACGACTTCGATTTCATCGGGAATACCCAGAACGTCCCGGACCTGATCGGCGGAGAAGGATCCGACCCAGCAGGTTCCCAGCCCCAGTTCGTGAGCCGCCAGGGTCATGTGGTCGATCGCGATCGCTACATCGATCGGATAAGCCAGCTGACCGCAGCGCATCGTCCGCCGGTCGGTCTCGGCACAGCAGGCGATGACGACAGGCGCCTCGCCCACGAAGCGCTGCCCGTTGGCCGCAACCACGAGCTGCTGCCGCAGGCCGGCATCGCGCACGACCACGAAGCGCCACTCCTGCTTGTTATTGGCCGAAGGAGCCAGACGTCCGGCCTCGAGCACGGCCAGGAGTTTTTCCTCCTCTACCGGCTCATCGCGGTACGAGCGGATGCTGCGACGGTTTCGAATGGCTTCGGCAACGGTCATCAGGGACCTCCAGGTTCGAGAATGACCAGGAGCGGGCGGTGATCCGAGGCGATGTCTTCTTCCAGAACCCGCACCTCGACCACCCGCCAGGCGCCGGCGGGACGTACGAGGATGTAATCGAGGCGGCGCTGCGGATCGCGGCTCGGGAAAGTCGGCTCTTGCCGCACGGGCGAGGTGTCCTGCCACTGCTGTGCCAGTACGAGCATCGGCTCGCTGTCCGGGAGAGCATTCAGATCGCCGGCCAGAATCTGGAGTTGAGGGTCGTACCCAAGGGCAAGATCGTTCAGGAGTACGGCCTGTTCGATCCGATCGGTCGGGTCGCCGGTGTGATCCAGATGGGTGCCGATGAAAACCAGGCGCGGGCCTCTGCGCCAGGCTCTGACCGTCACGGCCAGGGCGGCGCGCGGTTCGTGCCCCGGACTCGCGGCCAGCGGGTGGGTCGTGACGTCGAGGACCTTCAAGCGGGTCAGGACCGCCTCGCCGTATCCCCCACCCCGGTATGGCATCGCCTCGCCGAAGAAAGCCTGCATCCCGGTCAGGCGGCCGAGTTCGGCTGCCTGGTCGACTCCGCTCGAACGTTCGGTGGCCCGGTCGACCTCCTGGAGAGCAACGAGATCGGGCTCGACAGCGGTGATGACCCGGGCCAGGCGTTCCAGATCGAACGAGCCGTCGACCCCTTCCCCGTGATGGATGTTATAGGTCAGAACCCGTAGCCTGACCGGGTCGCCGACCCGGGACAGAGAGGTACAGGCCGCCAGAGCGAGAACGGCGAACAGAAGAACGGCAGCGGTTGTCCCGAGACGGGATCGGGGCCGGGTCATGAACCGAACCGCCGCTCGATATAGTCGTCGAGCAGGTGCAGGAACTGCCCGGCGATATCGTCTCCCGCGAGGGTGGCGTGGAGGGCACCGTCGACATACACCGGGGCTTTCGGTTCCTCGGCCGTGCCGGGCAGGCTGATCCCGATATCGGCGTGGCGGCTCTCGCCGGGTCCGTTTACCACACACCCCATGACGGCGATCTCGAGCTCCTCGACACCGGGGAAGCGCCGGCTCCACTCCCGGCTCATCTCGGCGATATGCTTGCGAACCCGGTCGGCGAGAGCGAGATAGGCGGTGCTCCCGGTCCGGCCGCACCCCGGGCAGGAGACGACCTGGGGTTCGAAGCGGCGCAGGTCGAGACTCTGCAGAAGCTGACGAGCCACCTGCACCTCCCGGGTGCGATCACCGTCGGGTTCGGGAGTCAGGCTCACCCGGACGGTATCGCCGATTCCCTCGACCAGCAGGATTCCCGACCCGACCACGCTGCCGATGATCCCCCGGTCCCCACCGCCGGCTTCGGTGAGCCCGAGGTGAATCGGATAGGAACAGGAGGCGGCCAGTTCGCGATTTACCGCAACGAGTTCGGGAACGTTCGAGACCTTGATGGAGACCACGATCCGGTCGGGTTCCAGCCCGAGTTCCTCGGCCCGGCGGGCCGAGGCAAGGACGCTTTCAAGCAGGGCTGTACGCACGACTTCGCGCGGGGGCCGGGCGTCTGCGCCAACCGCGTGCTGCTCCATCAGCCGGGCCTGCAGGTCGGCATCTACACTGCCCCAGTTGGCCCCGATCCGCACCGGCCGGCGGTGGGCGATCGCCCGCCCGATGATCGCCGCGAAATTGTCGTCCCGCCCCACCCCGACCCCGACGTTGCCGGGATTGATCCGGTACTTGGCCAGGGTGTCGGCACAGGCGGGATGTTCAGCGAGCAGAAGATGGCCGTTGTAGTGAAAATCCCCGATCAGGGGCACTTCACATCCGGCGCGGGCGAGGGCGTCGGCGATCGCCGGTACGGCCTCGGCGGCCTGACGGGTGTTGACGGTGAGACGGACCAGTTCGGAACCGGCCCGGACCAGGTCGCAGATCTGGGCAACCGTCGACTCGACATCGGCGGTGGGGGTGTTGGTCATCGACTGCACCGCAATCGGTGCGTCCCCTCCTATACCTACTCCCCCGACATCGACACTCGCCGACCTTCTGCGCTTCGCCGGAGCCATGAGACAGTCAGTCTCCGGCGGCGATCAGCCGTCGCAGCACGTAATCGAGGATACCGCGGTGACGGTAGACCTCGACTTCGAAGGGGGTGTCGAGACGCACATCAAGGGCCGCCGAGCCGCTCTGTCCGTCGACTGCGGTCCATTCCAGAATGATCTCACCACCCGGTTTCAGTTCCGAGTCCAGGCCGCCGATCCGGAACTCTTCACTCCCGTCCAGCCCGAGACTTTCATGTGAGTCGCCCGGCTTGAACTGCAGCGGCAGAACCCCCATGCCGACCAGGTTCGAGCGATGGATCCGCTCGAAGCTGCGGGCCGCGACAACCTGCACTCCGAGCAGCCGGGTTCCCTTGGCGGCCCAGTCGCGGCTCGAACCGGTGCCGTAGTTGACGCCGGCCAGAACGATCAGCGGTACGCCTTCGTGTTCGTACTGCACCGCGGCATCGTACACGCTCATCTCCTCACCGTCGGGGAAGTGGCGGGTAAAACCCCCTTCGGTGGGCGACACCAGCTGGTTCTTGATCCGGTTGTTCGCGAATGTGCCCCGGATCATGACCTCGTGATTGCCCCGCCGCGAACCGTAGGAATTGAAATCGCTGGGCTCGACACCCCGTCCGGTCAGGTAGGTCCCGGCGGGGGTCGACTCGGCGAAAGCTCCGGCTGGGGAGATGTGGTCGGTGGTGATGTTGTCGCCCAGAACCAGCAGGGCCCGGGCGCCTTCGAGATCGGTCACCGGCGGTGGAGAGTGCGGATCGAAGTCGCCGGTGAAATAGGGCGGCTCCTGGATATAGGTGCTCTCGCGATCCCACTCGAAGAGCGTCCCGGTGGGAGCTTCCAGAGCGTTCCACTCCTCGGCCTGAGCCTCGATGTCGGTATACCTGGTCCGGAACGCTTCCGGGCTCAGACCGATGGCCAGAGCCTCGCGGATCTCTTCGGAGCAGGGCCAGATATCCTTCAGGTACACCGGTTCTCCATCGGTTCCTTCGCCGATCGGATCGCGGGTCAGATCCCGGCGGACCGATCCGGCCAGGGCGAAAGCCACTACCAGCGGCGGCGAGGCCAGGTAGCTGGCCTTCACATCGGGATGTACCCGGGCCTCGAAATTGCGATTGCCGCTCAGCACGCTGGCGCAGACCAGGTCGGAGTCCACGATCTGGGCCCGGATCTCTTCGGGCAGGGGCCCGGAGTTACCGATGCAGGTCGTGCATCCGTACCCGACCACATGGAAACCGATCTGTTCCAGGTAGGGGAGCAGGCCCGATTTTTCGAGATAATCGGTGACCACCCGGCTGCCCGGGGCCAGCGACGTCTTCACGTGCGGCGGAACCTGCAGCCCTTTTTCGACGGCCTTTTTCGCCACCAGGCCCGACGCGAGCATGACCATCGGGTTGGAGGTGTTGGTACACGACGTGATGGCGGCGATGACCACATCGCCGTCCTGCAGGCCGTCGGCCGCCGCTGTGATCGAATCCGAATCGCGGCCGAAGCCGCCCTCGGGAACCGGCTGGGCCAATTGCCCGGTGAACGATCCCTGCAGATCTCCCAGAGAGATCCGGGCCTGCGGCAGGCGGGGACCGGCCACGCTGGGTCCGACACTTCCCAGATCGAGTTCGAGTTCGGTCGAGTACTCGACCTCGCCCGCTTTGGGGATGCCGAACATACCCTGGGCTTCGAAGTACGCCCGCACCAGGGCAACCTGCTCTTCACTGCGGCCCGAAAAACGGTAGTATTCCAGAGTCTCCTCATCGATGGGGAAAAAGCCCATGGTGGCGCCGTACTCCGGACTCATGTTGGCGATGGTGGCACGATCGGGCAGGCTGAGGGCTTCGACTCCCTCGCCGAAATACTCCACGAACTTGCCCACCACTCCTTCGCGCCGCAGGATCTCGGTCACGGTCAGGACCAGATCGGTGGCGGTCACGCCCTCGGCCAGTTTGCCGTTCATGCGGAAACCGACCACTTCGGGAGTCAGGAAGACGACGGGCTGGCCGAGCAGGGCGGCTTCGGCCTCGATGCCGCCGACCCCCCAGCCGACCACGCCGATTCCGTTGATCATGGTTGTGTGCGAATCGGTCCCGACCAGAGTATCGGGGTAAGCAATGGTCCGGGCCCCGGCCTCGCTGGCGAAGACACCCCGGGCCAGGTATTCGAGGTTGACCTGGTGGATGATGCCGATCGCCGGCGGAACCACATCGAAATCTTCGTACGCTCCCTTGGCCCATTTCAACAGCGTATAGCGCTCGCTGTTGCGCTCGAATTCGAGACGGGTGTTGATCGAAAACGCATCGGGGGAACCGAACGCGTCGACCTGAACGGAATGGTCCACCACCATATGGACCGGACAGAGGGGATTGATCAGTTCGGGTTCCTTCCCCGCCCGGGCCATGGCCGCACGCATGGCGGCCAGATCGACCACGGCCGGAACCCCGGTGAAGTCCTGCATGACGATCCGTGCGACCGTAAAGGGAATTTCGGCCGGGGCGGGGTCGTCGGCCCGCCAGCCGGCCAGATTGCGCACGTCATCCGCAGTGACCTTTTCGTCATCAAGATTGCGCAGTACGCTCTCGAGGACGATCCGCAGGCAGACCGGCAGACGGCTGATATGCCCCACCCCGGCTTCCTCGAGAGCCGGCAGGCTCCAGTAGGTGTATTCGGTATCGTTGGCAGTGAATGTCCGGACGGCGCCGAACGGGTCGCTGGCGATGCTGTTCATGTCGTTGTCCCCCGATGCGGTCTCTAAGTCCCTAGCGCGTCAGAATGCAGAGCTGCTGTACCTGTGTCGCAGTGATGTGATACGATACATTCTTCATCGGGCGGTACGCGAGGAGAAGATGCACCGCCTGAGTTCACCCGCACCCTGATCGGAAAACGGAGGGGAGCAAAAAACAATGAGGATGTATACCTTCGGCGCCACTGCCGCCATCATCGGCCTGCTCTCGGTCCTCTATGGTCTGATCCTTTCGATCGGCATCATCCCGAGCGGCGCGATCCTCGGGATCACTGCCGGAGGAGCCCTCCACGGGGCCGAGGTCTTCTTCCTGATGGCGATCACGTTTTTCCTCTGGAAACCACACGGCACGGACGTCAGCCATCACGAGTAACTCACATCAGCGGTATCTGCCGGTGCGCCCGACCACCGGTCGGCACCCTGCCTGACAGAGTCTGTCACCCGCCTTGTCTGACAATACATGGCAACTTTTGTTTTATTATGGTGTATTTAAGATTATTTAAGGCTAATAATATATTATAGCATATTATTACACCTACCAAGAATGTAAATACAACTATTTCTATATTCTAGGTTTTCCAATAATATTTACAGCTAATATACGTGTAATATTAATTAATAGTGTACATCTAGCTGTTTTAACGTTGCTTTTCATGCACAATAATATGTGCTGATACCATTCAGGCATTACAATGCTTTATATTCTTTTATTAATACACACAATGAACATTAATATATACATATATGAACAAAACATACACACACACTTCCCCAAATGGGGTTATTAACTACTTATTATATCTTATACTACTTTATTGTTTATTATTTTAGTTCCCTGCTGCTTTTTCCACCTCCCTGAATACCCGCAGCAAATTACCGCCCCAGAATTTATCGAGATCCCGGGCCGTGTAGCCGCACCGAATGAGTTCGACGCTCAGGTTGGGAAGCATCGAGATATCGTTCAGGCCCTCCACCCCGCCCCCGCCGTCAAAGTCGGAACCGAAACCGACATGGTCGATCCCGATCAGGTTCACCACGTAATCGATGTGCTTGATGAAGTCGTCGATGGTGGCCGGCGGGGTCGGGTACTGCCGGCGCAGGGTCCGGTACTCCTGCATGAAGGCTGCCTGCTGTTCCTGGCTGAGGGATTCGATATCGCCGTACTTTTCCTGCAGGGCCGCTTCGGCGGCTTCGCGCTCGGGATTGGGAACCTCACCCCTGATGAACGAGTCGAGCGGGATGAGCTGGATACAGCCGCCGATCTCGGCCAGGCGGTAGAGCATCTCGTCGCTGAAGTTGCGGGGATGATCGTTGATCCCGTCGACGCCCGAGTGGCTGGCGATGACCGGGGCACTCGACATCTCGGCCACGTCGAAGAAGGTCTGATCGGAGACGTGGGAACAGTCGATCATGACTCCCAGGCGGTTCATTTCAGCCACGACCTGGCGGCCGAAGTCGGTCAGACCGAAGTCCTCCCGCTCCTCGCGGTGGGTGCTCGAGGCACAGATCTGGTTATCAGAGGAGTGCGAGAGGGTCATGTAGCGCATGCCGCGGTTGTAGAAATCCTCCACGTTGGAGAGATCGGGCCCGATCGGGTAGCCGTTTTCCACCCCGATGAAGATGGCCCTCGTGCCCGCCCGATGCAGGCGCAGGGCATCGGCCACGCTCAGAGCCAGCTCGGCATCGGGGCTCGCTTCGGCCTGGGCGTGAACCCAGTCGAATGCCGCGATTGCCCTCTGGTGGACGTTGGCGTACCCCTCCTCGGTGAGCGGCCCCTGCTCGGTGTACACGGCCAGAAAGACGGCGTCTACATCACCCTCGATCATGCGGGGGATATCCCACAGGCCGCCTCCCCCCCACGTCTCCAAGTCGTGCCGGTCATTGGCGCTCCACTCGGGATCGCGCACGTGCAGGGGGGAGTCGAGATGGGTATCGGCGACCCAGGCTTTCACGTGGGCTCTCTCGGCCCGGGCCACGATCTGCTCTTCGGTCAGTTCTCCGGAACAGGCAGCCATCACGACGATGGCGGCGGCCGGCAGCAGCAGGGCGATTCGGCGCATCGGTGTCACTCTCCTCATTCATGTCCCTCGGGTCACGTCCTCGCGGATCATCTGCCTTCGTTACACTCACTCTGCGACCGGCATTCAGACCGACCGTATCTCGTTACCGGGCGCAGGTCTGATGCCGGCCGCCGTCGATGGCGATCGTCTCCCCGGTAATCCAGCCGGAGTTCGGCGAGACCAGGAAGGCGATCAGGTCGGCGATTTCCTCGGGCCGGCCCACCCGCCCGAGAGGATGGGTCGTTTTCGAGTGCTCCAGGAAGGTGGCGTAGCGTTCCTCATCCATGCCCCCCGCCCGGTGCAGGTTGGTCACGGTCACCCCGGGATTCAGCCCGTTGACCCGCACCCCGTGCGGCGCCAGTTCCATGGCCAGGCAGCGGGTGAGCTGATCGACTCCGGCCTTGCTGACGCAGTAGGCCAGCACGCCGGGGAAGGCCCGCAGACCCGTCACGCTCGAGACGTTCACGATCGTTCCCTGCGAGACGAGCAGGGAGGGGATGCAGAGCCGGGTCAGGGCGAAAAGGGAGCGGAGGTTGATATCCATCATGATATCCCAGTCCTCCAGGGTGGTGCTCTCCCAGTCGGCGCTGGCGATGATCCCGGCGGCGTTGACCAGAGTGTCGAGCCCGTCGAATTCGCTCAGAGCGGTCTCGACCAGTTCGGTCCGGAAGGCGTCATTGGTCAGATCGCCGGCCAGAACATGGATGCTGCCCGGGGCCGGATCGAGGGCGGCGGCGAGTTCGGCCAGGGCTTCGGATCGGCGGCCGGTGGCGCAGACCCGGGCGCCGGCCCGGACAAAGAGTTCGGTCGCGGCCCGACCGATGCCGCTGCTCGCCCCCGTGATGAGAGCCCGTTTACCACTGAAATCCCATGTCGCCATGACTGCATCCCTTCCTGTTCGTCGCCTCTCTCCGGTTCATGCGTTTCCCGCGTCCGGACCCCGACAGTATCACCTCCGGCCCCGGCAGGGAAAGGGCGGCTCAACGGTTCGGATCCGCAGGTCGGTGCAACCCGGCAGGCGCGAGAATCGTGAATGGAGAGAGATGATGTCATGTACTATTCTACAGCATCTCGCTCTGTCTTTATCCCCCGTCCCACCCCGTTCGGAGATGAAAGGCGTTGAATGAAACACCTCGCCCGACTGCTGCCGATCATCCTGACGCTCCTGCTCGCCGCTCCGCCATCCGCCAGGGCTCAGACGAACGGAGCGATCGCCGGGATGGTAACGGATGCGATCACCGGCGCTCCCCTTCCGGCCACCAACATCTTCCTGCGTGATAGCGGTCGGGGAGCTTTCGCCGACCGGGAGGGACGTTTCGTGATCCCCGACCTGCCGGCCCTGACCGACGTGCTGGTGGTGAGCCGGATCGGCTACCGGACCGGCGAACACACCATCGAACTGCGAGCCGGCGAGCGACTCGAGATCGAGATAAGGCTCGAACCGCACACCATCGACATGGGGCGGGTAACGGTCACGGCCGACCGGCGGATCGAAGCTGAACACCGGTCCCACAAACCGATCGGGCTGACCGAAGAAGAGACGATCGAAAACCGATCCGCCTCGAGTACCGCCGACGCCCTGCGCGAAGCTACCGGGGTGCTGGTGCAGAAGACCACCGCCGGCCACGGCGCGCCGATCATCCGCGGCCTGATCGGCAAGGACATCCTCCTGCTCTACAACGGGGTGCGCCTCAACAAACCGATCTTCCGCGAGGGGGGAAACCAGTACCTGAACACGATCGATGCCGAAGCCCTGACCCGCATGGAGGTCGTGCGGGGTCCCGGCTCGGTCCTCTACGGCTCCGATGCCGTGGGGGGGATGGTCAATCTCATCTCCCGCCCCCCCGCCTTCACCGACGGCAGGGTGCAGTGGCGTCCCCGCCTGCACACCCGCTACACCTCAGGTGACGACGGCCGTTCCCTGCACCTGGGCCTGGAACGGGCCGGCCCTTCCTTTGCTGCAACGGTCGGGGCGACGGTGCGTTCGGTCGGCGACCTGAAACCCGGCGGGGTCATCGCCCCTCACCATCCGACCGGTTACGACGAAACTTCGGGCTACCTGATCGGCGCCTGGCGACTCTCCGATCGTCAGACCCTGCGTTTCGACGTGCTCAATACCCTGCAGCGCCGGGTGCCCCGCTACGATCAGTACGCCTCGGGCTCCTACAAAACCTATCTCTACGAACCGCAGCGGCGCTTTCTGGGAATGATCGCCTACTCCCATCACCAGCCCGCCCCCTGGCTCAACAACCTGGAAATCAATATCAGCTTCCAGCGCGAACACGAGGGCCGGCTCAAGCGCAAACCGGGTGACGACACCCTGCGCCACGAGGACGATCTGCTCACGACCTTCGGGACCTTTCTGCAGGCCACTTCGCTGCTGGCCAACCGGCACGTGGTCCGCTGGGGGGTCGAGTACTACCACGACAACCTGGCCAGCGGGCGGACCGATATCACCGGTGAGGTCAGGGAAGAGAAGCGCGGCGCCTATCCCGACGGTTCGACCTTCGATCAGTTCGGCCTCTTCGCCAGCGATGACCTCATGCTCGGGCACCGCACCAATCTCACCCTTGGTCTGCGTTACAGCCTGATCGGGTACAGTGCGCCGCTCGAGGCGCCATGGGGATCCTTCGAGGACAGCTTTACCAACCTGACCGGCAATCTCGGTCTGAGCAGTCAGGTGGGTTCCGGTTTCATCCTCCTGGCCAATGTGAGCCGCGGCTTCCGGGCTCCCAACTTCAATGACACCGTGGTTCTGAAATCGAGCCAGAACTGGGTCGACGCCCCCAGCCCGGGCCTGCGGGCCGAACTGAGCACCAACTACGAGGTCGGCTTCAAGACCGAGTGGAACTCGAGCGATATCGAGGGCTTTGTCTACTACTCGGCCTTCGACGATCTGCTTGCCCGCACCGACGGCACGTACGACGGCCAGTCATGGCTCGATCTGGACGGCGACGGGCTGGAGGATCCGGAGGAGCGGATCAAGGTCAAGGCGAACCTGGGCGAGGCTTATATCAGAGGGGCCGAGCTGCAGGGACGCTTCCGCCTCGTCGACGGGCTCTTTCTGCGCGGCAATGTCTTCTATACCTACGGTCAGAGCACGACCCTGGATGAACCGATGCGGCGCATCCCGCCCCTGATGGGACTGGCCGGGGTGCAGTGGCGGGGCGAGGGGAAGAGCCTGGAGTTCTTCGTGCGGGCCGCCGGAGCCCAGGACCGGCTCTCGGCCGAGGATATCGATGACACCCGGATCGATCCGGGGGGCACGCCGGGCTGGTCTGACTGGAACCTGCGGGGTTCGTACGATCTCGGCCCCTGGCGTCTCGGCCTGACCTTCGGGAACATTTTCGACCACGCCTACAAGGAGCACGGTTCGGGGGTCTACAACCCCGGCCGGCATCTGGTCGTCTCGATCGGATACGCGCCGCGCTAGGGTAACCGGCGATCGTAAGGTTTGGCTGGCGCCGGAGGTTCTCAGCCCTCCCGCCAGTGGCTGCGGGGAGGCAGACCGGCGATCTTCTCTATCCTGACCTCGGCCGGGGAATCAACCAGCACGAAGTGGTCCTTCTCGACCGCTTCCCACTCCGCAGGTGAGTCGAGCGGTTCGGACGCGATCCAGACCGCTTCCGGGGTCTGACGCAGGTAGAGACTGTTCGATTTGATCCCTCGCGCCAGACGGGCGAAGACCATCGCCCGGCCGTTGGTCAGCCCCAGATTGAGGGAAGCCCGGGCTTTGTCCTCGCGGGCGATCTCCAACACCATTTTCAGCGCAAAATACAGTGCGTCGCGCAGCACTGCGGCATCGACTCCATCACCCATGTCGTGGTCAAGCAGGTAGGTCTTGACTAGGGCGAAAATCCGTTCCGAATCAGCCGAGCCGTGCAGGGTCGCCAGGACGGCGTCGGGGATCTGTTCTACGAGGGGGCCCCGGAAACGCAGATGGAATCCCTCCACCGCCCCGTTGTGCATGAAAAGCAGCTGCTGGTGCACGAAGGGCGGTACGTTCTGGAGGTTGACGTCGAATCCGGGACTGGCGTTGCGAACCGCAGCGAAGAGGCAGCTGGTATGCACCGCCCGTCCCAGCCGCGGCAGATCGGTATCGCTCCAGATCGGGGTGTCACGGTGGTAGACGCCGGGCAGGTCGCACTCATCGCAGTACCAGCCGAAGCCGAACCCGTCGGCGTTGATGGTGCCGGTGATCATTTCGCGGGGTGCGTACGACTGCTCGACCAGAGAATGCGACGGTTCCAGGATGGCCGAAGCGATCGAGATCTGCGGCCCCATGTACCCCAAGAGTCGGCTCATACGCGCTCACTCCCTGATCCGGTCATGATCTGATCAACTCCTCGCAACCTCCAAAGAAACGAACCCTGTCCCCCGGGGCAATGAGGGACGTATGCGATCTGCGAACCCGACGGCGGGCTCATGAGCCGCAGGTTCCGGTTTACCGGCCCTCCGCACGCGGCAGCGGTGTCTGGATGTCGGCCAGGATGTAGGCCATGACCGCCATGGCGGCGGTGCCGTCGGCCAGCAGCACGGGATCGATGTTCTCGACCACATCCTCGGCGGAGTGATGGTAATCGAAGTAACGGCTCACGTCGGGCCAGAGCGCGAGCACGGGCACCCCCTCGGTACCCAGCGGACCGATATCGGGTCCCCCTCCGCCGATTCGCAGCTCGGTCGCTCCGATCGGCTCGAGCAGGCTCAGAATGGACCGGAGGACGGCGTAGCCTGATTCGGTCGTCCCTCCGGCACTGAAACCTATCAGGGGGCCGGCTCCGGCATCGGACTCGATCGCCGCCACATGGTCGTGAACCTGTCCGGCATGCCGGCGGGCATACCCGTTGCCGCCGTTGAGCTCACCCATTTCCTCGGCTGCAAAGAGGACCACCCGGATTGTCCGACGGGGTCGCAGGTCGAGAGCCAGGAGCAGGCGGGCCGCCTCCATGGCCTGGATGCAGCCGGCGGCGTCGTCGTGGGCTCCCGTTCCCAGATCCCACGAATCGAGGTGTCCGCCGATCACGACCACCTCGTCGGGCCGCTCCCGTCCGACGAGTTCCCCGATGACATTGGCGCCGTTCACGTGAGGCATCGTCCGGGCCCCGAGCCGGAGGCGGACGCGGACCCGCCGGCCGGCGTCGCAGAGCCGGGCCAGAGCACCGGCGTCGGCCATGGTCAAGGCCGCGGCCGGGATGGGCGGCACGCCGTCGACATACTGCATTACCCCGGTATGGAGATTGGCCGCCGGCCCCGTGCCCACACTGCGCACCAGGCAGGCCACCGCCCCCTTGCGGGCCGCCGCCGCCGGACCCCCGCTGCGGTAGGCGACCGCCTCGCCGTAGCCGGCCATCGAACGGTCGGTCCGGCGCATGGGGACGTTGAAGAGCACGATCCGGCCCCGGACCTCCGCATCGGGCAGAGCCTCGAGTTCGTCGAAACTGGTCACCATCACGACGTCGGCTTCCAGCCCGCCGGGCGGGGTGCCGATGCTCCCGCCCAGGGTGGTCAGCCCGAGCGGGCGCCGGGCGGGGCGAATCAGAGAGGCTTCTTCATCCCCCCGGATCCAGTGCGGTACCAGCACCGGTTCGCTCCGAACGTTCTCGAGCCCGTCGGACCGCATGGTCTCCAGAGCCCATTCGCGCGAGGCCCGGTCACCGGCCGAGCCTGAAAGGCGGGGCCCGATCCCGTCGCAGAGGGCCACCAGCTTGTCCCACTGCCGCCCCTGCTCGCGGACCGCAGTCAGAATGCGGCGGGCATCGCTGCGATAGTGCACAGCGATATCGGACTGGGCCGTCAGCGGCAGGGGGCGGACGGGCAGCAGGAGACAGGCCGCTCCCGCCGCGACGATCACCCTGGGTACGTATGCTTTCATCTCGTCCTCCCGATGTATCGGGGAGCTATAGAGTCGGCTGCGCCGGACGGCGCCCCATCATGATGGTGCTGAGCACGATCACCACTGCCCCGGCGATACTCAGCAGGTTGGGAATTTCGGCGAAGAAGAACACTCCCCAGAGAGCTGCGAATACGATCTGCACGTAGCCGACCGGGGCGGCCCGTCCGGCCCGCTCGAGCTTCAGAGCCCGAGTCAGGTAGATCTGTCCGAAATGGGTGAAGACCCCCAGGCCGATCAGCATCAGCCACTCCATCGGGGTGGGCATAACGAACTCGATCGCCAGCAGGGGCAGGGCCCCGAGAGTGCTCACCAGCGAGAAGTAGAAGATGATGACCAGGGATTCTTCGGTGTGCCCGAGCCTCCGGATCGTCACCCAGGCGGCGGCGCTCATCAGGGCTCCTCCCAGACCGATCGTGACCGCCACCTGATCGAGACCGCTCCCCAGACCGCCGAACAGCGCGGTCGGTTGAGCCACCAGCATCACCCCGGCCAGGCTGATTCCGATCAACACTCCCTGCCGCACCGAAAAGTGCTCGGCCAGGAAGATGACCGCCAGCAGGGCGGTGAAGACAGCATTGGTAAACATGATCGTGGTGGCGTCGCTCAGAGGCAGGTGGACGATCGAGTAGTAAAAAAAATTCAGGGCGACGAAACCGAAAACCCCGCGGGCGATGAGCAGGCCACGATGATTGCCCCAGGTCGGAATGCCCTGGCGCCGGATCAGGACGGTACAGATGATGAGCATCACCAGGGAGCGGAAAAAAACCATTTCCCAGGTGGGCAGATGCCGACCGGCCATCTTGACCATCAGGCTCATCAGACTGAAAAAGAAAGCGGCGCCCACCATGTGGCGCTGACCGGGGGAGAGAGCGGGTAGACGAAAACCAGGCATGGAGCCAAACAACTTCCCCCGGCGACCGCCGTCAGCCTCTTTTTCGCCCCGCCCGATCCGAATGCACCTGGAGTGCTTCCCGCAGTCGGTATACATTCCCCCTCGACCGCCGCCGCAACCCGTCGCCCGCTGCCGGAAAGGATGGCATATGCCGGAAAGTCCAACCTGCCCTGCGACGTCCACCCGGTTCGTCGCCGCCGGATGCTGTCTCGCTCTGTTCGGATTGCTTACTCTTTCTGGTTGCAGCCGCACGGACGGCGAGTCTGCCCGGTGGCGCGAAACTGCTCTGGCCGGTCTGGAATGGCTCGCCGCCGCCGCGGTGCCCGGTCCGGCCGGGTCGCTCTACCCCGACGTGCCCGGCGACAGCCTTGGGATCCCCACCAATCCCGACCTCTACCACGGCCAGGCCGGCCGGGTCTTCGGGCTGCTTCAGGCTGCGGCCGCGCTCGGGGATGATCTGTGGCGTGAGCGGGCCCTGGCCGCCATGAACGCCCTCGAGGCCCTGACCGGCACCGCCCGGTCGACCGGCGTCCCGGGAGCCGGGCTCTACACCGGCCTGGCCGGTTCGGGAGCCGCCCTGCTGGCCGGCGCCCGCCTGTTTCCCGATCAGCCCCGATTCGCCGAAGCGGGGCTGGCCCTGGCCGACGAGATTCTCGACTCGGTCCGCCCGGCCGGAACCGGGGCGACCTGGAGCGGGGGGAGCGATATCATCAGCGGAACGGCCGGGACCGGGCTCTTCCTGCTCGAAGCCTGGCGTTTCTCCAGCCGGGAACGTTATCTGGACGGCGCTCGCGAAGCGGCCGACTGGCTCCTCTCGGTCGCCCAACGCCGCGAGGATATGCTCTTCTGGCCGGTCGGCGGTGCGACCGGGATGCACTATCCCAACTTCGCCCACGGCACCAGCGGGGTCTGTTTCTTTCTCGGCGAGCTGGCCACAGCCCTCGGATCCGAAGTCGAGAACTACCTCACCGCCCGCCGGGCGGGACTGGCCTGGCTGACCGCGCACGGTTCGGCCGGCGGGAGCGTGGTCTTTCATCACGAAGAAGGGGGTGAAGATCTGCAGTACGTCGGCTGGTGCCACGGTCCGGCCGGAACCGCACGCGCGTTCCTGCAGGAACGGGCACTGCCCGGCAGTCCGGCCGGTGCACCGGTCCCCGCTCCGGCCCTGGCCGGTGCCGACTGGCTCGTGACCGAGGTCGGAGCCGAACCGGGCGAGAGCCCATCCGGGTACTGGAACAACGTCAGCGTCTGCTGCGGCACCTCCGGCATTCTGCTGGCCATGCTCGACGTCTATCTCGAGACGGGTCAGGAGCGTTATCTCGAACACGCCCGGGCCTGCGGGCGCGTTCTGTGCCGGTGGGCGGTGACCGAAGGTGCGGGAGTGAAATGGCCGCAGGCCGAGCACCGCGTGCGGCCCGATTTCATCCAGGCCCAGACGGGATACATGCAGGGCGCAGCCGGCATCGCCGCCGCCCTGCTGCGGCTCTGGCTGGTCGAAACCGGACACCCGGAGCGTTTCGTGCGCCTGCCCGACGAATATCGCGGCACCCCGGGACGCGGGACCGGAGAGGGGTCATGAGAGTTACGATCTGCGAACTGCCCGACGAGAGCGGCGCCTTTGCCGACGCCTGGACCGACCTCGTCTCGCACGTACAGGCCGAAGCGAGCGAACTGGTCCTGCTGCCCGAGATGCCTTTTCACCCCTGGCTCCCGGCCCGGCGCGAGGTCGATCCCGAGCTCTGGGCCGCGGCCGTGGCGGCTCACGACCGGTGGCAGGAGCGACTGGAGCAGCTCGCACCCGCCGTCGGACTCGGTTCCCGCCCCATCGAGCGGCAGGGTCACCGCTTCAATGAAGGCTTTGTGTACGAACCCGGTACGGGGTACCGGGGAGTGCACCTGAAGAGTTATCTCCCCGACGAACCCGGTTTCTGGGAGGCCAGCTGGTACGAGCGAGGCCCGGGCGAGTTCGCGGTTACGAGCGCCGGTCGGGCCCGGATCGGTTTTCAGATCTGTACCGATCTCTGGTTTCCCGCACACGCCCGCACCATGGGACAGGCGGGGGCGCAGATCATTGCCGTACCCCGGGCTACACCTGTCGCGACGGTGCCCAAATGGCTGACCGGAGGAGCCGTGGCGGCGGTCGTGTCGGGCGCTTTTACCATCTCTTCCAACCGGGTGGCTCCAGCCGGTGGAGAGGTCGATCTGGGCGGGGTCGGCTGGGTCTGCGATCCCGAGGGGGTGATTCTGGCGATCACCTCTCCCGAACTGCCCGTCCTGACCATCGATCTGCCCCTCGAGGAGGCCGATGCGGCCAAAAGCACCTACCCGCGCTACGTGCCCGACCTGTGAATCCGATCCATCCGGCCGCGGCCGGGTGTGAAGGAGGCTGTTGTGAGCGATATCCCCCGCAAGCCGACCCTGGCGATCTCGCTGGTTCCGGTCATTCTGCTCATCGTCATGCTCTTCTACACCATCGCCATTCTCGACGGCTCGGGTCACATCCCTCTGATCTTCGGCGCAATCATCGCCGCGGCTATCGCTGGCTGGGTACTGAAGATGCCCTACAAGGACATCCTGGCCGGAATGACGCAGGGGATCGAAACGGCCCTGCCCGCCATTCTCATCCTGGTCATCGTGGGCCTGCTGATCGGGGTCTGGATCGCCAGCGGGGTGGTCCCGATCATGATCTACTACGGCTTGAAGATCCTGGCGCCCGGATACTTTCTGGTGGCCACCGCCCTGATCTGCGCCCTGATCAGTCTGGCCACCGGATCGTCCTGGTCCACTGCGGCCACGGTGGGGCTAGCCATGATGGGGGTGGGCCAGGCGCTGGGGATCAATCCGGGCATGACCGCCGGGGCGGTCATCTCCGGATCCTATTTCGGCGACAAGATGAGCCCGCTGTCCGATACCACCAATCTGGCCCCGGCCGTGGCCGGCACCACCCTCTTCACCCACATCCGCCACATGGTCTACACCACCCTGCCGGCGCTGATCATCGCCCTGATTCTTTACACCATCATCGGCCTGCTCACCCCCACCTCCGGTTCGGTCGAGACCGCCGAATACACGCAGATGCTCACCACCCTGAAGTCCTCTTTCAACCTCAGTCCCTGGCTCCTGCTGGCTCCGGCGGCGGTGCTCTGGCTGGTGTGGAAAAAGACCCCCGCCCTGCCCGCGCTGATCATCGGGGTGCTGGTCGGCGCCGTACTTCTGCTTCTGTTTCAGAGACAGAGTTTCACCGGCCAGCCGGGAGGGGGCATCGGCGCCCTGCTCAACTCCCTGTACAGCGGGTATGAAAGCACAACCGGAGTGACTGCGGTCGACGAACTGCTCACCCGCGGCGGCCTGATCTACATGCTCGACACCATCGCCCTGATCATCGTCGCTCTGGCCTTCGGGGGGATCATGGAGGCGTCGGGCATGCTCGAAGCGATCGCCGCGGCGGTGCTCAAGCTGGCCCGTTCGACCGGCACCCTCATCACGGCCACGATCGTGAGCTGCTTCGCCATGAACGCCCTGGCCAGCGATCAGTACCTGGCCATCATCGTGCCCGGCCGGATGTACCGGAACGCCTTCTTCCGGCGCGGCCTGCACCCCAAGAACCTTTCCCGCGCGCTCGAGGATTCGGCCACCCTGACCTCGTCGCTGATTCCGTGGAACACCTGCGGGGCCTACATGTCGGGCGTTCTGGGGGTGAGCGCCTTCACCTACCTGCCCTTTGCCTTCCTCAACCTGTTCTCGCCGCTGATTTCGATCTTCTACGGCTTCACCGGGATCACCATCCAGAAACTCGAGGACGATCCCGAGACGGTCGTCGGGGCGCCGGAGCTAACCGGCCGGACAGAGTAACGCCGATCCGCCCGGATCCCCCGGATGCGATCAGACGCTCTTTTTCCTCATCAGGATGATTCCGACCGCTGAGCCGAGCAGGGCCACGATGAGCAGGACGACGAGCAGGGTGATCGTGCCGTTCTTGGACGCGATCGTCTCGTCGAGCTGAGACTGCAAGCCGTTACGCTCGGTCTCGAGAGCGGATATCTGCGCGCGCAGATCGGTGATGGTGCCGTTCAGAGCGCGGACCTGCTCCTGAAAGGTCTGGGTCCGATCTTCGAGCTCGGTAATGCGGTTTTGCCGGGCTGCAAGCCGGCGGCGCAGCCCGGCCATCTCGCTCTCGAGTTCGGAAGCCGACTCTTCGGCCGCAGCCGTGGTCTCCTGCTCGGTCGTGAGTTCGGACCGCAAATCGTCCCGCTCCGATTCGAGCGTCGCGATGCGATTCCGCAGATCGTTCACGGAGTCCTCGAGATCCCTCTTCTCCGACTGCAGGGTTCCGATCCGGTCACGGGCTCCTGAGAGCTGCTGCTCGAGATCACCTACCTGTTGCTGCAGGGACACGAGTTCCTGGCTGGCCGCCTCCACCTGCTGCTGTTGCTCCTCGAGCTGCGCACTGGAGGCACAACCGGCAGCAAGGAATAAAGCTGAGATCGTGGCAATCCACAGCGAGGCCCGGCGTCTGGTCTGGTGCATGATTGTCTCCCCCCTGAAATCGGCGACCGGGTACAGTTCTGACAATGACTGATACAACAACAGCCGACCGGTTCTTCACAAGGCAATACCGTCGCCGATTGTTCTGCCGGTCAGCGTGTCATTCGAGTTCGTCGATCAAGCCGGCGACGACATCGAAGCCTCCCTGCCAGAAGGCCGGATCGGTCATGTCGACCCCGACCTCGGCCAGGATCTCGGCCGGGCGGGCGGAACCGCCGTGGGCCAGCAGACGCAGGTACGCGGGAACGAAGGTCTGGCCCTCTTCGCGGTAACGGCGGTACAGGCTCAGGACCAGGAGCTGGCCGAAGCTGTACGCGTAGCAGTAAAAGGGTGTGGAATACAGGTGGGGAATGGTGACCCATTCCCAGGCGAAGTCCTCGTTGACCTCGACGCTCGATCCGAACTGCTCGTGCAGGTTCTCCAGGTAGAGACCGTTGAGCTCTTCGGGAGAACGTCCCGCCATGACAGCTTCGTGGGCCGCGATCTCGAAGAGCACGAAGAAGGCCTGACGCAGCACGGTGGCGTAGACATCGTCGAGGGCCCCGGCCAGGATCTCGCGGCGCACCGCCGGATCGCTTTCGCGCTCGAGCAGGCTGTCGACCACCAGCATTTCACCGAAGACCGAGGCCGTTTCGGCCAGGGGCAGGGTGGGATGCTGGACCAGAACCGAATGGTCGGCGGCCAGCATGCTGTGCACGGCGTGGCCGAGCTCGTGGGCCAGGGTGGCCACATCGCGTACTTCCCCGGCATAGTTGGAGAGCACCCAGGGAGTGTGTTCGGGCAGAACGGTCATGCAGAAGGCGCCCCCCCGCTTCCCCGGCCGGATTTCCGAATCGATGTGATCGTCGGCGAAGACGCGTTCGGCCAGTTCGGCGAAACGGGGCTCGAAATCCCGGAAGGTGCCGAGCACCAGTTCGACCCCTTCGGAGTAGGGAACGGTCCGTTCCGAAACCGCCACCGGGGCGTAGAGGTCGTAGCGGCGCAGGATCGGCCGGCCGAGCCAGCCGGCTTTGAGCGTGAAGTAGCGCTGGAACAGTCCGGTGTTGGCCCGGGTGACGTCGAGCAGGGTTTCAACGGCGGAATCGGGGATGTCGTTGGACAGGTTGCGGACCGCCAGAGGAGAGTCGAAACCCCGCAGCTCGATGTTTTCCGAACGCCAGTCGCGCACCCGGTTGGCGTAGATCTGGGCCAGAAGGGGAGCTTCGCGGTGGTAGATCCGGTGCAGTTCGGTATAGGCGGCCTGGCGGAGTTCGGACGAGGGACTGCGCACATACTTCATCAGCGCATCCCGGGTCAGGGTTCGGGACTCGCCGTCGACTTCGAGGGTGAACTCCAGCCGGTTTGTGATCATGGAATACAGAGTCAGCAGGGCGTCGATCCCCTCGGCGTCCTTGAGGTTGATGAGCTGTTCGCGGGCCTCGTCGAGCGTATAGGGTGCGAAGCGGCGCAGATCGGCCAGGAAGTGACGCTCGTCCCCGGCGGCGTCACCGTCGGGCACGAGACGCCCGGCCGCCTCTTCATCAAGCGCCTTCCACCAGAGGCTGAAGAACAGGATCCGGTTGCCGAGACCGGTGAGTTCGTGCCGAACGCGGTTGCGCAGGGTCAGGGCCGCCTCGGACTGTGTGTCCTCGGAAAAACGGAGCGAAGCGTAGGCCGAGAGCACCTGCATCTTCCGTACCAGTTCCTCGTACTCGCGCAGGATGGTTCCGAACGTGCCGGAGGAGATTTCGGGAGTCAGCTCCCGCCGTCGGGCTTCGAAAGCCCCGACCGCGGCGTGCAGATCCTCGATCCGTTCGGTCAGGGCGGCCCCGGTTTCGTCGGGGAGAAGGTCGCTCAGGGTCCAGCGGCCGATATCGTAGGCCATGAATACACAACTCCTTCAGGGGCGAGCCCGGGTGCGGAGAACGGCGTCCACAGCCCGGTGCCGATCGGGTTCAGGTGAACAGAGTACGGGATTGAGCTCGATCTCGACAAGCTCGGGAACCGCCTCAGCCAGGTGCACCAGACGACCGATCAGGTCGAGCAGGGTTTCCAGGTGCACCCCCGAGCCGCGGGCGGTGCCCGCGAGTACCGGCCAGGCCGCCAGGGAGCGCAGCAGACGCCCGGCCTCGCTGCGGCTCAACGGCAGGCGGGCGACAGCCACATCCTGGAGCGCCTCGGTGAAAAAGCCGCCCAGCCCGGCCAGCAGAAGGGGACCGAAATGCGGATCGCGCCGGGTGGCGAGAATGAGTTCGACGCCTTCTCCGACCATCTCCTGGACAACGAAACCCGTCAGACTCTCACCGGCGGCTGCGATCCCGTCGGCCATACAGCGGGCGGCGGCGGTGACGTCCCGCGCCCCGGTCAGAGAGAGAGAAACTCCTCCGATATCGGCCTTGTGCAGCAGGCCGGGCACAACCGCCTTGAGAGCGACAGAGCGGCCGATCCGCTCAGCGGCCTCACCGGCTGCCTCGGGGGTCACAACAACAGCCTGTTCGGGAATCGGAATGCCCGCGGCCCCGAGCACCACGGCGGTGGCGGCGGGGTCGAGCAGAGAGGGTTCGTCGGCGGCGTCCGCCGGGGGAACCATGGTGGCGAGACCGGCGTCGATACCGGCCCGATCCAGTGAAGAGGCAGCGAAAGGAACCTCCTCGCGCCGCTGCCACCCGGCATAGCGGGCCAGAGCCGCCAGGGCCCCGACAGCCGGTTCGGGGTAACGATAAATCGGCGGCGCTCCCTCGATACGGGCCGCCACGGGGTAGAAGGCATCGCCTGTCAGAACGGCCGCGACGACCGGTTTGCGCTGCGCGGCCTCCAGGCCGGAGACGGCCCCGATGACTTCTTCGGGGGTACTCCCCAGCGGCGGGGTGACGTTGACGACGAGCAGGGCGTCGACGTTTTCGTCTTCGGCCACGATCTCGACGCAGCGCCGGTACTCTTCGGGTCCCGAGGAGGCGATCATGTCGACCGGATTGCCGAGGGCGGCCGCGGGAGGCAGGAAGGCAGCCAGCCGCTGCTGCACCTCCGGAGTCAGTTCGGGCAGTTCCAGGCCGTGCCGGCTGCAGGCGTCGGCGGCCATGATGGCCGGTCCGCCGGCGTTGGTGATGATCGCCACCCGGTTCCCCGCGGGCAGGGGACAGCGTTCGAAAGCGGCCGCCCAGAAGCACATGTCCTGGACGGTCGGCGCCCGCAGCACACCGCACTGGGTCAGCAGGGCATCGAGGGCCCGCTCGTCGGTCGCCAGAGCCCCGGTGTGCGAGGCCGCGGCGCGGGCGCCCGCCGCTGTGGCCCCTGCCTTGACGGCGATGACCGGACGGCTCCGGGCCAGAGGCCCGGCCCGTTCAGCGAAGGCGTCGGCGTCGCCGAACGATTCGAGATAGAGGGTAACGACCCGGGTACGCTCATCTTCGAGCCAGAAATCGAGGGCGTCTTCGATACCGATGTCGGCCATGTTCCCGACCGAGATGAAGGAAGAGAAACCGAGGTTCAGCCCCTCGGCCAGACTCAGAATGGCCACCCCGAGAGCACCGCTCTGGCTCACCAGCCCCACCCCGCCGCGGATGACCGGCACCGGGCTGAAGGTCGTGTCGAGACCGACCGCCGGATCGGTGTTGACCGCCCCCATGCAATTGGGTCCGAGCAGACGCATGTCGTGCCGCCCGGCGATCTCGACCAGTTCCCGCTCCCGTTCGGCCCCCTCTTCGCCGGTCTCCGAGAATCCGGCCGTGATCACCACCGCCGTACCGATCCCCTTCGCACCGCAGGTTTCGAGCACCTGTCCGACCGCCTCGGGAGGAACGATCACAACCGCCTGATCGATCCCCTCGGGCAGATCGTCGGGTGAGGTCAGAGCACGTACACCCTGGACGGTCTCGGCCTTCGGGTTGACGGGGTAGATATCGCCGGTGAATCCGGCTGCAAGCAGGTTGGCAAAGGTCTTGCCCCCCAGCGATTCGAGCCGGGTGGAAGCGCCGATGACGGCGATCGAGCGGGGTTCGAGAAGCGAAGCGAGGGGGCGGGATGCCGACATGCAGGCGGACTCCGGGTCGAAGTGTCGTCGGCCGGCCGGGGACGAGAAGCCGGGTATAGTGTCTTTATAAAGCACATCAGGCCGCCGGGTGGCCAGTAAAAGGGACACCCCGGTCCGCTTTGCCGTTTGAGCCCCGGGAATCGTGTAGTACTGTACTCACGATCCGTCATCCGGCTTCCACCCGGCCGGGACGATTCCGACCCGTACTGGAGAGAAGGCACATGCGCACCATACCAGCTGAGAAGCTCACCGAGGCGATCAAAGAACTCTCCATGACAGCCAATTACGACCTGCCCGAGGATGTCCTTGCGGTCCTCAAAACCGCCCGTGAAGCCGAGGAGTCCCCGGTCGGTCGGGAGATCCTCGATCAGATCATCGAGAACGCCGAGATATCCGCCGCCGAGCGGGTGCCGATCTGTCAGGATACCGGCTTCGCCGCCATTTTCCTGGAGATCGGTCACGATGTCTGCATCGAGGGTGACATTCCCGCGGCCGTTGACGAGGGCGTGCGTCAGGGGTACACCGAGGGCTACCTGCGCAAGTCGATCGTTTCCGATCCCCTGCGCCGGACCAACACCGGCGACAACACCCCGGCCGCCCTGACGGTCGAATACGTTCCGGGGGATCAGGTCACCGTCACCATCGCCCCGAAGGGAGGCGGGAGCGAGAACATGAGCATGGCCCGTCTCTTCGCCCCGGCGGCGGGACGTGACGGTCTGGTCGAGTTCGTCGTCAACCGGGTCAGGGAATCGGGCTCGAATCCCTGCCCGCCCGTGGTGGTGGGGGTCGGGATCGGGGGCACCTTCGATCTCTGCGCCCGCCTGGCCAAGAAGTCATTGATGCGCCGGCTCGGCGAGCGGCATCCCGATCCCTACTATGCCGAGATGGAGGAGGAGATCTTCGAGAAAGTCAACAACCTCGGGATCGGGCCGATGGGACTGGGAGGACGCACGACGGCCCTGGACGTCCATATCGAAACCTACCCCTGCCACATCGCCAGCCTGCCGGTCGCGGTGAACATGCAGTGTCACGCCGCCCGTCACAAAAGCGCGACCATCTAGGGAGGAGAGACATCATGGCAGAGAGCAAAAAGATCCAGCTTCCACTCACTCCCGAGGCCGTGCAGGACCTGCGGGCCGGCGACCGGGTACTGTTGAGCGGTCCCATGTTGACCGGCCGGGACGCGGCCCACAAGCGGCTTGTCGACCTGCTCGAGGCCGGCGAGGACCTGCCCGTGGACATCGCCGGCGAGACCATCTACTTCGTGGGTCCCTCCCCCGCCAAGCCCGACCAGGTCATCGGTTCGTGCGGTCCGACCACCTCGTACCGCATGGATCCCTACAGCCCGCAGCTGATCGCTCTGGGCCTGCGGGGCATGATCGGCAAGGGCGCCCGCGGTCCGGCCGTGGTCGAGGCCATGAAAGAACACGGGGCGGTCTACTTTACCGCCGTGGGCGGCGCAGCCGCGCTGATCGCCCGCAGCGTAAAGTCGATGGAGATCGTGGCCTACGAGGATCTGGGGCCGGAAGCCATCCGGCGCCTGGTGGTCGAGGACTTCCCGGCCATCGTGGCCCAGGACGCCCACGGCGGCAATCAGTACGAAGCCGGGGTCGAGGAGTACGCCCGCGGTTGACGAAAACGGTCCGGCGGCGGTCAGGGCCCGATGGACCGCCGGCCGGGCGCGCCCTATATTTGCGGGCGTCACCGGGTGGCTGCAGCCGCCGGGTGGCGCCCGTTCTGAATACAGCGAGGACCCTGACCGGCACCGCCCCCGTGGCGGTCCGTCTGCGAGGATCGGATCATGAGGAGACGATTTCCCCAGTTTGTCATAGCCGCCCTTGTCATCAGCCTGACCGCCGGTCTGGCCCTGACAGACGAGGGGCAGTGGACCCCCGATTCACTCGAGAAGCTCAACCTGCGCCGCGCCGGCCTGCGGATCCCGACCGCCCGGGTCTTCAACCCCGGCGGGGAGGGGATCCACGAAGCGGTACTCCTGCTCGGCGGGGGCACCGGAGAGTTCGTTTCGGCCGACGGCCTGATCATGACCAACCACCACGTCGCCTTCGGGGCGGTGGCCCGCATCTCCACCGCCGAACAGGATTACATCACCGACGGCTACTACGCCCGCTCGCCGGCCGAAGAGATCCAGGCCCGCGGCTATACCGCCCGGATGGTCCAGCTTTACGAGGACGTGACCGGCCGGGTGCTCGAAGGTGTCGGCGGGACGATGAGCGAGGCGGAACGTCAGGAGACGATCCGTGCCAACGCGCAGGACGTGCTCGCTCAGGCACGGGAGGCCCACCCCGACCTGCAGCTCTCGATCTCCGAGTTCTCGTACGGGAACGCCTTCAAGATGGTCGGCTACAGCATCATCCGCGATATCCGGATCGTCTACGTTCCCCCCTTCGCGGTGGGGAACTACGGTTCGGAAACCGACAACTGGATGTTCCCCCGCCACACCGGAGACTTCAGCTTTCTGCGGGCGTACGTGGCTCCCGACGGCAGCCCCGCTGCCTATGCGGAAGAGAACGTCCCCTACCACCCCCGCAGCTGGCTCGAGGTGGCCGCCGAGGCGCCGGCCGAGGGCGATTTCGCGTTCCTGATGGGTTTTCCGGGCACCACCATGCGCTACCGCAATTCCTACTACGTGGAGTACGAGGCCCGGAGCCGCCTGCCCTATGAGATCACGATCCGGGGCGAACGGATCGAAGTCATGGAGCAGGCCGGCGAGGGAGACCGGGCGATCCAGATACGGTACGCCGAGACGATCAAGGGAATCGCCAACGGCTACAAGAACTACCAGGGCAAGGTAGTCGGCTTCGCCCGCCAGGATCTGGTCCGGGTCAAGCGTGCCGAGGAGGAGGCCTGGACCGAATGGTACCGTGCCCGCCCCGAACTGCGAGCCCGCTACGACGGCGTGCTCGACGAACTGGAGGAGATCTACGCCGGCATCGAACGCGACGCGCCCTTCGAGCGGACCGTACGCGAGCTGATGTATTCCCCCCTGCAGGCCTATGCCGCCGATCTCTACGAGTACTGCGTACAGATGCAGGCGCCCGAGGCCGAGCGGCCGGTAGCCTACCGGGGCGAGCGCCTCGAACGCGTCCGTTCCGAGCTCCTGGCCGGTCCCCGCTCCTTCTACGCTCCGGTGGACGAGGAACTCTACACCCGGGCGGCGGTCCGGGCCCTGAATCTGCCGGCCTCCGAACAGATCACCACCTTCGCCGAGATCGTCCGGGGCCAGGAGATCACCGGTTACGGCCCGGCCCTGCAGCGGGTGGTCCGCGACGCCCACCTCACATCCCCCCTGCTCGACGAACGAAGCCGGACCGAACTGATCGAAGCCGATCCCTCAACGGCGGTCCGGCGGGGCGGTCTCTTCATGGCCGTGGCGGCCGACGTGCGACCCGCGAGGCTGACGATCGCCGCGCGGCAGAACGAGCGCAACGGGCGGCTGGCCCGGCTGCGCCGGCTCTATGCCGAGGGGATCCTGGCCTATCGCGAATCCCGGGGCGAGACGCTCTACCCCGATGCCAACCGCTCGCTGCGTTTCTCCTACGGCTACGTGCGCGGGTACGACCCGCGCGACGCGGTGCGCATCAGACCCTTCACCCACCTCGCCGGAGTCATGGAGAAGGAAACCGGCGAGGGGGAGTTCGTGGTCCCCGACGCTCTGAAACAGGCCTGGCTCGAGCGTGACTTCGGCCCCTTCGCCGATGACTCGGGGGACGTGCCCGTCTGCCTGCTGACCAACTGCGACACCACCGGCGGCAATTCGGGCAGCCCCCTGATGAACGCCCGCGGCGAGCTGATCGGCATCAACTTCGACCGGGTCTGGGAAGCCACCGTCAACGACTACAATTTCGATCCCGAATTCGGACGCAACATCAGCGTACACATGCACTACATCCTCTTCGTCTGCCGCACCTTCGGCGCTGACCGGGTGCTGGCGGAGCTGGGGTTCTGAACGACCACGACGACGAGAAGGAAAGGAACATCATGGCGCAGCATACCATCGTCGCGATGCCCGGGGACGGTATCGGTGCGATCGTCCTCCCCGAGGCGATCCGGGTTCTGGAAGCGGCCGGTTTCGCGGCCGGATACGTCCATGGGGACATCGGCTGGGAGTTCTGGCGCACCGAGGGTAATGCCCTGCCCGAGCGTACCGTCGACCTGCTGGCCGAGCACAAGGTCGGGCTCTTCGGGGCCATCACCAGTAAGCCGAAGAACGAGGCGGCGGCAGAACTCGACCCCGCCCTGCACGATCAGGGGTACGTGTACTACTCCCCGATCGTAGGGCTGCGGCAGCGCTTCGACCTGGACATCTCGATCCGCCCCTGCCGTTCCTTCGCGGGCAACCTGCTCAACTTCGTCCGGCGTTCGGCGGGGGGCGCGTGCGAGGAGCCCGAGGTGGACGTGGTCGTCTTCCGGCAGAACACCGAAGGGCTTTACTGCGGGGTGGAATGGACCGATCCGCCGGCTGCGGTGCGGGCCGCCTTCGAATCGCACCCCAAATTCGCTCCCTTCGCCACCGCCCCGGGAGCCGACCTGGCCATCTCGAGCCGCATCTTCACCCGCGGGGCCTGCCGCCGGATCATGGAGGAAGCTTTCTCCTACGCCCGGACTCACGGTTATCGCTCGGTGACGGTGTGCGAGAAACCGAACGTCATCCGGGAGACCTCGGGGATGCTCGAGCACGAGGCCCGCGAGGTGGCCGCCGAGTACGCCGATATCGCGCTGTGGTCGACCAACATCGACGCCCAGACAATGTGGCTGACCAAGAATCCCGAGGATTACGGCGTCATCGTGTCGGGGAACATGTTCGGCGATATCATTTCAGACGCTTTCGCCGGTCTGGTCGGGGGCCTGGGATTTGCCGCCTCGTCCAACGTGGGACGGGAAGTGGCGGTCTTCGAACCCACCCACGGCTCGGCCCCCAAGTACGCCGAGCTCGAGCCGAGTATCGTCAACCCGATCGCCATGATCCTGGCCGCCGCCATGATGCTCGACCATCTCGGCGAAACCGGAACGGCCGACGCGGTGCGGGCGGCGGTCGGCCGGGTTGTTTCCGAAGGCAGAATCAGAACCTACGACATGTGCAAGATCCCCGGCGGAGCCGGGGTGATCGAACAGGGTGCGGCGACAACGAAGCAGATGACCGACGCCGTCATCGACGCCCTCTGAGGGAACCAGCATCCGGGAGGTCCGTCATGATCGAAGCCGAAGATATCAGGGAACTGTTCGCCGATCTGCTCACGGAAATCACCGCCGAGGACCTGCGCGAGAAGGTCATCGCGGCCTGGGTTCTGGCCTGTGCCGAGGGGGGGTGGGAGGATCTCGAACAGGTACGCACGATGCCCTTCACCCTGCTGACCGACTGCGGCGGGATCGGTTTCGTGGAGCACACCGTGGCCGTGACCCGGGGGGCGCTTGGTCTGGCCGAGGCCCAGCAGGCGGCTTACGACCGTCTGCCCTATGCGATCGATCGCGACCGGTTGATCGCCGGCGGGCTGCTGCACGATGTGGGCAAGCTGCTCGAGATCGAACCCGACTCATCGGGGGGCTACCGCAAGAGTCATAAGGGGCGCTGCACCCGCCACCCGATCAGCGGTACCGTCGTCGCCGCCCGGGTCGGACTGGGACCGGAGGTGCAGAACAGCATTGCCTGTCATTCGAAAGAAGGTGACGGCCGGCCGAAAACGGTCGAGACGATCTTCATCCACCAGGCCGACTTCGCCACCTTCGATCCCCTCACCGCCCGGGCCGCCGGCACGCTGATCGAGGGTAAAGACTGATGGGCAGGACCGTCATCGAGCAGATCATCGCCGCACATACCGGCGACGCGGTCACCCCCGGCGCCGTGGTGGAACTGGCGATCGATCTGCGGGTGGCGCGCGACTTCGGCGGTGCCAACGTGGTGGCCAATCTCGAGGAACACGACCTGCGGCTGGCCGATCCGGAGCGCACCGCTTTCACCTTCGACTGCAATCCGACCGGCTCGGACCAGGGGTATGCCGCCAACCAGCAGCGCTGCCGCGACTTCGCCCGCCGGAACGGGGTCAGGATCTTCGACATCAACCGGGGAATCGGCACCCACCTGGTGATCGAAGAGGGGCTCGTCGCTCCCGGCTCGACCTTCGTCTCGACCGATTCGCACGCCAATATCATGGGAGCAGTAGGCGCCTTCGGCCAGGGCATGGGCGACCTGGACATCGCTCACGCTTTTGCCCGCGGTTCGGTCTGGTTCCGGGTGCCGCCGACAGTACGGGTGCACCTGACGGGCGAACCCTCGCCGGTGGCCGCGGCCAAAGACCTGACCCTGGCCCTGGTGCGTCATTTCGGTTCGAAGGGTCTGCTCGGCCGGGCGGCCGAGGTCTCGGGTCCGGCGATCGAGGCTCTCGACCTGGCCGGACGCATCACCCTGGCCTCGATGGCCACCGAGATGGGCGCCATCATCCTCTTTCCCCTCCCTTCTGCCGCGGCCGAGGCCGAACTGGCCGCCTGGACGGATCAGGAACGCACCTGGCCCCGGCCCGAGGCGGGAGCGGCCTACGAAACCGAAGTCGAGATCGACGTCGAGGGGCTCGAACCGCTCGTGAGCCGGCCGGGCCATCCCGATGACGTCGTGCCGGTCAGCGAGGTCGAAGGCGAACCAATCGGCTCGGTCTTCATCGGCTCGTGCACCAACGGCCGGCTGGCCGATCTGGCTGCGGCGGCCCGGATCGTGAGCGATCATCCCCCGGCCGACGGGGTGATCGTCAAGGTGGTGCCCGCCACCGACCGGGTCTGGCGCGAAGCGCTGGCCGGCGGCCTCGTCGAAACGTTCAAGCAGGTCGGCGCCCTGTTGAGCAATGCCGGCTGCGCCGGCTGCGCCGCCGGTCAGGTGGGACAGACCGGACCGGGGGAGGTCACCCTATCGACCGGCAACCGGAATTTTCCCGGCAAGCAGGGGCTGGGTTCGGTCTGGCTGGCCTCGCCGGCCACCGCGGCCGCCTCGGCCGCGGCCGGTTTCATTACCGGAGTCGACCGGCTGGCCGCGGCCCTCGAACGGCCGGCCGTGCAGAGAGCCGCCGAGCCTGTGGCCCCGATCATCGCCGAGCCGGCCGCCCGGCGTCCTGTCTCCTCCGCTCAGGCGGCGCAGGCTCCGGCCGCCGACAGAGCCCTGGTCGTCGAGGGGCGCGTCTGGATCCTGGAGACCGATTCGGTGGATACCGACATGATCTACCACAACCGTCACCTGGCCGTGGTGGATATGCAGGAAATGGGACGATACGCCCTGGGGAACGTCCCGGGCTGGGAGGAGTTTCCTGAACGGGTTCGGCCCGGCGACATCCTGGTGACCGGAGCCAATTTCGGCGCCGGGAGCAGCCGGCAGCAGGCGGTGGATTGTTTCCGGGCGCTCGGAGTGGGAGCGATCATCGGCGCCAGTTTCGGAGCCATCTACGAACGCAACGCCGTCAACAGCGGTCTGGCCCTGCTGCAGGGCGATCTTCGCTCCGCGCTCACGGACGGAGACCGGGTGCAGGTCGATCTCAAAGAAGGTATCGTGGAGCGTATGAGCGACGGAGAACGATTCGCGGTCACCCCGATGTCGGAGGTCCAGCTCCGCATCTACCGCCGGGGCGGCCTGCTGGCCGGTCCCGGAGCAGAACCGGACGAGCATGGCTGAGACATTCGTACAGAAGGTCCTGGCCCGCGCCGCCGGCCGCGATCGGGTCGACGTGGGCGACATCGTCACCGTCCATCCCCGGCGTCTGCTGACCCACGACAACACCGCCGCCATCATCGCCAAGATCGGGCCCGAACTGGATCGCTGGGGCGTAGCCGACCCCGAGCAACCGGTGATCGTCCTGGATCATGTCACTCCGGCCAAAGACACGGCTACGGCCGCCGCCCATCAGGCGGTACGAGCCTTCGTCACGCGCTTCGGTCTGACTCATTTCTACGACGTCGGTCGCGGCATCTGCCACCAGGTCGTTCTCGAAGAGGGGCTGGCCGCTCCCGGGGACATCGTTGTCGGTTCGGATTCGCACACCTGCTCTTACGGGGCCGTCGGGGCCCTGGCGACCGGTATCGACCGCACCGAGGCCGCCGCGGTCCTGCTGACCGGCCGGACCTGGCTCAAGGTTCCCCCTTCGGTCAGGATCACCCTCGCCGGTTCGCTCCCCGAGGCGGTCACCGCCAAGGACCTGATCCTGACCCTGATCGGCCGGCTGGGAGCCGACGGGGCGGCTTACCGGGTGGTTGAGTTCGGGGGAGAGATCGGAGCGCTGCCGGTGGCCGACCGGATCACGATCGCGAACATGGGGGTCGAGATGGGGGCCAAGGCGGCGGTTTTCGAGGTCGACGAGGCGACCCGTTCCTTCCTGGACGCCTCGCCCCTGGCCCCCGGTGACGGGAGTGCCGTCGACGCCGATGTCGGAGCGGAGTACGAGAGTATCCACGAGGTCGACCTCGGCACCATCGCTCCGGTCGTGGCCCGTCCCGGGCGGGTCGACGACGTGATCGCGGTCAGCGAGGCCGCCGGAACGGGTGTCGATCAGGTCCTGCTCGGCACCTGCACCAACGGACGGCTGGAGGACCTGCACGCCGCCGCGGCTCTGCTCGACGGCCGCCCGATCGCCGCCGGGGTGCGCCTGCTCGTTCTGCCTGCCAGCCGCCGCGTCTTCGAAGCCGCAGCTCAAGACGGTACCCTGGCAGCCCTGAGCCGGTCGGGTGCGACCGTGCTCCCCCCCGGCTGCGGTCCCTGCCTGGGTGCTCATCTGGGCGTGCTCGCCCCCGGCGAGGTGTGCCTTTCGACCGCCAACCGCAACTTCCGCGGACGCATGGGCACCCCCGAGGCCGACATCTGGCTCGGCGGCCCGACCACGGCCGCCGCCACCGCTCTCGCCGGCGTCATCGCCGATCCGCGGGAGGTGCAAAGATGAAGGTCTGGCGCTATGGCGACGACGTGAACACCGACCAGCTCTTTCCCGGCAAGTACACCTACAGCTGCTCCACCGCCGAAGACATCCTCCCCCACCTGCTCGAGGACCTCGACCCCGCTTTCGCCGCTGGCGTGCAGGCGGGTGACGTCATCGTGGCGGGGCGCAATTTCGGCTGCGGTTCGAGCCGCGAGCAGCCCGTCCTGGGACTCCGGGCCGCCGGCATCGCGGGCATCGTCGCCGAATCGTTCGCCCGGATCTTCTTTCGGGCGGCCGTCAACCAGGGCCTGGTCCTGATCGAATCCCCCGCAGCCGTCGGGGCCTGGGCAGAGGGGGACGAGATCATCCTCGATCCCGCCGGCGGCATGGTGCGGGTGGGGACCGAAACCTTCCGGGTACCCCCCCTTCCCCCCCTGCTGCTCGAGATCAGGGAGGCGGGGGGACTCCTGCCGGCGGTCCGAGCCCGCCTGGCTGCAGAGAGGGACAGTGAATCATGAGCCGCACGACACAGGATATCGGCGAGGCCGGTCACCGGGGATCAGAGGTCCGCTCCGACTGCTGGATCAGGGTCGAACCGGGAGCCGGTCCCGGCGTGAAACTCACCAGCCGGGTCGAGGCCTTTTACGGAGAGAGTATCCGTGCCCTGATCGAAGCGGGGCTCACCGCGCTCGAGGTCCCCGACGCGGCGGTCACAATCGAGGACGGCGGAGCCCTGCCCTGGGTCATCGCCGCCCGTCTCGAGGCGGCGGTGCGGGCCGCCGGCGCCGGCGGTCCCGAGCCCTTTCTGCCCGAACGCACGGTCGAGCCGCGCCGCCCCGAACGGGATCGCTTCCGGCGATCCCGCCTCTACCTGCCGGGAAACACCCCGAAGTTCATGCTCAATGCCGCCCTGCACGCCCCCGACGGTATCATCCTCGACCTGGAAGATTCGGTTGCACCCGAGCGCAAGGCCGAGGCCCGCTACCTGGTCCGTAACGCTTTGCGGGCCCACGACTTCGGCGCCTGCGAGGTCATGGTCCGGATCAACCAGTCTCCCCTCGGACTGACCGATCTCGACATGATCGTTCCCGAAGGCCCCGAGCTGATCCTCATCCCCAAAGCCGAAGACGCCGCAGGAGTCCGTGAGGTCGCCGAAACCGCCGGCATCCTGGCCGTCAACGCGAACCAGCCCGCGCCTCTTCTGATGCCGATCATCGAAAGTGCCCGGGGAGCGTGGTTCGTCTACGAGATCGCCACCGCCCACGAACAGGTGGCGGCCCTCACCATCGGTCTGGAGGATTACACCGCCGATCTGGGGGTCGAGCGCACCGCCGGGGGACGGGAATCGTTCTGGGCCCGCGCGCGGCTCGTCAACGCCGCCCGCGCGGCCGCAGTACAGGCCATCGACACCGTCTTCAGCGACGTGGACGACGCCGAGGGACTGCAGGCCAGTGTGGCCGAAGCCCGCGCTCTCGGTTTCGAGGGCAAGGGCTGTATCCATCCCCGCCAGATCGGAATCGTCCACCAGACCTTCGCCCCGGGACCGGAGGAGATCGACAAAGCGGTGGCGATCGTCCAGGCCTGGGACGTGGCCCGGGAACGGGGCGAGGGAGTCGTAGCCCTGGGCAGCAAGATGATCGATCCCCCGGTGGTGGCACGGGCAGAGCGGATCGTGAAGCTGGCCCGGGCCCTCGACCTGATCGCAGACGCCCCCAGGGACGGTGGGCTCACCGCCGACGACGGCCGGGAGAGCGACACTGCTCACAGCAGGGAGGTCTGAGGATGCCGGAGACAGGAATTGCTCGCGTCGAGAACGTCCTCGGGCGAAGCGTACCCGAGAGCGTCAACGGTCGCGCCCGGGTTCCCTTTCAGGGGGTGGGGATTCACCGCCCCGGGGGATACCGGACCGGACCGCCGATCCGCTCGTGTGCCGATTACCCCGTCGACGGCGACAAACGCGTACCCGATCTCGAGGCTGCACTCGAAGCCTGCGGTCTGGCCGACGGGATGACGATCAGCACCCACCACCATCTGCGCAACGGCGATACGATCGCCAACGCCCTCTTCGATACCGCCGCCCGTCTGGGGGTCAGGGATCTGATGTGGTTCCCCTCAGCATCCTTCCCCTGCCACGAACCGCTCATCGAGCATCTCGATTCGGGCGTCATCCATCACATCGAGGGGAGCATGAACGGTCCTCTCGGGGATTACTGCTCGCAGGGACGGATGCGGGGCACGCATGTGCTGCGCTCTCACGGCGGCCGCTGGCAGGCAATCCAGGACGGCGAGGTGCATATCGATCTCGCCGTCATCGCCGCGCCGACCGCCGATCCCTTCGGTAACGCCCACGGGCTCACAGGACCGTCGGCGACCGGGGGGCTGGGTTTCGCCCTGGCCGACAGCCGCTATGCCGACCGGGTCGTCGTCGTAACCGACAATCCGGTCCCCTTCCCCGCCGTGCCGTGGCAGATCCAGGGGAACGACGTGGACTGCGTGGTCGAAGTCGAGAGTCTGGGGGATGCGTCTCAGATCATCTCGGGTACGACCCGGATCACCCGCAGTCCCGACCGCCTGCTGATCGCCGAGCAGGTGGCCCGCTTCGTGGCCGAAACGGGCATCATGCGCGAAGGCTTCAGTTTCCAGGCCGGTGCCGGCGGCACCGCTCTGGCCTTCACCATCTATCTGAAGGAGCTGATGCGCGAAGCCGGAGTGAAAGCCCGCTTCATACGCGGCGGCACGACCCGCTACCTGGTCGAGATGCTCGAGGAGGGCCTGACCGATTACCTGCTCGACGGTCAGACCTTCGATCTGGAAGCGGTGACGAGCATGGGCCGCAATCCCGGCCACGTCATGACCAGCCCCTTCACCTCCTATAACTACCACGGCAAGGGCAATTTCGCACCGCTGGTGGACGTGGTCGTGCTGGGTGCCACCGAAGTCGACACCGCTTTCAACGCCAACGTGGTCACCCACAGTGACGGTCGCCTCCTGCATGGCATCGGCGGCTGGCAGAACTGCCTGTTCGCCGGCTGTACCATTCTGGCCGTACCCACCATGCGCGACCGCATTCCGGTTATCGTGGACGAGGTCACGACCCTCTGCGCTCCCGGCGAACTCATCGATGTAGTGGCAACCGAACGGGGTATCGCCATCAATCCCCGCCGCCGTGACCTGCGCGAGGCCCTGGCCGGCTCATCGCTGCCGATCCGCGAGATCGAGGATATCCGCACCGAACTGGTGCAGATGTGCGGGGCGCCGCAAAAGCCCCGGCCGGAGGAGGAGATCGTTTCGGTGGTCACCTGGGTGGACGGCACCTTGCTCGACAGTATCCGCCGGGTGGAATGAGGAGGTGACACGTGAGCGCTGAGAACAGGTCCGATCCTTTCGCGGGGCCCGATGCGCCCCTCAAGCTCGACCGCGAGGACGCACCCGAGATTCTGCAGCTCATTCTCGAGCAGAGCCGGGCCGCGATCTACCTGCTGGTCGGCAAGCAGTTCCCGATCATCAACCAGCGTTTTGAGGAACTCTTCGGGGTATCCCGCCGGGAGGCCAACTCACCCGAGTTCGATTTCATGGACCTGGTGGCCCCCGAGAGCCGACCCCTGATCGTCGAGCGGGCCGAAGCCTACGGCCGGGGCGAAGCGATCCCGAACGACTACGAGTTCACCGCCCTGACCGCCGAGGGCCGGCGGCTCGAAGTCTTCGCCAGTACCGTACGGGTGAGTTTTCGCGGTCAGGAAGGTACCCTGGGCATTCTACGCGACATCACCGCCCAGAAAGAGGCGGCCGAAGCCCTGCGTGCCAGCGAAGAAAAATACCGCACCCTGGTGGAAAGGGCCAACGACGGGATCGTCATTCTGCAGGGGGATACGATCGCCTTCGCCAACAGCCAGGCCGCCGCCCTGACCGGTTTCGACGTCGAAGAACTGCCCGGCCGATCGTTCGTCGAAGCCATCCCGCCCGAGTATCGTGACACCCTCATCGGCCGGTACACCGAGCGGCTCGACGGTGAAAGAGTCCCAGCCCTGTACGAGACCGAAATCCTGCACCGCGATGGCACCCGCATCCCGGTCGAGGTCAACGCCGGTCGCATATCCTACGGTAGCCAGCCCGCCGATATGATCATCCTGCGCGACCTGACATCCCGCCGCGAGGCCGAGGCCCGGCTGCGGGAATCGGAAGCGGAGCGGGCCATGATCCTCGATTCCGTGAACGAGTTGATCGCCTTCCAGGACACCGAGCTACGGATCGTCTGGGCCAACCGGACGGCTATCGAATCAGCTGGCTTGACAGCCGAGGAAATCATCGGCCGGCACTGCTACGAGATCTGGCCCGGCAGCTCGGAGCCATGCGAAAACTGTCCGGTCGAGAGAGCGATGGCCACGGGCCGGTCCGAGAAGCAGGAGATCACGACCCCCGACGGCCGGGTGTGGTTCATCCAGGGAGCGCCGGTCATCGACGAAGACGGGACCGTCACCGGGGCGGTCGAGACCACGCTGGAGATCACCGACCTGCGGCGGGCCGAGGAAGCCCTGCGGGAGAGCGAGACCAGTCTGCGCACCCTTTTCGAGACGATGGTCGAGGGAGTGGCCTGGGTTACCCCCGACGGTGGTTTTGTGCGGGCCAATCAGGCCGCCGAGGAAATTCTTCGTCTAGAAAAATTGCCTGACGGCAACGTGTATGACACCCCCCGCTGGGAGCTGATCGGCGAGGATGAACTCCCGCTCGAGGAGAACCAGAACCCCTGCCTTCTCGCCTGCTCCGGCACCGAACCGATCAAGAACATGCTCGTCGGCGTCCGGCATCCGGAAGGGGACCTGACCTGGATCAACCTGAGCATCACCCCGGTCAGCGACGGCGCGGGTGCCATCCAGGCCAGCGTTTGGACTTTCTTCGATGTAACCGAGCGCAAACTGCTCGAACGCCAGCTCTTTCAGTCGCAGAAGATGGAGGCGGTCGGTCGCCTGGCCGGCGGAATCGCCCACGATTTCAACAACATCCTGACCGTCATCTCGGGCAACGCCCAGCTCGGGATCATGCGCCTGAAAGAAGCCGATCCCCTGGGCGAACGCCTGCAGACCATCCTGCAGGCGGCCGGTCATGCCGAAGATCTGACCCGCCGGTTACTGGCCTTCAGCCGCCGGCAGATCACCTCGCCCCGCACTCTCGATCTGAACGAGATCCTCGAAGGCCTGCAACCGATGCTCGAACGCCTGCTGGGCGAGGACGTCAAAGCGATCTTCGATCTGACCGAGGAGCGGGGAGCGGTCACCTTCGACCCCACCCAGCTGGAGCAGATGCTGGTCAACCTGGTCGTCAACGCCCGCGATGCAATGCCGGAAGGGGGCACTCTCACGATCGGCACCGGGATCACCACCCTGGACGCCGCCTATGCCCGGATCCACCCGTACGTCGAGCCGGGGCAATATGTCTTTGTGGCGGTCAGCGATACCGGAACCGGTATGACCGAGGATATCAAAGACCACATCTTCGAACCCTTTTTCACTACCAAGGAAGACGGCACCGGTCTCGGGCTGGCCACGGTCTACGGCATCGTGAAGCAGAGCGGCGGTTCGATCGAACTGGAGAGCACCACCGGCGAGGGCACTACCTTCACCATCTTTCTGCCCCTGGCCGACGAGACCCCGGAGAGTTACCGCCAGGAAGAGTTCCGGGCCGAGCTGCCCTGGGGATCGGAGACCATCCTGCTGGTCGAAGATGAAGAAGGAGTGCGCACCTTCGCCGCCGAGACGCTGGGGGAACTCGGGTACATCGTGCACGACTTCGCCGCCCCGGAGGACGCTCTCGCCTTCTGCCGAACGGGTGAGATACCCCTCGATCTCATCCTCTCCGACGTGGTCATGCCCGGTTCGAGCGGCAGCGAACTGGTTCAGGATATCCAGCAGTACCACCCCGACACACCCGTGCTGTACATGAGCGGCTACACAGACGACCACATCGTGCGCCAGGGCATCCTCGACGACGATGTCGAGTTCATTCCCAAGCCCTTCACGCCCTACGATCTGGCGCGGCGGGTGCGGGATATCCTGGACGATTGACGGAAAGAATCTGAGGTGAAGACTTGAACATCGTCGGGGGTATTACGTTACAATAGACTGCCGGCGGCACCGGAGCGAGCGACCCGCCGGTGATCCCCGTTGGGGAGAGTGTCTGTGAAGAGAACGTCGCGCATACTCTGGACAGTGGCTGTCAGCCTGGTCGTGATTTACGGCTCCGTCAGTACCCTGGTGCATCTATTCCACAACCACCACGATCTGGTCCAGCGCGACGACTGCCCCGCCTGCCTCTGGCAGCAGATGAGCCAGGATTCACATCCCGATGACGGGCTGGCAAACCAGATCGAAACCCCTCTCATGGTTGTGGCCCTGCTGCAGACTCCACTCCAGGACAGGGTTGCCACCGAACGAGACTTTTCCCCCGGCATCCAGCCTCGCGCCCCTCCCGCCTGAAACGACTGCCGAAACAGCACCTGACGAGTACAACAGCCGGCGGAACCAGACCGGCTCCTCCGGCGCCATCCTCCCCCGGCGACACCCGGCGCACTATCTGTCGGCTGTGCGGACCGGCGGGCGGGATGGAAAAACGTATAAGGAGAACCACATGCCGCGCCTACGGTATGTATCACTCACGATCCTGGCTGTCGTGCTGCTCGGACCGGTATCACTTCAGGCCCAACGCCAGGGTTCCTTACAGAGCCGTCGACCGGCCGGGAGGGACACGGTGACCGCGGTCTCCGATTCACTGCAGACCGTGATCGCCGAACTCACTGCCCGCCTGGCCCGGCTCGAAGAGGCCATCGAGGCCCGGGAGCGGGCGGCCCGGCTGCAGTCCCTGCGCGACCGGGCCCAGCAGCGCGCCGCCGGCAGCCGGGAAGAGACGGTCGATGCCCGTTCGGTCACCTTCTACGGCCGCCAGCGCCAGATGAACCAGCTCAATCCCGAGATCAGCATGACCGGCGATTTCATCGGGCTGGCCCGTTCGCCGCAATCACCGACCGGGACGACGAACCCGGCCTGGGACGGTATGGATTTCGCCGACAACCTGGCCTTCCTGCCGACCGGCAACCGCTTCTTCCTGCGGGCGGCGGAACTGAACGTGGTCGCCCCACTCGATCCCTTCACCCGGGGCAAGTTCTTCCTCGAGATCCCCGGCGACGGCAGCCTCGTGGTCGAAGAGGCCTACATGCAGTGGGTGGCGCACACCCATCTGAAGATCGGTCTGTTCCGCAACCAGTTCGGCCAGCTCAACCGCTGGCACGAACACGCCCTGCCCCAGGTGGACCGCCCCCACGTGCTGACCACCTTCTTCAACCAGGACGGGCTCGAGGGACTGGGAGTCTCGGCCAACTGGGTGCTGGGCAACCTCTGGTCGGACGTCAACGAGTTGACCATCGAGTATGTCTCCGGCGGGGACGGGATCAGTTTCGCCGGCGGCAAGGGGCACGACCGCGTGGCGGTGGCCCGGCTCAAGAACTACTACGATCTGTCGGGCGATACATACCTGGAGATCGGTCTGAGCGGGGCGCAGGGAGCCAACGATACCGCCGGTGACTACCTCTCGACGGTCGGCGGGATCGATGTCAACTACCGCTGGACGCCCGCCGGACGCAGTCACTACCGCACCTTCGAGGTGCGGGTCGAAGCGCTTTACAGCAGCCAGGAAACCGCCCTGGGAACGATCGACGCCTGGGGCGGGTATATTTCGGCCCAGAACCGCTTCGGGGCCCGGATCCTGGCCAGTGTGCGGCTCGATTACACCCAGCTCCCCTGGGATAAAGACGAAACGATCCAGGGTCTGGCGGCGACGCTGGACTTCTGGCAAAGCGAGTTCGTGTTCTTCAGGCTCCAGGTTGACACGGTGAAGATGTCCTTTGCCGACGACGATCCCATCAACCGCGTGATCCTGCAGACGGTGTGGTCGATGGGACCGCACAAGCACGAGGCATACTAGTGTCTCCCCACGGGAGTCGGACTGACTCCCGGGCCGGAACACGAGAGGAGATTCAGTCATGAAACGCGTTACTCTCTGCACCATCACCGCCCTGGTGTTCTTTGCAACACTCGGGTCCGGTCTGCCGCAGGAGCCGATCAAAGTCGTGGGCAGCGTGCCCGACTTCGCGGCTCTGGCGGACGAGATCGGGGGGGACCTGGTGGATGCCTCCTTTATCGCCCAGGGCAATCAGGATCCCCACTTCGTCCCGCCGAAACCGAGTCTGGCCCTCCTGCTGGCCGATGCCGATCTCTTCATCCAGACCGGTATCGACCTCGAGATGTGGGCCCCGCCCCTGATCGACAAGGCGCGCAACCGCAACATCATGGAGGGTGCCGACGGCTACGTTGCGGTCACCTCGGGAATCGATCTGATCGATGTGCACGCCGCGGCCGACCGCTCGGCCGGCGACATCCACGTCCACGGCAACCCGCACATCCAGACCTGCCCGGCCCGCATCCGCCTGGCCGCCGCCAACGTCCTGATCGGCCTGCAGAAGGTGGATCCGGACCACAGTGCGGAGTACGAGCAGGGCTATGAGGATTTCCTCGACCGCTGGGACCGGGCCCTGTTCGGGGATGAACTCGTCGATCTGCTCGGCGGCGATCTGCTGATCGACATGATCATGAATGCGAGTCTCTTCGACTTCCTCGGAAGCGAGGAGTTCGACGGCGGCACCCTGCTCGACCACCTCGGCGGCTGGTACGCCAAGGCCGCTCCCCTGCGGGGACTGAAGATCATCGCCTATCACAAGAACTGGTCGTACTTCGCCCGGGCTTTCGGGATGGAGATCGTGGACTTCGTCGAACCCAAACCGGGCATCCCCCCCACCGCACGCCACGTCAAGCATGTGATTGACGAGATCAACGAATACGGCATCGACCTGATGCTGGTGGCTAACTACTTCGAACGGAACACTCCGGGCAAGATCGAGGAACGCACCGGAGTCCGGGCGATCTTCCTGCCCATCTCGGTCACCGGTGAGCCGGGCACCGATACGCTCTTCGATCTCTACGACTACTGGCTCGACACGATCCTGGCGGCGATGGCCGGGACGGGCTGAACGCCGACGGTAAGGAGACACGCTCCATGGGTGAAATCATAGCTTTCCTCTTCCCTCCCTTCGTGGTCACCCTGGCCATCGTGGCGATCCACGTCTACCTCGGCATCCACGTGATCGAGCGGGAGGTCATCTTCGTCGACCTGGCCCTGGCCCAGATCGCCGCCCTGGGATCGATCGTGGCCTTCGTGATCGAGCCGGGCGGCCCGGTCACCCACACCTACACCTGGTCGATCCTGTTCGTGATCATCGGTTCGGCGATCTTCAGCATCACCCGGGTGCGCAACCAGCGGATCCCGCAAGAGGCGATCATCGGCATCGCCTACGTGATCGCCACCGCGGCCTCGATCATCGTGGCCGACCAGTCGGCCGGCGGCGCCGAACACATCAAGGAAACCCTGATGGGGGCCATCCTCTGGGTCAACTGGGGGACGATCGTGCCGCTGGCGCTCTTTTATGCGGTGATCGCCGGCCTGCACTGGCTGCTGCGCAAGCGGTTCATGGCACTGACCGAGGAGTACCGCAACGGGGTGTTCTCAAAGGGCGACCGCTGGCTCGACTTTCTTTTCTACCTCACTTTCGGGCTGGTGATCGTCTTCAGCGTCAAGGTGGCGGGGGTGCTGCTCGTCTTCAGCTTCCTGGTCATCCCGACCGCGATCTCGGCCCTCTATGCCACGTCGTGGAAGATCCGTCTGCTGATCGGCTGGGGGGTGGGTGTCCTGGTCACCCTGCTGGGATTGATGATGTCGTGGTGGATCGACGTGCCCTGCGGACCTGTCATCGTCATCCTGCTGGGGCTCTTTCTGGTCCTGGCGGCGGTGCTGCGGCCGCTGATCGCGAAAACGGCACAGGATGCGGGGGGCAGTTGACCGGATCTGACCGGGCGCAACGCCGGTCCGGGTCGGGCGGAACAGAACATCGCGAACCACCGGCCGGGCGCCGCCGAAGAATGTGGCGGCTCCCGGCCGTGAGTCCTGTATCTGCCGCTCTCAGGTGATCCGGCCCGGGCGGACCCGCGACTCTGTCCTACATTTCGAGCTGTTCGATTTCCTCCATCAGGGGCACGTACTGCTCATACGTCAGAGCCTGCCAGCTTTCGGCGGTCAGGGCCCCCTGACTGCGGGAGATGAGCGAGACCTTGTGCGCCATCTCCTCTCCCGGGGCTTCGTAGATGTCCATGAAATCGTAGGGCCCCAGAATGGCGTAGTGGGCCAGAAAGGTCACCTCGGGGCAGAGGGAGCGGACCTTTTCGAGCCAGGAACGTCCGACCGCCCGCCGGCCGCGCGGATCGTGCATGGCATCGGGACCCAGCTTGGTCATCAGAATGTAGGTCGGCATGGTATCCTCCTCCGGGTACCGGGGTACGTTCACACAGTCTAACGAACCGGAGCCGTCCGGTTCAATACGACCGGAGACGGCCCGAGACCGGTATCACGACACCGGCGGTGACGGGATGAGAACACCGGCTGTGTCCCGCCGGTCACACCGAGAATTACAACGGATTCCCCGGCCGCCCGGGCGTATTCCACTGAAGAGCCCCAACTGAATATATCCCAACACCTTGCCGGGCTTCTCCGGCTGCCGTTCCGACCCCGCGGGGATTGGCACGCTTGTTGTTCACCTACAGCAGCCGACAACCATCTCTCTGTCCTGCGGAGGCTGACCATGCGATATACGTCAGGAGCAGCGTCACGATCCGGCAGGCTACCGGTTCTCTGCACCCTGTTCCTCACCCTTGCGGCCTGCACGGCGATTCCGATGCACGAGAGCGCGACTCCCGAAACCCTGGGCCGGGGGGGCGTACGGCTCGGTCTGCTCGGGATCGGAATCGCGCCGACCATGTTCGTCACCCCCGAAGAGGATGAAGCGGCAGAGTATAGACACTATCCCGATCATACGAAGGAGGGCACCTGCACCATCTCGCATGCTCTGGCGGTGGGTCTGGGTGACCGCCTAGACGGGGAGATCGGATTCTACTACGGCTTCAACAGTTACGGCTGGGGAACCGGTCTGAAGTACCAGTGGCTGGGCTCGAGCCGCATTTTCAGTCCCGACCGGGGCACCTTCTCATCATCGATCGCCCTGCGCTTCCTGCACCTCTGTTCGGGCCAGAGGGTCTGGGAACCCGGCTATGGGGAGGATGTCGAAGACATCTTTCACGGCCGGGGCACATCCTTCCAGGTCTCACTGCCCACAGGTTACCGGCTGGCGTCGTGGTTTACGGTCTACCTCGCCCCGAAAGTCGTCTGGGGCGGATTGCAGGCGTCATTCAGAGATTACCCCGAAGCCGGGTGTACGACCCAGGTGCAGAAGGACTATGCCGGCTACGGGGGTTCGGTGGGAGTGGGAATTCATCCTCACGGGGAACGGGGCGGTTTCGAGCTCCGCTTCGAACTCTACCGCATGAATCTGCCGCTCATGACCGACGGAGTCCGCGGCAGGTTCGGCGGTGGCGTCCTCACCATGGCCCTGCCTCTCAGAGTGGGAGGGCGGTGACATGAAACTTTCCTGCGCAGAGTTCCTGCTGTTCTCAGGACTGTTCCTGATCGCAAACGGATGCGCCATGACGATCCCGATGAGCGAGTTCGGCACCCCGGAGACACTCGGAGCGGGTGGCGTGCGGGTCCAGCCCCTCGGCGTGGGAACAGCCCCGCTGGTCCGTCAGGAACCATCGGAGACACAGTCATGGTTCGGGGCCAGGACCCAGGCGGTTGCATCGGCCGGCCTTGCGGTCGGTGTTCACGACCAGGTCGATCTCGAATTCTCGCTCTTCGCGGGCCTGGGTGCAGCCGCCCGTTTCGGTCTGAAATGGCAGCTTCTCGGCAGCGACCATTATTTCGACGCGCACAGCGAAACGTGGATCGCTTCGGTGGCTGCACGCTATACCATAGCCGAGAACGGCGATCCAAACGATCCGTATCCCGATCCGAGTGCCGACTTCGCCGCCGCCGCGCACTATCTGCAACTCTCCTTCCCGGTCGGATACCGCCTGACCCCAGCCGCCAGCTGGTATGCCGCACCGAAGCTGATCACCGGTGACGTGAACCTCGCAACCCGCAACGGGGACGACAACGGCTGGACCCGGCTCCGGGAGAACTACTGGGGATACGGCTGTTCAACCGGTGTCGGACTCCATCCCCACAGCCGGCACCTGGGGATCGAACTTCTCTCCGAAGTCAGTTTCATGAACCTGCCGGCTCCCGACCTGACCGGTCGCACCACATACATCTGCGTCAACCTGAGCCTGGCCCTACCCTTTCATTTCTGATCCGCTTCAGTAGAAGCGGTGCAGACCCGCCCGCCGGGCCGCCTCGCGGGCCTGTTCGTACTCCTCACCGCGCAGGGGACGGTCGATATCGGGGTGCTCGCCGGCCCGGTAGAGGGGCCGGTACTGGGCCATGACGTTCACGGCCGTATCGGGCGAGAGCTCGTCGGCCAGAAAGCGCATGTTCTCGGCACTGCCGGCTGCATCCCCGGGCAGGACCAGGTGCCGCACCAGCAAACCCCGCCGGGCCACCCCGGCGGCATCGGTCACCAGATCACCGACCTGGCGGTGCATCTCGCGCAGAGCGGTCCGAGCCACGGCGGGGTAGTCAGGTGCGCCTGAGAGCCGGCCGGCCACCTCCTCTGACGCGTACTTGAGATCGGGCATGTAGATATCCACGATCCCCTCGAGTTCGCCGAGCGTTTCGAGGCTATCGTACCCGCCGGTGTTGTAGACCAGAGGCAGGTTCAGACCCCGGGCGGCCGCCAGTTCGAGGGCCGCCACGATCTGCGGCACGACATGGGAGGGAGTGACCAGATTGATATTGTGACAGCCGGTCTGCTGCAGGTTCAGCATGACCGTGGCCAGCTCGGCTGCCGTGAGTTCGCGCCCCGCCCGACCGTGGCTGATATCGTGATTCTGACAGAAGATGCAGCGCAGGTTGCAGCCCGAGAAGAAGATGGTGCCGCTCCCCCGCCGGCCGGTAATGGGCGCTTCCTCGCCGAAGTGCGGTCCGGCGCTGGCCACCACCGCGCGGGCTCCGATGCCGCAGATCCGACCCGGTTCCCGGCGGCGGTCGGTCGAGCAGCGACGAGGGCAGAGAGTGCAGGCCGCATGGTGCTGTTCCAGCCTGCGCCGCCGGCGGGCCAGCTCACCGGTCCGGTACAGCGCCAGATAAGCGGGCGAGGGATCCGACATGAACGGGTGACCTCCGGGTCGTGATGCCCCTGGACGCTGCCGTATCCGCCCCGTAAGCTGGTAATCGAGCGGTCGCTTCGGATGCGGACCGGGACGGTGTACCGAGACTGAAACGCGGACAGGGACCGTCATCCGAACGCGAACATGCTACGCGGCCCCCTCGGGAGAGATCAAGGAGAAGGGCTCTGCTTGCGAGCCGACCATGAAGCTGTCCAAGAAAGGTATCTACGCCCTGCGGGTGCTCCGGCACCTGGCGGCCTCGTACGGACACGGCCCCGTCTCCGCGGCTTTGCTGGCCGAGAAAGAAGAGCTCCCGGTCAAGTTCCTCGAGAGCATTCTCACCACCCTGCGCAAACGCGGCATCCTGGTGAGCCAGCGCGGCAAGGTGGGCGGCTACGCCCTGCGCCAACCCCCCGAAGAGATCACTCTCGGAGATATCATCCGGGCGGTGGACGGCCCGCTGGCTCCCATCCCCTGCGCCAGCCGCACCGCTCCGATCGCCGAGTGCGACGACTGCCCGTACGATCTCGAAACCTGCTGGCTGCGGGCGCTCATGCTGCGGGTGCGCGACAATATCAGTGAGATCCTCGACCGCGAAACCCTGGCCCAGATGGCCGAAGAGGCGGCTGCACGCGACTGAGTTCACCGTTTCGTTGTGCTCACGCGACGGTTGCTCTCTACTCTTTCCGACTTCCTCTCCTCTTTCCGATTGCTTCTCTTCTTCCCGATTCCCCATTGTCTTTCGCTTTCTTCCTCCTTTTTCCGATTCAAGAGTGTATTCCATACATGATTGAGCTTGATAACAGGGGTGGGACGGCATTATAAACCTATTACACCAATAGGAATTAGATGATAAGAATGCCCTCTCCGGGCCCGGTGAAAGGTGTTCGAGCTCCATGCCCGATCCGCAGCTGCTGCGCCGCATCTGGACGGTCTGTCTCGTGGTTGTCGGGACGGCCCTGATCGCCCTGACTCTGACCCGGAACTTCTCGCTCGCGGCCGGCCTCGGCCGGGGTTCCGCTCTCTTCTTCTCTCTGGCTCTGCTGGCCTTCTTCTGCGAGTTCGTGGACAGCTCGCTCGGCATGGGATACGGCACGACCCTGACACCGATTCTGCTCATTGTCGGCTTCTCCCCTCTCGAGATCGTCCCGGCGGTGCTCTTCTCCGAACTGATCTCCGGCCTCTCGGCCGGCCTGATGCACCACCGGCTCGGAAACGTCGACCTGGGCCGCGGCAGCCGGGCCCGGCGGATCACGACGATCCTGGCCGGCTGCTCGGTCCTGGGGGCGGTGACTTCGGTCGTGGTCGCGGTCAGCCTGCCGAACAGTCTGGTCAAGCTCTACATCGGGGTCATGATCCTCGGGATCGGGCTCTTCATTCTCATCGGCCGCCATGTCGCCGGATCCTTCTCCTGGCCGAAGATCATCGGACTGGGAACCCTGGCCGCTTTCAACAAGGGTATCTCCGGCGGCGGCTACGGACCCCTGGTGACCGGCGGGCAGGTACTGGTGGGGGTTCCGGAAAAACAGGCCGTGGGGATCACCTCGTTCGCCGAAGGGGTCATGTGCCTGGTCGGACTGGCGCTCTACCTGGTGCTCGAGGGCGCCCTGGCCTGGTATCTGGCCGCCCCGCTGGCCCTGGGAGCCATTGTTTCAGTGCCGGCGGCGACCTGGACCGTCAAGATCCTGCCCGAGAAGCTGCTCCGGCAGTCGATCGGATACGCGACCATTTTTCTGGGAACGCTCACGATCATCAAACTGCTCTGAACCGAGGCCGCGCTGGCGCTCCCGGCTCTTCACCCGCTACCCTGTCACTCGTCCGTTCCGGGTACCGAACCCGGCCGGAAAACGGGAGAGGCGGAGAGAGCCGGTGAAACGGGAACATGATTCGATCGCCGGGAGACAGATCTGGATCGCGACCGAGGATTACCCCCCAAAACTCGGCGGACTGGCCCGCTGGAGTGAGAATACCGCCCGGGCCCTTTCCGATCGGGGAGCCCGGGTCACGGTCCTGGCCAAGAAGGCCGATCCCGCCCGCCACCGCGACGCCGCCTGGACCGTCGTTGGCGTCACCGGCCCCGACTTCCCCCGCTGGCGCCGGTTCCACTTCCGGCGCACCGGACGAGGTGTGCAACGCACCGGCAACGCACCCGACCTCATCATCGCTTCCACCTGGCATGTAGGCGAAGCCTTCGCCGGCCGCCGTCCCCGGGTTCCGCTCACCATCGCGATCCACGGCCTGGAAGTATTCACATCGTGGCCGGCGGTACGGCGACGGAGAATGGCGAAAACCCTCTCGGCGGCCGATCGCCTGGTGGCGGCCAGCGCCTATACCGCCGGGCGGGTTCGCGAGATCGTACCCGGCCGGGACATTGCAGTCGGCCTGAACGGCATCGACCGAGAGGTCTTCGCGCCCCCCGGCCGGCTCCTGCCCCCCGACCGCGACCTGCAGCTGCTCTCGGTCGGCCGGCTGGTGGAACGCAAACGGTTCGATCTGGTGCTCGAGGTCGTTGCCGCCGCGACCGAGCGGGGATTGGATGTCGGCCTCTGGATCATCGGCCGGGGTCCCCTCGAGCCCGATCTGCGCGCCCGGGCGGCCGAACGGGGAATCGATGACCGGGTGCGGTTCCTGGGAGCGCGCACCGATCGAGAACTGGCCGTTTATTATCGCTCGGCCGACCTCTTTGTCTCGCCCTGCCAGTCCGATCCCGGAACGGGCGATGTCGAGGGCTTCGGTCTGACTTTCGTCGAGGCGGCGGCCTGCGGTACGCCCGCGGTCGCTCTGGCCGAAGGAGGCGTGACCGACGCCGTCGAAGACGGGTTCTCTGGGGTACTCACCACCCGCGACGATTTCGTGGCCCGGACTCTCGTGTTGCTGGGAGACCGCCCCCGGATCGACCGGCTGAGCGAGCAGGCAGCCGAACGGGCCCGCCGTTTCGATATCCGGAGGGTGGTGACCAATCTGCTCCCCGAAGGATTCTGAATCCGGCCGGAGCACAACGCCGCCGGCCGGCGGCAGAATCCGGGCCGGGTCAAGGAACGAGCGGAAGCGGTTGAGCCGGGGAGTTCCCCGGCCTACTTTGGGTGAGGCCGGCCCCCGGCGCCGGCAGCGGCAGACAGAGAGGCCGTATCACGGGAGGGCCCTATCATGAGAACTCTGGAAAAAATCGCCAGCGAGTCCGTTCTTTCCCTCAAAGATCTACGGCGGGTCGAAGAGATCATTCTCGCCCACGGCAACTTTGCGCCCGACGTGGTGCGCGATGCGATCGACTGGTACTGCGCCCGGCAGGGTATCGACGAGTATTACTTCCAGACCACACCGGTGGAAACGATCGCCGCCCACATCGAAGGCCTGCGGGCCGCTTCGGTCGTAGCCGGCATGCAGGGAGACGATGACCGGACCGGGATCGACATCAGCACCGAGCAGGCCACCGAAGCGGTTTACCTGATCGACGATCAGCACACCAAGGGACGGGATCTGGAGCGGCGGATCGAGGCCAGATACCCCCTGCACCGGCTGCAGTCTTACCGTACCCCCGGCACCGCTTTCGGGGTCGACTGGCTGCGGATGTACATCATCTCCAAACCCCGTCTGCCCGGGGGGTTGGTCTGCTCGACCGACGACGATATCGAAGCCATCGCCTGCCGCTCGTTTCTCGAAACCACGACCCGCGACACCTACCGCCGCTATCAGCGTGCGATCGCAAAAGCATGCGGCTGGGAGCACCCCCTGATCGAGGCCTCGCGCAAGAAGGACACAGGTGAGCTGCGCCTGCTGATCGTGGTCAACAGCGACTCCAGTTCGCGTTTTTTCTCCAATATCTCCGACGTTATCAATTCCTACGGCCTGGTCTCGAACCGCAAGTACGTCGAACAGTTCGCCAACGGGAAGACCACCTACGCCCTGTACCTCGACTGGATCGAGGACGAGAAGCTGCGCAACCGGTTGATCGAGAACATCGGTCTGGTCTATGCCGTACCCGAAAACCCCCTCAGCCGGCTCTTCCGGGAGGGACTGCTGAACGCCCGTGAAATGGTCTTCGGGGTAGCGGCCTGGACCTTCGCCCACCAGTTCCTGACCGAATACGACGAGGAGTACCTCAAGCTCGCCGACGAACTCAAAGACGAACCGGAACTGACTGGTTTGCTGCGCAACCTGCGGACCCGTCTGGCCAAGGTCTCCTACGACGAGGAGCGGATCTGGGACTCGCTGATCGATCACCATGACTGCCTGCAGGCGGCGTTCCGGCTCTTCAACCGTCGTTTCAACCCGGTTCATGCCGGCAAGGCGAGCCAGGGAGAGCTCGAGGCCTTCCAGAGTCTGTGCGCCGAGCGTCTCGATACCGAGACCGACCGCCATATCTTCGAAGCGATCCTGCAGTTCATCGAGCACACCCGGAGGACCAATTTCTACAAGCGCGAGAAGATCTCGCTCTCCTTCATGCTCGATCCCGGTTTCCTGAACCGGGTCGATTACCCCGAACTGCCGTACGGGATCTTTCTGGTGATCGGGAGCGAGTTCCGGGGCTACCACGTGCGCTTCCGCGATATCGCCCGTGGCGGCATCAGGTTGGTGCGCTCGGCCAACCTGCAGACCTTCATGAAGAACGCCGACGCGATCTTCGACGAGAATTACAATCTGGCCCTGACCCAGCAGCGCAAGAACAAGGACATCCCCGAGGGCGGGTCGAAGGGCGCCATCCTGCTCGAACGCGACGCCCAGGACCGGGACGAATCGGCCTTTAAGAAGTATATCGACGGCTTGCTCGACCTCCTGCTCGGCGACGAACGGATCGTGGATCACTACGGCGACGACGTAATCCTCTTTCTCGGACCGGACGAGGGCACCGCCGAGCTCATGGAGTGGGCTTCGGTCCGCGCCCGCGAGAGGGGTTATCCCTGGTGGCGCTCCTTTTCGACCGGCAAGCCGGTCGGGATGGGCGGCATCCCTCACGACATCTACGGCATGACCACCACGAGCGTGCACGAGTACGTGCTCGGCATGCTGGAAAAGACCGGGCTGAAGGAAAGCGGGGTCACCAAGGTCATGACCGGCGGGCCCGACGGCGACCTGGGTTCGAACGAGATCCTGATCTCGCGCGACACCATCCGCGCCATCGTGGACGGCTCGGGAGTTCTCTGCGATCCCGAGGGTCTGGATCGCCGCGAGCTGCGCCGCCTGGCCCGGCGACGGGTACCGGTCGAGCATTTCAATCCCGAACGCCTCTCGCCCCGGGGCTACCTGGTCAGGGTCGGGGACCGGAACGTGACCCTGCCCGGCGGGCAGACCGTCACCAGCGGGCTCGATTTCCGCAATACTTTCCACCTGCACCCGCATTTCAGCGCCGATCTCTTCGTTCCCTGCGGCGGCCGGCCGGCTTCGATCACGATCAACAACTGGACCGAGCTGCTCGACGAGAAGGGACGGCCCCGCATCCGATTCGTCTCCGAGGGGGCCAACCTCTTCATCACCCAGGAGGCCCGGCTGCGGCTCGAAGAGAAAGGCGTAATCATCTACAAAGACGCCTCGGCCAACAAGGGAGGCGTAACGTCATCCTCGCTCGAGGTCTTCGCCGGACTGGTCCTGAACGACCGCGAGTGGGACGAGCTGATGTGCGAACACAACGGCAAGGTCCCCGATTTCCGGAAACGCTACGTCGAGGAAATCCTCGATCTGATCCGGACCAACGCCCGCCTCGAGTTCGAGATCATCTGGCGCGAACACGAACGCAGCGGACTGCCCCGGACGATCCTGACCGACCTGGTGTCGCAGAAGATCAACGCCATTACCGACGCCATCATGGCCACCGATCTGTTCCGCGATCGCGCCCTCTTCCGGCAGGTGATCGCGTGCTGCACCCCCCTGGTCCTGAGCGAACTCAAGACGACCGCCCAGATCATGAACCGGGTTCCCGACTCCTATCTACGGGCCGCGTTTGCCGCCCGCCTGGCGAGCCGCTACGTCTACTATCACGGTCTCGAGGCCACCGAAATGGACTTCTACAGCTTCGTCACCGAGGCCGATCGGCTCGTCTGACCGCCCGGGGACGGGAAGGGCAGGAATCCGACAGGCAGCCGGGGGGCCGGGGGGATTCAGGAGGGTGAGGGAACTCCGTTGAGCGGCGGTTCCGATTCTCGCCGCCGGCGCCGCTCATCGCGCCGGCGCATGGCCGCCAGGCGGTCGGCGTAGACCTTGGTGAACTCGGCCCCCATGTAAAAAACCTGAGCGATATAGAGGAACCAGATCAGCAGGATCAGCAATGATCCGAACGCCCCGTATAGACTGAAGACGTTGCTCAGCCCGAGCATCAGGTTCATGAAGATTTTACCCAGCACGAGCAGGAGCGCGGTGACCGCCGCCCCACCCCAGATGGCACGCCAGGGCAGAGGTTCGCGGACCAGCAACCGGAAAACCGCAGCCACGAGCAGAAACGCTCCCAGATAGGTTGTGACGTAACTGATGAAATGGGTCAGGCCGCCGATCTCGATCGGGAACCAGTTCTCCAGCTGGGTCAGGGCGAGCATGGCGGTCGCCGCGGCCGAGATCAGCAGCAGAACGATGAGCTGCACCCCGAGGATGAGAACGAAAGAGAGCCAGCGGGCCACGATGAAGTGCCGCATCGGGCTCTGCCGGCCGCGAATCCCCCAGATGACATCCAGCGATCCGCGCAGAAAATGGAAGCTGTTCGAGGCGATCACCAGCAGGGTGATGAAACCGAAGACCTGGGTCAGGATCCCGACCCCCGGCCGGGCGGCGTCGAGGATCATCGATTCGATGAAACGGGCGGTCTGTTCGCTGATGGCCGTACTCAGGGTCACGACCAGCTGGCCTTCGACTGCCTGCTCGCCGAGAACCCGTCCGAGGATGCGTACGCAGATGATCGCCAGGGGGACGACCGACATGGTCAGATAGAAGGCCAGGGCGGCGCCCATGCGGCCGGCCCCGTCGAGCCGCCAGACCCTGATGGTGGTGCTGATGACCTTCCTGACGTCGCTCCAGCTCACGGGTCGTTCCGCTCTCCTTCGGTCCGGTGTCCCGGCGGCGCGCCCGGGCGCGCCGCTTCAGCCCTCATAATCTACCATCCCCCTCCGCCACCGCCACCCCCTCCCCCACCACCGCCTCCCGAACCGCCTCCACTCATACCACCGCTGCCTCCCGGTTGCGAGGCCAGGGTCGACGCCAGCGAACCGTTGAAGCAGCGGATTCCCTTGAGCAGATCGGCTACCCGGCCCGGCGGTCGATCATCCAGCGGCCCGATCCGCCGCGATCGATAGTACTCTACCGGCGGCACGGCCAGCGATTCGATACCGCGCATCCAGCGGTCGGAAACCCCGAGCGCCACACTGTAGGGCAGGAACTCGGGGAAAAGTCGGGGTTCCATGCCGACCGCCTCCTCGTGCCCCATCGCCGCCAGCTGGTCCCGCAACTGCAGCCATTTGGCTTTGGCCAGGGCACCCCGCAAGGTCTTCTGCGGCATGAAGGGAGCGAAGAGGGCCGTCACCAGACCGGCCAGCATGATCCCGATCCCCGTCGACCAGGCGGGAGTCCAGAGGATCGCCGAGAAGACATCGGTGGCCGCGGACAGAAAGAGGCTCCCGCCGACAAAGAGGAAGACGGCGGTGAAGAGAAGCAGGCCCCACTTGCGCTGGCGGGCGGCGCCGAAGGCCATGACCGACGGCACGCCCATCCAGAGGGTGAGCAGAAGCAGGGGCAGGAGCTGCTCGGCCCCGCCGGCCAGGGCCGCCACGACCGCCCCGAGAGCGAACACGGCCGCGGCTATACCCAGCCACAGCAGACGGACCCGGCGCGGATCGGCCTCAAACCACTTCTGCTCCGTCACCTCTTTCCACAGGGCCCGGCGGATGCGCGGGAGGTGGGTGTAGAACTCGTCCTGCAGGTCTTCCTGGTCAACCACGTCCCCCGGCTCGGGATGACCGAACAGGGCCCGCATCACTTTCCGCTCGAATTCCCTGAGCCCGCTGTCGGGCCGCCGGAGCAGAGTAAAGCGGAACTCCACCTTTTTCCCCTCCCCCGTCTCCTCGATTTCGAGATAACCCTTGCGTCCCAGATCCATGATGGTGGCCAGGATCTCGCGCAGACCGATCCGCTCGTCGACCAGAGCGCCGGCCATGGCGGGAGGCACGTCGAGATCGAAAATGTCGAGGGAGACCGCCAAAGGGGGAACGTCGGGATCCCGGCCCCGGCGCATCCAGGTACTCAGGAGCAGCAGGCAGAGAATACCGGGCAGGACGAGAGCCGGCGCGGTGATGATGCTGCGCCTGATGATCCGGGCCACCGAGGCGCCGGCGGCAATCGCCTCGCGGGGGAAATCGACCTGGACCTCGAAGAGCGTGCCCGGAGCCACGTCCGAACCTGAGAAGGTGACCGTACGGGGATTCTCGATTTGCCAGCGGGCGTCGGCCAGGGGCGTGTAAAAGGTGACCTGAAGCTGCTCCGGTTCCACCTCGCGGGGCAGCCTGACGGTAGCCGTCGCTTGTTCGACCACGGCCGGACGGTCCTCGAAGAGGGCTTTCCAGTGCAGGCGCCAGGCTCCCTGCCAACCCCGGCGCAGCGGCATCTCGACCCGGTAACGCACGGTGAAACGCTCGCGGGTATCGCGGTAGGGCGGATCCGAGGGACGCCGGGACCGCCAGCGGATACGCAGGTAGCGCCCTTCCCGCTCGACCCGGTACCCGTGCAGATCGAGATCGCCACGGCGGTACGCTCCCTGTGAACCGCTCACCCGGATGTCACTGATGCGATACCGCCCGCCGGTATCCAGCAGCCGCTCACCGCCGTTCCAGGCGCCGTCGAAGACATAGTCGAGGGTCTCGGTCACAACCAGATCGCCGTTGGAGAGGATCTGCAGGTCGGTATCGACAGCTTCCCAGTACAGGCTGCGCTGAGCCCGCCCGGTAACGGGCAGGCCGAGGACGAAACCGAGTACTATGAGCAGGGCGCCATGACGATGCATCCCGATGACCTCCTGTGAACCAGTGGAACGGATCGGACTCCGGGCAACCGATATTGGGCCAGCCTATACCCGGCCCGCGAGCGATGCCAGAACCAAGCCGTCGGTGCCGACGCAGGACACGAGATCCTCTTCTCACCGCCCGGCGGTTGTGGCTATGATGATTTCACGCCGGCCGGAGCGGCTCCGAAACAGAGCCCTCCGGTCAACCTTCTGAGGCTGAAACCGGGGGAGACTGTCAGGTGAAACGAGTACGCACCATGATGCCGGGGGTCACAGCGGCCCTGGTTTTTTTCACCCTCACCGTTGCCTGCGGCCGACCGGAACCGGCCGATCTGGTTCTTCTCGACGGCCGGGTCGTCACGGTGGATGAATCCCGGCCCGAAGCCGAGGCTGTTGCCGTGCGGGGTCACGAGATCGTGGCGCTGGGCGGCACCTCCCGCATCCGCCGGTACATCGGAGATCGAACCCGCACCATCGATCTCGCCGGGCGGCTGGCCGTTCCCGGCTTTATTGACGGACACGGCCACTTCACCAGCCTGGGGCAGGCAAAGATGGTTCTCGATCTCAACGACGCCGAGCGGTGGGAGGATATTGTCGCGATGGTGGCCGAGGCAGCGCGCACCGCCGAACCGGGGGAATGGATCCTGGGCCGGGGATGGCATCAGGAGAAATGGGCGAGCCTGCCCGAGCGCACCGTCGACGGAGTGCCGACGCACCACGACCTGAGCCGGGCGGCGCCGCGCAATCCGGTCGATCTCGGGCACGCCAGCGGGCATGCCGCCCTGGTGAATGCGGCGGCGCTGCGGGTCGCGGGAATCGATCGGAACACACCCGACCCGCCCGGGGGTGAGATCGTCCGCGATGTCCGGGGCGAACCCACCGGCCTGCTGCGCGAGACCGCCCAGCGGATCGTCGACCGCGTTTATGCCCACTCGCGCGAATCGCTGACACGGGACGAACTCGAGGCCGAATTCCGCCAGATTGTCGAGCTGGCGACCGACGAGGCGCTGGCGAAGGGTGTCACCACTTTCCACGACGCCGGTTCCTCGATGGCCGACATCGACCGCCTGCGAGCACTGGATGACGCGGGTGAACTGCGCCTGCGGCTCTATGTCATGGTCCGCTACGCCACCAACGAGGAAATGGAAGCCCGCCTGGACAACTACCTGATCATCCCACAGGGCAACGATCACCTGGCAGTACGGTGTATCAAGCGGCAGATCGACGGGGCTCTGGGCGCTCACGGAGCCTGGCTTTTCGAACCGTACGAGGACCTGTCCACCGGCACGGGGCTGAACCTGGAACCGGTCGAGGATATCGCCGGCACCTGCGAACTGGCCATCAGGCACGGCTTCCAGGTAGCCACCCACGCCATCGGCGACCGCGGCAACCGCGAGGTCCTCGATCTCTACGAGGCGGCCTTCACCCGGGCCGGGGTCGACAGCCGATCTCTGCGCTGGCGGATCGAGCACGCCCAGCACCTGCATCCCGAGGACGTGCCCCGCTTCGCCGAGCTGGGCGTGATCGCTTCGATGCAGGCCAACCACTGCACCTCCGACGGGCCGTGGGTGCTCAAACGTCTGGGCGAGCGACGGGCCGAAGAGGGCGCCTATCTCTGGCGGACTCTCTGGGATCTGGGAGTGGTCATCACCAACGGGACCGACGTACCGGTCGAGGATATCGATCCCCTGGCCAATTTCTACGCCGCCGTGACCCGGCACTGCTGGGACGGGTCGGTCTTTTACCCCGAAGAAGCGCTGACCCGCACCGAAGCCCTGCGCTCCTACACTCTCAATAATGCCTTCGCGGCCTTCGAAGAGCATCTGAAGGGATCGCTCGAACCGGGCAAACTCGCCGACATCGTCGTGCTCTCCGACGACATCCTGACTATTCCCGCCGAACAGATCCCCGACGTCACCGTCGACTATACCATTGTGGGCGGCACCATCGCCTATGCCCGGGAGACAAACCGATGACGCTGGAAGAGATCATCCGCCGCAACCGGAGTTACCGCCGGTTCGACGAAAGCATCCGCCTCGATCTGGAAACGGTCCGCAGCTTCGTGGAACTGGCCCGGCTCTCGGCCTCGGGAGCCAACCTGCAGCCTCTGAAGTACATCATCAGCACCGATCCGGAGGTCAATGCCGGCATCTTCCCCCGTACCGCCTGGGCCGGCTACCTGGAGGAGTGGAGCGGTCCGGTCGAAGGTCAACGGCCGGCGGCTTACGTCATCATTCTGGGGGACACCGCCATCGCGAGCAGTTTCGGCTGCGATCACGGGATCGCCGCGCAGTCGATCATGCTCGGAGCCGCCGAGCAGGGCTGGGGGGGCTGCGTGATCGGCTCGATCGACCGGGGCGGTCTGCGCCAGGCCCTCGATATCGACGAGCAGTACGAGATCCTGCTCATTCTGGCCCTGGGACGGCCGGCCGAGGAGGTACAGCTCGAAGCGGTCGGGGAAGACGGCAGCATCAGGTACTACCGCGATGATGAGAATGTACATCACGTTCCCAAACGCTCCCTGGACGAACTGATCGTCGCCGCCTACGGCACCTGAACCGGACCGCGGCCCAGCGGGAAACCTCTGAGAAGGAGAGGATATGGCCCAGACCATCGACCGCCGCGAATTCGTCCGCCGGGTCACAACCGGGGCGACCGCCCTCTCGCTGGGGACCGCCGCCGGATGTTCGTTCTTCGGGGACCGGCGCCCCAATATCATCCTGATCGTGGCCGACGATCTGGGCTGGGCCGAACTGGGCTGCTACGGCCAGACAAAGATCCGCACTCCCCACATCGACCGTCTGGCTGCCGAAGGAATGCGTTTCGCCCAGCACTACTCGGGCAGTCCGGTCTGCGCTCCCTCCCGGTGCGTGCTGCTGACCGGCCGGCACACCGGGTACGCCTACATCCGCGGCAACGACGAGATGGGGGAGCGGGGTGATGTCTGGCACGACCCGGCACTGGAAGGCCAGCGGCCTATCCCGGCCGGCACGGTAACGATCGGCACCCTGCTGCAGGCAGCGGGATATACGACCGGCGCCATCGGCAAGTGGGGTCTGGGGGGGCCGGGCAGCGAGGGGGAGCCGAACCGGCAGGGTTTCGATCACTTCTATGGCTATCTCTGTCAGCGGGTCGCCCACAACTACTACCCCACCCACCTGTGGCGCAACGGCGAGAAGGACGAGCTCGACAACGAGTACTTCTATCCCCACCAACGCCTGCCCGTCGACGCCGATCCCCTCGATCCCGCCTCCTACGAACCCTACCGCGGCACCGAGTACTCGCTGGATCTGATGTTGGCCGAGGCCCTTGAATTCGTCCGCGCCAACCGCCGGAACCCGTTCTTCCTCTATCTCCCCTTCACGGTTCCGCATGTCTCGCTGCAGGTGCCCGAGGATTCGCTGGCCGAGTACGCCGGCGCCTTCCCCGAAACCCCCTACCGGGGCGAAAAGGGGTACCTGCCCCACCCCACCCCGCGGGCGGCCTATGCCGCCATGATCACCCGCATGGACCGCGGCGTCGGCCGCATCATGGATCTGCTGGCAGAACTCGGACTCGACTCCGACACCCTGGTGCTCTTCACTTCCGACAACGGGCCCACGTTCAACGGCGGCACCGATTCGGCGTTTTTCGACAGCGCCGGTCCCCTGCGGGGTCTGAAGCAGGATCTCTACGAGGGGGGTATCCGGGTGCCGCTCGTCGCCCGCTGGCCGGGGCGGGTTCCGGCCGGGACCGTCAGCGATCACATCTCGGCCTTCCAGGACTTTCTGCCCACCGTCACGGTTCTGGCCGGGGCCACGACCCCGGCCGATATCGACGGTCTTTCATTCCTGTCCGCCCTGCGGGGCGAGTCCGACCGCCAGCCGGCTCACGATCATCTCTACTTCGAGTTCCGGGGCGCGCAGGCGGTACGGCTGGGAGACTGGAAGGGATTGAGGTCCGGTCCCGACAGCCCGATCGAGCTCTACAACCTGGCTGCGGATATCTCCGAGGAGCGCGACATGGCGTCCGAACGGCCCGGTATCGCGGCTCGGATCCTCGACATCATGACCACCGACCGGACTCCCTCGGAGCACTTTCCGCTCGTGAGGAGATAATATGAAGCGCTGCCGTCATCGACTATTTGTGCTCCCGGTCCTGGCTTTGATCGCCGCCGCAGCCTGCGCCGTCAACCCGGTGACCGGGCGACGACAGCTGATGCTGGTCAGCCCCGAGCGCGAACTCGAACTCGGGCGTGAAGCCGATACCGGTATCACCGCCAGCTACGGACTCTACGGGGAGGAGGAGCTGGGCTTCTACCTCGACGAGCTGGGTCAACGGATGGCCCGGATCTGTCACCGGCCCGAACTGGAGTTCAGCTTCAAGATCCTCGACACCCCGGTCATCAACGCCTTCGCGGTGCCCGGCGGATTCGTCTACGTGACCCGGGGCATCCTGGCGTACCTGAACAGCGAGGCCGAACTCACCGGAGTGCTGGGTCACGAACTCGGGCACATTACAGCCCGCCATACGGCCCAGCGGCTCAGCCAGGCAACCGTGGCGGGGCTGGGCATCGGTCTCGGTTCGATGTTCTCGGAGACCTTCAGCCGCTACTCGCAGGTGGCCGAAGCCGGGGTGGGTCTGCTGATGCTGAGCTTCAGCCGGGCCAACGAGCGCGAGGCCGACCGGCTCGGGGTCGAATACTCGAGCGCCGCCGGCTGGGATGCCGCCGAGATGGCGGCTTTCTTCGCCACCCTCGAACGGATGAGCCCGAAACGGGGCGGCGGGCTCCCCGACTGGTTCTCAACCCATCCCGCACCCGAAGAACGAGTGGATAATGTACGCCGGATGGCCCGGGAAGCACGGACCGAGCGGAGCGCGGCCGGCGGCGCCGAGCCGGTCGTGAACCGCACCGAATACCTGCAGCAGATCGCGGGGCTGGTATACGGCGCCGATCCCCGCCAGGGCTATATCGCCGAGGGGACATTCTACCATCCCGAGCTGCGTTTCCTCTTTCCGGTTCCGACCGACTGGACAGTCCTGAACGAGGCCCGTCAGGTCCAGCTCACCGGTCCGCAGGACCAGGCCGTCATCCTCTTCACCCTCGGCACCGGTGACGATCCCGAGGCCGAAGCCGACACCTTTCTCGAGTCCACCGGACTGACCCCCCGCGAGCGCTCACCGGTCACCGTCAACGGCCTGCGGGGAGTCAGCCTGGAGGCCCTCGTGGAACAGGGGGGGAACGAGGTGTTCCTGCGCTCCCTCTTCATCGGCAAGGGCGAACGCACCTATCTCTTCCACGGTCTGTGCGAAGCCGCGCAGGTCTCACGTTACTCCGGTACGTTCGCGACCGTCATGCAGGGCTTCGCCCCTCTGACCGACCGGGCCCGGATCGAGGTCGAACCGGAACGGCTGCAGCTCGTCGAAACCGGCAGCGGCGGAACCCTGCGCCGGCTCCTGCTCGATCACGGGGTGAGTGATGACAGACTCGAGGAGCACTCCCTGCTGAACGGAAGGCTCCTCGAGGATCGGGTGGAGGCGGGCAGTCTGCTGAAAATCATCCGGCCGGGCGGCCGCTGATCAGCGCTTTCTGAAACTGACCATCAGGACGTCGTCCCTCTCGTCGGGGTTCATCTCCTGCAGGGTTTCCAGCGTGTACTCCCAGTAAAGGGTCTGCCCCTCGACCCGGGTGGCGTTGTGCTCCACGATCCGGTTGGGGACGGTGATCTTCATCGCCACCCGCAGGTCGGAGAAGGCCCGTTCGATCATGGTCTCCAGACCCGAGAAGCCCATCTCCATTCCTTCGTTCTGTTCGACATCCTCGACCGGATTGGGGGTGCCCATCTCGAGCCGCCAGGTCCGGCCTTCGTCGATCAGCCGCAGGTCTTCGAAGGGCGTTGAGAGGGAAGAAAAATCGGACAGACCCATTCCCGTCCGCTGCTCGCCGGCGGTCTCGTCGGGATCCTCCAGATGGAGTTCGTGGAGCCGGTCGATGTGGGGGAAATCCACTTCGACCGCGAACGTCATGCGCAGGCCCTCGGCTGAAGCGAGAGCATTGAGAAGGGTGAAACCCTCGGGCAGATCCTCTTCGATGTCCCGACGAATCTCATCCTGATCGATCTCGGATTCCAGGTCCATCTCGGCTATCAGTTCGGCCCGGGCATCGGCCACTGCCTCGTCGCTCGGCTCGCCCTCCTCACCGGAGAAAGCGTGCTGGAGCGAGGCCATGATGTAGGCCATCGGTTCCATGTTGATCGTGAACTCGAAGCCGGCCGTGCCGGACAGATCCTCGTTCAGATCCAGACTGGCCTCGATTCCGAAGCAGCCCGCCAGCAGCAGGAGTGCCGCCAGCGAAGCGGTTGCCGCTCGTTTCATGATCCTCTCCCCCCTAAGGACACCGTTTCGCAATGACGCTTGTATTCGAGGGCCGGTACGCTACCGTACTTCCGAAGCTGTGCACCATGGATCGATCCGGTTCAGTGCTCGATCACCTCGGCGCCGCGGATGCGTCCCCGCACTCGGGATCCGTCATAGAGATGTACCGTAACGTCGACGTCGGAGTCCAGCACCTCGATATCGCCCTCGACAGTCGAGCCGCCCCGCATATAGATCCGCAGGTACCGTTGATCGCGATTCTCACCTTCGTGCGTAACCCGCCTGATGATGATATCGCGCTCCACCACACTCTGGTCATCGAGCACGATATCGGCATCGAAGGTGGTGATGTCCTCGGTCACCCGGGTCCGGGTCAGACGGATTTCCCCGTCGACGGTGTTGATCTCGCCGTCCACGCGCACCCCCCGCCGACAGACGATCTCGCCGTCGACGGCCTGCAGATTGCCGCGGACCTCGACGTCGGACATGAGTTCGATCCGACCGTCGACACTCTGTAGAGTGCGTACCCGCGCCCCCTGACCGATCTCGATATCGCCGTCGACCGTCCGGCAGGGCGCCCGTACGACGCACTCCCGACCGATGATGATATCGCCGTCGATCGTCAGGATACTGCTGCGCACCACGCTCCCGTGCGGTACGGCAATATCGCTGTCGATGGCAAAGTGACAACCGGTGAGGATCAGGACCGCCCCGATCGCCGGGGTCAGTCGAATGAGTCTCTTCATGGGCCGCCTATCTCCTCTCCCCCACAATATCATGTACGTCATTCCCCCGGCCGGGTTTCTCTCGACCCACCCTCCGGCGGCCCGGTCGATCCACCGCTACTGTTTCCTGATCCAGACATAGTCAAAGCCGAAGAGGCCCGGTTCGGCACATTCGATGACGAGGGTGTGGTTCCCGGCGGCCAGATCCACCCGCTCGAAAGCGGTACTCAGCAGACGGCGGCCATATCCGGTCCGCAGGACGAGGTTCCCGGTGCCCCGCAGGCCCTCGCCGGCCCCGCCCAGGTTGTTCACGATCAGCGGCTCGCCGTCACACAGAACCCGGATCACCCCGCTTTCGGGCCAGTGAGCGGCCACCAGGTTGATGGTATAGGTGCCCGCCTCGGCCACCGCGACCGGAATCGCGATCCGCTCCCCCGGCTCGGCCCGCCAGGTCAGCAGCCGGCCGCGGGAGGCTCCCGGCTGAGAGGCGGTGCCGCCGGTTTCGCCTCCCTCGGCACGGATCGTCCGCTCCGCGACCGGATGGAAGGTGGCATTGTTCGCCCCCCCGTAGGCCTGCGGCTCCATGGCGGGCAGGGACGGAATGATGAGCTCCGAAGCCACCAGCCGGCGATGATCGTCGCGGGCTCCGGGACGGGCGTAGTAGTACGCGATCCGGGCATACCCGAGACCGGGCTGGGCCCGGTGCGGCCACAGTTCCATATAGAAGGCCAGGGCGGTGCGGAAGGGTACCGAATCGAGAATGTGCCAGCGGTGGTTCGAGACATAGCCCAGATTGCCGGGGCCGGTGTCCAGCGGCTGGCCGCAGTAGGGATGGTCGAAGAGATCGGGGCGGCTCCACGAGTAATTGAAGTAATCCTCGCTTCCGGTGCCGTAGAAGCGGGGAAAGGACTCGTCGTCGACAAAGATCTTCTCGTCCCCCTCACCCCACCAGTTGCCCCCCGGGGTGGGCACCGCCGACGGGTTGACGACCATGGCCGCGACCCCGACCAGGCGCCCGGCGCCGTGGACCACCGCGTAGGGCAGATCGATCGGTCCGGTACGCACGTCCAGATCGGTGTCGGAGCGCCAGCGGGCACGGAAGTACAGCGAGCGCTCGTCCCAGGACCACGGCGAGACTTCGAACGAGACGTGGGCGGTGACGGTCGCATCGCTCAGGTTGGTCAGCCTGACGATCGTTTTCTCCTGAAAAGGCATGACCCAGCGGCTCGTCATCCGGCCCTGGTCGTCGACCGTGACGGGGGTGCTCTCGAAGGGATTCACCCCCGGACCCGAACCGAAGAAATCGCCGAGGGGCGCTTCGACCTGCGGCTGTCCCGCGCCGTCGAAGGCCAGCTGGAGCAGAGTGCCGCGCAGGGCCCGGTCGACGTCATCGGCCTCGACCCGGGCGCCGAACTGCGTGATCGCCCCCGCCGTACCGGAGGTGCGCAGGGTCATGTCCCACGAGGTGCCGGGCGCCAGCTCGGCCTGCTCGACATAGGTCGGCGGGGCGGTCGTCGTTTCCTGCTCCGCCCGCCGCCGGCCGGACAAGACCCGGGCCGGGATCAGTTCGAGTTCCTCACGGGCCGCCCGCAGTTCCCGACCGGTGTTGAAGGTTCGCACCCGGGTTCCTTCGGGGTAGCGCCTCACCTCGACGTGATAGAAGTGCAGCTCGTCGAGTTTGCCCTCCCAGGTCAGACGCACCCCTGCCGCGTACGGGATCGGGAAATAGTCGGCGTCCTGCTGGCAGAAGATATCGAGAAAATCTCCATCGATGCCGCCGGCTTCGAGAAAAACCTCCGCTTTGCGGGCCAGGAAGCGATAGGCATCCCCCTCGTAGCAGGGCTCATCGGCGCCATCGAGGTAGACCCGCAGGATTCCACCCATGCCCGCCGACCAGGTCCGCACGATTGCCCCGGGGCCGGTTTCGTCAACCATCAGGTAGAGCCCGACGCCGTCGGCCCCGGCCTCGCGCAGGGTGGTCAGGAAACCGGGGATCGGTTCACCTCCGAAACCGTCGGCATTGGAGTACCAGCCTTCGGCATCGGGGGACCGGGATCTCCGGTCGTAGGAGGAGAACTGCATCACCTCGAAGAAGGGGTCGGGCAAAGAGGCCAGCCGGGCGAGATCGCCCATCTCGGCCAGCAGGGTTCCGGTCGTGACCGTCCCGGCCCGGGAGAGATTCTGGGCCGGGAGGGAGAGGGGCAACAGAGAAACGGTCACGATCGTGGCGGCGAGAGCGGGACGCAGTCGAGTGAACATTCTTCTCATCCTTTGCGGTTGAGGGGAATATCGTAGTGTAGCAGGGGCACGGGAATCGCTCCAGAGTAGCCCGCACCGGCGGGGGCGGGTATGGTAGGAGAGAGATGCTGGAGAGGCCCAACCGAAGCAGGAGAGAACCGATGAAGCGATCGCTGGGCGCCCGTACCCTGCTCTACCCCACCCCCGTACTCGTCATCGGCACGTGGGATACGGCGGGAAAACCGAACCTGATGGCGGCGGCCTGGGGTGGGATCTGCTGTTCGCAGCCACCCTGTGTTGCGGTGGCGGTACGCCGGAACCGGCACACCTATGCCGGGCTCATCGAGCACGGCGCCTTTACTGTCAGCGTCACCTCCGAGGCCCTGGCGGCTGAAGCCGATTTCACCGGCACCGTCTCGGGCGCCGAAGTGGACAAGTTCGCCGCCGCCGGTCTGACTCCGGTAGAAAGTGAGATCGTGGATGCCCCCTGGCCCGACGAGTTTCCGATGGTGCTCGAATGCACATTGCGCCACACCGTCGAAATCGGCGTGCACACCCAGTTCGTGGGCGAGATCATGGATATCAAGGTCGAGGAGTCGCTGCTGGATGAAAAAGGAGTACCCGACCTCGAACGCCTGCAGCCGATCTTCTACGATCCCGGCCGGGGCGGGTACTGGACCACCGGCCGCTGGCTGGCCGATGCCTACAGCCTCGGTCGGCGTTTCTCGGATAACTCCGATCAGCCGGCCGGCAGGTCCAGATAGAAGGTCGTGCCCTCTCCCTCGGCCGAGGTGAAGCCGACCTGACCGCCGAGATACCCTTCGCCCAGCAGTTTCATGCTGTAGGTGCCGATTCCCCGGCCCGCTCCTTTGGTGGAATAGGAACGCTCGAAGATCTGGAGCTGAACCTCGCGGGGCATGACGGTCGAGTTGTGCACCCGCAGACGCACACCGCCCGACCGGCTCGAGCCGCCGAGCGTGACCGTGCCGCCCGCCGGGGTGGCCTCGAGAGCGTTCTTGAGCATATTCCCGATGACCCGGCCGGCCAGGCGGGGGTCGGTCGCGACCGCGATCCCGGGGGCATCCGTTTCGACCACGATTTCTTTGCCTTCCGCCACTTCGTGATTGCAGTAGAGTTCGCGGAGCGAGGCCAGGAATTCAGCCACGTCGACAGCGCTGCGCCCGACGGCGAGATCTCCCCGCTCGGCCGCCAGCAGATCGCGCTGGGCCTGAATCTCCTCCACCAGCCGCTCGGCCTGACGACCGAGCATGTCGAGAATCTCCACCTGTTCCTCGGCATCGGTGTAGGCCATCATTTCGGCCAATCCCTGCAGTCCGCCGGCGGTATTCATGATGTCGTGGAAGAAGGTCCGTTCGAGCAGGGAGCGGCGTTTCTCGTGGGCGATATCCGAGGCCGTGAAGAGAGTGACGGTTTCCCCTTCCAGCTCGAGCGGAGCGGCGGTCACGGCCAGGTCGAGCGACTCGCCGGCCGGCTCGCGGCTGATCCGGCATTCCGAAGCGGCGCTTTGCCCCGCGACTGCCTCCAGGATGACGTGGGCCGCCCCGCATGTGCGGCAGAACTCCGTCGTGCCGCACCCGCCCTCGGTCTCATGGGCGTGGATACAGTGCAGGGCTTCTCCCGGCCGCAATCCGCATAGGCCGTCCAGAGACTCCGATCCGGTGAAGGCCTGCATCGACCGGTTGGCGTAGACGATCTGGCGCTCGTCGTTGAGCAGCAGCAGCAGAACGGGCACGCGATCGAGCAGGCCGGTCAGCAGTCGGTCGGAGGTGACCGTGTCGGTCAACCGTTTCAGTTCTTCGGCGCCGGCCCGCTCAGCGGGTGCAAACATGGTTTCCATCGCGGTCATGGCCGTGTGTGCCTCCTTCAGAAGCGCTTCCGGGTCTCGCTGCCATTCAGGTTTCGCCCGGGGGGCCGTTCTGCGGGTTGATAGAGCGGATTCGGTTCGTCGGGTACGGGGGCTGAGAGGTCACGCCGCCACTGCCGCATCAGAGCGTGCAGCTCATCCCGCCGAGCGGGCATGTCATGCGCCAGGTTACGGGTCTCCCCGATATCCTCGCGCAGATTGTAGAGCTCGAGGCGACCGTCTTCGAAGAATTCGATCAGTTTGAAATCTCCCCGGCGCACCGCTCCGGCCGGGGTCGTACGCCACGGCCCCCCGGTATCGGCATAGGCTTCGAGATAGGCCGGGAAGTGCCAGAAAAGCGGATGCGATGCGAGCCGATCAGCCCCGCGCAGCAACGGGATCAGGCTCACTCCGTCACAGGGCTGACCGGCCGGCGGGTCGACTCCGGCCAGCTCGCAGAGGGTGGGATAGAAATCGACCATGATGACCGGTTCCGGGCACCTCGTGCCGGTCGCGATGACACCGGGCCAGTGCACGATCATCGGCGAACGGATACCCCCTTCATACAGCATTCCCTTCGAACCGCGCAGGGGCGCCATCGAGGTCACCCTCCCGTGACCGCCGTTGTCGGAGAAAAAGATGATCACGGTCTCCCGTTCCAGGCCGAGTTCTTGCAGCGTTTTCACGATCCGGTCCACTCCGGCATCAACCCGCTCGATCATGGCGGCATAGGTCGGATTCCGGTGCCCGCCGTCGGATTCGCGCTCCCGGCAGGAGGCGACGAGATCTTCTGGTGCCTGGAGGGGGGTATGGACGGCGTAGTGGGTCAGGTAGAGAAAGAAGGGACGCTCGGCATTCGCCTCGATGAACCGCACCGCCTCGGCGTTGAGCCGGTCGGTCAGGTACTCCCCCGCCGGGCCGTCGGGCAGATCGGGGTTGGAATAGGGGCTGAAGTAGCTCGCGGGGTGCCCGCGCTCATTGCCCCCCACATTGACATCGAACCCCTGGCCCAGGGGGCCGGTTTCGGGACCGGTCCCCAGATGCCACTTCCCCAGACTGGCACAGCGGTAGCCGGCTTCGCCCAGTACCTCGGCGATGGTCACGATCGCGGGATCCAGTTCGGTTCTGTTCGGCGTCGGCACGAGCCGCCGGTCGCGGGCCCGGCCGCGCTCGGAAGAATTCACCGTATAGACGCCGTGACGGGGGGTGTACTGACCCGACAGCAGGCAGGCTCGCGAGGGCGCGCAGTTCGGAGCGGCGGCATAGGCGTCCGAGAAGACCATCCCCTCCGCCGCCAGCCGGTCGATCGCCGGGGTACGGTAATAGCGGCTGCCCATGAAACCGGCGTCGCGCCAGCCGAGGTCGTCGATGAGAATGAAGATGATATTCGGAGACCGTCGGCGGCGCGTGAGGGTACAGGCTCCCAGGAGGAGACCGGTCGAACCGATGCCGGCCGTCTTCAGGAAAGAACGTCTGCCGGTCTGGCGTGCCATCAGGTCGGCTCCTGCGAGAGTCCGCTCATCATCCTACGCCGTCCCCTGCGGCGGCTCAAGCCACAGCCGGCGAACCTTTCGGCCTCCGGCGGTGTATTCACAGTGCAGGATCGGCACTCTCACCGGCAGCGAGGACGAGGCATGGAAGACACAACCCTGGTGAAACGTGCAGCGGCGGGCGATCCCCGGTCGTTCGAGATCATCGTGCGGCGTCACGCCGGCGCGATCGTGAACTACCTGCGGCGTTTCCTGCCCGATCCCGACGAGGCCGAGGACGCCGCTCAGGAGGTGTTTGTGTCGGCCTGGTGCAATCTCAGCCGTTTCGATCCCGATCGCGGGTTGTTCAAGAGCTGGCTCTTCCGGATCGCCACCAATACCGGTTTGAACGAGATCAAGCGCCGGGAAAGATCCGCGGCCAGGGAAGAGGCCGCGGCACCGCTGGTGCATCAGAGCCGCAGCGAACCGGGGCAGGGTAGCGAACAGCGCGAAATGACCCGGTTGCTGCAACCCGCCCTGCAGTCCCTGCCGGACGGCGAGCGTCAGATCATCCTGCTCTCCTACTACCACGAGCTGACCTACAGTCAGATCTCTCACATCCTCGAGATTCCGATCGGTACCGTGAAATCACGGATGCACAAGGCGATGGCGCGCCTGCGCACCGAGCTGGAACCGATCAGGGAAGGTGAGTTGAAATGAAACACCCCACTGCGGCGGAACTGACCGATCTGGAACGCGGCGAACTGCCCATCGAACGGGCCCGGGAGATCCGCGACCATCTGGAAAAATGTGAGGCGTGCCGGAGGGAATGGGAGGCCATGCAGAATGTGGCCCGGGAGCTGGCGACGTGGGAAGATGAACCGGTGTCGACAGCCTTCGTGACCTCGACCATGAACGCCATCGCGCGAACCGATTCCACTCGGGCTCCGGACGGGCGCAGGACCGCTTTCGGCTGGTTGCGGCGGGTTTCGGTCGCTGCGGCAGCCGTGGCGGTCTCGCTGCTCTTTCAGGCCTTCGTCTGGAATCCTCTCGATACTCCCCGCTCCTTCCGGGCAATCTTCGACCTGACTCCGGAAGCGGCCGCCCTGAGCGCCGGAGCGGCTTTGCCCGACACGATCCTGGTTCTGACCGTACATCCCGACGGGAAGGTGAGTACCGAGCTGCTGGGTGAAGAGATCGGCGAACTCGAAGATCTCATCCCCCGGATCATCGAGCGAGCCGGCGAACGCGACATCAGGACCGTGCTCCTGCTCGGGAGCGATCCCGAGGGAACGATCACGATCGACCGGAGCGACCTGGCGCCCCTGCTCGAAGAACTGGATATCGAGCAGGTCACGGCCGGAGCCGGCGTCGTCCTCATCGCCGGCCGGGGTGACGTGGTGGCCCGGATCGGAGTGCCGATCGAGTACATCATCACGACGGTTCCCCGGATCGAGGGGCAGATTGTCCAGATCGATATCGCCGACTCGCTCGTTTCCCGCGCCGAGGCGGCACAGGCTGTCCGTGCCGCTCTGGTCCTCTCGCGGGCCGACTCGTTGCGCGATACCGGCGCGTTCGCGGTCGAGATGCGCTACGCACGCGGGGAAGAGAGACCGGTCGTGCATGTCATCCGACCCCGACTCGAAGTCCTGCCACGGTCCGAACCGGCTGCGGCACTGCACGACAGCCTGTTGACCCCGCAACGGCTTCTGATCACCGTGAACGAGGCGGGCGAGATCGTCACCAGCTGGTCCACTCTGCCGCTCGAGGATTTCCGCGACATGGCCGGCCGGATCATCACATCCCTGGGAGATATCCCGATCCTCTTGCTGATCCCCGAAGGTTCAGAGGACCGCGAGTCGATTCTGTTTCAGATTCTGGAGGAGGCCGGCGGGACGAAGATCACCGTCAGACGGATCAAGAAGTGACCTGTCGAATCGGCGAATTCCCGGACTGACGAGTACGTCCGGGGTGAGGGAAGGGAACGAAACGGGCGGGCACCGGAGCTGCGCCGGTTGACGCAGCTCCGGGCCGGTAAAGCGAAAATAGAACTGCCGGGAACGACCTCCCACACTGCCTTCCTCCCCTAAGCACTGCGGTGTCCCCGGCAGAGAGCTTCCGTCTTGTTGATATTAATAGTTATAATTCCTATTATTGTCAAGCTTCGGATGTAACCTCGGCGGTATCAGATGTAACCCCGGTGGTATCAAACCCTGTCCCCGCAGTCGATACCGATACCTCCGGGCGTTCGGGACCGAAACCTGTGTACCGGCCCCCGTGCCCGGCCGTCCGAGCCCTGCTCCGGAGTCCGGCTCGACCCCGGTAGCCGAACCCTTCCGGATGGGGTTATACTCACCTCCACCCGAACCGGCAGGGCGACTTCATGATCAGTCCATCTTCGACCCCCCCCGCTCCACCATTCCCCGCTTCGATACCCCCCTGTTGGGCGAATCGGTTATGACGATTTGCCCGGCACCCTCGGGAAACCGCTGAGCGGAGAGCACTACCGATGAGCACCCTGACAGACAACCTCAGTTTCGGTCTCAAGCTGCTGCGCAAGGAAACCGCTTTCTCCGTTACCGCTCTGCTCACCCTGGCCCTCTGTATCGGGGCCAACAGCGCCGTCTTCAGTGCCGTCAACGCCCTGATGCTGCGCCCCCTGCCCTTTCCCGAACCGGAACGGCTGGTCATGATCTACAACTCCTACCCCCGGGCCGAGGCTCCCCGTCTGGGCGCCTCGGTTCCCGATTATGTCGCCCGGCGGGCGGGGGTCGACGCGTTCGAGGATATCGGCGCTTTCTTCTACGGCGGTCTGACCGTAGGTGAGACGGGCCAGCCCGAACGTGCCTGGGCGATCTACATCACTCCCGCCCTGCTCACTTTGTTGCGGATCGAACCGGTCATCGGACGCAATTTCACCGAAGCCGAGACCGAGGCCGAGAACGCCCGGGTGGTGCTGCTGGGCTATGAATACTGGCACGAGCATTTCGAACGGTCCGACGATGTCCTGGGACAAACCCTGCGCATCGACGGCGAGAACTGGACCATCGTGGGTGTCCTGCCCGAGGGCTTCCGCCTGCTCGACGAACGGCAGGTCGATCTCTGGACCCCGATCCCCTTCACCCCCGCCGCCCGGTCGATCGACAACCTGCATACCAATTCCCTCTCACTGATCGCCCGGCTGCGGCCCGGAGCCACGATCGAGCAGGCCGAAGAACAGATCGCGGCCGTCAACAACCGGCTGCTGGAGCAGTGGCCCGCTCCCGACGGTCGTCAGATCATGGAACGGGCCGGTTTTCACACCGAGGTCGTCGAGCTGCAGACAGCCCTGCTCGGCGACCGGCGACCGCTCTTCACCCTGCTCCTGGGCGGGGTTGTCCTGGTCCTGTTGATCGGTTGCGTGAATATCGCCCACCTGATGATCACCCGCCTCAATGTCCGGCAGCTCGAACTGGCCACCCGGATCGCCCTGGGCGCCAATCGCCGGCAGATCTACACCCAGGTCGTGACCGAAAGCCTGCTGATCGCCGTCATCGGCGGTCTGCTGAGCCTGCTGGTGGCAATCGGCGCTCTGGCCCTGATGCGCCTGCTCCGGTTCAACGAATTTCCCTTCGGCTACATGATCCGCCTCGATGTCACCACCCTGCTCTTCACCCTGCTCATTTCCATGCTGGCGGGGGTTTTTTTCGGGCTCGTGCCCGCCGCTCAGGTCATGCGCACCGACCTGCAGACGGTCTTTCGATTCGACGGCCGGAGTGTGACCGCCGACCGGGGAGCGATCCGGAACCGGAACCTGATGGCGATCATACAGGTGGCGCTCGCCTTCGTGCTGCTCACCGGGGCGGGGCTTCTGGTTCTGAGTTTCTCGCGGCTCATCAGGGTCGATCCCGGTTTCACCGATCCCGCCTCGGTCCTGCACGGCTTTATCGACCTGCCTGCGGCACGCTATCCCGACCAGGAATCATGCCTTGCATTCTCCGACGAGCTGCTGGCCGAAATGCGTGCCCTGCCGGGGGTCCGCGAGGCAGCTCTCACCACCCGGCTTCCCTTCGTGACCTTCGAACTGACCTCGATTCTCTTTCCGGAAGGCTACGAAGACCGGGCTGATGAATCGCTCATCGCCCACCGCCGGGCATCCGTTTCGCCGGGCTATTTCAGCACTCTGGGAATTCCTCTTCTCCGCGGACGCGATTTCACTCCCGCCGACGATCTCGCCAGCCCCCGGGTGGTCATCGTCGACGAATGGCTCGCGGAGCGGTACTGGCCAGGAGAAAATCCCATCGGTCAGCGTCTGCGCACGGGAACCCCGGGGCAGAAGATCGATGATGAAACCGAGCTGTTCACCGTCATCGGGGTGGTCGGGTCGGTCCGCTATGACGATCTGGCCGAACCGGCGGCCGGCGGCCGCGGCGCCTACTACCTGCCCCTTCGTCAGTGGCCACAGGCCTTCATGGTCCCGGTCCTGCGGGTCGACGGGGAACCGATGGCCCTGGCCAGGCCGCTGCAGGAACGGATCGTCGAGATCGATCCCGACCTGCCGTTCTACTTTCCGACCGCCTACGACGAACGGCTGGCCGACAGCACCCTGGAACGCCGCATTCCCATGGTGCTGCTCATCGTTTTCGCCGCCCTGGCTCTTTTCCTGTGCGCAGTCGGCCTCTATGGTGTGCTGGCGTACGGGGTAACGCAGCGCACCCGGGAGCTGGGCATCCGTCTGGCGGTGGGCAGCACCCACTCCGAAATTTTCCGTCTGATCATCGTCGACGGTCTGCGCCTGCTCGGGATCGGGCTGGCAATCGGGATCGTTCTGGCCCTGGTCCTGCTGCGCATCATCCGCAGCCTGCTCTTCGCCGTAGCGCCCACCAACCTGACGGTCTTCGTCTTCATCACCCTTCTGCTCTCGACCGTGACCCTGGTGGCCTGCATCATCCCGGCTCGTCGGGCTACACGGATCAATCCGGTCTCGGCTCTCAAACAGGAATGATACGCCACACATCTCCAGCCGGGAGGGCATCTGAGGCGCAACGGGGCACGGAAAGGACTGTCAGGAGCCACACCGGAGTGGCATGTTAGGATCGCATTGTCGGGACGTACGGAAGGCACCCTGGAGAATCGAACTCCGGGCAGCGAGGGGACACTGTCATGACGACCGACCTGGTGCGGCTCAAGAGCTTCCTCTATGCCGCCGAGCAGATGAGTTTCACCGAAGCGGCCCGGCTGCTGCACCTGACCCAGCCAACGGTCAGCCACCACATCAAGGGGCTGGAGCAGGAACTGGGAGTCAGTCTCTTCGACCGCACCGGCGCCCGGCTGCGCCTGACCGACGCCGGCCGGTTTCTGCTGCCCCGGGCCCGCAAGATCGTCCGTCAGTACAACAGCATGCAGGAATTGATGGCCTCGCTCGAAGAGGATACGGTCGGTCACCTGCGTATCGCCTGCAGCACGACCTGCGGTAAGTACCTGCTGCCCCAGTTCGCGGCCCGCTTCAAGGAACGTCACCCCGGGGTCGAGGTGACGATCTTTTCCTGCACCTCGGAAGACATCGTCCCCCGCCTGCTGGGGGGAGAGGCCGAACTGGGCGTGGTCAGCTATGAAGCCCGCCAGCAGGGAATCGACGCCCAGGAGTTCTTCGTCGACGCCATCTCGCTGCTCGTCCCCACCGAGCACCCCTGGACGCGCTGGCCGGCCGTCGATCCAACCGACCTGCTCGAAGAGAAGATCATCATCCGGGAGCCCACCTCGGGCACCCTGCGAGTGATGCTTTCGGAGCTGGCTAAGCACAGCCTCTCGCTCGACGACCTCGACATCTTCCTCGAACTGGGGAACGCCGAGGCGATCGTCATGACGATCGCAGCCGGTTTCGGGGTCAGTTTCGTTTCGCGTCTGGCCGCCGCCTGCAGCCGGAACCGGGGTGAGGTGATCGAAGTGCCTGTGGCCGGTCTGCAGCTCAGACGCCAGATTTATATGATCCGCCGTTCATTGGAGACACCGGTACCCGCCCGGGAGGCGTTCTGGGAGTTCATCCACCACCCGGCCAATTACGACCTGCTGCTCCTGCCCGAAGCCGATTGAG
>CAZNUA010000001.1:190263-199171 GCA_964576115.1 uncultured Gemmatimonadota bacterium
CGTCTAGAAAACGAGCGAGAGCGTGGCGCCCTGAGCCTCGAGCAGGAAGGAGGGCGCGTTCATGACCTCCACCCCGTCGCGCACGTCTTCGGGGGCGATGTCCTTGGCCTCGTAGGCCAGCTCGCAGAGGACGATGCGACCGCCGAGTTCGAGAATGGTGTTGAACATCTCGACCGGGTCGGGCAGTCCCTTGGTGCCCTGCCGCTTCTCCAGTTCGCCCTTGACCAGCGCCGGCGCTCCGGCGGGGCAGAAGAAGATGAGCACCTCGTCATCCAGGCTGAGAGCCGAGGATCCCATGATCAGGGTGGGAAATAAGCCGCCGGCAGCATCGTTGCAGAAGATCACGGTCTTGCCTGTCTCTTCGCTCACAGTCTTTTCTCCTTGATCGGTTTTCGCCCTCTTGTGCGGGGCTCTGAGCCGGTCTACTCCGGCAGGGCGTAGAGGTAGTACTCCCCGGAATCGTCCATCCCGGTTTCAACGATGAGATCATACTTCTTCATGGCAGTGACATGCCAGAGAACCTGGTCGGAGGGCAAGCCGGTTGCGGCCGCCAGTTCGGGAATGCTCTTGGCACCCTCTTTGAGAACTTTTCGCAGCTGCTTGCGCAGCGCGTTCTGTTCCTTGACCAGCACCTGGGTCCGGGCGACCGAGTCGGCGTTCTGTTCCCGCAGGCCGGCCAGGAAGGCCGCGCGCTCCTTGGCGTCTTCCTTCTCACTCATGCGCTCACCTCGATTCCGGGCAGATCCTCAACAATGGCATCGATCATGGCCTCGTACTGGTCCAGGCTGAAGCCGAGCAGGTCGATCGCCCGTGTGGGACAGGCACTGACACAGGCGCCGCAGCCCTTGCAGTTGGCCGGGGTGACTTCGGCCCGCTTCACGGTCTGGCCGTCGATCTGGACGTCGATCAGCGCCAGGGCGTCGTTCACGGGGCAGATTTCGATGCAGGTTCCGGTTCCGTTGCAGCGTTGCATGTCGACCCGGGCCACGAACGGCTCGAGTTCGACTCCACCCGAACGCAGGAGCACGGCCACCTTGGCGGCTGCGGCCGAGGCTGCCGCCGAACTCTCCTGAACGGTCATCGGCCCCTGGGCGGTCCCGGCCAGGACGATCCCCGCCACGGCGGTCTCGACCGGCCGCAGCTTGGGATGAACCTCGGCCAGGAAACGATCGCTGCCCGGGGAGACGTTGAAGAGATCGTGCAGGTCGGCGATCGGGGTCGGCATCATGCCGACCGCCAGGACGACCAGGTCGACCGGGACCTCGATCTCGGTTCCTCCATCGGTGAGATAGTCGTTCACCTTCACCACCAGCCCCGATCCCTTGCCGTCCGGATCGGCGCTGACTTCGGGCAGTTCTTCGGCCATATAGCGCAGGAAGAGCACCCCGTTGCGGGCCGCCCGGGTGTACATATCCTCATGGCCCCGCCCGTACGTGCGGATGTCCTGGTAGACACTGAAAACCCTGGTGTCGGGGAAGCGCTCCCGGATCACGTTGGCCGTACTCATCACGGCCGAACAGCAGACCCGCGAGCAGTAGTCGTTGACCTCGCCGTCGTCCTGCGGCTCGTTGATCCCCTCGACCTGCCGGCTGCCGACACAGTGGATCATCGCGATCGAGCGCACCGGTCGTCCGTTCAGTTCCAACCGGCCGCCGGTGGGGCCGTCGGGAGTCAGCATGCGCTCGAGTTGGGGCAAGGTCACGACCCCCTCGAGTTCGCCGTAACCGTACTCACCCTTGCGCGGCTCGTAAGGCGTAAAGCCGGTAGCCAGGACTATCGCGCCGGCGACCAGTTCGAACTCCTCATCGGCCTCGTCGAGCGAAATACCGGTTACCCCTTCGACTTTCAGACACTCACCGCAGCGGGTGCAGTTCTCCCAGTCAATGGCGGGAGTCGCGGGGTAGCACCCCTCATAGGGCCGGTAGATCGCCTTGCGCTCGGTCAGGTTGTAGTTGAAGGGATCGGGCGCGCTCTCGGGGCAGGCCGCCATGGCTGCCTCCAGACCGGTGGCATTCTCCGCAACTCCCCGCGACCGGCGTCGCAGCCCGATCTCGAAGTTGCCCACATAGCCCGCCACCGAGGTAACCTCGGTCGAGGTGTGAACGGTGATCTTCTCCTCGGCCAGCACTTTCTCGATCAGACCGTGCAGTTCCTCGCGGGCATTGGTGTCCCGGGGGAAGATGTGATCGAGCATCGACAAGCGGCCGCCGAGGAAGGGTGAGCGCTCGATGAGGGTGGCCTCGAGACCGTTGTGAGCCAGTTCGAGGGCGGTGCGCAGTCCGGCCACTCCCCCCCCCACGACCAGGGCGTGGCGCTCGGCCGAGAGTTCGATCGATTCGAGCGGCTCGAGACCGCGGGCCTTGGCGATCCCCGCCCGCATCAGGCGAATGGCTTTAAGAGTCGCTTCTTCGGGATGGTCGTGGTGCACCCAGCTGTCCTGCTCGCGCAGCCCCACGTGGTAAAAGAGATAGGGGTTCAGACCGGCCCGGGTCACCGTGCCGCGGAAGGTCAGCTCGTGCAGCGAAGGAGCGCAGGCGCCGACGACGACCCGGTTGATGCCCTTCTCACGGATGTCCTCATCGATCATGCCCTGCCCCGGATCGGAGCACATGAAGATGTAGGAGCGGGAAACCACCACGTCGGGTTCGTCGGCCAGCGCTTCGGCAACCTTTTCAACATCGACCACATCGCCGATGTTGCCGCCGCAGGTGCAGACGTAGACGCCGATCCGCGGCTCGTCAGTCTGGGGCTGGGATGTCGGCTCGGTCATGACGTGCTCCTCTCAGCGCTGACGGCGGCTTCCGCCGGTGCTGTAGCGGCCCCTCCGGTTTCGATCCAGGCGGCTGCCGCTCCCGCCGCCGCACTGGCCATGACGATACTGTCGACAATGTCCATCGGGGCGGTGGCCGTACCGGTCGCGAAGATGCCCGGTTGCTCCGTCAGACAGGGAGAGATACTGAAATCCGGTGTGTCCATGAATCCGTCCAGATCGTCGGCGGACACCCCGCAGAGAGTCTCAGCGTTGTAGGAAGGCACCATGCCGACCGAGAGGACGACCAGATCGTGCGTGTCCTCGACCAGACGGTTCTCATCGACCAGTTCGACCCGCACGACGGGATTCTGATTCTCGTCTTCGGTGATCCGGGCCACCTTGCCCTTGACGAACTCGATCCCCATCGCTTTGGCGTTCTGGTAGAACTGCTCGTATCCCTTCCCGAAGGTCCGGATATCCATGTAATAAATCTTGATCTCGGCCATCGGTAGCGCGCCAGAGAGCAGCATGGCCTGCTTGATGGCGTACATGCAGCAGACCCGGCTGCAGTACTCCACTCCCAGGCTCACATCACGCGATCCGGCGCACTGTATGTACGCAATCGAATCGGGCTGCTTGCCGTCGGAGGGGCGCAGGACGTGGCCGTAGGGACCGGTCGGCGCCAGCAGGCGCTCCATGGTCAGACCGTCGATGACGTTTAGGATCTCCCCGCCGCCGTATTCGGCCTTGGCGTCGGTCGGAGTGATTTCGTACCCGGTGGCCAGGACGACGGTCTTGGCCGAGAGTTCGATCTGTTCGGGCTGCTGGGCCAGATCGACCGCCCCGGGCGGACAGGCCTGCTCGCACTTGCCGCAGAGCAGGCAATGTTCCATCTCGAGCACCGCGATCTGGGGAATGGCCGTAGAGAAAGGTACGTAGACGGCCCGGTGGGCGGTCAGATTGGAATCGAAATCGTGCGGCAGATCGACGGGACAGACCAGTTCGCACATGCGGCAGCCGGTGCAGGTATCGGGATTCACATAGCGCGGTTTCTGCAGGATCCCGGCCGTAAAGCCGTCGGCTGTGCGCTGGATCGTCTGCAACTCGCACCAGGTGAACAGAGTGATGTTGGGGTGATGGGCGACGGCCGCCATCTTCGGGGTGGTGATACAGCTGCAGCAGTCCAGGGTCGGGAAGACCTTGCTGAGCGCGATCATCTTCCCCCCGATGCTGGCTTCTTTCTCCACCAGAGTGACCGCATAGCCCTGATCGGCCAGGTCGAGTGCCGTCTGCATTCCGGCGATCCCGCCCCCGACGACCAGGGCATCGGTGTCCATGCGTGTGACGTTCATGTGTGGCACAACCTCCTGGCTGTCGGCCATGACGGTCCCCTACGCAGCCGGCGCCTCGGGCAGGGGTTGCTGGACGGGACCGATCTCATCCAGCAGTTCTCGCATTTCGCGGACTTCCTTCAGGAACGGCTTGGTGCACACCGTACAGATCGCCGTCAGTCGGAGCCGTCGGGTGTCTATCTCCTTTTCCTTCATGAGGGGATAGGTCTTGTTTATCAGCTCCGCCGTACGCTCCGCACCCCCCGGGTAGGGGCAGTCCGAGCCGCTGTACATGACGATGATGGCGTCGATGCCGCGCTCGAAAGCCCGCAGGTAGAAACTCTCGGGGAACATGCAGGGGCAGACCACCGGCAGGACGTAGACGTCGGGGGTGTACTCGGCGTGCAGCTGCCCGACCGCGTCGGCTCCGGCGTATCCGCCGGAGAGTGTGGCCAGGATCAGGATTTTCGGTTGCCGCTTTCCGGCACTCTCAGCCATAGCGCTTCCCTCGGTTCAAAGCGGTTAATGCGGGCCCCGGGCCGCTCCGGCGAGGGAGCGAGGATGCTCCCACCCCCTGTGGCAGGGGGCACCGGAAGCGGCCCGGGTTTTGGAAAGGCAGACGAACCGGGAAGCGCGTTACTTGTTACGACGCAGGAAGAGGCGGTCGTACCCTTCAGCCTCCAGGGCTCCCAGGAAGTCATGACCGACCTTGTCGGCCCACCGCGGGATGTCGTTCTTGGTGTTGGCGTCACCACTCCAGATCTCGAGAACTTCCCCGACCTTGATGGCACCGATGCCCTTCTTGGCTTCGAGCAGGGGGCCGGGACAGGCGCTGCCTCGGGCGTCGACGACTTTCGCTGCCTGCAGGGTGGTGAGATCCACGTCGGACATGTTCACGCTCCAGGTTGCATGGGGTCTCAGCGGCCCGCCCTGGGCGGTACCGCCGGTTGTGACGCTTATACTCATATCATCCCGGAGCACGAAGTAATTAGGATATTGTATCTATATCGCCCCATAGAAAATATCTATGAGGTCTGCGGCCATCCGGACCCTCATCAGAGAAGGCCGACTCCCCCCGCAGCGGGCACAGGTGCCCGTCAGTAGCGACCGAAGCGCAGGGTCAGCCCGACCGTATAACCGCTCAGGTCGGCGGCCGCCAGACCGTAGGTCGTCTCGGTCACATCATCGACTCCGATGACGGAGCGGTACCCCGCTCCGACCGCGACCCGGAAGTGCTGCGTGACGTTCAGGCAGTAATGGGCCGAGGGTTCGAAAACCCAGATGGTATCGTCGTGCTGGTTCTCTTCGAGGTCGGTCCCGACCTCGTTGAAGTTGATCCCGCCGATTCCGATCAGGGCGTCGATGTACCAGTGGGTCAGCCGGTCGGGATCGTGCAGGTATTCGAGCAGCAAACCGCCGTACCCGAGCTGCAGCTCATACATCGTTCCGGCTACCTCAACCTCGTGTTCGGTCACCAGGCCCCAGCCCCCGCCGCCGATGGCGATGGTCTTGCCGATGACCCAGCCGCCCAGACCGCCCATGAGGAGACCGTCGGAATCCAGAATCTGTGTATACATCAGGTTGGGACCGCCGAACCCGCCGTGTTCGGTACCGCGCCCCAGCAATGTCTCCTGCGCCCCGGCCGTGACCGGGACAAGCAACGCCACCAGACAGAGAGATGTCATGATCCGCTTCATCAGTAACCTCCGGAAGAGAACTGTCAATACATAAAGGACCGGCTCAGCGGTCCCCTCTATGAGTATATACGCGGCCGGAGGGTCATGGGGTGCCGGCGACTGCCGCCGCCCACTCGGGGAAAACCGCAAAATCGATCCCGAAGACATGGGTTCCGACCAGGTAGAAGAGCACCGTGATCACGAGCGCCCCGATCAGATTCAGGACCACTCCGACCCGGGCCATTTCGGCGATCCGGATCCGGCCGCTCCCGAAGACGATGGCGTTGGGAGGAGTAGCCACCGGCATCATGAAAGCACACGAGGCCGAGAGCGTGGCGGGGACCATCAGGAGCAGGGGATGCACCCGCATGGCCACGGCCACGGCGGCCAGGATCGGCAGGATCATTTCGGTCGTGGCCGTATTGGAGGTCAGTTCGGTCAGGAAAGTCAGGGTCAGACAGATCAGGATGGTCATCACGAAGGGGGAGGTGCCCGCCAGGCCGCCGAACTGATTGCCGATCAGGGTCGAGAGACCGGTGACCTGAAAACCCTGGGCCAGGGCGAAGCCGCCCCCGAAGAGCAGCACGATCCCCCACGGCAGACGCGGGATCACATCGCGGTCCATGACCGAGGCGCTCTGTGCGTCGGGACTGCGGGTAGGAATGAAGAAGAGGACCATGGCCATGGCGATCGCCACCGTACCGTCGTCGAGCAGTTCGGGAAAGGGCAACAGCCCGGACCAGCCCGGCAGGCTGAAGAGTCCGAAGTCGAGCGGTTTGCGGAAGACCCAGAGCACGGCCGTCAGGGCGAAGACGACCAGGACGGCCTTCTCCTCGAAGCTGATCGGACCGAGGCGCTCGTACTCGGTCTCGACGATCTGGGGATTCACTGCTATCTCGGATCCGGTCCGGTAGAAGATCCGGGTCAGCACGAACCAGATCACGGCCAGCATCAGCACACAGACAGGGATGCCGAGCAGGATCCAGCGCCCGAATTCGACCGCCGGGGCGTCGGGGAACATGATCTGGAAGATACGGGTGAAACTGAGGTTGGGAGGGGTGCCGACCAGGGTGGCGATCCCCCCCACCGAGCAGGCATAGGCGATCCCGAGCATCAGCGCCACCGAGAAGGTGTGCACTTTCTCGCGCCCGAATTCCTCCTCGAGCTGCAGGATGATGGCCATCCCGATCGGGATCATCATGACCGCCGTGGCGGTGTTGGAGATCCACATCGAGAGGAAGGCGGCCGCGATCATGAAACCGAGGATGATCCGCGACGGACTGCCGCCAATGAGACGGATGATGGTCAGGGCGATGCGCCGGTGCAGGTTCCACTTCTCCATCGTCAGGGCGATCATGAAGCCGCCGATGAAGAGGAAGATGGTGGAGTTGACGTAGATCGGAGCGGTGGCCTTGCCGCTCAGGATCCCCAGGACCGGGTAGAGCACGAGCGGCACCAGAGAAGTGGCGAAGAGGGGGATGGCATCGGTGATCCACCAGGTGGCCATCAGCGCCGCCACCGCGGCCAGACGGGTCGCGGCCGGATTACCCGGTTCGAGGTCGCAGGCGAGCAGGATCAGGAAGAGGAGCGGACCAAGTGCCAGACCGATTTTCTGAGTCGTCGTGCGCGAAGCTTTCACACCGATTCCGGTTCCTTTCCTTTCCGGGTCATGAGCCAGTAGACCGGAAGGCCGGCCAGCAGAATGACGAGCCCGATCACGGCGTTGCGCCGCTGGACCGGGTCGAACAGAACGTAGGCGTCGACGAAGAGCAGGGTGAGGATGAACAGGGCCGGGGTGACGGGATAGCCGGGACAGCGGAAGGGACGGGGACGTTCGGGCCGGCTGCGGCGCAGACGGTACACCGCAGCCACGGTCAGAGCGTAGAAGATCAGCGAGGCGAAAACCACGTATTCGGTGATGTCCTTGAAAGTCTTGAGGACCACCACCAGTACGATGGCCCACAGTGCCTGGGCCCAGATCGCGACATACGGGGTGCGCCAGCGGGGATGCACCCGCATCAGCGGCCGGACACCGAGCCCGTCGCGGGCCATGGCATAGAAGGCCCGGGGACTGGAGAGCAGGCTGGGATTGGCCGCCCCGAAGACCGACAGGCAGATGAGCAGGCTCAGCAGAACTCCGGCGCCGGAACCGAACATGCGCTGGACCGCTGTCAGCGGCACCTGCTCGTCGGTCGCAAAGGTGCGCATTTCGTCGATCGGAACCAGGTGAAAGTAGACCGCATTGACCAGCACATAGGTCACGATCAGGATCACGATCCCGATGATGAGTCCCCGCGGCAGGTCGCGGGCTGGATCGCGCAGCTCGGCGGCATTGAAGGTGACCTGGTACCAGCCCTCATAAGCCCAGAAGATGGCCACGGCCGCCATCACCAGCCCCGAGATGAGCGAGACCGCCGGTTCGGTCGGGACCGGCTCGGGCACCACCGCATCGGGACGGGTCAGCAGGAAGCCGGCGGCAACCAGCATGCCCAGGGCCGCCAGCTTGGCGAAGGTGGCCGTATTCTGCAGGATCGCCCCCCACCTGACCCCGTAGTGGTTGGTCAGGGCCAGAGTCAGGATCATGCCGGCGGCCACGGCGATCTGGGCCAGCTCGCTCATCGGCACCAGGCGGTTGGCGAAGCGGGTGAAGGCCACCGCCAGAGCGGCCATGGTGCCGGTGTTGATGACCAGCAGCAGGCACCAGCCGTAGAGGAAGGCCACCCCCCTACCCCACCCCTCGCGCAGGAAGGCGTACATCCCCCCCGCCTCGGGGAACATCGCCCCCAGCTCGCCGTAGGCGAAGGCTCCGAGCAGGACGATCAGGCCCAGGAAGACCCAGACGGCATAGGCCAGCAGCGGACTCGGCAGGGCCTGGGAAACGTTGAGCGGCTTCATGAAGATGCCCGAACCGATCACCGAGCCGACCACCACCATGACGACGCTGGTCAGGCCCAGGCAGCGCCTGAGTTCGAGTGTCTGTCCCTCGGGTTGAGCCACGGCGCACTCCGCGTTTTCCATCCGGTACTCTGCCCGTTCGGCCCGTCCGCTGAGCAGTGTAGTCGCTCAGCCCCGGTGCCGGCAATCGCCCCCTGGCCTGTTCCCGATCGGATAAACGCCCCCTGTCCTCGCTCGTCCCTGAGTCAGATATC
>CAZNUA010000002.1:0-144992 GCA_964576115.1 uncultured Gemmatimonadota bacterium
CCTCCCACAACTCATCCCAGTGCGTATCCCGGACGAAATCCAGGGCATACCAGTCGCTGGTATAGGCGAGCAGAGCGCCCTGTACGACGGCTGTCGAATCGGGCAGGAACAGCGTCAGGCCATGAGCGTCGGTCCAGTCCGTTCCGTGGCATTCAGCAACGATCGATGCCTCCAGACATGACTGCATCAACCCGAGGGTATCCCTGACGGCGGGATCCTGTTCGACCAGGCGGAGCTGCCGGGCCAGATCCCAGAGATCGGCGAAGACCCCGTAGAAACGGGTGACATCCTGATAGACGGCATCGATATGAGCTCTGAATGAATCAATCCGGCTCAGATACGCCAGACTCACGGCCTCGACCGCTTCGGCCAGAGCCGACAGCCGATCGGTCCGTACCGCACTCATCGTCATGCCGGTGACCGGGGTGGGTTCCCCGGCATGCTGACGAATCGAATCAATGATGAGTTCGCCCAGGTCGAGATTCGAAATCCCGGGATCGGAGTGCAGGGTCCGGCAGATGTCCCCCATGGTTTCTGACCACAGGCTATACCCGCTGAGGTTCTCGCTGCCGATGTAGACCTCCGTACCCTGCCTGAGCTCATAGGCCGCCTCGACCGATCCCATCAGACAGGGGGCACTGAAGAGAACCAGATCCACCCCCCCGACCGTCGCCAGCGACGTCCGGATTTCATCCATGGTGAGATTGTCGTGTCCGTTGGTGTCATCCCAGCAGGTGCCCTGCCAGCCGCCGCCGTGATCGTAGAAGGCGAGAATGTATCTTTGAGCCGGATAATGCTCGACGGCGTACTGCAGGAAATCAGTCAGGGTGGCGGGATCACCCATGTTCACTTCACCCATCTCCTGCAATTTCAGGGGAAGGTGCTCGGAATCGATGTGCCCGAGAACAGCCGGTCCGTCTTCGGCATCAGCGAGAACGAGAATGGCGACATCGTCCCCGGACCAGACCTCCCGGCCGAAATCCTCGAGCGGGTCGTAGGCATTGAAGAAATCGGCGTCATCATAGAGCAGCAAGGTCCAGCTCCGGGACGGTCCCGGGGTCGAATCGGTCGGATTGTCCCGACCGCAGGCAGTGAGAACCAGCACGATCAGAGCGAACCGGACCAGACCCGTGCCGGCCGCATATCCGGCCCTGGTTCGGGGGGGCATCATCTCTCACTCCTCAACCGTCAGGGAGAGGTCGTCGAAATACACCGTTCCGCTCACCCCGCCGGGCATGATGAGATATATCCGCAGGCGGCAGACGTCTTCGGGCAACGGATCCGAGGTCACGGCATACATCGTCCAGGCATGCCAGCCGGTGATCGTGTGTGTTCCCTGGGTGACGGCGCTTGCGACCGTCTCTCCCGCACTGTTATCTGCAAAGGCGTTGAGGTAGATGCCCTCGCCCGACACATTCTGCAACCGAACCGCAGCCGAGAAGTGCAGTTCCTTGCCTGTCAGAGAGCCCGTTTCGACGTCGATTTCCTGAGACCAGCAGGCAAAGGCGGTGGGATCGCCGATTCCCTCCCGCCTGATCATCAGGGCATGGGAAGAGGATTGATACTCCGCCTGCGTCCAATCCAGTTCGTATTCGTAGCGGGCGCTGAACGGATAGACGTACTGAGACCAGTAGGCCGGATGAAAAAAACCGCCCTCGACCTGGCCGTTCAGGAGCAACTCGATTGCTTCCGGTCCGGTTGTCTTACGCTCACAGGAGAGCAGGATCGGGAGAATCGTCAGCGAGATCGCGATGAAGACGGTTCTTGTCAGCACATCGGTTTTCACGTTCTGCTTCTCTATCCGAGACATCGCCGGCAACCGCCCGACCCACCCTCGTGCACCCCGGGAATACCGATGACAGGACAAATGACCGGAGCCAACCGTTTATTGGAGGCGAGTCTTCACCGTCAGGACGAGATCCAGATGATTCACTCCCCGTTGCTTTCAATTGGCCCTCCCGGCGCCCGGGCGGGGAGAAAGGCCAGGATCATACGTTTATTCGACCGGATCCGGCGTCCCTTTCGCTCGATCAAGCCCATTGTACGGACCGTATTCACATCACGAGACAACGTCTTGGTGGTTTTCGAGGCATAATCCATGGCCAGTCGAGCCGACAGTTCAGGAACGGCTGATATCGCTATCCACCCATCGTTCTCTGCGACTTCCGACAGTTCGAGAACGAGCCTGCGGCGGCGAAGCTGGGCCGGCGAACTTTTTCGGAACCTCTCGTAGACATAGTTCTTCCAGGTCGTTTCCCACTGCACGTCCCGGATGACCCGGAGTTGCTCCCGTAACTGATCGACCAATCCCTGTACGGCATAGGCGATGAATGCGGAGATATCGCCGCCGGATCGGCCAGCCTGGTCAAGTTGGCGGTAATATTCCGTTCTGGTCTGATTGTAGAAGTTGCTCAGCAGATGGGCCGCCGGAGTGGGAAATCCAGCCCGAAGAAGATACTGGAATTCTATGAGTCTCGCCGTTCGTCCGTTCCCATCTCCGAAGGGATGAATCCACACGAAGTGCAGGTGAGCAGCTATCGCCACCAGGATGGAATACGCCATTCCCGACCGGTCGGGCAGATCCAGGGAGTTGAGCCACGCGCAGAACTTGTGGAGAAGAAACTCGCAATCTTCAGCCGGAGCACCGCGGTACCTGCCGACCATAACCGAGTGTTGCCGCACTTCTCCCGCAATGACATCCTCGGGAAGGGGGAGATCATGCAGAACGAGCCGGTTGAATTCCTGAATCCTCTCTCCTGTCAGCGAACTGTGCTCTCCCTGCACGATGTCCTGGGCGATCGTGTTGCAGGCAGCGACGATATTGTCGATCTCCCGGCCGAGGTACTGCCTGGACGGCGGCAGGTGCAGGCGGCCCTCGAGATGTTGGCGCACTTCTTCCTCGGTCAGGGTGTTGCCTTCAATCGCCGTTGTCGCGAGGACTCCTTTGGCGAGATACACGGCATGAAGTTCACGGGCCGAGTCGGGATCGAGAGGCACTCCGGCGATATGTTCGACTTTGGAAACCGCTTCACCGAGCAGAAGCCAGGTGTCATGATCCAGATCCTGCAGGTCCAGAGAGAATGTCAACCACGGATGTGTCGATTCGTATGTCCTCATGGTTGTCCTCTGTAATATACTGTAAATTAATGTGTTATGAGAAAAATTGGACTATTACTGTCCACTTTGGCAACGATTATACCCGGGCTCTCTCAAGATTGCAAGGATACGTCCAGACAGTACCTCAGCCGTTCTCTGGTACACCGCCTCGACAACTCATCCCGGTTCTCACCCCGGCAGGCCGTTGCGGATCACCTCCTCCATGGCGTCGGCGAACATGTCGATCTCGCGCGGGGTGGTGTAGACGTTGGGGGTGATGCGCAGGGCCTGGATCGGATCGCGGCCGATGGCGATACAGTGGATCCGGTGGCGCGACCAGAGATGGCTGGCCAGGGCGCCGGGGGCGATTCCCTCGATGCCGACCGTGGCCACCCCGACCGACTCCTCGGGGTCGAGGTTGCAGCGGAAGTAAACGTTGTCGTACTGCCCCAGGCGCTCGGCCCAGCGCATCTTCAGGTAGTGCAGGCGGGCCGCTTTGCGCTCGGGGCCGAGGGCGTGATAGAAAACCAGGGCTTCGTTGATGGCGTTGATGCCGGCCGCCGGGTGGGTGCCGATTTCCTCGAACTTGCGGATGTTGGCCGACTTGGGATCGCCGGCTGCGAAGAGCGGCCAGTGCTCGGCGATCCGGTCGCGTTTGACATACAGGAAGCCGGTCCCGATCGGGGCGGTGAGCCACTTGTGCAGGCTGGTGCCGTAGTAGTCGCAGTCGAGGTCGTCGATCCGGAAGACCAGGTGCGCGAAGGCGTGGGCGCCGTCGACCAGAACCGGTATCCCGCGGGCGTGGGCGATATCGCAGACCTCCCGGACCGGGTAGATCTGCCCCGTAATGTTCATGACATGGCAGAGCAGGATCGCCCGGGTGCGGGGGGTGATGTTCTTCTCGAATTCGGCGGCCAGCTCGAACCGGTTTCGCGGGGGGGTCGGGACGGGAAACTGGACCAGTTTGATGCCGTCTCGCAACTCGCGCTGGCGCCAGGTGGTGATCATGCGCGGGTAGTCCTGGTCGGTCGTGAGGACCTCGTCGCCGGGTTCGAAGTCGATCCCGAACTGGGCGATCTCCATGGCCTCGCTGGCGTTGCGCGTAATGGCCATCTCTTCGGTGTCGCAGCCGGCCGTTGAAGCCAGCCGCCGCCGGACCATTTCTTTGCCCGGCCGCAGGTAGGACCACATCCAGAGCGAGGGGGTCATGTTCTGCACATCGAGGTAGCGCTTGAAGGCCTCGTGGACCACCCCCGGGCTGGGGCAGACCCCCCCGTTGTTCAGGTTGATGATGCTCCGATCGATCTGGAAGGCCTGCTGGATCTGCCCCCAGTACAGTTCGTCGCGGGCCGCTTCCTGGACAGGGACGCCCTCCATGTCACGCGAGGCGGCCAGAATGCGCTCGAAGCCGCCGGCCCGCCAGGTGGCCGCCGCCGCGGCCGAGCCGATTGCGGTCCGGTTGAGGAATGTTCGTCGGGAAAGAGTCATGACTGCCTCCAGGGGTGGGGATTCAACGGGGCAGGATGGTCCGGCTCAGGATCTCGATCTCGTTGGCCAGCCAGCCCGCCGTGGCCCGGGGATCCTCGACCAGACGCCGCACCGTGATCGGGACCAGCAGACTGCCGATGAAGGTCTGCATCAGGGAGTGAATCAGGCGGCCCTCGTCGAGACCGGTGGCCAGCGTACCGGCGGCCCGTTCGAGGTGAGTGAGCAGTTCCTCGCGGTGCTCGAAGAAGATGACCGTGAGATGGTAGCGGAACGACGTCGTCAGCTCGCCGGTCTTGGTGTGGCACAGGTAGTAGGCCCGGGGCCCGGCCAGGGGCGCCGATTCCCGCAGAGCTTCCATGACCGTGTTGACACAGACTTTCTCGAAGTTGGCGGGATCGTAGATATCGGTCATGGCTGTTTATACTATCACGCCCAGGACCATCCGGAAAAGGCGGGCCAGAAGGTTCGCGAACCGGCCGATCGCGGCCGCCGACAGGGCGGTGTCGGACTCGGGCTCGACCGGTTCCCCGCCGGCCGCCGCCACGGCCGGTACCGGCCGCCGGAATGCCTGGCCGTGCAGGTTCTCGAAGAGGGTGTAGAGATCGGTGGACGATTCTCCCGCACTCAGCGTCAGGGCGTCGACGTTGGCCAGACTGAACAGGGCGTGCCCCCGCACTCCGGTCGCGACACTGTGGAAGATCTGTGCCGCCAGGGTTCCGGGATCGCCCGGCATCTCGTTGAGGTTGATGCCCGCCACCACTCCCTCGTGCGGGAGCACTTCCAGATAGCCCGTGAGCATGTCGAGGTATTCGGGCAGGGAGGGCGTATACATCATCGGAACGACGTAATCGAGGGCGCCCGACTCGAGCCAGCTCAATGGATCCTGGGCGAAAATGCTCACCGCCCGGTGGTAGTGATTCACGATCGCCGCACTCAGGATCAGGCCGGGTCGCACGTCTCTGGCCCCGGCGGCGATGCGCTCGAGCATGCCGGTGATCTGTTTCGCCTGCCAGCCCATATAGGTGTCGAGCGTGGCGCTTTCCTGCAGGAAGCGGCCGCGGCTGACGGCATCGTAGCTGTAATCGTGATCGGGCAGACGGATGTAATCGAAGTGAATGCCGTCAACCGGATAGCGGGAGACGATGTCGAGCACCACCGCCTGCAGGTGAGCCTGCACCGCGGGATTGCCCGGGGCGGCCAGAACATATCCGAAACGGTTTCCCAACCGCAGGGTCTGACCCGCACGGTTGGCCATGATCCACTCGGGATGGGTCCGGAAGATGTGTTCGGGCTCGCTCGGCGGGGGCGGGGAGGAACCGTTCCACATGGTGAAGGTGTTGATCCAGGCGTGCAGGCGCAGGCCGCGGGTATGGGCTTCGGTCACGGCCACGGCAAGCGGATCCCAGCCCGGATCGCGCCCGAGGGTGCCGGTCAGTTCGGCTCCCCATGGTTCGAGGTTCGAACGATAAAAGGCATCGGCGCGACCCCGGACCTGAAAGTAGACGTCGGTGATACCGTAGCCGGCGGCACGGGAGAGCAGAGCGGCCACATCTTCGGCCGAACGGTACTCCCACCGGGTGACCCAGAGACCGCGCACGACCGAGGCGTCCCGCACGCCCACGTACTCCCCGGCGCTCTCCTCCGGCTGCATCCCCTCCGAAACGGACGCCGGAGTCTGGGCCTGCAGGCAGGTCGCTCCTGCAAAGCCGGCGATGAAAAGGGCCAGGGTGATAGCGGGAGAGAGGGCGCGGGGCACGGCAAACCTGTACCGTCGGGCGCTCACGGCGACTCCACCATCAGGGTGACGGGACCGTCGTTGACCAGCCGCACCTGCATCCGGGCTCCGAACCGCCCCTCGGCCACATCGACGCCGAGCCCGGTCAGGATCCGGACGAAAACGGCCAGAAGCCGTTCGGCCGTCTCCGGATCGGCCGCCGCCCCCCAGGAGGGGCGACGGCCTTTGCGGGGATCGCCGTAGAGGGTGAATTGCGAGACCACCAGGGCTCTGCCGCCGGTGTCGATCAGGGAGAGTTCGAGGTGTCCTTCAGCATCGTCGAAGAGCCGCAGGCCGGCACATTTCTCGGCCAGCCAGCGCGCCGCACGTTCGTCGTCGCCGCGTCCGATCCCGAGCAGGATCAGCAGCCCCGGTCCGATCCGGCCGACGATCTCGGAACCGACGCTGACCTCGGCTTCGCTGACCCGCTGCAGCAGAGCTCTCACCCCGATGCCTCTCCTCGTCACGCAGTGGGCTCAGGCGGCGGGCAGGATGACCTCGAACAGGCTTCCCTCGCCCGGCCGGCTCCGGGCCAGCCGTAACCGCCCGCCGTATCCCTCCACCAGACGGCGGGCCAGAGCCAATCCGAGACCCCATCCCCGGCGCCGGGTAGTATAACCGGGTTGGAAGATGCGGCGCGCATCCGACGCTGCGATACCGCGACCGGTGTCCTCGACCCCGAGCAGTACACTGCGCCCGTCGGGTGAGGAACGCAGGGTAACGGTGATCGTGCCCTCCCCCGCCAGAGCGTCCAGGGCGTTGCGGAGCAGGTTCTCGACGACCCACTCCAGCAGTTCGGCGCTGCCCCGAACCGGCGGGATCGCCTGGTAATCCTCGACGAAGTCCACCCGTCGCTCGCGCTGCGGTGCCCGTGCGCGCAGGTAGGCCACGCTGCGGGCGGCCACCGCAGCCAGGTCGACTTCCTCCTCGCCGGCCGGACCGCCGATGCGGCCGAAACGGTTGACCACCCGGCTCAGGCGCTCGACATCGGCCTCCATTGCCGCTGCGATTTCCGCCGGGTCGAGCCCGGTTCCGTTCTCTGCGGCGGCCGCAGCTTCGGTCTCGATACCGGTCACACCCGCTAAGGCCGAAGAGGGGGCGGCGTCCCCAGGGGGCTCGACACCTGTCCCGAGCCTCTCGGTCAACAGAGTCATCCATCCCTTCAGGCTGGAGAGGGGGGTGCCGAACTGGTGGGCGCTCTCCCGGGCGATACCGACCCAGAGCAGACTGCGCTGCCGCTCCAGACCGGCCCGCAGGGCCCACCAGATGAGTCCGAAGACGACCGCCAGCAGGCCGAGCAGGATCCAGGGCAGCAGGCGCAGACGCCGTACCGCCGGGGGATCGCCGTAGTGGAAGATCTGCACCGCCCCCGGCACCTCGAGCACGATCGGCTCGAACTGCCGGTCGAAGGTGCGGGCCCGTTCCGCCGCCCGGGTCCGGGCGGCTGTCGAGCCGGTGTCGGCTTCGTCCCTCGGGCGCCAGGATAGCGGCTGGCCGGTGGTATCGGTCACCACGTAGGGGAAGTCGTAACGGGCGATGAGCCGGCTCACGGCCTCGTCGAGCCGGCTGCTCACGGCCGAGGTGTCGGTGGCCACCGCGCTGATGAGTTCGGCGTATGAGCGGGTGAAGCGCCGCAGATCGTCGCGCAGGCGTTCGACCTGACGGTTGGTGTGCACGATGCTTCCCGTGGCCGCGGCCGCCGCGATGAGCAGGGCGAGCACCTGCAGCCAGAAACTCTTCCCCCGGCCGGCCCGCCTATCGGGCGCCATGACCGTCGGGTGAGAGCAGCGAGAGACCGCCCAGGAAGGGGCGCAGAGGTTCGGGTACGATCACGCTGCCCTCGTCGGTCTGAAAGGTTTCGAGCAGAGCGACGAAGAGCCGGGGCACGGCCACTCCGCTGGCATTGAGGGTGTGCACGAAGGCGACCTTGCCGTCTTCGGAACGCCGGTAGCGGATCGCGGCCCGCCGGGCCTGGAAATCGCCGAAATTGGAACAGGAGGAGACCTCGAGCCATCGCCGCGACCCCGGGGCCCAGAGTTCGAGATCGAAGCAGCGGCGGGCGGCGAAGCTGAGGTCGGCGGTGCACAGTTCGACCACCCGGTAGTGCAGCCCGAGAGCCTCGAGAATACTGCGGGCGTGGCCGAGGAGCAGGGTGTGCTCGGCCTCGCTCGTCTCGGGGGTCGTGAACCGGACCAGCTCCACCTTGTCGAACTGGTGGATCCGTATCAGCCCGCGGGTGTCGGCCCCGTGGGCGCCGGCTTCGCGCCGGAAACAGGCGCTGTACGCCGCATAGGCCAGGGGCAGTTGTTCTTCGGAGAGGATCGATTCGCGGTGGATGTTGGTGACCGGGACCTCGGCGGTGGGAATCAGCCAGAGATCCTCGGCTTCGATCCGGTACATGTCCTCGGCCATCTTGGGCAGCTGTCCGGTGCCCGTCATGGCCGGGGTTCGCACCACGACCGGCGGCCAGATCTCGCGGTAGCCGTTGACCCCGGTCTGGTGCTCGAGCATGAAGTTGACCAGCGCCCGGACCAGCCGGGCCCCCGAGCCGGTGTAGAGGATGAAGCCCGAGCCGGAAAGCCGGCTCCCGGCTTCGAAGTCGACCAGCCCCAGACGGGTGCAGAGATCGACGTGATCGAGGGGCTCGAATCCGAATTCGGGGGACTCGCCCCACACCTCGGTCACGAGGTTGTCGGCCTCTGATGCACCCACCGGGGCGAGCGGGTCGGGCAGATTGGGCAGCTGGATGAGCTCGGCTTCGAAGCGGTTTTCGAGTTCGGCCAGACGGGCGTCGGCGGCCTTGACCTCTTCAGAGAGACGGCGCGAGTCGGCAATCGCCTGCTCGGCGTTCTCACCGGCCTGCTTCATGCGGGCAATGCTCTCGCTGGCTTCATTGCGCCGCCGCTTGAGCTCGTCGGTTTCGGCGATCAGGGTGCGTCGTTCGGCTTCGAGCCCGGTCAGAGCGTCGATATCGACCTCAACGCCCTTCTTCGCGAGCTCGTCGCGCACCCGTTCGGGTTCACTGCGAATGAGTCGTGGATCGAGCATGCGCTGTCAGGGTCCTTCCCGCGACTGGTCTCCGGTGTAGAGGTCGTGCTCCTGAATGTAACGCAGCACGGCTTCGGGTACCAGGTGACGCACGCTCAGACCTTCGGACAGCCGCCGGCGCACTTCGCTCGACGAGAGGTGCATGGGAGGCAGATCGACCGTTACCATCCGATCCCGCAGCTCGGGCGGTCCCCCCCCGGCCTCGTGTCCCGGCCGCCCCACCACAACCGGTCGGGCCAGGTCGATGATCTCGCGCCACTCGCGCCAGGACGAGAATATCTCGACCTGATCGGCCCCGATGACGAGGAAGAGTTCGCTGTCGGGATAGGCGGCGGCAAGCTCGCGTATCGTTTCGATCATCCAGGAAAGCCCGCCGCGGCGCAGTTCACGATCGTCGACCGCCAGGTCTTCCACCTCGGCCAGACAGGCCTGGAGCATGGCCAGCCGGTGCTCGCCGCCGGCGACGGGCGCTTCGGTCCGGTGGGGACCGGCGGCATAGGGTATGAAGAGGATCCGGTCGAGATCAAGAACCTGGCGAACCCCTTCGGCAATGGTCAGATGGCCCGTGTGCGGAGGATCGAAAGCGCCGCCGTACAGACCGAGCTTCATGAGGGCGGCGGGGTCGAAGCCGGCAGTTCCACACCCATCCGACGGAGTTTTTCGATCCGCCTGCGGGCGTGCTTGTTTTTGCTGGAGTCGGGGTAATTGGCAACCAGGGCGGCGAAGGCTTCTAAGGCCTGCGGATATTCTTCAAGCTGGTAGTGCGCTTCCCCGATTCCCCAGAGAGCCAGATCGAGGTGGGAGGTGTCGGGCCAGAACTCACCGGCTTCCTGGAACATGAGCAGAGCCGCCTGCAGGTCGTTTTCGGTCCCCAGTCGCAGGTAGGTATCCCCCTGGTAGATCTGCTTGCGCGCCAGCTTGTCGTACGCCAGATCGCGGTATGCGACGGCCTGATCGACCAGTTCGGAGGTGGGGTAATCGAGCAGGAAAGCCCTGAACTCGGTGAAGGCCTGGAGGGTTTCGGTACGATCGAGCTTGTAGGAATGGGAGAGTTCCCAGTAGCAGAGACCGATCTTGAAGGCGGCGTCATCGACCAGCGGGCTTCGGCGGTAGGAGCGGACGATGCTGCGATACTCGTTCTGAGCCAGATAGTAGCTCTTCTCCCTGAAGTGCGTCTCGGCCAGCCCGTAATGAACCGAGTCGATGATGGCGCTTCCCGAAGCGGAATAGACCAGTTCCTGAAAGACCTCCTTGGCCTGATAGGTTCGCCCGGCTTCGAACAGGCGCCAGGCATAGTGCATCCGTTCTTCGGGGCCGGCGTCGGAGCGGGGGCGCGGTACACCCGCACACCCCGCCACGACGATGACCGCCGTCACGAACAGATATCGGCTCATTCTCGGTTTCCGCATCCCGGCCCCGTACTTCGAATTCAGAGTCGTATTCTCACGCGCCGCAGTGCCCGCCTGCGACCTGCTCAGCCGCCGATTTCGGCCAGCTTACGCCGCACCAGCGCCACATGCTGGCTGGCGGGGTAGCGCTGCAGGAAGTCGCGGTAGGTGGCGATGGCCTCATCGCGCCGACCCATGTTCTGGTAGGTCATGCCGATCTTGAGCAGGGCGTCCTCGAGTTTGTTCGCCCCGGCGTAGTTCAGCACCCGGCGGAAAGCCTCCACCGCCTGCGGGAACTCCTCGAGCTTGTAGTAGCATTCCCCGGTCCAGTATTCGGCATTGTCGGCCAGGTCGCTGGCCGGAGCCATCTGCACGACCCGGGCGAACTCGGGGATGGCTTCGCGGGGTTGATCGTTGTTGTAGAGCTGCAGGGCCCGGTTGTAGACCGCCCGGTAGTCGCCGGCCGCCGGTTCGGGAGTCGGGCCCTCGGCGAACTGCAGGGCGCCCGACGCCCGCGGCGGGGTCTCGGCCTCGCGCTTGAGACGCGCGACCTCGTCGTTGAGCAGGCTCAACCGGGTCGAGACATTCTCGGTCTTGCGGTCGAGTTCAGCCAGCTGTTCCTCGTTCTGGGTGACTTTCTGCCCGATCTGGGCCATGTCACGACCGATGGCGGTCACTTCCTGGCCGGTGCGTTCGTTCTGGACGGCCACCTCGTCAAGGCGGGCCTGCATGGCTTCCAGGGTCGTCTGCTGGTCGGTCAGCGTCTGCCGCAATGCACCCGCACATCCTGAAACCGCCACCAGGAGAAGCGGAAGGGTCAGGATGGCCCCGCGTCGCAATCGCATCTCGTACCTCCCTGTCAGTGATGCGCCGTCCGCCGGAGCGGATCGTCGCCGTGAATTCCTCGACCGGCCTACCTCTGCGGAGGCAGGAACCAGCGCTCGGCACCGGAAAAGCCGATCGTCAGGCGCCAGTACGTTTCCTGATCGCCGTTTCCGGCCCGATAGCGTCCGAGCTGGAGCGTGATATCGCTCCAGGCCCGCCGCTCGGTACCGATGAAGAAAGCCGTCCCCAGCATGACACTGAGGCGCGACACCTTGCCGCCGTCTGGTCCGGGAGCGTACAGCTGACCGGTCCGCACTCCCAGGCGCAGGGGAATAGCATCGATGAAGCTGGTCTGCTCTTCGGGCGGCCGGGCCCGCCGTTCGATACCGAATCCGACTGCCCCGTCCGCCCGCAGCCCCGAGCCCGGACCGACCACGGCCCCGCCTCCGGCCGGCGGGGTTCCGACCCACCGCGTCTCGTCCCAGACGGTCACACCGTAATCGAGATAGAGGGCCCACACATCACTCGCCGACCAGCCGGCGCTCAGCGCCAGGCTGTGCCCGAGTTCGAGACGGCCCTCGCTGGTATCCGCCCCGCTGGCGACGCTCGACGTGATCCAGTTGACATCCAGACGCCCGCCGGATATGTAGGCCGCTCCGAGCCGCAACCGGTCAAGCGGTTCGAGCTGCACCCCGGCCGACCAGCGGGTGCCACGGTGCTGACGGTGGAGGGTATCCTCGGCATCGACGTACCCGGAGTCGTCGAAATTGACCGCCCACTCCTGCTTGAAATTCCCGAAAACGAGTTCGGTGGTGAAACCGGCCGCCACCAGACCCGAGGAGAGACGCCAGGCCAGACCGGCCCAGGCGCGATTGAGACCGCCGGTCCCGTAGTAGTCCTGCCGCACATTCAGATCGTTCCCGACGGTGCCTCTGGAATGGATTTCGAAATCGCTGGCGCTCAGCCGCTGCAGCCCGCCGGAGAGTGCGAAGCCGCCTCCCACCGGCAGGATGATCCCGGCCAGCCGGGGACCGCTCCGGTTCAGTCCTCCTGTCTGGTCACCATAGGAACCGGAGAGACGACCGATCTCCCAGGTGAAGGAGTACAGCACCCGGTCGGCCAGGGCAGGCAGGGCCGGATTGACGGCCCCGATGACGGCCGGGTCTCCGCCCCAGGGCGCCACCGCCGCCACCCCGCCCACCGCCAGGGCGTGCGGCGGTGTCATGGGAAGCGGTTCACCGAAAGAACGGATCCCGAAGGCTGTCTGGGCCCGGGCCGGGATCGCGGCGGATACGATCAGGATCGCAGCCGTCAGGCCGATCCCCACACGGGCGCCGGAGGCATTCATCGGCTCTCTCCCGGCGGAATGGAATAGACGATCCGGAGCCGGGCCCGCTGGGCCGCAGGCACCCCCGTACGCAGTTGCAGATAGCCCACTCCGCTGGATTCGTTGGAAGCCAGGAGTACCATCTGCAGGACCGGTTCACCGGCCAGAACCGCCACTTCCAGGGTCGGTGTGACGTTGAGGGTGGCGGTGGTGTCGGCCGTTGAGATCGATGCGGCGTAACTGAGGCTTCCCTCCAGCAAGACCATCCCCGAGTGTATCGACCAGGGGTTGAAGTCGAGGGGCAGCGCGGCGGCGATAGTGATCGGCGAGTCGAGAACCCGTTCGGAATCGAACCACAGGTTGAGTTCGGCCCGGTTGACCGTGACACCGGAGGGAACCGCCCCGATATCGAAGGTCAGCAAAGTCCGGAAGGGGGCCCCCCGTCCGACCCGGAGACTGCCGGCCGGTCCCGGGCCCGGTGTGAAGCGGAGCAGGACCAGGTCGGCGGTGGTGTAGTGCGTCCGGGTCATCACGCTGGTACCGCCGGCCGGAATGTAGGTCAGCGAAATCCGGGGCCGGCGGGAAGCGGCCGTACCGGAGGCGTCTACGGAATAGTATGCGAGCAGGAAGGGAGCGGGTGAGAGAGCGGCGATCGCCAGACCCCGCCCGGCTGCCACGGGATCGTCTATCCAGGACTGGACCAGAGCGGGGGGGAGGGAAAAGTGAACCGTGTCGAGGGCGGCTTCGATGAGAACGGTGCGCTCGGCCGCCGCTGAATCGAGGTTGAGGGTGCCGAGGTCGGCACCGGTCCAGGTCGAATCCCAGTTGCTCGAGACCGGTGCGAGCTGCAGGGTGCAGAGAGCCAGGCTGTCATCGACCGAGGCCCCGATCGGGTCGAGGATGAAGGTGGCCCCGGTCACCGTCGCCCCGGCGGGAAGATCGGTGAAAGCGACCAGGGTAACGGCCTCGTAGCCCGAGAAAGCGCCTGTGAAGAGGCGGCTGGAGGCGGCCAGCGGCAGATCGACGCTCCAGCTCGTATCGGACCCGGCCGACGCCAGGGTATCGGAATCGACCGCACTCGGCCCGCGTCCGGTCAGGGCATACCCTGCCTCGTTGTTCTCGTTGGGGCTGCAACCGAACAGGAGCAGCAGAACCGTTACCAGCGCCGCCGGGATCGGAAGCCGGGTCGCGCTTCTCATGCCGCCGCCTCTCGCCCCACGTTCATCCTGCCTTCCGCCGGCCGTGATCCGGACTGTCTCCGGTCGAACTCCGGAATGTTCTCGGTTGCGTTCCGGGATATTTTCGATCGTGCTCCGAAATGTGATTTGCCTTGCTCTCCGGGTAGTGATCGGTCACTCTCAGGCTACCGGGTGCGGCCCCTGAGAAAGGCCGTTTACAGCAACCACCATGAGGGTCGGCCTCGGGCCCTGAATGCGCCGCCGTGACCCGTAAACGATTGACCCGCACGCGGGTTCCTTTGTTTACGGCAGCGGCGATGAAATGGGACCGGCGCCTGTGAAAGCCCTTATCCCTGTCTGGGAGAGGCGTCGCCTTTCTCAGCCCGCCGTCCCGGGATCGAGGTAACGCCTCCCGTAGCGTTCAGCGTTCGGGGGGCGTTTCCCGTTCGGGAGCGGGAGGGGGAGTCCGATCCCGCCCTCCGGGCGGGATCTCGTCCTGCAGACCGGGCAGGATCTCGTCGACGTCCTTCTCCATGTTCTCGAGCATCCAGCGAGCTTCTTCCGCCCAACCGCCCTCGGGATCGGCTTCCAGGAGCTCGGTGAACCAGCGCCTCGCCTCGCTGAAACGGCCCAGGCCCTCGGCCCAGGCGAAACCGATGGTGAAACGGGCTTCGCTGGCATAGCGTAACGGGGGATCGCGCTCCAGGAACGCCTCGGCCGACCGAATCAGCTCTTCGGTACCCAGATCGCCCCCGACGATCGCCTGCCACTCGCTCTCCCATTTCGCCGAACCGCCGCAGCTCGCCGCAGCGAGCAGCACGGCTCCAGTCAGAAGTATATGGCGGGTGAGGGACACGCGCGGCATAGAGTCTTCCTGTACCTCAGTCCTTCGAGCTGGTGCCGGTCCCGGCGGTCGAACCCGTCCGCGTCGAGGCGGCGGCTTTCTTCTTCGCGGTCCGATCGGTGGAGGTCGAAGCCTGAGTCCCGCGTTCGGCCTTTTCGGCCTTGCGATACGATTCGCTCCGGTAGTCGGTCTGGTAAAAACCCGATCCCTTGAAGATGATCCCGGCCCCGCTCCCGATCAGACGACGGACCTCGCCGCCGCACTCGGGGCAGGTCCCGATCGGTTCATCCGTAATGCTCTGAAATTCTTCGAAACGGTGACCGCACTCGCGGCACTCGTACTCGTATGTCGGCATCAGGCCGTCCCGCTCTCAGCGTCCGCCGCGGCGACTGCGCTCGCGATCCTGCAGCTGGTATTCGTGCCAGGCCTGACGAATGACAGCAAGATTATCCCAGCGGTCCTCGGTGACGATCCTGATCTTCCTGTCGGCGGGGGAGGACATCGAATACTCCTGGGCCGCATTGACCACTTCGATGATGTACCGGTCCCCGGAGATGGGGTCGATGTACGCGTTGGAGTCGGGGAGAACCGTCATCAACGAGTCGATCTCCATCGTGAACTCGCCGTGGGTTTTGTAATACTCCTCCTGCGCCTCGGCCAGCGGGACGAGTTTTTCCCGGGCCAGGGCATAGGCTTCCTCTTCCCCCATCGAGGTCAGGTAGGGTACGACGAGCGCGGCGGCGATGCCGGCCGTGGTAATGATGAGCAGCATCTGGATGTAATTCATGCCGCTGGTGCTTGAGAAACGACGCATCCTCGACTCCCTGGGCGCTGGGCCCGTTGTGCCGGGTCGCGATCGACCCGTACTGCCGTGCGTACCTCTTGCCAGAAGAGGCAATATAGAACAGGGGTGCCGCGGGAGGCCACCCTCTTTCACGACCCCCCGCTGCTCAGACGTCCGGCCGCCCGGATCGTTGCCGGAGAATTCGTTCCGGGTGCGGTCTCGGAAAGCTCTCAGCGAACCTTGACCGCCACGGTGAGTTCCTGATCCTGCCCGGGAATCCAGGTCTTGATCATGACGTAGGAGCCCGTTTCGAGACCCTCGAGAACCCTCTCGTATGCCTGCAGGTTCGGCACCGCCTCGCCGTCGACCTCCATCAGGACGAACCCGCCGTTGCGGAACTGGGCATCCCAGGCCGGCCCGTAGGGCTCCACCGCCTCGACCAGCAGTCCACGGCCGCTGAAGCCGAGCTCGCGGGCGGTGTCGCGATCCAGGTCGGTCACCTCGAGTCCGAGCCGGTCGGCGTCCGACTCCTCCTCGGTCACCTGCGGCGCCGAGGTGTCGGCGGGACGCTCGCGCAGGGTCACCGTCAGGGTCAGCTCGCGTCCGGCCCGGCGGCTGTTCCCGCCCCGGTAGACCGTGACCTCGATCCGGGTTCCGGGGGAGGCCGTGCTCACCATGGTCTGCAGCTCGCCGCCGGTGTCGATCGGCTCGCCCTCGATCTTGACCAGGATATCGTCGACCTCCAGGCCCGCCTCGTCAGCCGGTCCCCCGGGAGTCACGGTGGTCACCAGCACCCCGATCGGGGGACTGTAGGGCAGGCTGCGCGCCTCGGCGATATCGGCCCCCACCGGCTGGGACTGAAACTGGATTCCCAGCCAGGAGCGCCGCACCCGGCCGTACTCGATCAGATCGCGGGCCACGGCCCGGGCCAGGTTGATCGGGACCGCAAAACCGTAGCCCTCATACAGACCGGTCTGCGAGGCGATGGCGGTATTGATGCCGACCACCCTGCCGCTCAGGTCGACCAGCGGTCCGCCCGAGTTACCCCGGTTGATGACGGCATCGGTCTGGATGTAGTCCTGGATGCCCAGGTTGACGTTCCCGTCGGTCGGCCCGATGTTCAGCGAACGGCCCTTGGCGCTGACGATCCCGGCTGTAACGGTGAAGTCGAACTGGAGCGGGTTGCCGATCGCCAGGACCCAATCGGCGATCTCGAGCATATCGGAGTCGCCCAGGGCCACCGTCGGCAGCTCTTCGTCGGTCTCGATCTTGATCACGGCCACGTCGGTCAGTTCGTCGCTGCCCACCAGGACGGCGTCGTAGCGCCGCTTGTCGGGCAGGGTCACGGTGATCTCCTCGGCCCCGTCGACGACATGATGGTTGGTGATGATGTGCCCGTCGGGCGAAAAGATGAAGCCCGACCCCTCGCCCCGGACCCGCTGGCGGTAAGGCTCTTCTCCCTGCTGCTGATCCTCATCGGGGAACTGGAAGTAGCGCCGGAACTCCTCGGGGATCTGGAGCTGCGTGGAGGCCACCTCCCGGAAACCTTCGACCTCGATCCCCACCACCGCCGGCCGAACCCGCGCCGCGGCCGAACTCAGCGAGGGCAGGCCCTGCTGTGCGGCCCGCGCCGTTCCGGTGACCGCCTCTTCGTACGAGACCGGCATGACCGGAACTCCTCCGGCGGCCGAATCGCTCGCGACGGGGGGCTCGAGGGCCTGCAGGGCCGCTTCGGAAGCGTTGCCGGATGGCCTCCCATCCCACAATCCCGCCACGATCAGTCCTGCCGCCATCCCCGCCAGGAGAACCGGCACCAGAACCGTCCACCTCTTTGCATCGCTTGTCGACATGGTTCTCTACTCCTCTGAATTCTCTGTTCTGTTCTGTTCTCTTCTCTTCTGTTCTATCCCGTTTTTCTTTTCTCTTCGCTTTTCCTTTGTATTAAACCGGAACCATTTTCTTTAACTCCCCGACCCCGACTCCGGTTCCCCGCCCCTGTCACCCTCATCGGCCAGTTTTTCGAGGCGCCGGTACAGCGTGCGCAGGCCGATCCCGAGGACCTCGGCGGTCCGCTTTTTGTCTCCGCCGAGCCGTTTGAGCGTCTCGACGATCAGGGCCAGCTCGATCTCCTCGAGAGGAGTGCCGAGCGGGATCGGGATCGAACCGCTCAGGGCCTCCTCACCGCCGGCCGCTACGGCCGGACTCCCTTCGGCCAGCTCGTGGCGCAGGGCGGCGATTTCCTCACGCAGGGCCTGCAGGGATGTGAAAATGAGTTCGCGCTCCACCTGTTCGGTGCTCTTGCCGGTGGGAGCCGGCAGATTGCTGCGGTCGCGGGAGCGTTCCTCCACGATGCGGCTCAGCTTTTCGACGGTGATCTTCTGCCCCGGGTGGAGCAGGATGATCTGCTCGACCAGGTTGCGCAGCTCGCGGACGTTACCGGGCCAGGGATAGCGCTGCAGCCAGGCCAGGGCATCGTCGGTGAAGCCGACGAAGGTGGTGCCGTGGATCCGGCAGACCTGATCGACGAAATGGCGCAGCAGGGGGAGGATGTCCTCCTGGCGTTCGCGCAGGGGGGGAAGGTCGATCGTGACGACCTGCAGGCGGTAGTACAGATCCTCGCGGAAGCGGCCGGCTGCGACCGCTTCCTCGAGTTCGACATTGGTGGCCGCCAGGGTCCGGGCCCGTACCTGCAGAGGGTCGGTACCGCCGACCCGCACGAACTCGCCCTGTTCGAGCACGCGCAGCAGCTTGGCCTGCAGATTGCGCGAGAGGTCGCCGATCTCGTCGAGGAAGATGGTCCCGCTTCCGGCCGCTTCGAACACACCCTGCTTGCGGCTGCTCGCTCCGGTGAAGGCTCCCCGTTCGTGACCGAAGAGTTCGGATTCGATGAGGGTCTCGGAAAGCCCCGGGGTGTTCACGGCGATGAAGGGCTCGCCGTGGCGCGTACCGGCCCGGTGAATACCGCGGGCCACGAGTTCCTTGCCGGTACCCGAGGGGCCGCGGATGAGAACCGGCACATCGGTCGGAGCCACCCGCTGGATGGTCCTGATCACACTGGTGATGGACGAACTCACACCCAGCAGACCGGTCAGGTTCCCGACCCGGGCGTACTCGAGCAGGGTTTCGACGATTTCACCGGTATCGCTCTCGGGGGGCGGGGGCGGAGCATCGGGTCCGCGCCACGGATCGAGTCGTTCGGTCTCCCGGGCGTGAGAGTCCGCTCCGATAAGCAGCAGCTGACCGTGAGGACTCAGCCGCCGCTGGGCGTCACCGATCGCCTCGAGGTCGGTATCGTCCACGTCGTCGGGAACGATCACCAGTTCCACGGCCCGGGCACCGACATAGCGCCGGATCTGATCGGCCCGGGGCAGGACCACCGCCCGGGAATCGCAGTGAGCACTTTCGAGGGCGCTTCGTACGCCGGGGTTCTCGGCTGCGACGATGACCGGTTCCCGATCGGGAGAGAAGGCTCCGGAAGGCGGATGCGGCTCACTCATGATACAGATCGCACCTTTCCGCCACCTCGTCTGCGAGCCGGCGGGCCTCGGCTTCGGAGGGCGCCTCCACCAGCAGCCGTACGATCGGCTCGGTGTTGCTGGGACGGACGTGAACCCACCGGTCGGGCAGTGCCAGCCGGTATCCGTCGCGGTCGTCGACCCGGGCCCGGGGCAGGAGTTCGGTGAGCCGGGGGAGACTCTCGGCGAGTTCCTCACGGCCTCCGGCGGGCAGGGCGTACCGCAGCTTCAGGAGGGCGTAGCGGGGAATACCGTCGAGCAGTCGTTCGGCCTTCGAGCCGGTACGGGCCAGGGCGGTGAGGACGAGGGCCGCTCCCACCAGGGCGTCGCGCCCCATCACCACGTCGGCGTGAATGACCCCGCCGTTGCCCTCGCCGCCCAGGCGTGCGCCGGCTGCGAGCATCCCCTCGACGACATTGATCTCCCCCACCGGGGTGCGGTGTACCTGCACCCCTGCCCGAGCGGCGATGTCCTCGATCATCCGCGAGGTGGAGAGATTTACCACCAGCGGTCCGGGGGATGTTTCCAGGACCTGGCGTGCGGCCAGGGCCAGGGTCATTTCTTCGCCCCAGGGGGTTCCGTCGGGCCCGACCAGAGCCAGGCGGTCGCCGTCGGGATCGAGCGCCAATCCGAGTTCAGCGCCGGTGTCGACAACAAGGCGGGAAAGATCCGTGAGGGCGTCGGGAAGCGGTTCGGGGGGGCGGGGAAACGTGCCGTCGGGCTCGCAATAGAGCCGGTGCACCCGCACCCCGTGTTCTTCGAGAAAAGCCGGCAGGGTCAGGGCGGCCGCCCCCCCGCCGCCGTCGACCGCCACCGTCATCCCGGCTGCCGCCAGGGCTCCGACATCGACCCCCGCCGCCGCCACCACCCGGGCGGCATGGCGGGCCGCAGCTTCGGTATCGAGCGGGGGTTCCTCGGGCTCCGCACTGCCCGGTCGGGCCGCCTCCCCGGTCTCGCCCGCCGCCGCTGTGGCCGGGGTGGTGCCGATCTGCTCCGCAACCCGACGGATCAGCTCGCGCGAGGCTTCGGGAGCGAGATAGCGGCCGGTGGGAGCGGCAAATTTGAGCCCGTTCCACTCGATGGGATTGTGACTGGCCGTGATCATGATGCCCCCCGCCGTGTCGAGCAGGTCGGCATGCATGAGCAGGGTGGGGGTGGGAACGATGCCCAGATCGATGACATCGCGCCCGGCCTCGAGAAGGGCCGTTACCACCGCCCGGCGCAGTTCGACGCCCGAGGCGCGGGTATCGCGGGCCAGCACGATCGGACCCCGGGCCCAGAGATCGGCACAGGCCGCAGCATAGGCGGCGGCTACGGCGGGGGTCATGCCGCGGCCCGTGATACCGCGCACGCCGGAGACACCGGCCATCACATCGCTGGCTGCTGGCGTCATACTCCTCTCCCCGGACAGCCGTCGCTCGACCCGGACGTCCCCGTTCAGAACGCTCCGGGCGGCGGGCCGTCCCCTGTGTGGTCCGCTGCCGGACAAAAGGGGTGCGCGCTGGACAGATAGTGGAGCCACAGAGCGGACTCGAACCGCTGACCTGCTCATTACGAGTGAGCTGCTCTACCAGCTGAGCTACTGTGGCTTGTCAGATAGGCAAACGCAACCCTTTGGAGTAAGGTAAGTTGCGTTCTTGTTCGTGTCAAATCGGCTCGGGAAAATCTGGTGCCGAGGCCCAGAATTGAACTGGGGACACCGGCGTTTTCAGCGCCGTGCTCTACCGACTGAGCTACCTCGGCACGGATGCAGCGCGGCCCCGCAAGGCCGTCGAGGTGACAAATCAAGGCTTTCGGGCCCGGTTTGGCAAGCGTCTTCAACCCCCGTTCGAGCGGCGTCTCGACACGACCGGGCGGGAAATGTCATACTGCGGCACGACTCCTGTGATGAATCAGCACGGCGGAGGACGGCGATGGCATCATCCACAGCGCCCGGCCGATTCGGCCTGACGGGATTGCTGTTCCTGCTCGCGGCCTGCGGCCGCGGTCAGGCTGGAGAGTATATCGGCCGGGTCGAACCTCCCGACGAGCCGGTCCTGCGCGTAGCCGTGGCCGAGGATCCCGAGGGCCTCGACCCGACCCGGTACAGCTCTCAACCCACCTGGCGGGTGGCCCGGATGCTCTTCGAGGGGCTGCTCGCCTTTACCTCCGACGGACGGGTGGTACCCGGCACGGCCCACCGCTGGGAGGTCTCCCCCGATGCCGTCCGGTATCGTTTCTTTCTGCGCTCCGACGCCCGCTGGAGCGACGGCGAGCCGGTCACGGCTCACGATTTCGTCTTCGCCTGGCGCCGGGTCGTGGACCCCGTCATGGGAGCCTCGAGCGCAGCCAAACTCCTGGGGCTCGAGAACGCCGAACGGATCGTGGCCGGAGAACTCTCTGTCGGCACTCTCGGCGTCGCGGCTGCAGCCGACACCATCCTGGAGGTCACGCTCGAACACCCCGATCCGAACTTCCCGCTCCACACCGCCCTGCCCCCCTTCTTTCCCCTGCCCCGCCATCTGGCGGCCGAAGCCTATCGTGACTGGCCCGCCGGGAGCGAGGTCGTCGGTAACGGGCCCTTCGTGCTGGACCGCTGGCGTCTGAATGACCGCCTGAGGGTCGAGCGTAGCCCGACCTACTGGAACCGCAGTGCGATCGGGGTCGAGGCGGTCACCCTCTTCGCGATCGCCGACGATACCACCGTACTCAACCTCTACCGGGCGGGGGAAATCGACTGGGCCGTCACCGGCACCGTTCCCGACGATGCCGCCGGCCGTTTCGTGACCGAGCGGCGTCCCGAAGCCAGGACCGGCGGCCGCTACGCCACCTACTACCTCGAACTCAACACCCGACGGCCCCCTCTCGACGATCTCCGGGTCCGCCGGGCGCTCGAACTGACCATGCCGCGCGAGGGCATCGTCGAGGCTGTTTTCAGCGGTCAGGGCCCCGCCGCCCGGACCCTGGTGGTGCCCGATATCCCCGACTGGTCCCCCCCCGAGCTGCCCGCACCCGACCCCGAGCTGGCCCGCCGCCTGCTGGCTGAAGCGGGTTATCCCGGCGGCGCGGGGCTCGAACCGCTCACCTTTCTTTACAACACCGGGAGTCTGCACGGCGAGGTGGCCGAGTACCTGCAGGGTCACTGGGGCCGGGAGCTGGGCCTTGTGATCGAACCGGTTCCACTGGATTACGCAGCCATGGAGGAGCGGGGGAGGCGGGGTGATTTCGATCTGCTGCGCAGCATCTGGCTGGCCGACCTGCCCCTGCCCGACGACTTTCTCTCGGTCTTCGTAGCCCACAATCCGAACAACCTCACCGGCTGGACCGATCCGGCCTTCGACGACCTGCTCGCCCGGGCCCGGGGCACACTCGACCGGCGCGAGCGTTTCGCCCTGCTGCGCCAGGCCGAGAGCCGGCTGCTGGCCGCGGTCCCGATCATCCCCCTGCTCCAGTTCAGCTACGGCACGGTGCAGCTGGTCAAACCGTACGTCGAGGGCCTGGACGTCAATCCCCTCGACGTGATCGGGTGGGCGGGGATCCGGGTCGACCCCGACTGGCGACCGTGAGCCCCTTTGCGCGCCGGCGGCTGCTGGCCCTGCTGCCCACCCTTTTTCTCATCATCACCCTGACCTTCCTCATTTCCCGTCTGGCCCCCGGGGGCCCCTTCCACGGCGCCCGGGCCGTCCCCGAGGCGGTCCGCGCCAATATCGAGGCCCGCTATGGTCTCGATCAACCGCTCGCGGTCCAGTACCTGCGCTTCTGGGCCAATCTGGCGACCGGCCGGCTCGGACCCTCCTACCAGCAGCCCGAGACCCCGGCGGTGGAGGTCATCGCCGGCGGCTTCGGGCCCAGTCTCGCAGTCGGTCTGGCGGCTCTTGTCGTGGCTCTGCTGATCGGGCTGGGGGGCGGCACCCTGGCGGTTCTTCATCCCCGCTCGGCACCCGCGATTTCGGCTCTGGCCCTGATCTGCCTGGCCCTGCCGGTCTTCGTGCTGGGCCCTCTGCTGATCCGCTTTCTGGCCGTCGGGATGGGTCTTTTCCCGGCCGCCCTCTGGGGCACTCCCGCCCACCTGGTCCTGCCCGCCCTCACGCTGGGAATCCCGGCCGGCGGCGCCCTGGCCCGCTTCTGGCGGCCCCTGCTCCACACCGCCATGGCCGGCGGTCCCGCCCTGGCCGCCCGGGCCCGGGGTCTGGGCGAGAGTGAGGTCCTGCGCCGGCACGCCCTGCCGCGGGCCCTGCCGGTGCTCCTGAATTACCTCGGTCCCCTGCTGGCCGGTCTGGTCACCGGGAGCGTGGTGGTCGAAACCATCTTCGGTCTGCCGGGGATGGGCCGTTATTTCATCGACAGCGCCCTGGCACGCGATTATCCCGTCGTACTCGGCGCCACGATCCTCTACGCCCTCATCCTGCTGCTGCTCCACGCCGCGATCGACCTGATCCAGATCCGGCTCGATCCGCGCCTGGCCCGGACCGAATGCACCTCCGGGCCGTTGCTGCGAAGGCGGGCGTCGTGACGCGGCCCGGAACCGACCGCACTCTCGACCTGCTCTTCGGAGGATTCATTCTGCTGCTGGCGGCGGTCGCCTTTGCCGGGGCGGTCCTGCTGCCCCCCGACATAGCCGGCACGGTCGAGGCCGGAGCCCACCCCCCTTCACCCGAACACCTGCTGGGAACCGACACTCTGGGGCGGGACCTGCTGGGCCGGCTGCTCCAGGGAATGCGGACCACGATCGCAATCGGGGTGACGGCTTCGGTTCTGGCCGTGGCGGCGGGAACCCTCTACGGCGGGGTGGCGGGACTGGCCCGGCCGCGGGCTGACGAAGCCATGATGCGGGGGGTCGATGTGGCCCTGGCCCTGCCGTACATGTTCATCGTCATCCTGCTGGTCAGCCTGGTCGACGAACGCGGTTTCTGGCTCATCGCGGTGGTCCTGGGGTGCGTGGAGTGGCTCCCCCTCTCGCGGATCATCCGGGCCGGGGTACGCGATCTGCGCCACGAGGCCTATGTCGAGTCGGCCCGCATCATGGGGGGCGGCCGGTTCTACCTGCTGCGGGCCCACCTGATACCCCAGCTCGTGGCCCCGCTGGCGGTCTATGCCACCCTCATGCTTCCGGTCGTGATGATGCAGGAGGCTTTTCTCTCCTTCCTCGGGCTGGGGGTACCCCCGCCGACGGCCTCGTGGGGCAGTCTGATCGCCGAGGGGGTGCGGCGTCTCGAGACCGCCCCCTGGATCCTGCTCGCCGCGACCGGCTCGCTGGCGATCTGGCTGATCTGCCTGCACGCCGCCGGCGACCGCCTGGCCAGGCGGCTCGGGCTGGAGGCGGCCCGGTGACCCCGGCCCCGATCGTCTGCACCGGTCTCGAAGTCGCCTGGCCGCCGGCCGCTCCCGTCCTCGATATCCCGCACCTCGAACTCGCCCCGGGCAGCGTGACGGCGGTGGTCGGTCCCTCGGGAGCGGGCAAGAGCACCCTGGGTCACGCCCTGGCCGGGCTGCTCCCCTGGCTCGGCGCCCGGGTCGAGGGCGGGGTGGAGTACGCCGGCCGGATCCTGCATCCCGGTCGAGCCGACGAGTGGCGGGCCGTACGCGGCCGGCTGGTGCGCTGGATCCCGCAGGATCCGGCCCTCTCCTTTACCCCGACCCGGCCCCTGCTGCCGCAGATGCTCGAAGGCCCCGGGAGGGCGGGCCCTCTTCCGGAGTCTCTCGACGATCTGCTTGCGGCGGTCGGGCTCGACTCCACGGCCGACCTGGCCGGCCGTTACCCATTCGAACTGAGCGGGGGCGAACTGCAGCGTGCCGCCGCCGTGACGGCCTTCGGCGCCGGACCGAGCCTGGTTGTGGCCGACGAACCAACCGCCCACCTCGATCCCCCCAACGCCCTGGCCCTGGCCCGGACCGTGATTGCTCTGGTCGCCCGCACCGGCACCGGCCTGCTCTGGATTACCCACGACCTGCGTCTGGGGGCCGCAGTGGCCTCCCGTATCCTCTACCTCGACCGCGGCCGGATTGCGGCCGACGACGTACCGGCAGCTCTGCTCGATCCCGACCGGGCGTCGGCTCTTCCCCTGGTGCGGGCCTGCGCCCGTCTGGCGGCGATGCCATGACGAGCCCGGTCCGGTTCGGCCTGCGCGATGTCGTCGCTCGTCCCGGTGGAGCCGGCTCGTCGCCCGTTCTGCAGGACTGCACTCTCTCGATCGCAGAGGACGAGCGGGTGGCTGTCGCCGGACGCAGTGGAGCGGGAAAAACAACCCTGCTGCGGGTTCTGGCCGGGCTGGTGGGAGTCGACGCCGGGCAGGTGCTGTACCCGGAGTCGATCGGCTGGCTCCCCCAACACCCCGCAACCGCCTTCGATCCCCGGTGGAGCGTCCTGCGGGCGGTCGCCGAACCGCTCCGGCTCGCGGGGACCGGACCGGACCCGGCCCGCAAGAGCGCGCTCGAGGCGATCGGTGCTCTCGGTCTCGAGCCCGCTCTGGCCCAGCGGCGGCCGCACGCTCTTTCGGGGGGGGAACTGCGCCGCGCCGCCCTGGCCCGGGCACTGATCGGCTCCCCGGCGGTTCTGCTGGCCGACGAACCCACCGCCGGACTCGACCCGGTAGCGGCCCTGGAGCTGATCGATCTGGTGCGCGATCACGTCAGGCGGTGCCGCACGGCCCTGCTCTGGGTCACGCACGATCTGGGGGTGGCGGCGGCGGTGGCCGACCGCCTGCTCATTCTCGATCGGGGGGGTATTGTCGAAGAGGGCCCGGTCCGCCAGCTTCTGAGAGCCCCGCAGAGCGAAAGCGCCCGCCGTCTGACAGACGCCTGGCTGCCTCTGGAACCGGAGCGGGCACGGGAGCTGGTGCGGCAGGAGTGAGAACCGTCAGATCTCGTGCACGGCTCCGCCGAGATCGTCGGGGCCGAGTACCAGCATCCGGCTCCCGATACCCTCCTCGGCCCAGCGCGTCACGAGCGCCGAGCAGATTTCTTCGACCCGCTCGACCGCTCCGTCAACCAGCACCATCAGGGTCGGTCCGCTCCCCGAGATCCAGACGGCGTCGGCACCCTTCCCGGCGGCCCGGGCCAGCAGCTCGTCGCAGGCCGGAATCAGGCGCGAGCGGTAGGGCTGGTGTAGAACGTCCCGGGTCAGGACCGTCAGTTCTTCGGTTCGTCCCTCGACCAGAGCCCGGTAGAGAAAAAACGATCGCTGCTGGTTGGCGACCGCTTCGGCATGGGCGATCTCGGCCGGCAGAGCCTCCCGCGCGAGACGGGTCGAGAGGGCGATATCGGGCACCACCGCCCCCATCAGGTAGGCTTCGTTCAGGCGTTCGCGGCAGACCGCAATTCCGGCCGGACCGAGCGGGGCGCTGGCCGTCAAGCCGCCATGAAGGGAGGGGGTGACGTTGTCGGGGTGTCCCTCCTCGGCGACGGCCAGTTCGAGCAGGCGTTCACGCCCCAGGTCGGCCTCGGCCAGCCGCTCGCCGGCCAGCAGACCGGCCACGATGGCGGCCCCGCTCGCTCCCAGCCCGCGGGCGGTCGGTATGTCGGATCGCCCCGCTACCAGAGCCCGGCCGTCGAGAGAGACCCCCGCCGAGTCCCAGACCCGGGTCAGGGCCCGCACGACCAGGTTGCCGGTATCGGTCGGGACGCGGTCGGGAGCCTCGCTCCCCTCACCCTCCCAGGTCACCTCCCAGGCGGTCGTGCCGGTCCCGGTCATGACGAAGGATCCCTCGATCGTTACCGTCACCCGGACATAGAGATCGACCGCCAGGCCGAAGAGATCGAAGCCGGGACCGAGATTGCTGGTCGAGCCGGGCACCACGGCCTGCACGCTCCGCTTCATGGCAAAACCTCTTTCAGGGCCTCTTCGGCTCCGACCGCGATCAGCGTCGCGCCCGCGGTGGCGAACCAGCGGACCAGCTCCAGGTCGGCCCCGCCGGAGAGGCAGCAGACGAAATGAAGCCTGTCGTCGGCGGCGGCTTCGCGGCAGCGTTCGAACGCCGTCAGATCGTCGCGATTGTCACCGAAGTAGTACAGCGGCCGCCCGGACAGACGCGTGACGAGGTGAAGGAGTCCGGCGGGGTCGGGTTTGGGGGGGAACCGGCCGTCATCGGTGACGATCAGCTCGGGCTCGAGCCCGCTCAGGCCGGTCAGTTCCAGAGCCAGTTCCGCCTCTTCGGGGATCCGGCCGGTCAGAATACCGAGCGGCAGCTGCAGCGCCCGCTCGCGGGTGGCGGTACTCAGGAGGGGACGTTCGTTCTCGACCGCCCCGGGACCGTGCCAATACCGGGTCGGTTCGCCGAAGACCCGCTCGAAAAGCGGTGCCCCGACATAGAGTTCCTTGAATATGCGTTCGAGTCGGGTCCGATCGACCCGGGCGAACAGATCGGCGGCAAGCGTCACCGCTTCGCGCTCGATGACCGCCCGCAAGGCCTCGAGCCCCCCTCCGGCTTCGGCGGTCGCCGCCGCCAGGTCACTCGTGGCAGGTACCGGGGTCTCGGCAACGGTGCGCCAGAGGGCACAGAGCAGGCCGGCTTCGGCGGTATCCCAGTCGTTGTTGAATCCCCCGGCCCGCCGCCACGCTTCGCTGTCGGCGGCTTCGGTCTCCGGCGCCGGATCCTGAAGGCCGAGAACCCCTTCCATGTAGAACGACACAGAACGCGGGATTACCTCGTCGAAGCTGCGGCGGGTATCGATCAGAACCCCGTCGATATCGAAAACGAGACTTCGGGCCGGTTCAGGAGGCGTAGCGCAGCCCGGGGCCAGAGCGCAGCTCCCGGCCAGCCGCCGCCAGCCCGATTCGCTCAGGAAGCGGTCGAGCAGATTCTGGGTGTCGCCGCGGCGACCCCCGTCTGGTTCCATACCGCTCTCCTCATTCCGGTATCCCGCCGGTGGCTTGCTCCGACAGGCTCCTATAGTATGGTGTGGGTCGGTGGCGGCCAACCGCGATCACCGGCAGCACCTTTCGCCCCTGACGTTCCGGGACAGGACAGACGATCCCGATGGACGAGAGCACACTCATAGAGCGGGCCCGGGCCGGAGACGAAGCTGCCTTCGGCGAACTGGTCGGCCGGCATCAGGATCGTGTCTACCGTACCGCGGTCCGGCTGGTCGGGTCCGAAGATGCGTACGATGTCTCCCAGGAAGTCTTCGTCAAAGCCTGGCGCGAGCTGAAGCGGTTCCGGGGTTCGGCGGCGCTGTCCACCTGGCTGTACCGGATGACGGTCAATCTCTCGCTCAACTACCTGCGGAGCACGAAGCGGGAAACCGATCGCCGGGAGCGGTACGGTCCCGGCGTCTCGGAGAAACCCCCCGCCCCCGGGGCCGCCCTGGAAGAGGACGAGTTCAAGACAGCGGTCTGGGCCGCCATCGATTCCCTGCCCGAACGTCAACGCACAGCCGTCATCCTGCACCGGTTCGAGGAACTCCCGGCGGCCGAGATCGCCCGGATCATGGACCTGAGCACCGGAGCGGTGGAATCGCTGCTTCACCGGGCCCGCTCGAGCCTGCTCGAGGCCTTCCGGTCCCGGGGGCTGGGACCGCCGGATAGAGCTGGCGGGGAAGGGTGAAAAAAACCGCCGGAAGACGTATGGGAAAGACCGCCTGCGGGGTCAGAGAGATGAGTCAAGAGGGGTTAGCCAGATGACACACGACGGAACATACGAGGACCGCCGGGCCGAGGCGGTGTGGGAAGCGATGCCCGACCGAGCGCCGGCCGGCGCGCCGGTCGACCTCTGGCCGGGTGTGCGGGCGCGAATCGCACGGGAGAAGATCGTGCCGCTGCCCGCGCGCGAATCGCACTGGCGTATTGCGGTCTCCTTCGCGGCCGGCCTGCTGGCAGGTCTGGCGCTCTGGTTCCTGGCCACCAGCGGGGCAGTAGATCCGGTCCTGTCGACCGAGGAGATTCTGGCCCAGGAGGCTGTTTTCGAATCGCTCGATCCGATTCCTCCCGCGTCGATCGGAGGCATCTATTTCGCCACCCTGACCTTCGAGGAGGAGGGCCGATGAACGGCCCGGGCACACGGCGCACCTGGAGCATCATCCTGGCCGCCTCCCTCGGCCTGAACCTGGCTCTGGGGGGTATTCTCGTTTATCAGAACGTGCGAGCGGAGAAGTCTTTCGAACGCCGGCTCGAGCAGTGGCGACGGTCGCGGGATGGACGGCCGCGGGAGTGGCAGTCACGTTCGCGGTCCGAAGGCGATACGACCAGCCGTTTCCCCCATCTCGAACGGGAACAGATCGAGCGGATCCGCGCCCTGCGGCATGGGATGGAAGAGGACATCCAGCCGTGGCGCCGCGAAATCAATCACCTCCAGGAACTGATTCGTACCGAACTGCAGAAAGCCGAGCCCTCGACCGCCAGGCTCGATTCCCTGGCCGACCGCACCGCCGAGCTCCAGGGCCTGATCCAGAAGCGTCTGCTGCGTCTGATGCTCGTCGAGCGCGAGATCTTCACCCCCGAACAGCTGCGCTTTTTCCTGCGCTTCATGGTTCCCGGCGAGCGCGACTACGGCAGCGGCTATCGTCGTGAAGGGGGCCCGGGGGGTTCTCCTCGCGACAGCCGGGGTGACGAACGGGGCCGCAATCCCGACCGGAGCGGCAGGGACGTGCCGCCCGACAGCCAGCGGGATCCGCCCCCCCCACCTTCCGTCATCCAGGCCCTGAGCTAGTTCCCGTCCGGAAACGGCTCGTTTCCGCCTCGAGAACCACGCGTTCTTGACGGCGGGCGGTGCGCTGCCGTTATTAATCGGAGTGATTTTGTCGGATTTCCTCTGATACCGGGAAGCGCCATGCTCGCCCTGACCAAGGCTACCGGGTACGCCATCCTCGCTCTCGGTTATCTCGAGTGCCAGGGCTCCGAACAGGTGATCAGCACCCGCGAGATCGCCGAACGGTTCGCCATCCCGGGCGAACTGCTGGCCAAAGTGCTGCAGCGGCTCAGCCGTCAGGGCCTGCTCGAGGCTCACCAGGGCCGGGGGGGCGGGTACTCACTGGCCCGCTCGACCGAGGACATCAGTGTCGGGGAAGTGATCGAGGCCGTGGAGGGACCGATCGCCATCGCCGTCTGCCTCAAGGACGGCGGCCGTGATCTCTGCGAGCTGTTCGAGAACTGCACCATCCGTTCGCCGGTGGGACACATTCAGAGCAAGCTGACCGAACTCTTCGATTCGATCATGATCGCCGACATCGCCTCGGGGATACAGTTCCCCCCCTGCGCAGAACCCCTCTCGGGCACGAGGTAACCGGCGATCGCGAGGTTTGAGCTGGCGCCGGCGCCGTTCCCCCTCAAACGCTATGGCAGATCTGGTTGAGCAGCAGCAGCTGCCAGCCCCGTCCCGGTGTGTGCTGCAGAACGGTCAGCGAGCTGTTGTCGACGGCGAAGCGATAGCGCTGATCAAGTCCCAGGTCGAAGAGCCGGCAGATAACACCCCGGATCGGACCGGAGTGGGTAAAGAAGGCTGCCGCCCGGCCGGCCAGGTCGGCGGCGACACGCTCGAGGTAACTCCACGAGCGTTCATGCATGTCGGCGAGGCTCTCCCCTCCACCGCGGGCGTAGATCGTTTCCCGGCGCCGCCACTCGTCCAATCCCTCCGGATCCCGTTCCCGGACTTCGTCCAGGGTCAGTCCTTCCCAGGCTCCGTAGCCGCATTCCCGCAATTCGGGCGTAGCGATGAGGGGCAGTTCCAGTTCCACCGCCGCGGCCTCGGCCATTTCCCGGGCCCGGCTCAGATCGCTGGTGTACACCGCCGCGGGCGCCCAGGGGCGCAGGGCTGCGATAACGGCGGGGATGGTGAGCCGGCCCTCGTCGCTCAACGGCGTGTCGGCATGTCCCTGGAAGCGCTGCTCGCTGTTCCACGCCGTGACCGCGTGCCGGACCAGGACGAGGCGGGTGGTTTCAGGGGACGGGTTTGCCATCGTACTCCTCGTGGTAGTAGCGGCACAGATCGGTCAGGTTGCATTCGCTGCAGGCCGGACGGCGGGCGCTGCAGACCCGGCGCCCGTGGAAGATCATCGCCGAGGAGAACGCGAACCAGAGTTCCTCGGGGAGCAGATCGTTCAGGGCGTACTCGATCTTCACCGGATCGGCGGCCCCGGTCAAACCGAGTCGCCGCGCCAGCCGTTTGACGTGGGTATCGACGGTGATGCCCGGCTCGCCCCAGGCGCCGCCCCTGATGACGTTGGCGGTCTTCCGGCCGATTCCGGGCAGAGCCGTCAGGGCTTCCATGTCCCGCGGGACCTCCCCGCCGTGCTCGGCGACGATGACCCGACAGGCTCCCTGGATCGCCTTCGACTTCTGACGGAAGAACCCGGTGGAGTGGATCATCTCTTCCAGCTCGTCGAGCGGGGCTTCGGCGTAATCGCTGGCGGTCCGGAAGCGGGCGAAAAGGTCGGGAGTCACCATATTGACCCTCTCGTCGGTGCACTGTGCCGACAGGATCGTCGCCACGAGAAGCTGCAGGGGATCCTCGTAATGCAATGCGATCCGGGCATCGGGGTGGCGTTCGGCCAGCCGCCGGGCGATTGTGAGGGCCCGTTCGGCCCGTTCCTCGTTGGTCTCGTCGACATACATGTCCTCAAGAGTACGTCTCACGGGCACAGGCGCCAACTGATGATGTGTCTTGCGGATCGGGTTCCGGGGTGGGAGAATTCGGGGAGGAGAAGCGTTGCCGGAGGGTAACTAAACGAAGCGAGGCTGCTGGACGTCTTACCGGTACCATCATGGCTCTGACCGACGCGAATAAGCCCGACCCCGAGCTGCGGCTCGAAATCTCCGACGAGGAGATCATCCGCAGCTGTCTCGAGGGTGATTCTGACAGCTACCGCATCCTGGTGGAGCGGTACTGGTCCATGGTCTACAGTGTGGTCCGGCGCATCGCCGACTCCCATGACGATACCGTGGACGTCACCCAGGAAGCGTTTGTGAGGGCGTACGAGCATCTGGCCGATTTCGCCCGCGACTGCAAGTTCTCGACCTGGCTGCTGCGGGTCGCCACCAACTACGCCCTCGACCAGAAACGCCGGCGCACGGCCCGGGTGCGCCTGCGCGAATACGTGCCCGTGACCGGGTACACCCCCTCGCCCGACACCCCCGCCATCACCCGCGAGACGGAGAGCCGCCTCTCGGAAGCCCTGCGCAGCCTGAGTCATCACCAGCGTCTGGCGCTGGTCCTGAAGGTCGTGCACGGCATGAGCACGAGCGAAGTGGCCGACATTCTGGGGTGCTCGGAGGGAACGGTCCGGGTGCACCTGCACCAGGCCCGCAAGGCACTGCGGGACCGCTGGGAAGGATGGCGGTCGTGAACGCGCGCGGCTACCGCAGGCCGGGCCGCTCCGGGGCCACCTTCCTGTGCGGCTACGTTCAGCGCACCCTCGGTCAGCTGGGTGATGACGCCCTGGCCCTGCCCCTGATCAGCCGTCATCTGGCCGACTGCCCCGCCTGCCGGGCTCACCGCCGTCGGATCGCGCTGGTGGACCGGGCTCTGCAGCGCGAATTGCTCTGGGAGACGCCGCCGGTCTTCGCCGGCCGGTGGGAAGAAATCCGCACCCGGCTCGGGTTCGATCCCGAACCCGACCGAGTTCCCCGGCAGCGTTCCGGAATCAGGGCGGGTCTGCTGACCGTCGCCCTGTCGGCCCTTTTGCTCCTTCTCGGAGTCGCCTGGCGCGTCGACCATGCCCCCCCCGAACCGGTCTCCGTCATCGCCGTGGCACCCGGGGTGGCGATCACCGCCGCTTCGACCGAGGGTGAAGAGGCCACCGTCAACGTCGAATCGACAGATGCCGAGGACGGAACCGTCTACCTCTGGCTCGACGACACCGGCAGCGGCGACGACGCCGGCTTCGAAGAGGAGCAGTGGTGATGCGGGCGCCCGATCGCATCGGTTGCCTGGGTACCTTTCTCCTGGCGCTCGCGTTGCTCATTCCCGCGCCTGCCCTGGCTGCACCGGAGAATGGCCGCGACCGAGACCGCCCCAATCCGGCCTTTACCCTCAACCGGGTCCGGCTCTACATCATTCACGCCCGTGAGGGCCAGCCGCAGGTGACCCTGCCGCCCCTGCGCGGTCACCACTCCAACGAGGTCGTGGAAGAAGCCGTCAGCAGCGCGGTCGAGGCGGTCCAGCGCATCCGCCGGCGGTATACATGGTCGGATATCGAGATCGTGGGCCAGGCCCACTACCTGCTGCAGGCGGTCCGCAACCGCGGCGGACGGTACCTGTACCGCCTGGTGGACGAACCGGGCTGGAGTCCCTGGTCGGCCGAAGAGTACACCGGCGAACTCAGGGTCAGCTCAGAGGACGGTCCCCTGGCGATGCAGGTGGATGTTTTCCGCCGCCAGGCGAGCGTCCTGCACGTCCAGATGCAGCTCGAACCGGGCCGCCCCCTGGTCATGGGTACCAACCTCCCCGACGGCAGTGCCCTGTTCGCCGTGCTGACCGTCAATGTGCCCGATCCGTTGCTGACCGAGACCGGGAAAATCGATCACCCCGACCGTTTCGGTCCCCGGGCCACCCCCACCGAGGGCGAAAGGGATACCAATCCCACGCAGATCTACCTCAACTGGGATACCCCCCCGCGACTGGTCGAACAGCACCAGCCGGTCTACCCCGAGATCGCCATGCGGGCCGATGTCGAGGGACATGTGACCCTTCATGTTGTGGTGGGTACCGATGGTTCGGTCGAGCAGGTGCAGGTGGCCGATTCGAGTCCGAAGGGCATCTTCGATTCCGCCGCTCTGACGGCGGTGCGGACCTGGCGGTACGCTCCCGCCCGTATCAACGCCCGGCCGGTCCGGGCCCTCTTCAGCCAGACCGTCCAGTTCGTCCTGAACGACCAGAGCCGGGATCCCTACCGGTAAGAATTTCCCATCGGGTATTCCCGGGCCACGATCTCGTCATCGAACGGTTCGCGCAGACTGCCCCGGACGATAAATCCGGGCAGCCGGACCCGCACCACGATCGGGCGGCGGGCCGGCTCCTGACCGATCCAGAAGGTGAGCTCGACTCCCTCCTGAATCAGGTGGCGGGTGAGATAGTCGCTTCGATGTCCGCTCTCCGTCCCGCTCCCGGACTCCGCCCCTGCGTCACTCGACGTCCCCGCATGCCCCCCACCCGACTCACCGGCGTCCCCGGTGCCGGTCGCCGGCCGCGACAGGGTACAGACGATCCGCCAGGTTGCGACCCGTCCTTCGGGGGCCCGCTGGGTTTCCTCACCCTCACGGCTAATTGTCAGGAGCCACGGGACACCCTCGGCCTGCAGATCGAGCCGGGCTTCGGTGAGCCGGTCCCAGTCCGCGTACCGCACCCACCAGAGCGCGGAAAAGAAATTGTGCCGTCCCGGCGCGGTATTTTCGAGATCGATGTTCTCGGGCCGGCCCCGGGCAACGTAGCGTTCGGGCAGGACCGGCAGGCTCTCCTCGTCATCTCCGCCGGTTGAGACCGTCCCCCCGTAGCGCTCGATACTGCGAAAGCGGAGGTTTTTCTCGTCGATCTCCCGCTCATACACCACCGGCACGCTGCCGGGCATGCGCAGCCGGGTCACATAGGCATTATGGATGTGGGTGAACTGCTCCCAGACGGCCGTTGTCCGGGCTCCCCCCCGCACGATCCACTCTCCCCCCGGTTCCGCCGGCCGGACCTCATCGAGGATCGCCCGGGCCACGGGGATGCCCAGAAAGCTCATGGTGTAGGCCAGGCGCCGGGCCCCCGTGTCCGCCTCCTGCCACAGACCGGCCGGCACCTTCTCACCCGCCGGCTGGACTCCGGTCATGACCGCCGGCACTGTCTGCGCCCGGGGCCCGATGCCGGCCGTCGGAGTGAGCACCAGCGCCAGCAGGGCGAAGGAGAAAAACAGTCGGCTTTGAATCGTCATAAGGCTCGGCTCAGTTCCCTGTCCTGGTGCTCCGGCGCACGGTGGTCGTTGTATGACATGAAACGCCTAGAACGGGTTATAGGTCCAGCTCACGAATACCTGCCACTCCTGCCCCAGCGAAGCCGGCGGAACGGGCGAGATTCCTGTGCTGCGGTCGTGCGGCCACAGACCGGCGGGAGCGCGGAGGATCTCGGCCTTCAGACGCCAGTGATGCTCGCCCTCGAACATCGCCCGGGCCCCGACCCAGGCCCCGAGGCGATCGGGGCCGAACATGAACTGCTTGCTGATGGGGTCAGGATACTGCTCGCTGCGGGGCGCCTCCCCGCCGGCCCGGGCGTAACGCCCCCACAGCGCGAGAGTGAGCCGGGGCGAGGCCAGCCAGGAGATCCGGCCCTGGAGGACCTCAGAGTTCTGCCCGCTCCAGAAACCGAGCGGGCTCTCCCAGTGGGTCCAGTCGTTGACGGGAAAACGGTGCCGGAAGACATAGGGCAGGATCCGGGTGGCCTCGAACCAGAGATGCCAGCGGCCCCCGTCGACGGGGGGAACCCATGACGCTCCGAGCTGGAAAGCCATCCAGTTGTGAGCGGTCGAGTCGGCGAAGGTATCGCCGATCTGCCACTCGTCCACAGCGAAAACACCGTAGAGCGATGGTCCCCGCTGCGGCTGGAAGTTCAGATCCACCTGCATCATGGCGTTGTCGGGATCGAAGAGATAGTGCTGGGCGTCCCAGAGGGTGACCGTAGGCACCAGGTAGAGCAGCTCGGGGAAGCGGTCGGCCGCGATGATCATCTCCTGCAGACCGAGGTGCAGGACCGGCAGGGGGTGCAGTTCGAGCCGGTGTCCGATGAGGTACTTCTGGCGTTCCAGCCAGCGCCGATCGGTATCGACCGGGGGCTGATATGAACGTAGCGAATCGATGATCCCCGACTTCAGCGTCCCGGCCAGCATGGTGAAACGCAGCCAGTTCCCGAAGGCCACCCGCCCCTGCAGGTGCCCGAAGCCGGGAGCGTGCCCGGAGAGGAGCAGATTGCGCTCGGGGCTGGGACCCCAGGCGGGGGAATCGAGACGGATGTCTGTCCCCAGATAGCGACCGTCGAAGGACAGATGGCCGCTGCTCTCGTTGTAGGCCACCATGTCGAGGAAGGCGTTCTGCAGCGGTACGGCCTGTCCCGGATCGGTGGCCCACTTTCGGACCGTCCCCTGGCGGCTTTCGTTGCTCTGCCGGTAGCGGGCGGCATACCCGATCCCGCGTCCGGCGGTGCCGTAAACCTCGACTCCCCCCCGGCCGATCAGGGCCGCTTCATTGTCGGGGGGGATGTCGGTCCGTCCGTCCCAGGCCAGTTCAAGGGTCATTTCGGCCGTCAGGCTCGCCTCGCCCTCGGCCCACTCCAGGCACAGCGGCGCGGGGCGCGGCTCGATCGAAGCCGGATCTCCGTCCAACTCGGCGACAAACTCGCGCAGCCTCCATTCTCCGGCCGCAGCCAGGGCCTCCAGACCGCGCTCGCGCGCCCGGGCCACACCGGTCGCCAGCGCCCGGGCCACCGCCCGTCGGGAGAGCGGCCGCACGTCGAGCCAGGCATCGGTGAGCAGTCCGGCCCCCCGGAAGAGCTCGAGCGTCGCGTAAGCGGGATGACCCTGACCGAGATAGATGGTGGCGGCCGGCGGCGCAGTGGCGGACTCCTGGGCCGAAACCGTACCTGCGGAAAAGCCGTTCGGCAACCCGGAGAGGCTGACGGCGAGTGAGACAAGAAGGGCGGCGGCACCCCGAGGGAACCGCCGCCCGAATCGTGCCCGGCGAGAGGCCATCAGACCTTCTCGGAAATGCTCTTCGGCTGGGTGAAGAGGAAGAGGTAGTCGAACCCTCCCGCCTTCGAGTCGGTCCCGCTCATGTTGAAACCGCCGAAGGGGTGACCGCCCACCAGGGCGCCGGTACACTTGCGGTTCACGTACAGGTTCCCGGCATGGCAGCGGTCCTTCCCCTTCTCGATCTTCTCGCGGTTGGTGGAGTAGATCGCTCCGGTCAGGCCGTAGATCGAGTCGTTGAAAACGTCGATGGCGTCATCGAAGTCCCCGGCCTTGATGACCGCCGCGACCGGTCCGAAGATCTCCTCCTGGGCGAGGCGGTCCTTGCGATCGATGTCGGCGATGATGGTGGGCTGGATGTACCAGCCTTCTCCCGCCTCGCTGTCGCGCGCCCCGCCGGTCACGAGCCGGCCTTCCTCTTTGCCGATCTCGATGTAGGCCAGGTGATCGTTCATGGCCCCTTCGTTGATCACGGCCCCCATGTAGTTGGCCTGATCGGCGGGATCGCCGACCGCGATCTTTTCGGTCTCGGCCACGAATTTCTCGAGGAACTCGTCATAGACGTCCTCGCAGACGATGATGCGCGAGGCTGCGCTGCACTTCTGACCCTGGAAACCGAAGGCGGAAGCGGTGCAGCCCCTGGCGGCCTCGTCCAGATCGGCCTCGGAGTCCACGATGATGGCGTCCTTGCCGCCCATCTCGAGGATGGTCCGTTTGATCCAGATCTGCCCTTCGGGGGCCTTGGCCGCTTCGGCGTTGATGTGCAGGCCGACCTCCATCGACCCCGTGAAAGCGATCAGGCGGGTCTTGGGATGCTTGACCAGGTAATCTCCGGCCGAGGCGCCCGCCCCGGGCATGAAGTTGACCACGCCCTCGGGCAGGCCGATGTCCTGCAGGATCTTGAAGTACTGGTACCCGATTCCGGGGGAATCGCTCGAAGGTTTGAGGACGACCGTGTTCCCCGCCACCCAGGCCGCCGTGGCCATACCGCACAGGATCGCCAGCGGGAAGTTCCACGGCGGTACCACCAGAGCCACCCCGAGGGGGATGTAACGCAGTTCGTTGTCCTCGCCCGGGACCGGGGTCAGGGGCTGGGGAGCGGCGTAGCGGACCATCTCCCGGCCGTAGAAGTCGAGGAAGTCGATCGCTTCGGCCACGTCGGCGTCGGCCTCGACCCACGACTTGCTCTCCTCGAAGACCATCCAGGCGGCCAGTTCGAGCCGGCGCTCGGTCATCAGATCGCAGGCTTTCCAGGCGTACTCGGCCCGCTCCCACGGATCGGACCACTGCCACGTCTCGAAGGCGTCCAGGGCCGCATTGATGGCGATATCGGCCTCATCCTTCTGCGCTTTCGAGAAGGATCCGATCAGTTCGTCGGGGTAGGACGGGTTGTAGCTGGGCAACTGAGCTTCGGTCCAGATTTCCTTGCCGCCCAGAATCAGCGGGTAGTCGCGGCCGAATTCGGACCGCACTTTTTCCAGGGCGGCCGTCATGGCCTGAACGTTCTCATCTTTCGAGAAGTCGGTCAGGGGGCAGTTGCGGAACTCCCCCCGCTTCTCCATTACTTCTTTGGGCCAGGTCGCCTCAACGGCCCTGGTCATGGTTCCGCTCTCTGACATCCTCTGTCTCTCCTCTAGGGCTGGCGGGCGGGGACGAAAAAGTACTAAGTCAGACCTCAAGGTCCGAAATTCCCCCTCCGCAGTCCACGAAAATGTTGCCGGCTCGGCCCTCAGTACCCCCGGCCCTCCCCACGCGGGACCACGACCGGTTCGTCATCCACCAGATAAGCCGTGAACCAGTCAACATACTCCCTCAGGCGCCTGACCAGCAACCACGGCTCGCCCGTTCGCGACAGGCCGTGCGAGGAGTCGGGGAAGAGGACCATCTTGACCGGCACTTCGTTCTTCTGCAGGGCCCGGTACCACTGTTCCCCTTCCTCGAGGGGACAGCGGTAGTCGTTGATGGAGTGGACGATCAGGGTCGGAGTGCTGACCTGATCGGCCCAGGCGATCGGGCTGAGCATCATGGCAAGGTTCCAGCTGCCCTCCTCGTCGCTGCGGAAGGGCCAGGGGCGCCCGCCGAACTCGCGCTCGACCAGACCCGAGGCGTCGGAGACGCCGTAGAAACTGATCCAGTTGCAGATGCTCCGGGCGGCGATAGCGCAGCGGAAGCGGTCGGAATGGGCAGTGATCCAGTTGGTCATGTAGCCGCCGTAGGAACCGCCCGTGACACCCATGAAGTCCTCGTCCACCAGCCCGCGATCCACGACCAGGTCGACCGCCTGCAGGTAATCCTTGTAGTCGTCGATCCCCCAGGCCTCCATGATCATGCCCGAGAACTCGCTGCCGTACCCGCTCGACCCGCGCGGGTTGATATAGAGCACGAATATGCCCGACGCAGCGATCATCTGGAACTCGGGGAACCAGGTTTCGGCATACATCGAGTGCGGGCCGCCGTGAATCGAGAGCACCAGCGGATACTTCTGCCCTTCGACATAGTCGAGGGGGTACATGAGCCAGCCCTCGACCTCGGGCCGCTCCCCGCGCCGTGCCTCGTGGGTCATCATGTACTCCACTCCCCGCCGGGGAAGCTGCTCGAGCCAGTCGGGATCGTGCGGGGCGCCGGTGAAGGTGATCCGCTCCACCCGCGAGAGTTTCACGTCCCCCATCCAGGCGGTATTGGCCTCGCTGATCCGGGTCTCACCGCTGCCGTCGAGGCGGGCGACATAGGCTTCCCAGGGCATTTCGGCCGTGTCCTTGACATAAGCCACTTTCGTCATGTCCCGATCGAAGGACACGCCGGACAGGCTGTGGCGGCCTTCGGTCACAGCCGAGTACTCCCCGGTCGCAAGGGTCAGCTGCATGATCTGGGTCTGGCCGCCGATGCGCGAAGTGGTGTAGAGGCAAGCGTCATCGGCCGCCCAGCTCAGGCTGCCGAAGCCATATATCCAGCCGTCCCCGAATTCGGCCACTGTCGTCCCGGACCGGTCGATGACCCGGGTGATGGTTGGGCTTTCCCGGTCGGGGCTGATCGAGTAAGCCAACCTGTCTCCATCATGAGACATGACGATTCCGCGGGGACTGCCCGTTTCGGTGACGATATGGACCGGCTCACCGCCGGCGACCGGGAGCAGGAAGATTCCCGTCTCCCGCGAACCGCCCCGGCCCATGAACATCTCCTCCGGGGTCGGTTCTTCGCTTTCTTCCCGTTCCTCGTGCTGGAGCATGTCCTGGGTGTAGATGATCCAGCGGCCGTCGGGACTGAAGCCGGCAAAGGACTTGTTCCAGGCGTCGAAGGTGATCTGTTCGGGTTCTTCGCCCTCGGCCAGTCCGTCGGCGGGGGTGCGGAAGAACTGGGTGTAGCGGGGCGGCCCCTCGCCCCGGCCGCCACGCTGCTCAGCGCCCGGGAACTGGCGCATCATCCCGCTCATTCCCGAACCACCGCCGGTGACGAAAGCCAGCTGGCCATCCCGCTTGTAGGTGGAATTGGTGATGACGTATACATCGCGGTTGCGTTCGGCTTCGGTCGTGCCGGCCCATTCGGTTCCCGTCCGGCGGGTCAGGGCGGGGATACCGTCGGGCCGCGAGGGCCGCTCGCCCCGCTCGGGGCGGGCCCGTTCCTCCTCACCGGGTTCGGCGGGAGGCTCCTCACTCTCCTCGGCTACGGCTCGGGAAGTCAGGATCCAGCTGCCGTCGGGGTGGAAGGTGGGGTTGCCGCTGATCCCGTTGATCCGGTAAGCCTCGCCCCCCGGTTCGAGGAAGTTGATGAAGTGCGTACCGCTTTCTTCACCCCGGGTGGTCGAGAACCAGATCCGGCGCCCGTCGGGAGTCCAGTGGGGGCTGGTGGTATTCACCCCTGCGGTGGAGAGCCTCTGGGTGCGGCCGGTTTCCAGATCGGCCCACCACACCTCGGTCATCCGGTCGTTCTGTTCGCGCCGCACCGTCTGTACGGTATAGAGCAGGTAACGGCCGTCGGGGCTGAGCTCGGTCGAACCCACCCGCTTGACGCGGTAGTAATCATCGGGCTCGATAGCCCGTTTCTCCTGCGCTCCGGCCAGCAGAGGCAGGAGCAGGATCAGCAGGAGCGGGAGTCGCAGGGTGTGTCGTCGCATCACAGAAGCCTCCATATAGCGGTAATCCGGACCGGTTGCGGGGTGAGTGTATGACCGCCGCACCCCGGGCGCAACGGGCATGGCCCCATCCCGAATACACCCGGCGGGGGGGATTCCTTGGTACGAGCCGGCGGCCTAATCTCAGGAGATCGTCTCTCCCTCGGCGGGGTTCGGAGAGTCTCCGGACGCCTGCTGCGCCTGCCTGATCAGACCCTCCCAGCGGGCTTTCGGTAGCTGGGAGAGCAGCACGCCGTCGGGGTGGCCGCCGTCGGGGTCGGGGGCGAGATAGATGGCGCAGCCCACCACCCCGTCGGGACCGCTCAGGGCCACATAGCCCGGCTCGATCCCGGGCCGGGTGCCGCGCAGTCCTCCACTGGCGAGCAGTGTCTCGAGCTCGGCCCGGGTCAGTTCGATCCGCGACCGTTCGAGGTAGGCACCGAGAACCTGCAGGGCCACAGTGGTGGGCTTCCAGTGCTTTCCGGCCCGGCGGAGCAGGGGCAGGCCGGTGCGTTCGACACGCAGAGCCGCCAGGGCCGTGTCGAGATGGGGCGCGTCGCGCAAGCCCCAGATGACCGAACCGGTGGTATAGAGCCGCCACTCCTCGATCACGCGGTGATCCACCCCGAAGCGGTCCGAAAAGACCTTCTGGACCGCCCGCAGTTCAGCCGATCCGCCGCAGGAGAGCACAGTAGAACCCCCAGGAGTTTGTGTGATGCGGCCAGAAGCGCCCGGTCAAAGCCAGTTCGGGCGGATAGTCCCGCCCTTCCCACGCCGTGATACCCGGCCGGGCGGGCAGGGTGTCGGGCAGGGGGAGCACGTCGGCTCCCCCCGCCTCGCTGAGCACCGTCGCCACGACCGCTTCGTTTTCTTCCGGGGCGTAGGTGCAGGTGGAGTAGAGCACCGTTCCGCCCGGCCGGACCACCGCCAGAGCCTTGCGCAGCAGAGCCCGCTGGGTAGCAGCCATGGCCGCAATGCCCTTCGGTCCGTCGGGCCGCCAGTTTCCCCCCCCTATCCGGAAGGTGCCTTCGCCGGTGCAGGGAGCGTCGAGAAGGACGTTGTCGAAAGAGAACCGCTCGGGGAAATTTTCGCCCCGATAGCGGGTGATCATCACGTTCGGAATGCCCAGCCGCTCCAGGTTGGCCGAGAGAATGCTCAGGCGGGTAGGGGTGACATCATTGGCGACGAGCACGCCGTGCCCCATCATGACGCCGGCCAGGCCGGCGGTTTTGCCCCCCGGAGCGGCACAGATGTCGAGCACGTCAGATCCCGGTTCGGGGTCAAGGAGTAGGGGGGGCAGGGTCGAGGTCAGACCCTGGGGATGGTACCACCCCAGATGGTAGGCCCAGGTCAGGCCGGGACCGGGAAGCCCCGTGACGCGGTAGAGGTCGGGACTGACCGCGAAGCGCTCCCAGCCGGCGCCTGCTTCGGTGAGTCGGGCCTCGAAGCGTTCGCGGGTGACCTTGAAGGGATTCCAGCGCAGATCGACCGGCAGGGGATGCTGTAACGCCTCAACGAATGCCGCCGGATCGTCGACCAGGTCGAGATAGCGCGCGATCTGCGCCGGCAGGTCCATCGGGATTCCCTTATCTCCTCGGCGGGATGGCCAGCTGTGCGGGTATCTGGGGCCAGAGAACCCCGGCGGTCTCGAGCCGGTCCCGGAAGGCGAGGATCTTCCCGACCAGAGCGTTGTAGGCTTCAACCCCTTCGGCCACCGCCGCTTCGGCCCGCTCCATCAGGAGGCGTTCGGTGGGAGTGGGAGCGTCGAAGGTGGCACTGCCGAGAGCCCCGAAGGCGGCGTAGAGGGCATTCACGATCGCTTCGGGATCGCGGTAAATCCCCTGCACCTGCTCGGGCCCGAAGAAACGGGCTCTCAGGTCCTCGACGTCGGTCTGCAGAGCGCGGGCGGTTTCCTCGAGATCGCTCTTCAATTCTCCGGCCGTCTCCTCATCGAGTTCCCCGATCCGGCCCAGGGCGGTCTCGAGTTCGGACCGGATCGTTGCGAGCGCCCCGCCCGCCTCGGTCATGACGTTGTTCAGGGCTTCGGCCCGCCGCAGGACGGCCTGTTTGTCCTGCATACCGGTCATCGACGAGGTTTTGCGCGGGTCGGCGTGAACCGTCACGCTCTCCTGCGCACTCGCCTCACCCAGATGCAGCGTCACCATATACGTGCCCGGTACGACCTCGGGACCCAGCTGGCCCGGCCCGGTTTCTGGATCGAGGGGATCTTCGTTGAGTTCCCAGACGACCCGGTTCACTCCCCGGCGAACCGGCGCGTGAATCGTCCGCAGAACCCGTTCGGTGGAATCGGAGATCTCGATCACGACCTCGTCCTCCCCCTCGCCCGGATCGGCCCAGAAACTCAGGCAGGCGCCGTAGGGCCGGTTCTCGCCGGCGAACATGTTGTGACTCGGGAAGTGATACCCGTTCATCTGACGCACGACGTGCAGCCAGGTATCGGGGATGGTGAAGAGGTGCAGGGTCCGCTCACGCACCGTGTTCGAGAGTTCGCGCAGAGGCCGGATGTCATCCACGATCCAGGCCGCCCGTCCGTGGGTGCCGATGACCAGATCGGCGGTACGGGGATGAATGGTCAGGGCGCGGACCGGCACAGTGGGAAAACCGGGGTAGCGCCACCACTCCTGCCCGCCGTCCAGGGTGACCCAGAGACCGAATTCAGTGCCCGCCAAGAGCAGGTCGGGATTCTCGACATCCTGGATGAGGGTGTGGACGAAACCGTCCAGCGCAGGGGTTGCGACGGCCTCCCAGCTGCGGCCCCAGTTGACGGTCTTGAAGATGTAGGGGGTCCAGTCCGAACGCCGGTGATTGTCGAAGACCACCCAGGCGGCTCCGGCGTTGAACTTCGAGGCTTCGATGTGCGGTACCCAGGTCGAATCGGGCACTCCCCTGATGTTCGCGACCACGTTCTCCCAGTTCCGGCCGCCGTCGCGGGTGAGCTGCACGTTGCCGTCGTCGGTGCCGACCCAGATCACGCCGCGCTCCACGGGGCTGGGGGCGATCGAGAGGATGGTGGTGTGGTTCTCCGCCCCGGTGGCGTCGTAAGTCAAACCGCCGCTGGATCCGAATTTCTGCTTGAGCGGATCGTCGGTCGAGAGGTCGGGACTGATCTCCTCCCAGCTCTCGCCCCGGTCGCGGCTCCGGTGCAGGTACTGACTGCCGAGATAGATCGTGGCCGGATCGAAGGGATCGACGGCAAAGCCCGAGTTCCAGTTGAAGCGCAGGGGATCCTCTGCCGGTCCGGCCGGGCGGATGTCCTTGCGCCCGCCGGTTGCGATATCCCACCTGATCAGGTAGCCCTGCTGGCTCATGGCGTAGCCGACGGTCGCATCTTCGGGATCGGGTACGGTGTGAAAACCGTCCCCGAAGCCGACCTCGAACCAGTGCCAGTTCCGGATCCCGTTCAGTTCCCACACCTCGCTCGGGCCGCGCCAGGAACCGTTGTCCTGCATGCCGCCGTAGATGTGGTAGGGCAGCTCGTTGTCGACCGCGACGTGGTAGAACTGGGCCAGGGGCAGGTTGTCTATGAAGGTCCAGGTCCGGCCGCGGTCGCGGCTGATGGCCACCCCGCCGTCATTGCCGTCGATGATGTAGCGGCCGTCACCCGGATCGATCCACATGGCATGGTGATCGGCGTGCACCCCGGCGAAGGGAACCAGGACCTCGAAGCTGCGTCCGCCGTCATCGGAAACCGAAACCAGCGAGTAGAGCATGTACACCCGGTTGTGATTGTCGGGGTCGACCCGGATCTCGGAATAGTAGAAAGGCCGGTCGTGGATCCCGGGGGTGCGGTTGACGGTCTCGAACGAACGCCCGCCGTCCTCGCTCCTGAGCAGTACGCTCCGCTCGGCCTCGACCAGGGCGTAGATCACCTCGGGCCGCGAGGGGGCGATCGCCAGCCCGATCCGCCCCAGCTCCCCCGCCGGCAGACCCTGTTCGGGACCCAGTCTGGTCCAGTTCTCCCCTCCGTCGCGGCTAACCCACAGTCCGCTCCCCGGTCCCCCCGATTCAAAAAACCACGGCCAGCGGCGATGCTCCCACATGGCCGCGAAGAGAGTGTGCGGGTTGCGGGGATCGATGACGAGGTCGGCCGCCCCGGTGCGCTCGTCGACGTAGAGCACTCTGGTCCAGCTCTGTCCGCCGTCCCCGGTCTTGAAGACCCCCCGTTCGGTCCCGTCTCCCCACAGGCGTCCGGTGGCCGCCACCCAGGCAATATCGGGGTCGGAGGGGTGGAGGACGATACGGGAAATGTGTTCGGTCTCCTCCAGACCCATCAGCTGCCAGGTATCGCCCCCATCCATCGATTTGTACATCCCCCGGCCCACACCCACCGAGTTGCGCACGTTGTCTTCACCCGACCCGGCCCAGACGATGTCGGGGTGGTTCTGGTTCACCGCCACCGCGCCGAAGCTCGAGACGGGCAGCTCGTCGGTCAGGGGGCGCCAGGTCGTGCCCCCGTCGGTCGACTTCCACAGGCCCCCGGTGGCTGCCCCGACATAGATGACATACGGATCCGAGGCCAGGGCGTCGATGGCCCCGATCCGGCCGCTCATACCGGCCGGTCCGATCGAACGGGGATGCAGGGAACGGAAGAGGTCGGGATCGGTCTGGGCGCGGGCTGACGGGCCCGTAGCGGCCCCCAGCATTACCACCAGAGCGATCAGTGATACCAGGACGGAAAACGTGCGGCGCATAACGGCTTCTCCTCTACGGTCGGGGCGGGTGGACAGTCTCTGTAACGTACGCCGGGCCGGATAGGTTCTTCAAGGCGGCGAGTGTTTGCGTTCGGGTCTGAGGCGGTACATCATTCACCGGTTCGTCCCCGGAGCCCGAAACCGATTCGCCGGCCGCCGGCCGGAGGTAAAGGAGACCATGGAACGAATTGTCGAGTGCGTGCCCAACTTCTCGGAAGGCCGCAACGAAGCCGTCATCACCGAGATCACCGATGCCATCGAGAGTGTGGCCGGTATCCGCCTGCTCGATGTCGACCCCGGTGCCAACACCAACCGCACGGTGGTGACTTTTGTCGGCGAGCCCTCAGCCGTCGCCGAAGCCGCTTTCGCGGCCGTCAAACGCGCCTCGGAGATCATCGACATGAGCACCCACAGCGGCGAGCACCCGCGTATGGGCGCCACCGACGTGGTGCCCTTCGTACCGGTGGCGGGGGTGACGATGGCCGACTGCGTCGAGATGGCCCGCGCCGTTGGCCGGCGGATCGGAGACGAGCTCGGTATCCCGGTCTATCTCTACGAGCACGCCGCCTCCACACCGGAACGGCGCAACCTGGCCCGGGTGCGAACCGGCGAATACGAAGGTCTCAAGGACCGTTTCGGCGATCCGGAGTGGACCCCCGATTTCGGTCCGGCCGAGTTCAACTCCCGCTCGGGCGCCACCGCGGTCGGCGCCCGCGAGTTCCTGATCGCCTACAACATCAACCTGAACACCATCGACCGCCGCTACGCCAACGAACTGGCTTACGAAATCCGCGAGCGGGGACGCTGGAAGCGGGCCGGGAATACCGAACCCTTCTACTACAAGGGCGAGGTGGTGCGCTTTGCCGGCGACGGTTCTTATCCCTGCGGTAACTGCGATTTCATCGGCGCCTCGTTCGCAGAACTCGCCGATCACTACCGCGATGTGCACGGCGGCGATCTCGCTCGTCGTTTCGCCGACCTCGACATCGATCCCGGGAATCCCTCCGGGCCGGTCTTCAAGGACGGCCGGTTCAGTCATGTCAAGGGAATCGGCTGGGTCATCGACGACTACGGCTGCGCCCAGATCAGCATGAACCTGACCGACTACCACGTCAGCCCGCCGCACGAAGTGCTCGAGGCCACCCGCGCCGAAGCCCTGAAACGGGGTATCGGCATCACCGGTTCGGAGATCGTCGGGGTCATCCCGTATGAAGCCATGCGCCAGGCCGGCAGATACTACCGCCGCAAGATGATGAAATCGACCGGCATCCCCATCCCCGACCTGATGGAAACGGCGGTACGTTCGATGGGCCTGCGGGACGTGGCCCCTTTCGATATCCCCGAGAAAGTCCTCGCCCTGCCGCAGATCGAAGGTCCCCTGGTCAAGCGGCCGACCTTCGACTTCGTCGACGAGGTCTCCCGCGACACGCCCGCGCCGGGGGGAGGCTCGGTAGCCGCCCTGGCCGGCGCTCTCGGGGCCGCCCTGGCTTCGATGGTGGCCAACCTCTCGGTCGGCAAGGGGGAGTTCGACGAACGCTACGACGAACTCTGCTCGATCGCCGAACGGGCCCAGGAACTCAAGGACGCCCTGGTGCGCGCTGTGGACGAGGATACCACCGCCTTCGATTCGGTCCTCGAAGCGATGCGCATGCCCAAGGACACCGAAGCCGAGCGGGCCGAGCGGGCCACGGCCATACAGGCGGGTTACGAAGCAGCCACCCGGGTGCCCCTGCGCACGGTCGAACTCTGCCGCGAGGCGCTCGGACTGCTCAAGACGATGGCCGGGATGGCCGATCCGAACATGATCAGCGATGTGGGGTCGGGGGCCCTGCTGGCCCGCGCCGGAGCCCGTGCGGCGGCCTACAACGTGCGCATCAACCTGCCGCACATCAAAGACGAGGCCCTGTGCTCGGAACTCTCAGGCGGTCTCGACGAGGAGCTCGCCGCCTGCGCCAGGCTGGAAAAAGCTGTCACGAAGAACGTCGAGAAAGCCCTGGCTGACTGAGTCAATCCGGTCACTGCGCTTCCCCGCGGTCACCCCGATACCGGGTGACCGCGGGGAGTTCTCTCACGGTTCTATAATTTGGTCGAGCAGCTCGGACAGTAGTGCCAGCCCAGGCTGACCGTCTGCCCGCAGGTGGGGCAGGTGCCCCGCAGTTCGGTCTGACAGTAGGGACAGACCACGAACCGCTTCGAGATCCGCTCCCCGCACTCGGGACACACCGGCCCCGACTCGCGGGTGACCAGGGCGTAGATCAGCAGCCCGATCAGACTGGTGAAGAGGGTAAAGAGGGCCCAGAGCACGGCCGGCAGGCGCCGCTTCTTCGCATCGAGATAGACCCAGACCGGCGGGGTGAGAATCAACAGGATGATCCCCAGCTGGCCCAGGCGCTGCAGGATCACGGCCAGGACCTGATAGAACGAACCGGGCAGTTCGGTTTCAGGCCGAAAGACAACAACCCGCAGGCCTCCGGACAGACCTATCGGGACTTCATTTCCGGCAATATCCTGGGCTGTCAGGTAATCACCGGGGAAGTACTGACGCAGGACATCTGCATACTGATACCGATTTCGTCCCTGCCTGGAATAGAGGTGCAGGTCCCTGATCATAAATCCGTGCGTATTCCAGATCCGGTTCCGGTCGGGATCGGCGATCTCGGCCGGGGAGAAACCCTCGTCGGCGGAGACCCATTCCTGCAGATTGCGACCTTCAGCGGTTCTCAGCTCACCTTTCACGATGAGCGGCACGTCCTGATAAGCTGAGCCGATCTCCCGGTGAAACGCCTCTACCGTTCGCTGCACCAGAGCGGCAAAGGTCGAGTCGACCGCGAATCTCGGTCCCGCGGCCGTCAGTTCCGGGATCGTGAAGGTGAGCTGACCAATATCGCCGAGCTGACGCTCGAAGATCTCTTTGACTTGCCGGGTGATGGCTTCACGCTCGCCGTATTCCTCGTTGTGCTGCCGGTTGATGTATTCCCCGTGTTTGTCTTTCATCCAGCCCGAACTCAGCATCGCCAGCAGTGGCATCACCACTCCCACCAGCACGATACCGATGACCCAGTTCCATTTTGTCTCCGATAGTCCCTTCATGACACATCCTCCATTCGACGCCGTGCGGTGGCAAAGAGCAGGGGTGAGGAGAGAAGCAGGAGTCCGGTCGTACCGGCCAGGACGTGCAGCGGGTAGGTTGTCAGACCCTGCACGATCCAGAGAACGGCCTCGGATACCGGCGGGAAGAGGCCGCCGAAGAGAGCCACGACGAGAGCCGCGACGCCCGCCACCCGCACGACCAGGCGCCGGACCGTGTGCTGCGGATCGGCCCGGTGCCCGGCTGCGGCCATCACCCCCGCCATCCGCCGCTCGAACCCGAGTCGGCCGCCGGCTTCGCGCCCGGGCACGGCCCCCTCGATGGCACGCAGGAAGTCCGCCCACTCCCGGCAGTCGGCGCATGTGTCGAGATGCCGCGCGATCGTATCGTGCCGGCGGCCCGATTCTCCCCGCAGGTGATCGATCAGCAGGGGCCGGATTTCGGTGCACCCCGGGCGGTTCAGGGTGCCGTTCTCATTCCTCATCGTGTTCTCACTCCCCTTCATGTCGCTTCAACTCCTCACCGAATTCAATCCCATCCCTGTCTTCGGAGAGCAGAGCCGACCGCATTTTTTCCAGCGCTTTGAAGCGCCGGACCCGGACGGTGGCCCGCGAGCACTCCTGCAGCTCCGCGATCTGAGCCGTGTTCCAGCCGCTGAAGAAGGTCAGCCGGACGGTTTCCTGTTCCAGGGTCGAAAGGGTGCTCAGGGCCGCCTCGAGCATCGCCGGCGAGAGGCTCTCGAGTCCCGCATCGGGCTCGGCCGGAGCCTGGCCCATGGTGGTCTCGACCAGCCCCTGCTCCCGTCCCTCCCATAATCGCCGGCGGGTCTTCAGGACTTTGAGCCGGTCGAAACACAGGTTGCGGGCGATGGTGTAGATCCAGGTGGAGAAGCGGGCCGAGGCCCGGTAGGAATCCGCCGAACGGATCGCTTTCATGAAGGTCTCCTGCACCAGATCTTCCGCCTCGTCTTCCGAAGGAACAAAACCACGGCAGTAGCGGAGCAGCCGTACCGCATAGCGGTCCATCAGCTCCCCGAAGGCGTCGGTGTCGCCCCGGGAGTAGCGGATGAAGAGTCGTTCATCGCTTATGCGGTTCGGTTCACGTCCCATGCAGTTCCGTATACCGGTCCGGCTCACCGGACGTTTATCGGGATCGGTTCAGACCAGGCCCATCTCGCGCCGCAGCCCGTCGAGGGTGGTCGTACCCTGTTCCAGGGCCGACCCCAGAGCCGAGCGCAGAGACTCGATATCGAACTGCTGTTCCAGGGTTTCGAGCAGAACCAGGTCCACGATCCCCACCACCGCGGCCACCTCACGGCCGTGACGGCGCAGGACCGCCCGCTCCCCGGCGTACCCGACCCGGTTGACGATCTCGGAAATGTCCTTGCGGGCCTCCGAGACGGAGATATCGATCATCATTTTCTCCTTTGTACGTTTCGTCTGTTTTGTACGATTCTATATCACTATACGGGAAGACCGCGACATGGCCACATCGCGGCAATATCAGGCTGCAGAAGACGTGTCAGGCGCCGAATTTCTGCAACCGATCGGCGTGCCCGAGAGCCAGCCCCATGAGATGCATCATGGGGAAGGTGCCCAGGGTGCCCCGGTGGGCGCAGGCGATCTCGGAAAAAGTCTCGACCCCGCTCCAGCGGGCAACGGGCGAGTGCAGCAGGACCGGAACCGAGTGACCGGAGTGGGCCCGGACCAGGGCCGGGGTGGAGTGATCGCCGGTCACGACCACCACCCCGGGGCCCAGTTCGAGGAAACCGGGCAGGGCGGCGTCGGCTTCTTCGATGGCGGCCACTTTGGCGTCGAAGTCGCCATCTTCGCCGCGGGCATCGGTGGCCTTGAAGTGCACGAAGAAGAAATCGTGGCTCGACCAGTAGCCGGTAACCGCCTCGAGCTGCCCGGCCAGGTCGGTGGCTCCTTCGTGGACATCCATGCCGAGCAGGCGGCTGATGCCCTTGTACATCGGGTAGGTGGCCACCGCCACCGCCCGCAGACCGAAGCGCTCCTGCAGGCTCGGGTAGCGCCGGAAGCGGGCGATCCCCCGCAGCAGGGGATAGTAAGCCGGTTCGCCGGCTGCCGCCAGAGGACCGGTCACCTGTTCGAGCAGGGTGCGCAGCAGTTCGGATGCCGGCTCGGCCTCGGGTCGCAGGGCCTCGACCGGCAGGGGCGGTACGCCGGTAGCCTGGGGATCGGTGTCGGCGATACCGTCGGCCAGTTCGATGCCGTCGGGGCGTAGAACGACCGCCGCCCGGTGTTCCTTGACCGGTTCGACGAAGACCTCTACCCCCTCAAGCCCGATGGCGTCACGCATGATAGCGCACAGACGCCCGCATTCTTCGGTCCGGATCCGCCCGGCGCGCCGGTCGATGATTCGACCTTCGGCGTCGACGGTGGCGAAATTGACCCGGATGGCCAGATCCCCCTCGGCCAGCCCGAAACCGATCCCGGCCGCTTCGAGCACCCCCCGGCCGATGTTGTTCTCGACCGGATCGTATCCGAAGAGCGCAAAATGCCCCGGCCCGCTCCCGGGGGCGATTCCGGGCAAAACCGGTACCGTGAGTCCCGTCTCGGATCGGGCCGCCAGCTCGTCGAGGACCGGGGTGCGGGCCGCCTCGAGTTCGGTCTGCCGCCGGTCCGGATCGGTCGTCCCGCCCAGACCGTCGAGGATGTAATAGAGGATACGGCAGTCGTTCTGTCGAACGAGTTCATCGGGCAGCATCGTACAACTCTCCTGGAACGGGTGGGGAACCTGTCCTACATTACAGGTGTGCCCGGACCCGGTCAGTAGAAAAGGCCGGACCGGAACAATGCTCGCCGCCCTGTCGTATAGCAGAGGTGCCATGACCGACGACGACCGCACCGGTACCGGACCCGAATCCGGCGACGATCTTCCCCGCGAGGAGTACTACTACGACCTGCCCGGTTCCGAGGGAGACCGGCGGGACGCTTCGCAGGACGGGGGATCGGGCTCGAGCCGCACGCCGGGAAACGGCAGGAGGGGCAACAGTCACCAGTACGATCTGGGGACCTGGATCGTGGACGGCTGGCACGTGATCCGCGATGAGCTCGTCGGTTACATGATCGCCGCTTTCATCCTGGCCCTGATTCTGGTCATCGCCCTGAGGATCCACGTCCTGATCTATATTGCGATCGGCGGCCCCCTGAAGGCCGGCTTTTTTCTGATGACCATCAACCACATGCGCACCGGCAAGCCGCCGCACATCGGCGATCTCTTCCAGCCGTACAACCGGTACGTGCCGATAACTCTCGCTTTCCTGCTCATGAGCGCCTTTTCGGCCATCGGATTCGTCCTCTGTCTGGTTCCCGGCATCATCGTGCTGGGAATCTACCTCTTCACCTTCCTGTTCATCATCGACAAGGGCTACGATTTCTGGGAAGCAATGGAAGCCAGCCGCCGGGTGGTTTCGCGCGACTACATGCTCTTTTTCCTCTTCGCTCTGGTGCTGCTGGTACTCAACTTCGCAGGCCTGATCTTCTTCATAATCGGTCTGCTCATCACTCTGCCGCTGCAGTTCGCCGCGATCGCCTGCGCCTACCGGCAGATCGTGGGTCTGGAGCCCGAGCCGGCCGTGCGCCCCTATGAGCCGCGTCCCCGGCCCTACCCGGGCACAACCGGTCCAGAAGACAGCGACTACCCCGATATCATTTCATAGGAGCCTGTCGGAGTAATCCGCCGGCTGCGGTCTGCGCTGGCATCCGGCCGGGCAGGGGTGTTGTTTTCTATGGCGCAAGCCTGAGAGCCAGCTCGTCGGCCAGGAGCATTCCCGCATCGGTCAGCACGATTCTTTCTGCTTCACGTCGGGCCAGGCCCCGGGCGATGGTTGCCTCAGAGCGGGCGAGGATGCCCTCCCGATAGACCTCCGGAATACGGTCCAGGTTCAGACCCGCAGCCGTGCGCAGCCCCAGGAGGACCCGCTCCCGGCACCGTGCCAGTTCATCGGGTTCCTCGACTTCGGCCCAGGGCAGACGTCCCCCCTCGAGCAGCGAGGATTGCCAGGCCTCGAGTTCGCGCTGGTTGGCGATCCGCAGACCGGCCAGGTGGCTGTGGGCCGAGGGTCCGAGACCGAGCCAGGAGGCGCCGGTCCAGTAGGCCCGGTTGTGCACCGCCTCGGCCCCCGGACGGGCGAAGTTGCTGACCTCGTAGCGTTCATGGCCGGCCGGGCGCAGGGCCGCGACCGCACTCTCATACGCTGCGGCCAGCCACTCCTGGTCGCGTTCGGTCAGCCGCCCGCGGTCGCGCCAGCGCGTAAAGAGCGTGCCCTCCTCCCAGGTCAGGCCGTAGAGAGAAAGATGGTCGGGACGAAGGGCCAGGGCGCGTTCGATATCCGCCTCCCAGTCGGCCCGGGTCTGCTCCGGGGCACCGAAGATCAGATCGAGACTGAGGGCAAAGCCCGCTCCGGTGATGCGGCCGGCTGCCGTGTCGATATCGGCCGGGGTGTGCACCCGCCCCAGGCGCCGCAGCACCGGCGCCGAAAAACTCTGCGCTCCGAGGCTGATCCGGGTGATCCCCCCGGAGCGGAGCACCGCCAGGCGTTCGGGATCGGCGTGCTCGGGATTGACCTCGCAGGTGGCTTCGGTCCACTCCGACCCCCAGGTGCGGCCGATCCAGGCCAGCAGGCGCTCCAGGTCGGCCGGGGAAAGCCAGGAGGGGGTGCCGCCGCCCAGGTAGAGGGTTCGCACCGCCGATCCGCCGTCGGCCGGGGAATCGTCGGCCGGCGGAGACACTGCTGCCGTACTTCTGGCCGCCGTGCCATCGACCGGCGAGGACGTCCCGAGCCGGACGCCCGCCCCGGCCCACAGATCGGCCTCACGCTCCAGCGCGGCGATGAAGGCATCGGTGTCGGCCCCGCGGCCCACGACCACGGCGAAATCGCAGTAGGGGCAGCGGCGCTCGCAGAAGGGCAGGTGCAGGTAGAGATGGTCGACGAGAACGCTCCGGCCGGCCAGGCGGGCGACCGCATCGGCCGTCATGCTAATCCTCGTCTGTGATCGAGAGGAAGGCCAGAAAGGCTTCCTGGGGGATCTCGACCTGTCCCACCGCCTTCATCCGTTTCTTGCCCTCCTTCTGCCGTTCCAGAAGCTTGCGCTTGCGGGTCACATCGCCGCCGTAGCATTTGGCGGTCACGTTCTTGCGCAGGGCGCTCACGGTTTCCCGGGCGATGATCCGGTTGCCCACCGCGGCCTGAATGGCCACGGCGAAGAGCTGACGGGGGATGAGTTCCTTCAGGCGCCGGGTGAGTTTGCGCCCCCACTCATAGGCCTTGCCGGCATGCACGATCATGCTCAGGGTGTCGACCGGCTCGCCGTTGAGCATGATATCGAGTTTCTGCACCGCTCCGGGCCGCCAGCCGCTGAACTCGTAATCGAGGCTGGCGTAACCGCGGCTGACCGATTTCAGTTTGTCGTAAAAGTCGAACACGATCTCGGCCAGGGGCAGGCCGAGGGTGATCATGACCCGCTCTCCGCCCAGATACTCCATGGTGCGGTGTTCGGCCCGCCGCTCCTGACAGAGGGTCATGAGGTTGCCGATGTAGGCCTGGGGGGTGGTGATGTGGGCTTCGACCCACGGTTCCTCGATCCGTTCGATGCGCTGCGGTTCGGGGAGCAGGGCCGGGTTGTCGACCGCCAGGGTTTCGCCGTCGGTGGTAAGCACGCGGTATTCCACGCTCGGCACGGTGGCGATGATCCCCAGACCGTGCTCGCGACTCAACCGCTCCTGGACGATTTCCATGTGGAGCAGGCCGAGGAAGCCGCAGCGGAACCCGAAGCCCAGGGCGGCGCTCGATTCCGGCTCGAAACTGAGGGCGGCGTCGTTGAGCTGCAACCGTTCCAGGGCATCCTTGAGGTTGCCGTGATCCTCACTCTCCATCGGGTAGATACCGCTGAAGACCATCGACTTGGCCCGCTGGTAGCGGGTCAGGGGTTCTGCGGCCGGAGTGCGGGCGTCGGTGATGGTGTCACCGACCTGGGCGTCACGGATCGTCTTGATCGAGGCGCACAGGTAGCCGACCTCGCCGGCGGTCAGTTCATCGCGCTGCTCGCGGCGCAGGCGGAAGATGCCGACCTCGTCGATCTCGAACGTCTTGCCCGAGCCCATGAGATGGATGTCCTGCCCCGGCCGGAGCGAACCGTCGACCACCCGCAGATGGGGCACCGCCCCGCGGTAGGTATCGAAAACCGAATCGAAGATCAACGCCCGGAGCGGGGCGCTCGCTTCGCCCGCCGGGGCCGGGATACGGTCTATGACCGCTTCGAGCACCGCGGCGATATTGGTCCCCTCCTTGGCCGAGACCGGGATGACGTCCTCGGGCGCGACGCCGATCAGATCGCACAGTTCGGCCGTCACGTCGTCGGGGCGGGCGCTCGGCAGGTCGATCTTGTTCACCACCGGAATGATCTCGAGATCGTTTTCGATCGCCAGGTAGAGATTGCTGAGGGTCTGGGCCTCGATCCCCTGACTGGCGTCGACCACCAGCACGGCCCCCTCACAGGCGGCCAGCGAGCGGGAGACCTCGTAGGTGAAGTCGACGTGGCCGGGGGTGTCGATGAGGTTGAGAATGTAGTTCTCACCCCCCCGCTCCCAGGCCATACGGACCGGGTGCATCTTGATGGTGATGCCCCGCTCCCGCTCCAGATCCATGTCGTCGAGAACCTGGTCGACCATCTTCAAGCGTTCGAGGGTGCCGGTTGCTTCGAGCAGGCGATCGGCCAGGGTCGACTTGCCGTGATCGATGTGGGCGACGATGCAGAAATTGCGGATGAGGGTCTGATCCATCGGATCTCAGTCGGAGAGCGGACCGCGGTCGGAGCGGATACTCACCGGCCTCCTTCCACCCGCTCGACATATTTCACGATCGCCTCGTGCAGGGCTTCGGCGACCCGGTTCTTGAAACTGTTCTGGCGCAGGTAGTTCTCCTCGGCCCGGTTGGTGATGAAGGCCATCTCGACCAGCACCCCCGGCATGCTGGCGCCGTTCAGGACCAGGAACCCCGCCTGATCGAGCCGCCGGGGCTGCACCTGATGCCGGATCCGGCCGATGAGTTCGTCCTGGATCAGGCCGGCCAGGACCTGACTCTCCTCCAGGAATTTGGTACTGTAGAGTTCCCCCAGGATCCCGCGCAGCATCGGCTCGCCGGCGTTGAGCTGCAGAGCCCGGGAGTTTTCCTCGTACCTGATGACCGAGTTCTCGTAGGTGGCGACCTGACGGGATTCGTCGTTTTTCGCCTCGGAGAGAAAGAAGGTCATGAAGCCGTTGGCCGAGGGATCGTCGAACCCGTTGGCGTGGATGGAGATGAAGAGATCTCCCTGCCGCTCGTTGGCGATCGCGTAGCGTTCGGCGAGTTCGGGGAAGACATCGCTCTCCCGGGTCATGACGACTTCGATGTCGCTGGTGCGCGGGTCGCGCCCGAACAATTCGCGCAGACGCAGAGCCACGTCGAGAACAACCTCTTTCTCCTGCAGCCCGGTGGGGCCGATGCTGCCCGGATCGCGCCCGCCGTGGCCGGGATCGATGACCACGGTCTGGATGCCGCGCCGGGGCACGGCGGGATTGGGGGCCGAGGTGTCGACCCGCTCCCCGGCCGCCGAACGCCGCAGGGTCAGCAGGAGCCCGTCCCGGGTGGGGTAGAACTCGGGTTGCTCGGTGTAGCGCCGCGAGAGCTTGAAACTGATCTGCAGGACGTCTTCTTCCTCGTATACCTCGAGCCCCCGGACCAGCCCGATGCAGCGGGTCCGTTTCAGGGCCGCCACGTCGGCCCGGGCACCGAGAAAACTGATATGGAGCCAGCCTTCACCCTCGGAAAAGGAATCATAGGTCAGCGGCTCGGTCAGCAGGATCTCCACCTCGGTGCCCTGTTCGGGCCGGTCGGTCATGCGGATGCCCAGGATATTCAGTCCGGAGCCGCCGTAGTTGAGCCAGCCCTGCTGGGGCAGGTACTCGCACTCCCGCCCGGTATACTCGCTCAAGAGGTGGGCCACTCCGGCCGCCGGAGCGTAGGGCAGGCCGTCGCGCAGCAGTACCGGCCGGGGCAGGTTCACGGCCCGGTTGGGTTGCTTGTCCACGACCACGGTCGGCGATCCGAGGGTGAAGATCAGGTGCCGCGTGCCCGTGAACAGCTCGTACTTGTTCTTGATATCCCAGCGATCCTGGGCCCCGAGATAGCTCGCCAGATCGGTGAGTCGAAGAAAGATCTCGCCCCCCTCGAGCCGGATCCCCCGCAAGCGGTCCTGGGTCGGGGTGCCGTTACGGGCGATCACAACCATCGGTTCGGCGAATCCGATCGGGTCGGGTTCCTGCAGCACGGGCTGAGACGCTGCGGCGACCGCCCACGGCGGCGCCAGAACGGTCAGGAGCAGAATTGCCGCCGTTGAGCAACGACGCCCTCGGGTAGCGGCCGGGGTATATCTGGATTGCAGCATCATCATGATCTCAGAACGATCCGGGGTCCTGAAGGGTTCCTTACCCTTTGAGCGAACGCAGGGCCTTTTTCATCTCCCGCCTGGCTTCATCATCCTCTATCCGGCGCCGTTTGTCACCCTTGCCGCGCCCGCGGGCCACGGCCAGGAGGATTTTGGCATACCCCCCCTGAAAATACAGTCTGACCGGCACGAGGGTCAGACCCTTCTGAGAGACCCGGCCGATAAGCCGCCGGATCTGGTGACGATGGAGCAGCAGCTTGCGCGGGCGTTTCGGCTCGTGGTTGCTGTAACCGCCCTGCTCGTAAGGCGGTATATGGCAGTCGATCAGCCAGACCTCGCCGCCCTCGATGCGTGCGAAACTGCCGCTCAGATCGGCCCGCCCGGCCCGCAGGCTCTTGACCTCGGTGCCGGTCAGAACCAGACCGGCTTCGACGGTTTCGATGATCTCGTAGTCGCGCCGGATCCGTTTGTTCGAGGCCACCAGGCGCTCTGCCATGACGATCACCCGCCGGGTTTTCTGTCCGGGAACTGAACTGGCGTGCATCCGGAGTTTCCGGATGGGCACAAACTACGCCGAGCAGGGCAGGCGGAATAGGGAAAAGGCATGGTGCCGCCGGTGCGCCACCCCCTTCCCGGATCTTGACGAACGTGCACCTGGACCGTAGGTTTGTCTGTCGCTGCCGAAGTGGTGGAATTGGTAGACACGCTGCGTTCAGGACGCAGTGGGCGCAAGCCCGTGTGGGTTCAAATCCCTCCTTCGGCACCAGTTCGTTACAGGCCCCCGGCGGTGACCGCCGTCCGGGGGCTTGACGTAAAGAAGTTGCCGCCTCAGGAAAAGCGCGGTATAAGGCAGGTACTATGGTAACCTTCCAGCATGGGGAAGGCATATGGCACGCATTCTGGTAGTAGATGACGAGATTGCTATCGTCGATGTCCTCAAGACGTTCCTCGAGGAGAACGAACACAAGGTCTTCACCGCCTACGACGGGCTCGAGGCGATCGAGGTCACCAAGCGGGAACGGCCGCACATCATTCTGCTCGATATCTACCTGCCGAAGTTGGACGGCATCGAGGTTTTAAAGACGATTCGCGAGTTCGATGACTCGATCGGGGTGATCATGATCACCGCTTTCCGTGAAGAGGACGTCGCCAAGCACGCCCTCGAACTGGGGGCTTTCGATTACATCAACAAACCGTTCGATTTCGACTACCTGGAACGGTCCCTGGAAACCAAGCTGCAACTCATGCTGATGTAGGAGCTGTTGTGGACGCCGCCCCGACCCGTTCCCGCCGATCCGCTCCCTTCACACCCGCCGCCTTGGCCCTGCTGGTCGCGGTCGTTGTGCAATGTCCGTCTGCAGCGACCGCTCAGGTCGCAGTCCCCGCCGGCATGCACGGCGGCGCTCTGGTGGCTTCGGGTCACACCCTCCCCCGGGGCGCCCTGGCGATCGGTTTCTACGGCGGGCTGACACGTGACGGCATCACCAACCGGGCGGTGGGTGTCGGATCGCTGGCCTACGGTCTCTCCAATGTCTTTCAGCTGAGCGCCGCCGGCAGTTTCACCAATGCCGGCACCGGTAGTCAGGCCACGAGCTTCGACGGGGCCACCCCCGGCTATGCCGTCGGCCCCATCGCCCTGACCGCCCGTCTCCCCGGACCGATCGAACGCCCCTTCCAGATCTCCGCCACCGCCTTTCTGACCCCGGGTGTCGGTTCCGAACCCATGACCGGTCACCATCATCCCTGGGCACGCGACAGTTTCGACCTCGGTTTCGTGCTCTCCCAGGGACTCGGGCTGGGTACGTTCCAGCTGAGGGCCATCGAAGGGTACGTGATCACCGGAGATAAGCCCGTCAACATCCCCAGCCACCTTCTGCTCGGAGGCGGTCTGACCTGGATGGTGATGCCCGCGATCGGTGTGGAGGGCGAGGTCCTGAGCCGGCTGGAGACGGAAGCTCCGATCAGCATCATGGAGGATTATATCGGCGCCAGCGGTGGTTTCATCTTCACGCTGGGTCAGCGTCTCACCGGCCGGGGCGGGTTCCTGCTGGGTCGTTCCGAAACGCGATCCGACGGCACCAGCCGGGCCGAAGAGTGGGGTCTGTACGGACAGTTGAGCTGGACTATCGGAGGCACTCTCGCCGAACGGCAGCCGCGCGAAAGGCGCCGTCCGCGGCCCGAACCGGTCGAAACCCCCGAGACGACGGCGGTCGACACCGATGGCGACGGCGTGCCCGACACAGACGACCTCGAACCCGACACCCCGGCCGGAGCGCGCGTGAACGAGTCCGGGCAGGCACTCGACGCAGACGGTGACGGAGTACCTGACGGGATCGACCTCGAGGAGGCCACCCCGTCAGGTGCGATGGTCGATCACACCGGCCGGGCGCTCGACTCCGACGGCGACAGCGTACCCGACGGGATCGATGTCGAACCCGATACTCCCCGGGGTGCCGTGGTGGATGCCGGCGGCAAGGCGATTGATTCAGACGCCGACGGAGTACCCGACGGGATTGACGTCGAGCCCGATACCCCGCCGGGCGTGCCCACCGATGCCGAAGGACACGGGCTCTACGGGATGGAGGCTGAACTCATCACCCGGGGCCTGCTCACCCTCAATACGATCTACTTCGATTACAACTCGGCCGACCTGAAGCCGGAGTCGTTCCAGACCCTGCGGGAGGTCGGCCTGATCCTGGTCAAGTACCGCGATCTGAAGATCGAGATCGGCGGCCACACCGACAGTGTCGGCAGTGACGAATACAACCGCCGGCTCAGCCGCGTGCGGGCCGAGTCGGTACTGAACTGGCTCCTGGCCAATGTGCCCGATCTCACCCTGGCGCAGTTCACCGTCCGGGGGTACGGAGAGTCACAACCGGTAGCCGGCAACGACACCGAGGCGGGACGTACGCTGAACCGTCGGGTGGAATTCAAGGTACTGAACACCGACCAGCTCGACCGCTACCGGGCCAAGCCACCCCCCCGACTCTGATCACGGCGCGGTTTCGATCGGACAGGGCCCGGCTTTCGTGATGCGCCGGGCCCTTTTCTTTCAGACGAACTGATTCAGAAACCCGGTCCCAGAATCAGCGCGTTGAGGACGAACTGATGCTGTCCCTCGACGAACATCCGGAAGAGGGGATCGTCGGCGAAAAGCACGGCCTGGCCGCGTCCGACGTTCTCGACGATCAGCCACGACCGCTTTGAGAGTTCCTCGGTATACTCCGTCGGGGCGTACCCGCAAAGCAGTGGTTCGGGACTGAACACGGCGACGTTCACCCCCCGCTCCGCCACCGCGAAACTGGTCCGGCTCCGCTTGAGAACAGCCATCTTCTCGGGCATACCGAAGGCGAGCCAGTGGTCGGGATCGAGGACCACGCCGTACATCCCGCCGGGAGTGCGGCGCAACCGGCCCTCCTGCTCGCGTTCGGCCAGGGTGCGCCGGGCATCCACGGCCAGCTCATCGCCGCCACCACCGCCGCCACCACTCCCACGCTGGCCCGCCGCGGGGGGAGCCCCCCCACCGCTCATGCGCTGACCGCGGTCCGATCCGCCCCCCGTGCCACCGGTCGAGACGCTGGTGAGCTGCGAGCCTTCCTGACTCGCGAAGCGCGCCGCGGCATCCCAGGCGATCAGAACCCCTCCGCCCTGCAGCCAGCTCCGCAGAGCTGCAACCCCGCTCTCGCCCAGAGAGCCCGCATACGATCCCCCGGGGAGTACCAGCACGTCGTAGGCGTCCAGATCGGTCCGCCCCAGTCGGTCGGCTTCGATATGGGTGACGTCGAACCAGGGGTAGTGCCGGTCGAAGAAGTGCCAGGCCTCCCCGAAACCGCCTCCGCCCGCCGCCACGGCGATCCGCGGCCGGCGCAGCTGGTTGTAGCTTCCCGCTCCCAGGTCGTCCCCTTCTTCCACCAGGCCGGTCTCGATAGGCCAGGCGGTCACTTCCCACTCTTCGGTCACTCCGGCGATGATCTGCACCAGATCGTCGGGATTACGGTAGTTGGGCAGGATGAAGGTGCCCGGGGCGTAGGAGCGCCCGCCGGAAGTGAAACCCTCCGAAGCGCAGAGCACCCGCAGATCCCGGTTCAACAGCTCCATCACCGCTCCCAGGGCATGCGTGCCTTCATAGGGGATCGCCCAGCCGTACCCCGCGGTGGTGCCCTCGATAGCGCCGGTGCGCTCGGGGGGTGAGTCGACCCCCACGGCGTCGACTCCCGGTGCCTCGGTCAGGGTGTACGCCTCGACGTTGTAAGCCAGCGGCAGGGTCCAGCCGGAGAGGTCGTAGAAACTGGTGTCCTCGAGGGTGGGATTGGGCTCGAGCAGCATCTGGACCGCCACCCCCCTGGGCTGCCCCGCCGCCACCAGATAGGTACCGGCCGGGAAGTCGTGGTTGGCGCCGGCCGGGTGAAGACCGTACCCCGAACCGGTCCGGGCCCGGAAAGGAGCCCGGGCCATGGTCACCTCGATGCCGTTGCGCAGCAGCAGCTGAACCAGGCGGTCGGCGTTCCAGGGATCGGCTCCCGGGACCAGGGCGTACCCTTTGACGTCGCCCTCATCCCGTGACAGGGCGTGCCGGAAAAACGCCAGGAAGTCGGTGAGTCGCTCTGAACGCCGTTCGGCGGTCGTGGTCAGGGTCGCCATCGAGGTGGTGAAGTGGCCGTGAGCGCGCTGGGTCAGGGAGTGAACCGTGCCGTCGTCGCGACGCAGGACGATGGCCACTCCACCGCCCCCTCCCTGCTCGTAGGTCATTCCTATGGCGCCCATCATGCTCGGCCACGAATCGCCGTAAGCCGGGTAGTACATATCGAAGCCGATCTTCGTGTAGTAGGGCCAGCCGTAGGCGTCGAAAGCGGCGGCATTGCCTTCGCCGTAGATGCGCTGCCACTTGAGCACCACCTCGGGCATGGCATCGTGGACCGGTTTGGCAGCGGGAAAGAAGAAGTAGGAATCCCCGCCCATCTCGTGGAAATCGACATGGACGACCGGATTCCAGAGCAGGTATGTCTCCAGCCGCTGGCGGGTCTCGACCTGGGTCTGCCAGGCCCAGTCCCGGTTGAGATCGAAGTAATAGTGATTCGAACGTCCTCCCGGCAGATCGCCCGACCGTTCCCAGGCCTCGGGCGCGTCATCGGGCTCGGCGCCCCGGCGGATCCGGTAGTCGTGCACGAAACGGTCGCGGCCGTCGGGATTCAGCAGCGGGTCGAGGAGCACGACCAGTTCGTCGAGGATGATGCGGGTGGCCGAATCGGTGCCTGCCGCGAGCTGATAGACGGTCAGCAGGGCCGCCTCGGTCCCGGCCGATTCCGAACCGTGGACGTTATAGGACAGCCAGGCGGTGGCCGGGCTCGAGGCGATGATCTCATCCAGTCGGGCCCGGGGAGCTCCGCGCGGATCGGCCAGGGTGGCCATGTTCGTCCTGATTTCCTCCAGACGGGCGTGATTGGCGGGACTGGTAATGGTGAGCAGCAGCAGGTCCCGCCCCTCGTAGGTCTGGCCGTAGGTTGCCATTGTAACCCGGTCGCTGGCGGCGGCGACCGCCTCCAGGTAGGCCTGCATTTCGTGGTGGAAGGTGTAGTTGGTGCCGATCTCGTAGCCGAGGAACTCCGCCGGGGTCGGAATGGCGGGATCGTAGGTTCCCCCGGGGAACCAGGCGAAAGCGGTCTCCTGCTGCGCCGCCAGCGGCGCGGTGCAGAAGAGAACGGCACAGAGCACGATACTCGAGCGCTTCATGGGGAACTCCTCAGTAAAAGATCGCGGTTCGTGGCCGGGGCGGACCACGGCCCTAACCCGGTCTTGCCATTCTGCCACCAAGTTCGTACTTTATCTACAGCAGACAGGGGTCTGCAATTCAAGCCGCGTCCGCGAACGACCGCCGGCGGACACGGCTTTTTCTATGAGGCCGGGTTTTTGTGAGCGAAAAACCGGCCCGGGAGGTGAACGCGCGAGTCCAACCCGCGTTACACATCTGAAACCACCTGACAGTAAATACGGTTAACGACCTGTACGGACATCCAAACGCAGGTGTTCGTTTTGTGTCGGAATCCGGGGGTATCGTACCAATGGTGACAACGACAAGAGGCCGGCGGACGTCCGACCGGGCGCTCCGCACGGCCTTTGCTGTACTAAAAGAGGTGATCCGCGAGATCATGACTGCGACGCATCTTGATCGTCTCTCGCTGAGGGGGACCGCGCTGCTGCTCGTCCTCGGCGTCATGACGGTCGGGTTGGTGATCCAGCACCAGGAGATCAGACGCCTGCGTGACTTCTCGCTGATTCAGACCGACATGCTGGGACGCCAGCAGGAATGGGCTACCCGGGCGGCTACCCACCTCGATCTCATCGGCCGGTACGGCATCCCGTATGCCTACCTCGAGGTTCTGGCCCGGCAGTGCACGATCCACGATCTCGACCTGGAGTTCATGGTCGGATTGATGCAGATCGAGAGCAATTTCAACCCCAACGCCCAGAGCAACCGGAACGCCTACGGACTCATGCAGGTCAGGTTCCCCACCGCCCGCGAACTCGACCCGAGCCTGACGTCTTTCTGGCAGCTCTACGATCCGGTCCGGAATATCCGCCTGGGAGCGGAGTACTTCCGCGGGCTGCTCGATCGCTATCACGGCAATTACCGCATGGCCGCTCTGGCGTACAATCGGGGTCCGACCCGGCTCGATGACGAGATCCTCGTCGAGGCCGACATCTCCGACCGTTACTACCGCCTCATCCGTCAGGCCGGTATCGTCGACTGAATTGCCTTCAACGGTAGAATCTCTCTTCGCCCCGACGGAGCACGGCGGGCACTAAAGGCACTAAAGCCAGCCGTGCTCCCGGTACCATGCGGTCGTGGTCCTGATCCCCTGCGCAATATCGATCGCCGGTTTCCAGTCCAGGTCGCGGATCGCGGCCGAAGGATCGGCTGTCCAGAAGCGGTGCCGGTAATCGTGCAGGCGGGAACGCGTGAGAACCGGCAAACCCCCTCCGACGCGCAGCAGCAGCTCGTTGATCAGCGCCAGAGGGTAGAGGCAGACGGGGATGACGGGGAAGAAGCGGACCCGCCGTTTCACTGCCCGCCCCATCAGACGGACAATGTCCCGCATCCAGTACGGTTCGGGATCGGCCGCGAAATACACCCGTCCGGCGGCGACGGGGAAACGCCCCGCCCGCTCGATCAGATCGACCAGATCGGTGACGTGGATCATGCTGGCACAGATATCCCCCGGAACGGTCGGCGCCAGACCCCGGCGGGCCGTCCGATAGAGAACGAGCAGGTCGTCATCGTACGGTCCGTACACGATCGCCGGTCTGATGATAGTCACGCGCATCGACCCGGGGGCTTCGTTCAGACAGACGATTTCACCCTCCCGTTTGCTCTGACCGTACATTCCCACCGGCCGGGGATCATCCGTTTCGGTCCGGGGTGCGCCCTCGCTAGCCGGACCGGCGGCGGCCAGGCTCGAGACGAGCACGAAACGCTCGAGTCCCTCCGCAGCCGCTGCCCGGACAAGGTTCCGCGTGCCGGTGACGTTGACGCGATCATACTCCTCCCTGGTCACGGCCCGGGTCACCCCCGCCAGGTGAAAGACAGTCGTCGCTCCCCGCAGGGCGGGGAGCAGGGTGTCGGCCCCGGTCACATCGCCGTAGACCAGTTCGACCGCCGCTCCGTTCAGGGCCTGCAGGTCTGAAGTGCGGCGCACCAGAGCCCGGACCCGGTAATCCCGCGCGGCAAGGGCACGACAGAGATGGGCGCCGATGAAACCGTTGGCGCCGGTAACGAGAACCGTCTTCACAGTCACAATCCTGCTTCGCTCCAGACCCGCTATTCTCTACAATCCGGGGGTATCCCTTTCCAACGGGAACTCTGTCAGTGTAGCGTGCCGGACAACGTCGCGACCACACCCAACCCGACCGGGGTTGAAACCGAGTGGGAGTTGAGCAACGGACGATGGACCTCTTTACCAAGTGCTATGAAGCAAAAGAATGGAAGCAGGCCCAGCGCTTCGGGTACTACCCGTATTTCACGCCGATAGAGAGCGAGGCCGGCGCTGTTGTAACCATCGGGGACGAGCGCAAGATCATGCTCGGTTCCAACAACTATATGGGTCTGACGAACCATCCCGACGTGAAAGCTGCGGCCGTCGAAGCTGTCGAGCGATACGGGTCGGGCTGTACGGGATCGCGGTTCCTCAACGGCACCCTCGACCTGCACATCGCTCTCGAGGCCGAGCTGGCCGACTGGCTCGGCAAGGAAGCGGCGCTGGTCTTCTCGACCGGATTTTTCGTCAATCAGGGGGTTATCTCCTCCCTGGTCGGTAAGAATGATATTTGCCTTTCCGACCGCCTCAATCACGCCAGCATCGTGGAAGGCAGCCGGCTGGCGGCGGGAGAGACGATCCGCTACCGGCACAACAATCTGGCTGAACTGGAACACCAGCTGCAGAAAGCCCGGGACACGGCCGGCCGGTTGATCGTCTCCGACGGCGTCTTCAGCGCCGAGGGCACGGTGGCCGATGTGACCGGACTCTGCACGCTGGCCCGGCGTTACGACGCCCGGATCATGATCGACGAAGCTCATGCGATCGGGGTCTACGGTCCCGAAGGCCGGGGGGCGGCGGCCGCTCAGGGCCAGCTCGACCGGGTCGACCTGCTCATGGCGACTTTTTCGAAGTCGTTCGGCGGGGTCGGGGGATTCGTGGCCGGGCCGCTCGAGGTCATCATGTGGATCCGCCACACCGCCCGGACGATGATCTTCTCGGCCAGTCTGCCGCCTGCTTCGGTCGCCAGCGCCCGGGCCGCCCTGGCGATCATCCGTACCGCCGACGATCGCCGCGAGGCTCTCTGGCGCAATGTCACGCACTGGCGCGACGGTCTTCAGCGTCTGGGTTTCGACACGCGGCAGTCCACCAGCCAGATCGTGCCGGTCTTCATCGGCGACGATATGACCTGCGTCAAGTTCTGGAAGGCGCTTTTCGCCTCAGGAGTCTTCACCAACGCTTTCATCCATCCCGCCACCCCTCCGCACGGCGCTCTGATCCGGACGTCGCTGATGCCGACTCACACGACCGAGATGCTTGATGAAGCTCTCGACATCTTCGCTCGCGTCGGCCGGAAGATGAAAATTATCTGAAGCGGCTTAGTCCGGGCTTTCTTCGGTGACGGGGGGAGGCGCTCCCTTCTCGATGGCAGCCGGAGCAGGGCCCTCCTCGATGGCGTGCAGACGGATATCGAGACCGCTCAGCTTGCGTTCGGCCCGTTCGTAGGCCTTGCCGGCGTTGCTCAGATGGGTTCCCAGAACGGAGTATTCTTCGCTGAAGGCGTCCAGCTCGCCCTGCATCCGGCGCAGGCGGGCCATGATCTCGCTCCCCCGCCGCTCCAGTTCAAGGCCCCGCAGACCGTAGAGAATCACCTGCAGGTAGGCGTAGAAGGTGTTGGGGCTGACCGGTATGACCCGGCGGTTGATGGCGTATTCGAGCAGGCTGTCCGATTCGCTGTCCCCCCCCCCCGCCCCCTCCTCGCGCACGATGGTCTCGTAGTAGACGTTCTCGGCGGGAATGTACATCATCGCGAAGGTGAAGGTGCCTTCGTCGGGGAGGATATATTTGGCGGCGATGTCGTCGATCTTCTTCTTCACATTGCTCAGGAATTTGCGCCGCGCCTTCGAGCGCTCCGCCTCACCGGCTTCGAGGACCCGTTTGAAGTCCTCGATCGGGAACTTGGAGTCGATCGGTACCAGCTGCGAGCCGATCCGGATCACGGCGTCGACCGTGACTCCGCTCGCAAAGGTGTACTGCATGTCGTAGAAGGCGCTCGGGAAGGTATCGGCCAGCAGTTTCTCCAGGAAGATTTCCCCTACTCCGCCGCGCAGTTTCGGGCTCGTCAGGATACTCTCGAGCCCGGCGATGTTTTTACCCAGGTCGAAGATCTGCCCGGTCGCCTCGGAGAGCGATCCGAGCTCTTTCTTCAGATCAGCCACCGTCCGGCCCGAGGCCGAGAGCTGTTCGGCAAGCAGGCGCTGCTGCCCCGTGAGCCGTTCGTCGAGGGCGGCCTGCACTTCCTGCAGCCGCCGGGCAAGGCGCTCGGACTGATCCCGGGCCTGCTCGAGACCGGCCAGCCGGCTCTGCTGCAGCCCCTCGTTGATGTCCTTTCCGGTCGTCCGGACCGCCTCCCCCAGATCGCGCAGGCGGCTCAGGGAGTGCAGGACGAGAGCGAAAAGGGCGAAGAGGGCTGTCACGAGTACGATGACGAGCGGCCAGAAGAATTCGGGCAGGTTCATGGATTCACAGTACAGCGGGGCGGGTGGAGGAGCAACGCCGCACTCCACCCGCCCCGTTTCCCCGCCCCGGCCGCCGGAGCGTCATTTCAACAGCAGGATTTTCCGCGTCATCCGGCGACGGTCCAGTTCCAGCACCACCAGGTACACCCCGGCGGCGACCCGCCGGCCGTCATTGTCGGTGCCGTCCCAGCGGACCTGGTAGTCGCCGCCGGCGGTAGCCCGGTCGATGAGCAGCCGCACGCATCGGCCGCGCACATCCCTGATCTCGAGCCGGAGTCGATCGGATCCGCCTGCCGGCACCCGGTAGCGCAGACAGGTCTCGGGATTGAAGGGGTTCGGCACGGCCGGCAGCAGAGCCGCCTCCGGCGCTGTCTGAGGCACCGTCAGCGCAGCCGGGCCGAGCCAGAGAACCGGCCGGCCGGGCCGCACGATACGGACCGCCACAGCCTCGGGTGCCGCCTGCCCCTGCGGACCGGGCTCGAGTTCGAGTTCCCAGGCGCACCCCGGCGGGGCAGGAGGCGAAAAACTCTCCCCGATACCGGTCGGCAACCAGAGCCGGTCGTCACCGGGGGGGCCACCGCCTCCCCGCGGAGCCCCGTAGCCGGCGTAGAGAGCACTCTCGATCCCCTCGCCGCCGGCCAGGACCTGCCAGCGCACCTCGACGAGCAGGGGTCCGCGCCGGGTGGTTTCGAGACCGCTCACGGCCAGTCCGGGGCCCGCCGCTTCGGCCCGGAGCAGTCGCGTGCGATCGGCGTGGATGTCCAGGGGGGTGCAGCGCCAGCCTCCGTCGGGAGCCAGTTCGCGCAGATCCACAGCCATTTGACCGCTCCCGCTTCCCGACAGCAGCACAGCCAGGTCGGCGTACCAGGTGAGGCCCGCTGTCCGGGCCCTGACCGTCGTGCCCCCGGCAGTCAGCAACAGGGGTCGATCGGGATGCGGCGCCGCGCCCCGGCACCAGCGGGGCATGGCGGGCAGGGCCGGTGCCGCTACCGTCACGGCCCGCGTCCAGCGGCGTTCTCCATCGGCTGTCTGCCGGGTGAGTTCGACCCGCCACCGGCCCGCCTCCAGGCCGCTGATCCGGTGTGAGTGCCACGACCGGTCGCCGCCGAGAGCCGCACTCCAGCGGGGCTGCCCTCCCGCGGAGATGAGCCGCACCTGCCCGGGACCGGAACCCGCCCAGAGCAGCTCGAGGGTACCCGGCCCGGCAGCCCAGACCTCGAGCGCGGGCCGATCGACCGGCTCGCTCGATCCCCCGCCGTCACCTCCCACCCGGCCGAGAGCGATTCCAGCCGTCCCGGCCGGCTGCCAGGTGAGCAACGAGTCGATGTCGATCGCCACGGCGTCTCCCCAGCCGATGGTGAAGTCCTCTCCGATCAGCTCGCCTTCCGAGGTGCGGAAGCACCCCCGCCAGGCCTGGCGGTACCCATCCCAGGAGCTGACGCTTAGCACAGCCGGGTCGTCCAGAACCGCGGCTGCCGTGCGCACCCGGGTGGAATCGCACACCCCGACCAGGGCCAGACCGCCGCCCCTCGCGAGTGACGGAGGGTCATAACGCCGGGGACCGTGCCAGGTCAGGGTGCAGGGAGCCGTACTCACGACAGCGTACCCGGCGCCGGGTACGAGGGTGAAATCGTCGCCGGCCGTACTTCCGTCGGTCAGGCGCAGAGCCGAGCACCAGGCCGCCGAGAGCTGATCCCACCGGGCTACTTCCCCCGCCGCCGGCAGAGCCGACAGCAGAGAAAAGGCCCCGGTGCAGGCCGGATCGTCGAGAGTGGGAGTGATCAGGGTCACCCCGGGGGAGAGAACGCAGGCCCGGTCGGCCCGGTGAGCGATACGGATCGCAGCGGGTGAGGTCACCGTCGCCGGGGGGTTCAGACCGTCCTCGACACGGGCCGCGAGCCGCCAGAGCGTTCCTTCGGGCAGGTCGAAGAGTTCGACCGCCACCGTACCCCGGTCAGTGCGATCGAGAACCTGCGGCACGGTCAGGGCGGGCGCCGTCCGGCTTCCCCCTTCCTCTTGCAGGGTCAGGGTGGCCCAGGCCTGGCCCGGATCGGCGAGACTGTATTCGAGCAGAAGCACCGAATCGACCGCGGCTCCGACGGGGAAGTCGAGCCAGGTGAAAATCGGCGGCGGATCGGTGGCCAGGGCCGGCAGGATGACCTCCTGCGGCGAGTCCCCGCTCACCGTGACGAGCCCCGAGGCGACCCCCGCAGCGGCCCCGTCGGCCTCGATTGTCAGGGTATCGCCGGCCGCCCAGGAGCAGGCCGATCCCCCGATGGTCCGCAGGTTGCCCAGGTTCAGGGCCCAGCAGCCGGTCGAGTCGCTGCGCGTGGCGAGCCAGCCCGAACGGGGTGTGGCGCCCCCCAGTCTCAGGAATACCTGGGCTCCCCCCACCGCCTCGCCGCTTACCGATCCGACGAGGCATCCGTACACGGTGCGGGGCACAGAGGTGACGACCGTCCCTGTTGTCAACGAGGTGAACGTATCAGCCGGAGCGGGAGTACCCGCGCTCACGACCCGCCAGGTCACGGTAGTGCCGGGGTTGAGACCGTAGTGTTCGACCAGGTGGAGCAGTCCGGCGGGGTTGCCGTCCCAGGTGCGGCGCAGGTGTGATCCGGAGAGGATTTCGAGCCGTCCGTCAGCGGCCGTGCTGCTCCGCCAGGCGACACCGAATCCGGCGCTGGTCAGATTGACGATCCTGGTCCGGTACAGCATCGGCGCGCTTGTGTCGGGACCCCCGTCCGGAGTCGCGGGCCCGGCCGGACTGAAGGCCGCCGCGAACCGGGTGGCATGATCGCAGAAATCGCCCGCCCCTTCCGGATCGCGGACCCAGGCGGCATCGGTGTCCCAGCCGGCATAGGTGATATCCTGCAGGGTGTCGGGACCGGCGGGATCGATCAGAAGCAATCGTCCGGCGGTATTGCTCAACCCCGATCCCAGCCGGCCGTCATCCACGAAGCATCGGCCCGGTAGAGTGGTCGGCTCCCCACCGCCGAAAAGGGTGACATACTCGCCCGGAGCCAGCCTGGTTCCGGGCGGGAAGGTGAAGGGATCGGCTCCGGCCGGGCCGAGTATCCAGCCTGACACGTCCACCGGCCCGGCGCTCCGGTTGACCAGTTCGATGAACTCGTCGGCATACGTATCCCGGACGCCGTCGCCGTTGGCGTCGCCGGCCAGATCGGCGGGGGGATCGGCGAGCACCTCGTTGATGACGACCGGAGGATCTGTCTCCTGAGCCCACAGAGACAGGGGCAGGGTCGCGACAGTCAGCAGTACTGTCGCCGCTCCCGCCCGCAGAAGCAGGTTCGCAGGTTGCATACGGATCTCCCGAAAGCCTGATGCCGGGGGGTCGGCAGGTTTATTGGGGGAGCCTGTGGGGGGGGAAATGGTGCGGTGGGGGTAACCGAACGGGAGTATACTTCCCGGGGGGAAAGAGCACAAGGACCGGTCGCCCGGAAGCTCCTTGACCTGCTTTTATCGTCCCGCGTAATTGATTCGCGCTCACCGCCCGGGCTCCGCCCCCGGCCGCGGGACGCAGGAGAACATGACCAGGTCCGACACGAACCAGCTCATCGACCGCGCCCAGAGAGGCGACGAGGAGGCTTTCACCTCCCTGGTGCGTCTCTACGAGGCTCAGGTGCAGGCTGTCTGCCTGAAGATGGTCCATAACACCGAGACGGCGCGCGACCTGGCTCAGGAAACGTTCGTGAAAGCCTTCAGCGCCCTGGCATCCTTCGATCGTTCCTTCACTTTCTCCACCTGGCTGTACAAGATCGCCCGCAATACCTGCATCGATCACTTCCGCCGGCAGAAACTCGAAACCTACTCCCTCGATGCGCCGATGCGGACCCGCGAGGGACAGATCGAGCGCGATTTCCCCTCGCCTATCAATACCCCGGAGCGCTTCCTCATCCTGAAGGAACGGGGCCGCCTGATCGAGGAGGCGATCGAGAGTCTACCCGACAAGTACCGGGAGGTCATCGGGCTCCGGCACAAGCAGGAACTGCCGTACGAGGAGATTGCCAACATCCTCGGTGTACCGCTCGGAACCGTGAAAGCCCGTCTCTTCAGGGCCCGCGAACTCCTCAAGAAACGGCTCAAGTCCCTGTGATCGCTCGATCCCGGTGCCTTACCCGGCCGGGGGCCGCTTCTGAAACCACCCTCCGGGCCGCTGCGTATCTAATAGGTGGCCCGAAAGGAGTCTGACCATGGCCGTACGCAAAGCTGACATCCGCGCCCACGGCCGGCCCGGCCCGGTTCTGCTGGCGGCGTTCTGCCTGCTCGCCGCCCTGCCGGCAACGGCTGTGGCAGATTCCTGCCTCACCCCCGTGGATCAGGAATTCGAGCAAGAGTACGAGCAGGAAGAAATCCAGCAGTTCTACCGGGAAATCGAACGCCTGTCCGGCGACCTCCAGGAGGCGGTCGACACCATCGAGAGCGGCCGGCGCGAACTCGACGCCGTCAAGGAAGCCCTGCGCCGCCTCGAGGAAGATCTCTCGGAACTCGACGAATCGCCCGACACCCTGCGTCTCAAGGCGCAGCTGACCGAACTGCGCGGCCGGTATATGTCCGCCAACCTGCGGCGGGCGATGGGGGGCATGCCCGACGCGCGCGAGCTGCTCGACGACGAGCTCTGGCGGCGCTTTGCGCCCGACATCGAAGTCATGCGCGGCACCACCTCGCGCCATAACATCTTCCGGATCGGGGAAGACGTCGAGATCGGGCTCTATGAGCGGGTGCGTGGCGACGTGGTCGTCATCGGTGGCGAGATCACCGTGCGCGGCTCGGTCACCGGGTCGGTGGTGGCGATCTTCGACGACATCCACATCACCGGCACCGGGCGGGTGGACGGCGACGCCGTCACGATCGGCGGGATGATCCGGCAGGATCCGGGGGGTACAGTTCGCGGCGATTTCGTCGACACCCGGTTCAGCTGGCCGCAGAGCTGGCACTGGATCCAGGCTCCGGCCCTGCCGTTTTTCTTCGGACTGGGGGGATTCGTCTTCATTCTGCTGGTGAGCCTGATGGTGGGCCTGATCGCGCCGCGCGGGGTCGATCGGGTCGAGTATACCGTTCGCAACCGCTTCGGGGCTTCCTTCCTGGTGGGCCTGCTGACCGAGCTGCTGCTGCCGATCGTCTTCATCCTGCTGCTCATCACCATCATCGGGATCCCGGTGGCAATCATCGTGGTACCCCTGGCAATGGCCTGGCTGCTGATCCTCGGTTTTACGGGAGTAGCGCGGGCGGTCGGCCGCGGCGCCGATCAGCGGGGTTTGAAGATCGGGGATTCTCCGGTCGGCCTGATCGCGGTCGGGGTTGTTCTACTCGAGATTATCTACCTTATCGGCGGCGGACTCGGAATCGCCCCCGGCGTGCTGGTCCCCTTCGCCTTTGCCACCCGGCTGGTAGGGGGACTGATCCTTTTCCTGGCCTGGACGACCGGCCTGGGGGCGGCTCTGATGACCCGCTTCGGCACCCGCATCCCCGGCGAGACCCCGGCCGTACCCAAACCGGCGCCTCCCCCCGCAGGAGCCGAAACTCCGGCCTGAGTCCGGTCTGAACGGCAGCCGAGAGAACGTTCACGGAAAAGCCCGTCCGGTCACCCGGGCGGGCTTTTTCCCCGGATACTGCTCGGACAGGTCAGCGACCGATGGCGAGCCGCACGCCCAGCCAGCAGGTCGGAGCGCCGGTGGCATCCGGAGGGGGAACCGGGGTGATCTCGAAGCGCGGTTCTTCACGGTCGAAATCGGCCAGGTGGGCGTCCACGAAGGCGTCGGCCAGATTGTAGAGCCAGAGACCGACCGTCCAGAGGATCCAGCGCCGGCGACGGGTGCGCCAGTGCTCGATATCGGTTTCCAGCGTCGCCCGTTCGAGCGCGGTCAAACCCGGATCGCGCCGGCCGGCCAGGTCGCGCACCTGACTGTCACAGTAGAAGGTGAGCCCCAGCAGGCTCGCCGCCCCGGTCGCGAAGACCACCCCTTTGACCGGCTTGCCGACGTAAAACTGCCCCCAACCGGGCAGCAGGGCCGAGCGCAGCAGGGCCCGTCCGGGATCGATCGAGCGGACCGAATCGGTCAGGGCCGCGGTCGGGGCCGGTTCCTGCTCGAGCCCGGGGTCGGTCCCCGCCTGCGCGCTGGCGCCCTTCGGCGCCCACAGGAGAAGAACCAGCAGCAGAGAGCCGATCGGGACCGGGCGCGACACGCCGGCCCCTTTCAGGGCGCCCGGAAGCGCAGGGCCCGCGGCGCGCAGGTGAACTCGATCTCGGTGACGCCGGTTTCGGTGATCTGGCCGTCGGCGTGGAGCAGGATCGGTTCTTCCCCCTCGACCGTCAGGCTGGGTTTTCGGAGCATGGTGACGTGATGCAGGTGCGTATGCTTGCCTGTAGTCGCCCGGGGGAGCAGACGCAACACGGTCGGGACGGGGATGTCGTGTACCAGACAGCAGTCGAAGAGGCCGTCGTCCCATTCGGCGTCGGGCAGCAGCGTGAAGCCGCCCCCCTCGCGGGTGCCGATACCGATCGTGAGCAGATATACCAGGTCGTCATACCTGTATTCGGGAGCGGTCAGGACCATCGGGATCGAGCGGTACTTGTAGAGCGATTCGAGCACCGTCACCAGGTACATGACATACCCGCGCAGGCGGGTATGGCGCAGGCTGTAGGCCGTCACGGCGGCACTGAAACCCAGGCCGATCGTATTGAAGAAGGGTCGGCCGTTGAAGAATCCGACATCGGTGCAATACACGTTCCGGGAGGTGAGCGCCGCAATGGCGCCGTCGAGGTCCTCGGGGATACCCCGGCAACCGGTGAAATCGTTACCTGAACCCATCGGGATGGCGCCGAGAACGGCCTCGGAGTCCCACATGCCCCGGGCCACCTCGTGCACCGTACCGTCGCCCCCCACCGCCACGACCGTGTCCGCCCCCTGCTCGACGGCCTCGCGCGCCAGCTCGGTGGCATGACCCTCCGCTTTGGTGACGACCGGCGTGAACTCCAGGCCGGCTTCGACCAGGGCGCCCAGGATCTCCCGCTCCCGCCTGGCCACCAGCCCACGGCCGGCAATCGGGTTCATGATCACCACGGTGGTCCCCAGAGGTACTGTCTCGGCGGATGCGCGCCGGGTGGCGCGGTCGGCCGCGGGTCCGGTTCGCTCTTTCACACCGGCTCCTCTCATCACCCGGCCGGCCGGGGGCCGATCGGGATAAGACGTAAATGGCGGGGAAGGGTGGGAATCGAACCCACCCCGGACGCTACGAACGCCCGGCAGAAGGCTTTGAAGGCCTCGGGGGCCACCAGACCCCATCAATCCCCGCAGTATTCGTTCCCGGCCTCGGTCCGGTCGGCTCGCGCCTGGCATCACCCGGCCGGGAGCGGTGTGACATCATACCACACCCCGCCTCCCCGTTCAGCCCTCTCGGGAGGGCCGCCGGTGCCCGGCGGTAAAGTCGCCGGTCGACCTGCTCAGCCGCCCGTGACGGCTATGAGTTCGATGGCGATCCGCGCCCCGAGCGGCAGGGCGGCCGCTTCCAGAGCCGCCCGGGCGGGGGGTGTGTTCCCCACCCGGCGGCCGTAGATCTCGTTGAAGGGCGCGAAATCGGCCAGGTCGGCGAAGTAGACGGTCGCTTTGACCACCTCATCCCACCCGGTCCCGCCGGTTTCCAGGATCGCCGTCAGGTTGTCGAGCACCCGTTCGGTCTCGGCCTCGATCCCCCCCGACACCAGTTCCCCGCTCCCGGGATCGAGCGCAATCTGCATGGCCGTGAAGAGCAGCCTGCGCCCACCCCCCAGGTCGGCGGCGATGCCCTGGCTGTAGGGGCCGATCGCGCCCGGGGCGTCCGGGGTTTCAATGGCTCGGTGTGCCATCAGCACGCCTCTCCTTCTTCGGTTTCTTCGAGATAGGCCGGCGGGCGCCCGTCGAGGAGCTCGCGCAGGGGCCGCTCGCGCCCCCCCTGGTCCAGGATCCGCCGGGCTTCGTCGAGTTCGAGCCCGCCCCGCAGGGTCAGGATGGCGAGCCGGACGTCCTCGCCGGCCGCGGTCAGGGCCGCGTGGGCGGTGTCGAAGTCGACTCCGCAGGCCAGTCTGACGATCGAGCGGGCCCGGGCCCGCAGTTTGTCGCTCACCGGCCGCACCTCGACCATCAGGTGCCCGTAGGCCCGGCCCAGACGGATGAAAGCGGCGGTGGTGAGCATGTTCAGGATCATCTTGGTGGCTGTCCCCGCTTTGAGTCGGGTCGAGCCGGCGATCAGTTCGGGTCCCACGACGGCGCTGATCGTCACATCGGCCTCGACCCCCCGAGCGGGGTGTGGATTGCAGGTCAGGTAGACGGTGCCCAGGCCCTCGGTGCGGGCCCGTTCGAGGGCCCCGATGACATAGGGGGTGCGGGTACTCATGGTGATGCCCACCACCACGTCCCCCCGCCGGGCTCCCGCTGCTTCGAGATCGCGCCAACCCTGCCCGGCGTCGTCCTCGAGCCCCTCGCTGGACCGCACCAGCGCCGCCGCTCCCCCCGCAATCACACCGGTCACCAGGTCGGGCTCGGAGCCGAAGGTGGGGGGGCACTCGCTGGCGTCGAGCACTCCCAGGCGACCGCTGGTCCCGGCCCCGATATAGAACAGGCGACCCCCCTCCGAGAGCGCGGCGGCGATCAGTTCGACCGCGGCGGCCACCTCGTCGAGCACCGCCCCGACCGCGGCGGCCACGGCGCTGTCGGCCTCGTTGAGGCGGTGCAGCAGCTCGGGGGTGCTCAGGGTATCGAGAGCTTCGCTGCCGGCGGGCAGGGATTCTGTGATCAGGGCATCGAGCTGTTCTGTCAGAGCGCGCAGGCGCGCCAGCTCGCGGTCGCGGGAATCGGGTGTCCGGGCGCTCATTCTCTCCCCGGGGCCCGCTCCCGCCGCCGGCCGGACGGCCGGGAGCGCACCCGGATGAAGGTCTACTTCTTCTTGGTGCGCACCTGCGGGGAGCGCAGGTTCCACTCCACCAGCAGGGGCGAGGCCACGAAGATCGAGGAATAGGTACCGATCAGAACCCCTGCCATCAGGGCGAAGGCGAAATCGTGGATGACCGGCCCGCCCAGCAGCCAGAGGACGGTCACCACGATGAAGGTCGTCACCGAGGTCACCACCGTGCGGCTGAGGGTTTCGTTGATGGCCTTGTTGATGATCCAGTCGAATTTCTCCTGGCGGTAGCGCTTCAGGTCCTCGCGGATGCGGTCGAGTACGACGATGGTGTCGTTCAGCGAGTACCCGATGATGGTCAGTACCGCCGCCACGATCGGCAGGCTGATTTCGATATTGAGCAGGCTGAACAGGCCCAGGACCATGAGCACGTCGTGGGTCAGGGTGGCCACGCTGACGACCGCGAAGCGGAACTCGAACCGCCATGAAATGTAGATCAGGATCCCCAGCAGGGCCCAGAAGACGGCCCAGACGGTCTTGGTCCGCAGTTCGCGGCCGACCTTGGGTCCGACCTCCTCCACGCTCCTGATCCGGACCGGGTTGCCGGGGAAGGCGGCTCCGAGAGCGTCTTCGATCTGCCGGGCCGCGGCCTCGACCTCGGCCTGCTCGAGCCGCTCCATGCGGATGATATAGTTGCCCTCCTCGTCGACATCGCGGGTCACCTCGGGGCTGCCCCCGGTCGCTTCACCGGTCACGTTACGCAGCTGGCCGATGTCGACCGGTTCCTCGAAAGCGATCCGCATCATCAGACCGCCCTCGAAGTCGATCGAGTAGTTGGGACCGCCGTGAAGCACCAGGCTCGCAATTCCGATGAGGATCAGCACGGCCGAGATGACATAGGCGGTGCGCCTGACGGTCAGGAAGTTGTAGTCGGCGTTGACGAACAGATCCACGGGTCGCGCTCCTTAGATGCTCAGTTCCTGTACGGCGGGCCGGTTCAATCGGGAGTCGAACATGAGCCGCGTCACGATCAGAGCGGTGAAGACCGATGAGATGATGCCGATCGAGAGGGTCAGGGCGAAACCCCGGATCGGGCCGGTGCCGAACTGATAGAGGACCAGGGCCGTGATGAGGGTGGTGATGTTGGCGTCGAGGATGGCGCTGGTCGCGTTGGCATAGCCGGCCTCGACCGCTGCCCGGATGGTCTTGCCCGAACGCAGTTCCTCCTTGATGCGGTCGTAGATCAGCACGTTGGCATCCACGGCCATACCCACCGTGAGCAGAATGCCGGCGATGCCGGGCAGGGTCAGGGTGAAACCGAAGCCGGCCAGCACCGCCAGGACGAAGAGGATGTTCAGGAACAGCGCCGTATCGGCGATCAGCCCCGAACCGCGGTAGTAGGCGATCATGAAGAAGATGACCGCGATCAGTCCGATCAGGGTGCTCATGGTGCCCGAGCGCACGCTGTCGGCCCCCAGGCTGGGTCCGACGGTGCGGTTCTCGACGATCCGGGCGTCAGCGGGCAGAGCCCCCGAACGCAGGGTGATCGAGATGTTGCGGGCTTCGTCCATGTCGCCGATACCGGTGATGCGCGCATCGCGACCCAGAGCGTCCTCGATGACCGGGGCCACCGCCACCCGGCTGTCGAGCACGATCGCCATCCGCTGCCCGACGTTGACGCGGGTCACGCGCATAAGCTTCCGACCCCCCTCGGTGTTGAGCCGGAAGTTGACCACCGGCTGACCGGCGGCCCGCGGATCGGAGGGCGCGCCGATGGTGACCTGGGCGTCTTCCAGGTCGTCCCCGGTCACGATCGGCGAGGCTTCGAGCAGGTAGAGCTCGCGGTAATTTACATCGGTAGTCGAGAACCTTTCGTCGGCCCACATGGCCCAGTTGACGGTGGCGTCTTCGGGGACGAGCCGGGCGATCTCGGGCAGGGCCAGGATCGAGTCGATCCAGGCCATCTTCCTTTCCTCGGCCCAGACCACCTCGGGGGAGCGGGGATCCTGCAGCAGGTAGTAGTTGAGGGGCTGCTCGGGAATCGCGGTGGAGTCGGCCGCCGTCGAATCGAGGCCGGCGATGCCGGAGAAGAGGTCCTCGTCCTGACTGACCACATGCCAGCCGATGCGCTCGCGGTCGATCGAGCCCGCCAGGAGACCCTCGCGCAGGGTGCGGTTCATCCGGTGCAGCAGGTCGGCCAGGATCTCCTCCGATTTCAGGAGGTTGTACGTCAGCACCGCCGTGCGCCCCACCAGATCGCGGGCGGCCTCGGGGTTAGAAACCCCGGCCAGCTCGATGATCACCCGGTCGCGCCCCTGGGTCTGAATGATCGGTTCGGCGATGCCGTACTGGTCGATCCGGTTCCGGATGATCCTGGCAAATCGTTCCTGGGCGTCGCTGCGGGCGTCGGGGGGCAGCGATTCGAGATCGATCTCCATGACCAGGTGCATTCCCCCGCGCAGGTCGAGACCCAGCTGAATGGCCCTGTCTTCCAGGTCGCGCCACCGGTCGGGATGCAGCTCCTGCATGTCCTGACGATCCTGAGGATCCATCAGCGACATGCGAACCGTCGGCCAGAGCGACCAGAAGGAACCGATGATGAGGACGATGACGAGTCCGATGCGGAAGCGATTGTCCCGTTTCACGCTCTTTTCCGCCTCACTGAAGGAGAGATAGGCAGCGGGGATAGCACATTCCCCTGTGAAGCCGTGAAAAGTACGGGCGGGCAGGTGAGGTGTCAACCTCACCCCTCAGCCAGGCCCCGCCGAAAGCGGGTGGGCCGCCGGCTGTTTCCACCCGTCAGGCTCCCGGTGTCGGGGTGCAGATCGGCTGACACTGCCGATTGTGTCCCCGGCCCCGACCGGGCTATGCTCGACCCATGTCCGGATCCCGCCCATACCGCATGCCCCTGCTCTACCGGATCGTGCGCGGACTCATCCGCCCCCTGCTGCGGGCCTGGTGCGGCCTGCGGCACCCCCCGTCCGATTCCATCCCCGCCTCGGGACCACTGGTGGTCGTGGCCAATCACCGCTCCTATCTCGACGCCTTCCTGCTGGCCGCCGCCTTTCCCCGGCCGGTTCATTTCATCGCTTCGGCCGAGGCCTTCCGTCCCGGCCTCCAGCGTCTCTTCATGCGTCGCCTGGGTTGCATCCGGCTCCGGCGGTGGGTGCCCGATCCGCAGGCGATCCGGAACGTCCTCACGATCCTGAAAGCGGGGGGCGTGGTGGGGATTTTTCCCGAGGGCGAGCGGAGCTGGGACGGCAGTCCCGCTCCCATCCTGCCCGGGGTTCCCCGCCTCATCGCCCTGGCCGGAGCGCCGGTCGTGGCTGTCCGGCTGAAAGGTTCCTACCGGCTCTGGCCTCGCTGGGGCCGTTCCCTGCGGCATGCCGCGGTCGACGTGGAGTGGGGTGCGCCACAGGCGCCCGGAAGCGAGGCCGAGGTCAGGATCGCTCTGGTCGAGGCGCTGGCCACCCATCCGGGTGCCCCGTCCGACCGGCGCCGGAGTGCCGAGGACGTCGGTCGCCTGCTCTGGCGCTGTCCGAGCTGCGGGGGAATCAACGGTGTCCGGGGGGAGCGGGACGGGAGAGTCTACTGCCTGCACTGCGGCGCCCGCGGTACTCTCCTGGACGGATCGCATCTGGTCTGGTCCGGGGAGGGGCCGCATTCCCTGCGCCACTGGGCCCGCCGGGTGGCGCTCACCGTCGACGAGCGGCAGCGGCTGGCACCACCCGGTCCCGAACCGGTCCGCCGCTGGCCGTTCCTGAGACTGGCTTCGGGATCGGGGGACGCGCCGCTGCGCCGGCGGGGCCGCGGCGAAGCGCTCCTTACTCCGCGGGCCCTGATCCTGCGTTCGGAGGGCTGGCGGGCGTTCGTGCCCGCCGAGACGATCCGCTCGGTCACCGTGGAGGGCTCGCACAAGATCCAGCTCGCCACCCCCGACCGGATCTACGAGCTGCGTTACCGCCGGGGCAGCCCCCGGGGCCCCCGCGCCCATCTCGAAGCGTGGCTCGACAGCCGGGATATCCTCTACCGCCGGGCCTGAAGCCGTCCGGATCCCTCTCAGGGATAGAGCAGTGTCTTCACCCCCACCGGGGCCATGAGCCGCCAGATCGGCAGGACCGAGCCGGGCATTTCGCGCTCGCCCCGCACCGTTGACCCGCGCAGGGTCAGGTGATCGAGGAAGTTCCAGGCCACCAGGCTGTCTTCGGTGTCGGGCTCGAGCAGGTAGGCGGCCAGGGTGCCGGCGTTCTGTCCGGTGCGCACGACATAGGTGCCCGCCGGAAGTTCGATCTCGGCCTCCTCGACCTCGACCTCGACCGTAGCCATGAGGTGGTTCTGATAGGGCCGGGTCTCCCATTCGGCGTTCACGACCCGGTACTGCTCGACCGCCACCGTGATCGGCTCCTGCAGACTCTCCACTTCGACGGCATGGCGCCGCAGGTGATCGGCCATCTCGTGCAGGGTACCGTCGAAGGCATAGGCCCACGGGCGGGCGCGGGTAACCGAGGCCACGTAGCGGGTGCCGAGCCGGCCCTCGACCAGTCGGGTTTCGCCGCTCTGACGGTCGCGGACGTAAAACTCGACCGTGCCGGGATACGTCGTCTGCTCCCAGCCGATCACGACCTCGCCGCGCTCGCGCTCGAGGGTCCGGCGGCGGGCCTGCCGGATGGTATCGCGGACCAGATCGGCATTCTCGGCCACATACCGCAGCAGGGCCTCCTGCCCTTCGCGCTGGGAGCGAGCCTGCAGTTCCAGGTCTCCGCCGGGGCACTCGTAGAGCAAAGCAATCATGTTCTGAAAGCCGCTGTAGGAGTGCTGCTTGCGCAGCCACGGAACGGTCGTCTGCCAGACCCACTCACCGCTCTCAGGATCCTGCCGGGGGCCGGAGTAGTAAAAGAGCATCAGGTCCTCGGTCTCCATGTGAGCCCTGACGGCCTCGAACATGGGGCCGTTGGCCAGGGCCACCAGGTCGGGATCGGCAGCCGGGTGCAGGGTGGTCTGGTAGGTCAGGTTATAGGGCCGCGAGCCGCCGTTGTGCGAATCGAGATGTACGTCGGGCCACCACTCGGTCAGGACCTGCTCGACCACGGCGCTGATCTCGGGCGTTTCCAGAGCCACGTAGTCGCGGTTCATGTCATAGCCCAGCGCGTTGGTGCGCGAGGGGCGGGGCCGGCGGTTGGCGCCGTCGGGATTGATGCTGGGGATGATCAGAACGTTGATCTGCTCGAGCAGGGGCTGCAGCTCGCCCAGGGCGAGCTCGCGCAGCAGTTGCAGGCCCCCCTCGCGCCCCGAGAGTTCGCCCCCGTGCACGTTCTGCACCAGCAGCACGGTCGGCTTGCCCGAGAGCCAGGCCGTGCCTGGAGTTGCGGTGGGCGGGTCGCCGAGCGAAACCAGATACACCTTCCGCCCTTCGGCGGTGGTGGTCAAATGCCGGATCAGCATCCGATCGGTCAGGGCCTGCACCGCGAAGAGGAAGTCCACCAGTTCTTCGTGGTTGGTGTGCCGCTCCCAGTTGGCCTGCTCGGCTCCGGTCTGCGGCCAGGCCTGAGCCCGGGCCGGGGGACCGGAGGGCAGGGTCAGGACCAGCGCGAGCGCGAGCGCAACCGCGCCGGGCACAGATAGGCTCTTGGGCATGAGTATCGTCCTCTCTCGGGATTCCCGGTTCTCAGAGCGCAGTCCGGATCAGCTCGATCATGTCCCGGACCGCCTGTTCCATACCGACCATCATCGAACGGGCCATGATCGAGTGGCCGATGTTGAGTTCCTCGACTTCGGGTATGGCGGCCACCGGCTGGACATTGTGGTAGGTCAGGCCGTGTCCGGCGCTGACCCCCAGCCCGAGCTTGGCCGATGCCTGGGCCGCCCGTTCGAGCTTCTCGAGTTCGATGGCTTCGTCGACGGCGTTTTTCGCTCCGGCATAGGTCCCGGTGTGCAGTTCCACGAAGTCGGCGCCGGTCCGGGCCGACTCCTTGATCTGGACCACATCGGGATCGATGAACAGGCTCACCACGATGCCGGCGCTTTTCAGCGAACTGACCGTCGAGGTGACCCGCTGTACGGCGGTGCGTACATCGAGCCCGCCCTCGGTGGTGAGCTCCTCTCTCTTCTCCGGTACCAGCGTGACCATGTCGGGCTTCACCTTCAGGGCGGTCTGAACCATCGCCTCCACAGCCGCCATCTCGAGGTTGAGGTGGCTGGTGACGGTATGCCGCAGCAGGGTGAGATCGCGATCCTGGATGTGTCGACGGTCCTCGCGCAGGTGACAGACGATCCCGTCGGCACCGCCCATATCGGCCAGCAAGGCGGCCTGTACCGGATCGGGTTCGACGGTCTTGCGGGCCTGCCGCACGGTGGCGACATGATCGATGTTCACACCGAGTCGGGTCATGGTCTCCTCCCCGGCCGGTTGAGTAACCGGTCGACGGTAACGAATTCGAAACCTGCTTCGCGCGCTTGCGGAATCCGGCGTTGCAGCACCGTCAGGGTGTTGGCCCGGGGGTGGCCGATGACAACGGCCCGTCCCGTGCGCCGGGCCCGGTCGAGAGCGCTGGCGAACTGCCGTTCGATGATCTCCGGATCATCTTCGGGATCGAGAAAGACATCCCGTTCGGCCCAGGGAATGGCCGCCCGCTCGGCCTCGGCGGCGGCCACCGAAGAGGCGATCGTGCGGGAGTCGAGAAAGAAGAGTCCGCGGTCGGCCAGGGCGCGCATGAGCGCCCGCATCAGGTCGGGATCGGCGGTGGCCGCCGAACCCATATGGTTGTTCAGTCCCCGGGCCCCGGGAACCTCGGACAGGGCCGCCGCGACCAGGGCATCGACGTCGTCGCGGGCGGTGGTGGTGTAAAGCGCCCCCTCACCCAGTTCCCACTCTTCCCCCGCTTCCGGTTCCATCGGCATGTGGACCAGGAGGCAGACACCGCGGGCCGAGAACCAGCGGGCCTGCCGGGTCGCTGAGGGGGTGCCCGGTATGACGGTGGCGGTCCAGGGGATACCGAGACCGACGAAGGCGTCCAGAGTGGCCTGCGAAGCGCGTCCGAAATCGTCGATGACCAGGGCCAGACGGCCGGCGTGCCGGCGGTAGCCCGAGTAACGCTGCAGCACAAAGCGGTGGGTCATGACCCCCCGCCGGGCCACCTCGAGTTCGACCCGGGCGGCACTGTGCTCGACCCCCCGGACGATGCCGCCCCCCAGAGATTCGACCGCCCGCGTCATGGCCAGGTTGAGAACCTCCTTGTGCAGATCGCCGGGGAAGCGGAATTCCATAACGGTCAGGACCGAGTCACCCCCGGTGCTCCCCGGTTCGAAGCGCATGATCCAGCTTTCCCGCAGCCCGAGGGCGGCGGCGGCGTCACGGGCAGCGAGTTCGACTTCGACGCACCAGGCCGCCAGGTCTTCGTCGACCGCCCCCTCCCCCCCTTCGGGCAGCCCCCCCCTGCCGCCGAGCAGGTGAGCCAGCACCGCCACCACGATGACCACGCCGAGGGCTCCACCGAGCAGCCGCAGCGCCGTCCCGGAGAGGGCGGGCAGGCGCAACGCGGGACGCGCCGCAGGGCGCCGGCGGCCGCTGACTTTAGCCCGGTCCTCCCGGCTCAGCCGGTGGCGCAGTCCCGGTTTCATGCGGCGGCGGCTCACACCCAGACCCCCTGCAGGAGGACGTCGTGCTCGGGAAAAGCCTCGATGTGACCGAAGGCGGCCGGCAGGTACTCGGAAATATCCCCCGCCATGAGGCTCCACTCCCCGACGTCGCAGGCCGCCAGATCGGCGGCCAGGGAGTGCAGGTACACTCCCAGAGCCGCTGCTTCGAAGGGTTCGAGCCCCTGTCCCAGCAGGGCGGCGATCACGCCGGTGAGGACGTCCCCGGTCCCCCCCGATCCCATCCCCGGATTGCCGAGAGGACAGAGGGCAACCTTCCGGCCCCCGTCGGCGATAACGGTCGGCGCTCCCTTGAGTACCGCCACCGCCCGGTAGCGACGGGCCAGCTCGACGGCGGCCGCGAGCCGGTCCCCGGCGATCTGTCCGGTTGCAGAACCGAGCAGGCGGGCGGCTTCGCCGGGATGGGGGGTCAGCACGGCCGGGCCCGCCCACGCCGCGCGCCGCTCGGGGTCGGCGGCCAGGAGATTGAGCCCGTCGGCATCCACCACCAGGGTATGATTTTCATCGGCGGATTCGATCGCCTCGGCGAAGAAGGCGTCCGTTTCGGCGGCCGTTCCCAGCCCCGGGCCGAGAGCCACCACGTCGGACCAGGCATAGACTTCCTCGAGTGCACGCAGGTCGCCGGGCACGAACCGGCCGGCGCCGTCATCGGGGATCGGGGTGACCATGATCTCGTCCCGCCCGGAGTGAGCCACCGCGAGCAGGCTTTCGGGGGCAACGTAACGCACCAGCCCCGCGCCGGCGCGGTAAGCCGCCGTGCAGGCCAGCCGTCCCGCCCCCATCATGCCCGCCGATCCGGCCACGATCGCCACCCGCCCGAAATGGCCCTTGTGCGCGTCGAGCGGCCGGGGGGGCAGGTGCAGGAGCGCCCAGCGGTGGTCGAGACAGAAGAGTTCGCGTTCGCGCTCGCGCCCTGTCACCGCCGTGGGGGGGATCCCGATATCGGCCACCCGGATGGCTCCGCAGTGTGCCCGCCCGGGGTGGAGCAGGAGACCGAGCTTGGGGTAGGCCATGGTGACCGTCTCGACCGCCAGGACCGCTTCCCCGTCCACCCGACCGTCGTCGGAACCGACCCCCGAGGGTATGTCAACCGCCACCACGGGGCGTCCCGAGAGGTTCATGGCGGCGATCAGAGAGGCTCCCGGCTCGCGGGGCGCCCCGGTCATGCCGGTCCCGAAGAGGGCGTCCACCACCACTCCGGCCGGCCGCCACGCCTCGGCCAGCGCCCCCGGACTCACCCGGCCGGAACCGAGTTCGTGGATCGCGACTTCTCCGGCCAGCTCGGGCGCCTCATCGAGCAGGCGCTGCCAGTTCGTCCCGGCGTCTCCGGTCAGCTCGTCGGTTTCGGCCGCCAGCCAGACGTCGACCGCATGGCCGCCGGCGGCCAGCAGACGGGCGGCCACGAGGCCGTCACCACCGTTGTTGCCCTTGCCGCAGAGGATGACGACCGGTCCGGTTTCTTCGGCCAGATGCTCTTCGACCGCGGCAGCCACTCCCTGTCCGGCTCTCTCCATGAGTTGCAGCGAGGGGATCTCGAGCTCCTCTATGGCCCGGCGATCGGCAGCCTGCATCTCGGTACGGGTCAACAACAGCATCTCTTCACTCTCCCGGTTCCTGCATGATGGCCACGGCCCCGGCCAGGCCGCGGGTGTGGGTCAGACTGACGTGGAAACGGGCCGCTCCCGCCCGTGCGGCAGCCGTGCCGTGCAGGCGGATCGAGGGCGCACCGCGTTCGTTGCCCACCACCTCGATGTCGCGCCGGCGCACTCCGTGCTTGAAACCGGTGCCCAGACACTTGGCGACCGCTTCCTTGGCGGCGTAACGGGCGGCCAGGGCCTCGGCCGGAACCCCCCGTTCGGCGGCGGCGCGTTCACCCGGTGTGAAGCAGCGCTCGAGGAAACGATCCCCCCACCGCTGGACAGCCCTCTCGACCCGTTCGACCTCGAGCAGATCGATTCCCACTGCTGCCGTTCTCATCCTTCGCTCTCCACGATCGCAATCAGCTCCCGAATGTCGCGTATCTCATGATCGGCACAGGAGGCGCAGTCATCAAAGACGTTCCCGTAGCTGGCGAAAACGGTCCGCATCCCCAGCCGGGCGGCTCCGACCATGTCGCGTTCGGGCCAATCCCCGACCATCAGGGCTTCGGAGGGTTCGATCCCGAATTCCTCGAGGGCGCGCCGGAAAGGGGCCGGATCGGGTTTGCGCCGGCCGGTGTCCTCGAAGGTGACCACGGCATCGAAGAGGTGGTGCAGCCCCAGGGCCACGAGCCGGAGCCACGCTTCACGGCGGGGAGCGTCTGTCACCACACCCAATCGCAGGCCGCGCTTGGCCAGGGCGAAGAGCGTGGCCTGGGCGTGAGGATAGAGAACCAGATGGGCTTCCCGGCGGCGGCGATAGGCCAGTACTCCCGAGGCGAGGACTTTGGGGTCGATCTCTCCCTGGATCCGCGTCAAAAAGTCGTCGAAGACCTGCTGATACTCGATTCCCTTTTCCTCATATACCGCCTCGATCCCCGCGACCGTCTCAGCCACCGGCAGATCGAGGCCGGCGTCCACCATGGCCGAGGCGGCGGCCCGGACGGCTTCGTCCTTCATGCGCATGAAGTCGATGAGGGTGTTGTCGAGATCGAAGATGACGGCGCGGATCATGACGGCGATCCTCTCTGGATCGGAAGTGCTCCCCCGTTTCTTTATCCCCCGCGGTGGCTCCAACCGCCGGCAGAGATGGTGCGGGTCGCCCCGGCACCTTCGAGCACGACCGTCGGCTCCCCCCCCTCGACCCGGCCGATGACCGTCAGGGGAACCCCGGACTGCGAATCGTTCCCGGCCAGCGCCGGATGATCGGGCCCGCAGGTCAGGAGCAGCTCGAATTCCTCGCCCGAATCGAGGGCGTAGAGAACGGCCCCCGCCTCGTCGCCGGTGGGATCGAGCCACTCCATGAAGGACCGCAGAGCGGGATGTAGAGGAATATGCGACGCCTCGAGGACGAGCGATACGCCCGAATCGAGAGCCAGGTGCCAGGCCTCGCTCGACAGACCGTCGGAGATGTCGATCGCCGCGTGCACCTCACCGGCACCGGCCAGCGCCCGCACCGTATCGACCCTCGCCCGGGGCCGCAGGTGCCGCTCGACCAGCTCCGCGGCCCACCCTCTGCGCGGTGCGTCCGGGCCGCGGGCCAGCAGTTCGACGCCGGCCCGGCTGCCTCCCAGCGATCCCGAGACCAGGACGAGATCGCCTGGCCGGGCGCCGGAGCGGCGCCAGATTCCGGTCTCGGCCACCTCGCCATAGACAGTGATGGAGATGCTGAGCGGTCCGGGGGTGTCAACCACATCTCCGCCCACCACCGCCAGTTGGAGGGCGTCGGCCTCCTCGCGCAGGCCGCGGTAGAGGGCTTCGAGTTTTTCTTCGCCGGTCTCGCGGGGCAGCTGCAGCGCCACCAGTGCCAGCCGGGGAATCCCTCCCATGGCGCAGACATCGCTGGCGGCCGCCGTCAGGGCCCGGGCTCCGACCGCCTCACCCGGTTCGTGATCGAAGGCGTGCACTCCCGCCACCATCGTGTCCACCGTCAGGATCCCCGTCAGACCTCCACCGATATCCCACAGGGCGGCATCGTCGCCCAGGCCCTCCCGCAACCGGGCGGCCACGTCCGTCGGCAGGGGAGCTTCCCCTGCCCCGAGCTCGGCCGCGAGCCGGCCGATCAAACGGAATTCCGGACCAAGGGGACCGTCGGGATCGAGTGAGGCATATCGGTTCACGGCCGTTCCCTCCGCTGCCGCCAGTCGAAGCGGGTCAGCCCTCCGGCTGTCGCGAACCACGCCTCGCCGTCGCGCGGGACCACCCGCCAGACACGTTCGTCGACCAGACCATCGCGTTCAGTATAATAGTGCCAGATACCGGTGGCCCGAATCAGCCGGCGAACGCCCCGGAACGTCGTCACCCAGAGATTATAGTCGTCAACCGCCAGATCGGTGATCTCCCCCGGCAGGAAGGGGCCCGAAGCCGGCACCGTCAACCACTCCCCGGCCTCAGGCCGGCCGGCGACGATCCCCCGGGTCGTCCCCCACCAGACCGTGTCGCCCCGGGCGCAGACGGCATCGATCCGCCCGTTCAGCGCCCCCGTCGGGTGCTCGATGAGATCGAACCGACCCTCCGGCCACGTCCCCCGCCAGACCCAGGCGCCTCCTTCGGTGGCCCACCAGATTGCTCCCGGGGTCGAGGCGAGGTCGGTGATCCGGTTCGGGCCCAGGAGCGGCAGCAGGGTGATCGAGTCCCCGGCGGCTACGGCGGCCCCACGCATGGTGCCGACCCAGATCCCCCCCGCCCCGGCAGCCAGGGCGGTGATGCGGGGATCGGGCAGGCCTCGCGGTCCCCGCTGCGTCCAGCGTCCGCGGGCGTCGCGGTGGGCCAGTCCGGCATCGGTCGCCAGCCAGAGATCGCGATCGGCGAGCACCATGGCACTAACCCGGTCACTGAGCAGTCCGGGTTCATCGAAAGCGAGGGTGTGCTTCCACTCGTCGGTCCTCATCCGCCATTCGGTCAGTCCGCCGACGGCCGGCGACAGAGCGTACCCGGCCGCAAGGAGAGTGTCGCCGTCTATCAGCAGGGCCCGGACGTCGGCGTTCCAGAGGCCCTGCGGCTTCATCTGGAGACGGCGGCTGTTCTCCTCTGCCCGGCCGGTGCCCAGACCCCAGGTGGTGATCCAGAGGTTCCCCTCCCCATCGGTCCGGCTGTCGGTGATCACGGCGTCGACGCCCAGCGGTCCGGCCAACCGCCCGTCGGGCAGGTACTGCCAGCTCGGGTCGGTATAGAGATTGTCGGGCAGAGGGACACTGAAGGCTTCGGGGGGCGACGCGGGGAAAGCCGTTCGAACCCGGCCGGTACCAGGTTCGATGGTGACCTGTTCGGCCGCGGTGGCGTAACGGAAAAGCCCGTTTTCCTGCCGCCAGAGAGCCGTCGCCCGACCTTCGGGCAGGCCGTCGGCCGGAGTCACGGTTACCGCCCACTGCTCGCGCAGGCGGTCGTAGAAGAGAACCCCCTGCTCGGTCAGTACGCCCACCCAGCGCACACCGGGGATGACATGGCGGGCGAAACGGGTGACGGTGATCGACTCCCACTCGGCCGGATCCCAGGTCGTCTGAGCCTCCGCCGGCACAGTCGTCGCACAGAAGACGACCGCGAGCAGTCCGCCCAGCCGCTGGACGCCTCGGCTCGCAGGCGGGTGCGGGGACGGTCTCATCGTCCGGGGGGCAGGTCGGGTTGCAGGCGCTCGGGTTGAGCCACCGGTGCCAGACCGATCCCGATCATGGCTTCATCCCACCGGTTTTCAAGGGAACGGACCGTGGCCAGGACATCCCGCCGCAGCTTTCCGACCTCCCCGGGCAGGGGTTGAGCCAGAACCGATTCGATCGCCTCGAGATACCAGATCTTCCAGGCGTTGAGGATCTCCTGTTCCAGCAGGCGGTCTCCTGCTCCGCCCTCCAGGTTCGCCCGGGCGGTTTCGATTCCGGCCGACATCCGGGCCACAGCCCGATCGTACACCAGGGTCAGCAGACGTTCGGCTCCGGCCCGGTCGGCCCGGGCGCTGATCCAGGCGGAGGTTGCAGCCACGAGCGCCGCGGCTGCTATCTGTTGAGGATCGAGATGCCCGGGGGTGTCGAGCTGGCTGCGGTAGAGAGGATCGGGGAAATACCAGAGCCGTTGGGCCGGCAGGCCCGCTTCGAGCAGAACAGTGTGTTCGCTCCCCCCTTCGTAGGGCGTCTCGGCACTCGTCCAGCCGTCGTGCTGCTCGGCGAGGGTGCGGGCGAGTTCCCCGGTGAACAGACTCAGGTAGTGGCCCGGACAGGGCCAGGGGGGCGGTGCGGCGCCCCAGGGGGTGTGCCAGTCGGGAGGCCGGGTCCAGAGGGCGGCGGGATCGGGATAGCGTTCGAGCAGCACCTGGCGTTCGGCGGTGTCGGGGCGGGCTCCGACGAGGTGCAGGAGAGTGACCGAGTGCAGGCTGTCGACGACATCGGGCCGGCGTTCGGTCCAGGCACGCACACTCAATCCGGTGGCTCCGAAGAGGAAGATCATCGAGCGCCGGGGTCGATCCAGGCGGCCCTCGTTCACCGCCGCCAGCAGGGCGTTGGCGGCCTCAACCAGAGCAGCCGCACCGCTGACATCCGACGCTCCGGGAGCCGGCCCCGAAAAGGGTGCTATGACAGCCACTGCCTCAGAAGCGGCCTCGGTACCGGGGATGACGGCGATCAGCGTCCGGCTCAGCCTTTCGGTGAGATAAGCGGCTTCGACCTCGGCCCGGACGGGCAGCGAGCCCCCGGCCTGCTCCAGCGCCGCCTCGAGCCGGAGCGCGTCGCTGACGCTCAGCGTGAAACCGAAGCCTTCCCGTCCCACCGTACCGGCCGGCACCAGTTCGGGGTGTGTGTCGGTTGCCTGCCAATCCGGGGCCGAAGCACTCACGACCCCGGCCGCCCCGCGTTCGAGGACCGCGGCCCGGTAGATGTCGGTCAGGGAGCGACGTCCGTACACGATCGCTCCGTGCACGTCACGCCCCTCGTACTCGGCGGGGAAGGTGCCGTTGCCGAGGTTGAACAGACGGGTCGTGATTCCGCCGGGCGGAGTCGGCCGCGAGTTCCGGGCCAGGGTCGTGGGAGCGGTGTCGGTATCAGTGACGCACCAGCCGTCCGGTCCGAGCACGTCGAGTCGTCCTCCGATCGGTTGCCAGATATCGAAGGGGATCGAATCGGCCAGAACCCAGACATAACCGGTCGGGGTGCCGGGTGGTACCGACCCACCCGTCGCGGGGGGAGCCGCGAGAGGGACGAACCCGCCGGCCGCGAGTCGATCGGCGATCTCGTCGAGGGCCCGATCGTAGCCGGGGGTACCCGGCAGACGTACCAGAGGGGCCAGTTCGTCGACCAGCTCGAGCGCCCGCTCGCCCGAAATGCGGGGCGCCAGTTCGGCCCCGGTTCGGACGCCGAAGGGGGAACCGCCCGTACAGCCGACGGTCGCCACCGTCAGCATGATCAGGACCGCCACGGCAGCCAGTGACGGCACATTGCCAGGAGTGTGGATTGTCATAGGCATGAACTTGGAATGAGCCGCCGGGGGTGTCAAGACGGGGCTTTCCCCCTTGACCCCCGCCGACGGCTGGTTCTCTTTCATCCTCGACGCACCAGCACCCGCAAGCGCAGAGGAAAAGACACTGGACGATCACCCAACCCACCCCCGGCCGACCGGGGCCGAGCGGCGACGCGTCCCCTGGTATGCCCTGACTCCGGAGGCCCGGTCGGCGATCCGCCGCCGGAGCTGGAACAGGGCCGTCATTCTCTTTCTGGCCACCGTGCTCTCCACCTTGTACGTGGGATCCGGTATGAACACAGATGCGTCAGGAGGTCCGGGGAGCCTGCTCGACGGCTGGGTTTTCGCCCTGCCCCTGCTGGGGATTCTGCTCTGCCACGAATTCGGCCATTACCTGCTGGCGCGTCGCCATGAAGTGGAGGTGTCTCCACCCTACTTCATTCCCTTTCCCAATCTGCTCGGCACCATGGGGGCTTTCATCGCTTTCCGTTCGCCCATCTACAACCGCCGGCAGCTGCTCGATATCGGCGCCGCCGGACCGCTGGCGGGACTGGTACCGAGTATCATCGCCCTGATCGTGGGCTTCGCCCTCTCCCGGACCCTGCCCGAAACCACCGCTACCGGGGGCTTGATTCTGGGGGACAGCTTGCTGACAGCTGGTCTACAGAGGCTGGTGATCGGTCCGATTCCCGACGGCTATACGGTCTACATCCATCCGGTGGGATTCGCCGGCTGGGTGGGTCTGTTCGTCACGATGTGGAACCTGCTGCCGATCTGGCAGTTCGACGGCGGGCACATCGCCTATGCCCTCTTCGGCCGGCGCCAGTGGCTGCTCGGCCCCCTCGCCATCGCCGGTCTCCTGCTCCTGGGCTGGCTGGTGGCGCGCTGGTGGTGGTACGTCCTCGTCTTTCTGGCGATTCTCTTCTTCGTCTATGTTCTGATCGCGCGTCTTTCAGCCGGCGTGCGCATCCCGCTGACCGATCTGGTCACCCTGAGGTTCCTGCGACATTTTCCGGTCGCCAACGAGGAACCGCTCGACCGGAACCGCCGGATCATCGGCTGGATCTGCCTGATCGTTTTCGCTCTCTGCTTCATTCCCGATCCGATCCGCGCCATAGGGGCATAGGACCGGGGATTATTCGGCTGTGTCCTTGAGCTCCTCGGCCAGACGCGGCAGCACCTCTAGGGCGTTGCCGACGATGCCGTAGTCGGCCACCCCGAAGATCGGCGCCTCGGGATCGCGGTTGATCGCCACGATGACCTTCGAACGGCTCATCCCCGCCAGGTGCTGCATGGCACCCGAAATCCCGGCCGCGACATAGAGCTGGGGCGTGACCGTTTTGCCGGTCTGTCCCACCTGCTCGGAATGGGGCCGCCAGCCGGCATCGACGACCGCCCGCGAGGCGCCCAGTTCGGCTTCGAGAGCTTCAGCCACCGCTTCGAGGTGGGGCCAGTTCTCCGGTCCGCCCATGCCCCGTCCGCCCGAGACGATCCGGTCGGCTTCGGTCAGGTCGACCCGGGCTCCGGCTGCAGCCTCGACCGCCGAGCCCGTTTCTCCCACCTCGGGCACCTGGATATCGAGGTTCTCCACCTCGGGAGTACTCGTGTGTCCGGCCTCGACCTCGAACGCCTTCGGCCGCACGCTCACCACCCCGATCGGAGTCGTGAGCCGCAGCTGCTGATAGATCTTCCCGGCATAGACCGGCCGGGTATAGACGATCCCGTCCTCCCGGGCGTCGAAGTCGGTCACCGCTGCAGCCAGTCCGGCCCCGAGGGCGGCGGCGATCCGCGGCGCCAGGTCCTTGCCGCTGCTCGTGGCCGCCAGCACGATCAGGGCCGGGTCGCAGGCCGTTACGGCGGCCTGGACCGCCGCCAGCCAGGTCGCTCCGGCATAGGCGGCGAACCCTTCGCCGTCGGCGACGTAGACCCGCTCGACACCGTACGCTCCCAACCCTTCGGCCTCGCCCGCGATCCCGTTGCCCGCCAGCAGAGCGCAGCAGGGCCCTCCGACGGCATCGGCCAGGCGCCGTCCCGCGCCAGCCGCATCGGCGGTGACGCCGCGCACGTCGGAGTCCCGTGTTTCCGCTATTATCAAAACACCCTTCGGCATGCCCCTGCTCCTTCCTCTCGTTGATCAGTCCCGACTGGGGCCCTCAGATGACTTTCGCTTCTTCCCTGAGCAACCGGACGAGCTCGGGAACGGCTTCGGTTCCCTCGCCGACGATCTTGCCTTCCGGTCGCGGTGGAGGAAGGGTCAGGGTCACGACCTCGATCCCGGCCTCGCCCGCCTCGGCCGCGATCGCCTCGATGGTCTTCTTCTTGGCCGCCATGATTCCCTTCAGACTGGCATAGCGGGGTTCGTTGAGACCCTTCTGGGTCGTCACGACCGCGGGCAGAGCGGCCGAGACCTGCTGCTTGCCGCCCTCGACCTCGCGCGTGATGGTGACGTTCCCGTCGGCCAGCTCGAGGGTGATGGCCTCGGTCAGACAGGGCCGGTCGAGCAGGGTTGCCAGCATGGGGCCCTGCGCCTGCGTGTCGTCGTCCACCGACTGTTTGCCGGTCAGAATCAGATCGGCCTCGACCCCGCCCAGAAAAGCGGCCAGGGCCCGGGCCTGTTGCAGGGGATCGGCGAGCGGAGCCTCGGTCGTGAGGTGAACCGCTTCATCACACCCCAGCGCGAGACTGTTGCGCAGAGCACTGCTGACAGCCTCGGGGCCGACGGCGACCGCCGTCACTTTTTCGGCCGTGCCTGCCTCTTTGAGCTGCACGGCTGCTTCGACCGCATACTCGTCATACGGGTTCAGAACGAGGGTGAGATCCTGCTCCTCGATTCCTTTCCCCTCGGCATCGATTTTGAGCCGGGTGGCGGTATCGGGCACCTGCGTGATGCATACGAACAGATTCATGACTGCTCCTCGACTGCGATGTGGGTATCTCCCGCCTTCTCGCACCCGCTCTCGATCCGCCCGGAGGGGTGCGAAGCGCAGGTACGGTAGCCACGGGCGGGTTCGTTCTCAAGCCGATTCTGAGGCGTTCGTGATGCCCGCTGGCGGTGGGCGCGAACGAACCGTATTATCTCTGCCTGATGATGCCCTCCACGCACTGTCCGATACGTCCGGGCGGCTCCCGGTGCCGCTCCCTGGCACTCCTGGCCGTTGCCCTGGCGTTTCCGCTCCAGGCCTCCGCTCAGGGCGTTGTGTCGAGTACGCTCGAGGGTCTGCCGATCCGGCGGATCGTGGTCGAGGGTCTGACCCGGATGGACGAAGATGTCGTGCGCCGGCGCCTCGAGCTGCGCGTCGGAGAACCGTGGCGGGCCAAGACGGCGCGGCGCGACGAACAGGCCGTGACCGGCCTCATGATCTTCTGGTCGGTCCGGATCGTGCCCCGTCCCCTGCCCGACGCCTCAGCCCCCAATGCCGTCGAAGCCGCAGTCATTCTCGAGGAACGCTTCGGCTGGTTCCTCCTGCCCCAGATGCAATACGAGGAGGAATCGGGCTGGTCCTTCGGCGGCGCCGGCGGTCATTTCAATCTCTTCCGGCGGGGGCACTGGTTCTACGTCACTCTCCTGGGGGGCGGTTCCCGGTACCTGAGCGCGAGTTTCCGCAACACCTGGAACGGCCCCCATCACGAATCATTCCGCTTCGGCGGAGCGGCCGTCAGCCTCCACAACCGTCTGTACGATTTCCGGGAAACCGGAGAGCGCCTCAACCTGCAGTTCGGTCGCTGGGTCGGGCGCACCGGCCGGCTGGCCGGCGGCGCGGCCTGGCGCCGGATCGAAGGGGAAGTCCCCGACTGGGTGCCGGCGACAGCCGGTACCCGTTTCGACCGCAGGCAGCATCTGATGTGGGCCAGCGTCGGTTTCGATACCACCGATCCGTGGGCCTGGCCCCGTCCGGGCCGGACCACCTCGCTGCACCTCGAAGCCTACGGCGGTCTGCTCGGCGGCGACGTTCGGGGGTATATGCTCACCGCTACGCACGTGCTGCGGGCACACCTGCTCCCCCGCCTGCTGGCAGCCGGATATGCCCTGGTCCAGATCCAGGACGGGGACCGCCCGTTCTGGCGCCTGCTGCCCCTGGGCGGAATGAACAGCTTGCGGGGGTATGAGTTCGGGAACTGGCTGGTCGAGAGGCGCTGGGAGACCAGCCTGCAGCTGGAGTGGCAGCTGGCTCCGGTCAGAACGCTCGATCTCGGCGCTCTCGGCGATCAGATCGTGGGCCTGGCAGCCGTCATCTTCGGCGAGATGGGGGCGGGAACGGGCGTCCGGCGCGGCCCCGGTTCCCCTCCCTGGTCACGGAGATCCCCCACGCTGGTCTGCTTCGGCGGCGGGCTGACCTTTTACAGCGCCCTGCTCGGGACCTTGCGCCTGGAGATCGGCTGGCCGGGTGACGGTGGTCCGCCGGTCATGGGACTTGGTCTGGAACCCAAGTTCTGAGGCTCACCTCGCCCGCATCCCGACCTGCCCCACCGACCGGCTCAGGCCTGTACAATCCGGGCCTTTGGCTCGGCCACCCCTGACAGAGCATTGCGGGTGTCGATGACGAGCCGGGCCCGACCGGCCACCAGCTCGTAATCGACTCCGGTATGATCGGCGGCAATGACGACGGCATCATATCCGGCCAGGGTCTCGGCCGTCAGCGGAACCGACGGCGTTCCCGCCTGTTCCGGGTAGTCTCGTGTGAGGGGAAGTTCGGGAACGAAGGGGTCGTGATAGCTCACCTGTCCTGCCCCATTGTCCCGGAACAGAGACATGAGCCGCAGACCCGGTGATTCCCTGGTGTCGCTGATGTCCCGTTTGTATGCCACCCCCAGAACCAGAATGGCGGCCCCCTCCAGACCGGCCCCCGTCTCGGCCAGAGCGGCGGCTGTCTTGGCAACCACCCAGGCCGGCATGCCGGTATTGATCTGACCGGCCAGCTCCACGAACTGGGCCGGGAAATCGTACTTCGTGCGGGCCAGCCAGTACAGGTAGAAAGGATCGATCGGCAGGCAGTGTCCGCCCAGCCCGGGTCCGGGCCAGAAGGGCTGGAAGCCGAAGGGTTTGGTGGCGGCCGCCGCGATCACTTCCCAGATATCGAGTTCCATACGGTCGGCCAGCATCTTGAGTTCGTTCACCAGGGCGATGTTCACCGCCCGGTAGATGTTCTCGAGCAGTTTGGCCATTTCGGCCGTCTCGGGGTTCGAGACAGGTATCGTTTCGGGTGTAATCAGGTCATACAGGGCCCGGGCCCGCTCCAGATCCTCGGGACCGAGCCCGGCCACGATCTTGGGTACCCGGGTGATATCGTGGTTCTCATCGCCGGGATCGACCCGCTCGGGGCTGAACGCCAGAAAGAAGTCCCGCCCGGCTTCAAGGCCCGACACCTCCTCGAGGATCGGTTTGAGCACCTCACGGGTCGTTCCGGGATAGGTGGTGCTTTCCAGGGACACGAGTTGACCGGCCTGGAGGTGACGGCCCAGATCCCGGGCTGTCTTCTCCACAAAGGACAGGTCAGGTGTCATGACGTCTGTCAGTGGTGTCGGCACCGCTATGATCACCGCCTCCGCCTCGAGCATGCTCTCTGTATCGGTCGACAGGGTCACGGAGTCGCCGTCCAGCGCCGCAATACGTGTATCCGGTATGTGCGAGAGATAACTCTTTCCGGCCGCGAGACTTTCGATCTTGGGGGCCTCTATATCCACCCCGATCACCCCGCAGCCGGCCTCCCGGAAAGCCAGCAGCAGCGGCAGACCGACGTATCCGAGTCCGATGACTCCGACAACGGGTTTCCCTGTCCTTTTCATGGTCCTTGTCCCTGTGTGAGTACATACATCAGGATGCCCCCGGCCACCGCGACATTCAGGGATTCAACCCTACCGGCCTGGGGGATCGTCAGGGCTTGACCCCGCCGCTTGAGTTCGGGGCGCACCCCGGAGGCCTCGCTGCCCAGCAGCAGTATCCAGGGCCGGGAATCCTGTTGCTCGGGCCTGTCCGACCCGCCGGAGACTTCGGCCCGGAAAACCGCCCACTCGTCTTCGGGCAGGATGTCCAGCAGGGCCTCCAGCTCCACCCCTGAAAAGAGGCCGGGCAGGGTCAGGATGGTACCCGCCGAGCTGCGGATGACTTTCGGGTTCATCGGATCCACCGTGCCCCGACCGAAGAGAACGGCACCGACTGCGAAGGCTCCGGCCGTGCGGACCAGGGTTCCGACATTGCCGGGGTCGGTCACGGCATCGAGGGCCAGGACCGATGTGATCTCCCGATCGTGAAGATGGGTGCGGATGTCGTCGGGTTCGGTTGCCGCCGGCGGCGCCCAGGACACCAGCGCCAGAAGCCCCGCGGGGGTGACCGTATCGCAGATCTCGGCGCACTGGTGCGGTTCGATGGCGTACACATCCACACCGTCCTCCCGGGCCCGCTCGCTCAGGACGGCTGTTTCGGGGCGCCTGGCGGCGTCCGGGGTCAGGGCCACGAACGCGACCGGCAGGTCGGCCTGCAGGGCATGCTCCACCGCCCGCAATCCTTCCACCACGACCAGCCCGCGCCGGCGGCGAACCGCCCGATGACGCAGGCCTCGCAGGAGACGGAGTTTACTGCGGTTCAGCGGTTCCATCGCCAGGCGGCTCTATCCCCACCGGGGGAGGTACCTGGGGGGGCCGGGTCAGCCGGAGATAGAGCAAAGCCCCGAGGGCTCCGAAGCCGGCGAAGAGAACCATGGAGAAGATCGCCGAGAAGAACTGCATGGCCAGCAGGGCCAGACCCTGTTCGGGCAGATTCTGCAGAAAATCGAGGGTGCCCGGCGGCACGTTATCGGGCAGGTAGCGTTCCAGACGCTCGAAAACGCCGGCCATGGCCGGTCCCAGGAACAGGCCCCAGAGGATCTCCAGGGTGGAACTCACCAGCCCGGCGAAGGCTCCGGCCAGGGCCCCCGTCACGGCCCCCTCCCCCTCTTTCAGGCTGGCGGTGCGAACCACGACCGCCGCCGCGACGGCTCCGGCCACCCAGCCCCACAGGCAGCAGAAACAGTTCAACCAGCCGATCAGGGGAATGGCCGAGGCCAGACCGCCCGCCAGACCGCCCCAGAAAATCCCGCGTATTCTCTCTTCACTCAAGGCCATGATTACATCCCGTCATCGCAAGGGCCAGTGGGGCGGCCGCCGCGACTCCCGTCAGGGCGCGCAGCGCCGGACCCGTATTCCACACACCCAGGAGGTTCCCCGCGCCGTCAAGGGCCAGCGGCAGGATGAGCAGAAAGGCTGCTCCAGGCACCCGCCAGCAGAAACCCGCCTGCCTGGCTCCGGCGCCGATCAACGCGACCACGGCCAATCCGGCATAGAAACCAGTGCAGCGGGCACAGACGACCAGGGCCGTGCCGCCGATCGCGAAGGAGCGCTCCGGGTCCTGATGGCAGAGCGGGCGAAAAGCGAGCCGTACCGCCCGGCTCACGATCGATTCCTCTCCGAGGAGCTGGGCGATGACGATCAGGAGCAACGGCGCCGCGAGCAGCCCTGCCCAGAAAAGAGGTGACGGGCGCTGCCGTACGACCGCCGGCGATCGATCGTTCGCCCCGTACATGGCGCGAATTCTAGGCCGGCGCCCGTCGACTGTCAACGCACTTCACCGATTTCCGAAACGCACGAAGAGAACTCGTTAGACACAAAGACGTGTGAATAGGTGTTATAAAGGGTAAACGCGTGCTCGCCCGCCGGCTCTCTCAGCACCCCCTTCAACCCGTTCCGCTGGGCGGGAGAGTGCCAGAGAAGCAGCACCGCCCGGGGGCCCAGCAAGGGGAGGAGCCGGGGCAGGAGTGATTCCGGAGGAGCCAGAGCACGAACCGTCAGGCAGGAATAGCGCGCCACCTCTTCGGGAGCGAGGGACTCGAACCGGGCCCCGATCACATCGACCCGCTCAGAGAGGCCCAGCTCGCGGACAGTACGCTCGAGCCACTCGGCTTTGCGCGTTCGAGATTCCAGCAGCGAGACCCGACTGTGAGGCCGGGTGATGGCCAGCGGCAGTCCGGGCAGGCCGCCGCCGCTCCCGATATCAAGTATCGTCGCCGTCCCCTCCGTGGCGGGGGAGAGCAGACCGAGCAGGGAATCAGCCAGGTGACGGATCGGTCCGTCCTCCAGAGTCTTCGGGCTGATGAGATTGATCGTGCCGACGGACATGTGAAGGAGATCCCAGTACCGGGCCAGGAGATCCAGGGCGGCACTGTCCAGAACGATACCCAGGGGCTGAATTTCGGCCGTCAGAAGGCGGGCAGGCAGAAGATCGTGTTTCACGTGAAACCTAGTGCCCTGTCACGCAACACGTGTCGTATTCGAACAGCGCTGCATCCCGACCGGCAGCGTTCTGTCTTCGTTCCGGTCCGGTAACGTGCCAAGGTCTCATGGTTCCAGGTACCCTGCCGGTGTCTTCTTCCCCCCGACACCGCGGTTCGTGGAGTAGTCTACAGATTGTCCTTTTTCGGATACAATACCGCGCGATGTTTCACGTGAAACAACGCCCGTCAGCGTTTCTTCCTGCCTCCCGGCTTTTGGACTGGACCGCCTTTGCCGGCTTTCTGTCCCCGGCCGCTTTGTACCGGGGTGCGCCCGTTCGCCGACCCCTTCCCTGACCGGCCGGTTCCCGTGCCTGCGGTTTCGGCTGCCGCGGGACGTTTGTGCACGAGTTCGGTCTGCACGATGGAGAGAATATTGAAGAGGGTCCAGTACAGGACCAGCCCGGCCGGAAAGCTCTTGAAGAGAAAGAAGAACATGATCGGCATCAGCAGGGCCATGGTTCTCTGCTGCGGGTTCTTGAGCTGGGCCCGCTGCTGAAGAAGCATGGTCAGACTCATCAACCCCGGCAGGACCATGTAGGGATCTGCCATCGACAGGTCGTTGATCCAGAGTACGAAGGGGGCGCCCCGCAACTCGATGGTGGTACGAAAGACAATGAACAGGGCCCAGAAGACCGGCATCTGCAGGAGAAGGGGAAAGCACCCGCCGAGGGGGTTGACTTTGTTCTCCTTGTAGAGATTCATGATCTTTTTGTTCATCTTCTCCGGGTCGTCCTTGTATTTCTCCCGGATCTCCTGCATGCGCGGCGTCAGTTCCTGCATGGCATGCATGCTCTCGTACGACTTCCGTGTCAGCGGGAAGACCACGACCTTGACCAGAATGGAGAAGACGATGAGGACCAGCCCGTAATTGGGGATGTACCCGTGCAGGAAGGTGAAGAGGATCAAAACGAACTTGCTGATCGGCTTGATGATGCTGAACCCGAAGTCCATCATTCCTTCGAGACCGACCTCGTACTCACGCAGGATACTGTAATCGATCGGTCCCAGATAGAGCAGGGTACCTATTTCGCTTCCGGCGGTTGTCTCGATCTCTCGTTCGGCCGCCAGCTGCATGCGCGGTGGACCGTTCTCGCCGGCCTGGCCGCTCATTCTGACGGTCCGGAAGAGCTCGCCCTGCGGGACGAGGGCGGCGGTGAAATACTTGGTCCGCAAAGCCACCCATTCAACCGATCCGAAGAGCTGCTCCTCGACATGATCCTGCTTCAGGCGGGTTTTCTGCACATCACCCCCCTGAGAGCCGTAAAAACCCGAGTACTGGACGTCTTCCCGCCGGGTCTTGTCCGTACTCGTTTCGGTGAAGTTGAGTCCGCCGACCCATAACAACCGGTAGGCGTCGTTCATGGGGGTGGTGGTGAAACCGGTGAAGGCGTCGTTGATACCCACCGCATACCCGTCACCGTTGAAGGTCAGGCGTCGCACCGCCTGCCTCTCGTCTGCCACCTCGGCCGACATGACCAGCGTGGTTTCCTCGCCGGGTCCGATTCTGATGGTGTCGGGTGCGTCGCAGGAAAAGACCAGATTCAGAGCATTGAGCCGTTCTTCTCCGAGCGGGATTTCGAAGACCGGACCCCACGTTCCCGGCGGCAGCATCTGTATCGGCGGCTCATCCTCGCGCTGGTAGTTCCGCAGCCGCCACTTTTCTATAACCGCACCGCGCGTATTCATGGTCGCCGTATAGAGGGGCGTCACAACCGTCAGCGCCCGGCCGGATCCGGGTATCTGGTCCACGCCGGCTTGTTCGGGCTCCGAAGTAGTTGGTTGGATGGGTTCGGTTTCCGTAACATCGTCCCGACTCCAGGCTCCGATGGTATCGGCCGTCACCGCCTGGGTCATCAGGCTGTCCGGCAGGTCGGTCTGGGGGGGCGGCGGGGGTGTCTCGGTCGGCCCATAGAACCAGCGCATGTAGGTCGGCATGAGCAGCAGGATGAGGCCGATGATGACCAGGGCGATGATGGTGCGTTTGTCGTTCATCCGTGTTTCTCGGACTCGGGTACGGGATCATACCCGCCTCGCGACCAGGGGCCGCATCGCAGTATGCGCCAGAGACTCAATCCGGTCCCGCGCAGGGGACCGTGTGTTCTCAAGGCCTCGAGGGCATAGGCGGAACAGGTAGGGTAAAAACGGCAGTGGGATCCGAGCAGGGGTGAAAGGAAGATCTGGTAGGCCCTGAGGGGCAGCTGCAGGACCTTAACGATCCAGTTGCTGTGCCAGGCTCTCAAAGGAACGTCTGAGCTGGGAGAAGTCCGCCTCAACGGCGCCCGCCTTTGCGATGATGATGAAGTCACCCGCAGGAAGCCTCTCCCGACCGGTGCGGTATATCTCCCTCAACCACCGCCTGATCCGGTTTCGCACGACGGCCGTGGGACAGTGGCGACTCACCGTCAGGGCGACCCTGCGTGTGCCCCTCTCCCGTTCCAGGTGATAGCGGATGACCAGCATCGTGTTCTCGCGGGTATCGCCCCCGGTCATGAGGTTCCCGATTGTCCGGCGCCCCTTGAGACGCTCGGCGCGGGGGAACCGTTCCTTCCCCCGGCCCGTGCTCAGACGCTCAGACGTCGGCGCCCCTTCTTGCGGCGTCGCTTGAGAACGGCCCGACCGCTGCGCGAACTCATCCGGGATCGGAATCCGTGAGTATTTTTCCGTTTCCGGCGGCTGGGCTGATAAGTCCGTTTCACCCTTCCTCACCTGTCCTGTCAGCAAGATGGTTCCCTGTGGTGCAAGACGCGCTAAGATGCCCCTACAAAGCCCCGACCGTCAAGCCCAATCAACCCCCTCCACCACCTGGCCGCAGTCTCTTCCCGGTCTTCCCCGGAATTGTGTATACGGTTCATTTTTTTCGTGGAAAAGACCTTGACTGCCTCGCGGGAGGTATGATACGTTGGCGCTTCGCACGGCGGTGTGGATAAGTGGATAAGGTGTGGATAACCGTGTTGGTGGGGTGTTGACGGGGCCGGGATAACTCTCCTGCCTCCGAAGTAACGTAGTGTCGAACCGGGAGTTACAGCAAGGAACCGCTGTTCCCGGAGAGTGTCACCGCACATCAAGGAGTACCGGTAACGTGGCTCAATCCGCCGATGTCATCTGGTCGAGATGTCTCGACGATCTGTCTGCCCAGCTCCCGGCCCAGAGCTTCGAAACCTGGTTCAAACCGATCCAGCCCTCCCGACTCGGCGAGGATGAATTCCGGCTGGAGGTGCCGAGTCATTTCTTCGTCAACTGGGTGGAGCAGCACTACCGGCCGCTTCTGGATCGGATCGTGAAGTCCCGCGCCGGCGAGAACGTCCGGGTTGTCTTCGACATTCAGGAATCCGATCGGGAACAGGACAATCCCGCCGCTCACCTGCCGCCCGAGAATCCGCACCCGATGACGACCAGGACCGGCGGTGGCGGTCTTCTCGACCCGGTGGCCCTGAATCCACGGTTCTCTTTCGACACCTTCGTCATCGGTAACAGTAATCAGTTCGCTCACGCCGCATCGAAGGCTGTTGCCGAAGCTCCGGGAAAAACCGCCTTCAACCCCCTGCTCGTGTACGGCGGGGTCGGTCTGGGCAAAACCCATTTGCTGCAGGCCATTGCCAGTTATGCCATCCAGAACGGTACCGCCACCCGCGTGAGCTACATTTCGAGCGAAAAGTTTGTAAGCGATTTCATTACCTCGATCCAGAACAACAAGACTTCCGAATTCAGTTCTCTGTACCGTAATGTGGATCTCCTGCTGGTGGACGACATCCAGTTTTTCACCAACAAGGAAAGAACCCAGGAGGAATTTTTTCATACCTTCAACACCCTGCATCAGCGCGGCAAACAGATCGTCCTGACCAGCGACCGCCTGCCCCGCGACCTGCCCGGTCTCGAAGAGCGGCTCATCTCCCGCTTTCTCTGGGGGCTCGTGACTGACATCCAGACACCCGACCTCGAGACCCGGGTCGCCATCCTGCAGAAGAAGGCCGATACCGACGGAGTCGATGTCCCCAACGACGTCCTGCTCTACATTGCCCAGAACATCAAGTCCAACATCCGCGAGCTGGAGAGTTGTCTGATCAAACTGCTGGCTTTTTCTTCGCTGACCGGTCGCGAGATCACCGTCGATCTGGCCCTCGAAGTACTCCATGATCAGATCGATACAACCCGGACCTGGATCACACTCGAATCTCTACAGGAAACCGTCGCCTCCCATTTCAACATCTCGACCGATCTTCTCAAGGCCCGCACCCGGAAAAAAGAAATCGTGGTGCCCCGCCAGATCGCAATGTTCCTCTGCAAGCACCTGACCGACAGCAGTCTTAAAACGATCGGCCTGCACTTCGGCGGCCGGGATCACTCCACAGTCATTCATGCCTTCCAGACGATCGAGGAGAAACTCTCTACCAATCCTCAGATCAAGAGAGATGTCGATTCCCTTCTCTCCCGTCTGGACGTCGAACTCGATCTGCCATGAAAAGCTGGTGATAACCCCCTGACTGGGTGTTGACATCCCCCCGATTCCTGTTCACCCGGCTGTGCTCAACTCCCCCCCGCACGGCCTTGTTCGGTGAATATGTTGACACGGTGGAAAAGAGGCTCTCTTACCCACCCTGCGGGGCTCATTTTTCCACACTGAAGGGAATTGTTAATTTGCTTTACTGTAACAATTTAAGAGAAAAATCGCGTCTTGTACCAACTATCCACACTGCTTACTACTATTATGTCTGTTCTCTATATATTTTACGTAGGTTACACCGTCCGGTAACCGCTCGGTTCCGGTTTCACAGGACTACCTCCTGACGCAGGGAGCAACTGATGAAGGTCAGACTTTCCCGGGACGATGTCACTGAAGCCCTGTCGAACATACAGCAGATCGTACCTCCCAAAACAACTCTTCCCATCCTTTCCAATCTGCTCGTCAAGGCTGGTGACGGCCGACTTTATATTTCGGCCACCGATCTCGATATCTCGATGAAAACATCCCTCGAAGCCGATGTCCTGGAAGACGGTTTGACAACCATTCCGGCCAGAAAATTTTCCGAGATCGTGAAAGAGTTTCCCCAGGATGTTTTCCAGCTCGATGAGGCGGATAACAGAATCTCTCTGACCTGCGGGACAGGTCAGTACAAACTGACCGGCATGGACGCCGAGGAATTTCCCAAACTTCAGGACACGGTCGAAGGCAACAATGCGACGATCGACGGGGCGGTTCTCAAGAGGATGGTTGCGACAACCTCGTTCGCTGTTTCCAGTGACGAGACCAGACCGGCCCTGGGGGGTGTTTTGTGGCAGGTCGATGGGGGCGATACACGTATGGTCTCGACCGACGGTCACAGGCTGGCGATCATGTCTCTGACAGGTGTAATCGGGGGCGGTGAGGGTGAGGTACGGGAGATCATTATTCCCCCGAAGGCTCTGCATCAGATCACCCGTCTGATCTCGGACGGTTTCACGCTGGAAGGCCTGACGATCGGCGAGAAATACCTTCAGGCAGACCTGCAGGGGACGGTCATTCTCACCAGGCTGATAGACGGTCCCTACCCGAATTACGAACTCGTCATGCCGAAGGATAACGACAAGCGCCTCCAGGTCGACCGGGACACACTCGAGGCCGCTGTCAGACGAGTAGCAATCCTGAGTAATACCCAGACCCATCAAGTCAGGTTCGATCTGAGCCAGAACAGCGCCATGCTGAGTGCGGTCAGTCCAGACCTCGGGGCCGAAGCCCGCGAGCAGGTCGAGGTGATGTACGAGGGTGAAGAGATGTCGGTGGCGTACAACGCCGCCTATCTCCTTGAAATATTCAGGCACCTGCCGAAAGGCGACCTGGAAATGACGCTCAAGACACCGGTCAGTGCCGGCCTGGTGCGACCAGTCGAGCAGAACGAAGGCGAAGACCTCACCTTCCTGCTTATGCCCCTGCGTCTGAATGAGTGAGGAAGGGGAGACCCGGCAACCGGAATCCGTCGTTCTCCGGCATCTCTCGTTTCGATCGTTCCGGAACTACGAGTCGCTCGATCTGGACCTGGACGGTGGTCTGACCCTGGTCGTGGGACCGAACGGCCAGGGAAAAACGAACCTGATAGAAGGGATCTACTTTCTCTGTCTGGGGCGGTCGTTCCGGGAGCGTCGCGAGAAAAGGATCATCCGGCTCGGTGATGAGAGGGCCGTGCTCTCCGGCGAATTCGAGGCCAGAGATGACCGGCTGCGCGTTGTCTTCAGGCTGGGGCGGGACGGTTCGAAAGCGGCCAGCCTGGACGGCACCGGTCTCGATCGTCTCAGAGATCTCGTTGGTCGGTTTCCCGTCATCGGACTGACTCCCGATGACAGCAACATCGTCGTCGGAGATCCGTCCTCGCGCCGCCGCTTCATGGATCTGATCCTGGCTCAGACCGGGCGGCCGTACCTGGAAGCGCTACGCGAATATCGGGCCGCTCTGGCACGGCGCAACCGGTGTCTGCGCGAAGGCCGGCGCTCCCTGGCAGCCGCCTACGACGAAGGCCTGACGATTCAGGCGACGGAGATCAGGAAGAAGCGGGCCGGACTGGTTGGATTCATGCTCAACCGCGCCCGGGATTACTACCGAGACGTCAGCCGGCAGGGGGAGGCGTTTGACATCGAATACCGCCCCAGCCCCGCCGGTGATCCGGGTGACGAGGCGCTTGTTGCCGAGACCCTGGACCGCACGCTTGCAGCCGACGAAGAGCGTGGCTATACGGGTGTCGGACCGCACCGGGACGAGCTGGTTCTGCGGGTGCAGGACCGGGAGCTGCGCACCTTCGGTTCGCACGGCCAGATCCGGACGGCTCTGGCGGCGCTCAAGCTGTCCGAAGTGGAGTATTTTACGGCCGTGTACGGACGAAGCCCCCTGCTGGTGATGGATGAGGTGGCTTCTGTTCTCGACGCCGAACGGGCCCTGAATCTGGTCGAGATCGTCACCGACACGACGAACCAGGTTCTCATCACCTCCCCCGGCCGGGACATTCCCGAGACACTGGCCGGTCGGGCCGCACGGATCGTCACCGTGAGCAGGGGGGTCGTGGAGCCGGTCCCGGAAAGGAACTGCGAACGATCGCGCGGGAGTGAGAGATGAGCCCCCACGCCCGCTCTCTGGGAGAGATCCTGCGATCGCTGATGGGGCGCGAGCGTTATGCCGCGGGAGTCGCGAAGGGGCGCCTGCTGGATGAGTGGGAATCGATCGTGGGACCGCGTATTTCTGCGGTTTCGCGCCCGATCGATGTCAGGGGAGAAACGTTACTTTTAGAGGTGGAGGACCCGGTCTGGCGCAGCGAGATTGCGTTGATGCACGATGAGATCGTGGCGCGCCTGGCCGAGCGTTCCGAGACCCCGGTGGTGAGGACGATCCGCTGCGTTGGTCGGCGGACAGGAGGGACAGCAGAGTGACGGCAGAGAAAAAAGGAGGTTCGGCGTACGATGCCGGCAGCATCCAGGTTCTCAAGGGCCTGGAAGGAGTGCGCAAACGTCCGGCGATGTACATCGGCTCGACCGGAGCGAGTGGTCTGCACCACCTCGTGTACGAAGTGGTCGACAACAGCATCGACGAGGCTCTGGCGGGGTACTGCTCCCAGATACAGGTGGTCATTCTCGAAGGCGACCGGATCCGGGTCGAGGACGACGGACGAGGGATCCCGGTCGACACTCACGCCGAAATGAAACGACCCGCGGTCGAGGTCATCATGACCATGCTGCACGCCGGGGGGAAATTCGATCGGAAGACATACCAGGTATCGGGGGGGCTGCACGGAGTGGGCGTCAGTGTCGTCAACGCGCTCTCCGGATGGCTCGAGGTCGAGGTGGTGCGTGACGGGTATGTCTGGAAGCAGCGGTACGTCCAAGGGATCCCCAAGGGCGACCTGAAGAAGGGCGCCAAAAGAAAGAAAACCGGCACCACGGTCACCTTTCTGCCCGACCCCGAGATCTTTCAGGAAACGGTGTTCAATTACGACATCCTGACCAGCCGCCTCAGGGAACTGGCCTTTCTAAATGCCGGACTGAAGATCACGCTGACCGATGAGCGGCCCGACCATGAGCAGGAGACTGTTTTCCGCTACACCGGCGGCCTGAATGATTTCGTGCGCTATCTGAACGAAACCCGGAACGTGCTTCATCCCAAGCCGATCTGCCTGAGCGAGGAACGCGAGCACGTCCGGGTGGATATGGCCCTGCAGTACCACGACGGCTATCAGGAGGACCTCTACAGCTTCGTCAACACCATCAACACCCTGGAGGGCGGCACCCACCTGACCGGCTTTCGATCCGCTCTGACGCGGACGGTCAACACCTATGCCCAGAGCAACAACCTTTTCAAGAACGGCGCCAAATACACGCTGAGCGGAGAGGACTGCCGCGAGGGTCTGACGGCCATCATCAGCGTGCAGGTCCCCGATCCGCAGTTCGAAGGGCAGACCAAAACCAAACTGGGGAACAGCGAAGTCCGGGGAATCGTGGAATCGATCGTGGGTGAGGGGCTGGCCACCTTCTTCGAGGAAACCCCCTCCTATGCCCGCAAGATCGTCGGCAAGGTCGATGCCGCGGCCCGGGCCAGGGATGCGGCCCGCAAGGCCCGCGAACTGGTACGCCGGAAAACGGTGCTCGAGTCGGGCACGCTGCCCGGCAAGCTGGCCGACTGCGCCATCACCGACCCCGAACATTCAGAACTTTATCTGGTCGAGGGTGATTCGGCGGGGGGGAGCGCCAAGGCGGGCCGCGACCGCAGCTTCCAGGCCATCCTGCCCCTCAAGGGCAAGATTCTCAATGTCGAGAAAGCCCGGCTGGACCGCATTCTGGCCAACGAAGAAATCCGCATCATCATCACCGCCATCGGGACCGGGATCGAGGAAGAATTCGATGTCGAGAACGCCCGCTACGGGAAAATCATCCTGATGACCGATGCCGATGTGGATGGCGCCCACATCCGGACCCTCCTGCTGACCCTCTTCTTCCGGTACATGCGGCCGATGGTCCGACGGGGAATGATCTATATCGCCCAACCGCCCCTGTATCAGGTCCGCAACGGCCGTGAGGAGATCTATGTCTACTCCGAGCAGGAGAAGGACGCAGCCCTGAAGCGGTTGGGCAAGAAAGGGACCAGCGTGCAGCGGTACAAGGGGCTGGGGGAGATGAACCCCGAACAGCTCTGGTCCACGACCATGAATCCCGAAACGCGCACCCTGCTGCAGGTGTCGATGGAGAACGCGATCGACGCCGACCGCATTTTCAGCCTGCTGATGGGGGACGCCGTCGAACCGCGACGCCAGTTCATCGAGAAGAACGCCAAGTACGTCAGAAACCTGGACGTGTGAACCGATGGCAGAACTGCACCGACAGCGAATCGTCCCCGTGGATATCGAAGAGGAGATGCGCTCCTCGTATATCGACTACTCGATGTCCGTCATCGTGGCCCGGGCCCTGCCCGATGTGCGCGACGGCCTCAAACCGGTCCACCGGCGCATCCTGTACGGTATGCGCGAACTCGGCCTGCAACCGAACCGGGCCTACCGCAAGAGCGCCCGCCTGGTCGGTGACGTGCTGGGTAAGTACCACCCCCACGGCGACTCGGCGGTCTACGATTCGATGGTCCGCATGGCCCAGGATTTCTCGTTGCGTTATCCCCTGGTCGACGGGCAGGGCAACTTCGGATCGATCGACGGCGACTCGGCCGCGGCGATGCGCTATACCGAGTGCCGCATGGCCCGGATCGCAGCCGAGATGCTGCACGATCTCGACAAGGACACGGTCGACTGGAATCCCAACTTCGACGACACCCTCACCGAACCGGAGGTTCTGCCGACCACGATACCCAATCTGCTTCTCAACGGGGCTTCGGGAATCGCAGTCGGCATGGCCACCAATATCCCGCCGCACAATCTGGGTGAGGTGGTCGGTGGCCTGATTCATCTCATCGACCATCCCGAGGCCCTGGTCGAGGATCTGATGGAGTTCATCACCGGTCCGGATTTCCCGACCGGCGGAATCATTTACGGCCGCGACGGCATCCGCGAGGCCTACCGCACCGGGCGGGGCAAGATCATCGTCCGGGCCCGGATCCATACCGAACCCGTCCGTGACCGGGAGCGGCTCGTCGTCACCGAGATTCCCTACCAGGTCAACAAGTCCCGGCTGCTGGAGAAGATCGCCGAACTGGTACGGGACAAAAAAATCGAAGGGATCTCGGATCTGCGCGACGAGTCGGACCGGGAGGGAATGCGCATCGTCATCGAGCTCAAGCGCGACGCGTACACCGAGGTCATCATCAACACTCTCTACAAACTCACCTACCTGCAGAGCACGTTCGGGGTGATCAATCTGGCCCTGGTCAACGGTCAGCCGCGGGAACTGAATCTGAAAGAGACCCTGAAGGCCTTCCTCGATTTTCGACACGAGGTGGTCGAGCGGCGAACCCGGTTCGACCTGGCCCAGGCCGAGGCCAGAGCCCACATCCTCGAAGGATTGCGGATCTGTGTCGACAACATCGATGAGATCGTGGCCATCATCAAGAAGGCGAAGGATCCCGAAACGGCGAAAAAGCAGCTGCGCAAGACCTTCGATCTTACCGAGGTACAGGCCCAGGCGATTCTCGACATGCGCCTGGCCCGGCTGACCGGTCTGGAGCGGAAAAAGATCGAAGATGAATACCGCGAGCTGATCGAGAAAATCGCGCACTACAAGGAGGTCCTGGCCAACAAGGGCCTGCGGATGGCGATCGTGCGGGACGAACTCTCCGAGCTCGTCGGAACCTACGGCGATGAGCGACGAACCGAGATCATCGACAGTGCCGGAGATTTTTCGATCGAGGACCTCATCGCCGAAGAGGATATGGTCATCACCATCTCGCACCAGGGATATATCAAGCGGATACCGGTCTCGACCTACCGCCGGCAGGGCCGGGGAGGTAAGGGGATCCGCGGGGTGGGGACCAAAGAGGAGGACTTCATCGAGCGCCTCTTCATCGCCTCGACCCACTCCTACATCCTCTTTTTCACCGACCGGGGCAAGTGCTACTGGCTCAAGGTCTACGACATTCCCCAGGGCGGACGACTGGCCAAGGGACGGCCCATCATCAACCTCATCCAGATCGAGAAAGAGGAAACAGTCCGGGCGGTGGTGCCGGTCAGAACCTTCGAGGAGGATCAGTTCGTCGTCTTCGCCACCCGCCAGGGACTGGTGAAGAAAACGCCGCTGCCCGACTACGGGCATCCTCGCCGTGACGGGATCATCGCCATCGATGTCGTCGAGGGCGATTCCCTGGTCGATGCCGATCTGACTGACGGGACCTGCGACATTCTCATCGGCACCCGCAAGGGCAAGGCGATCAGATTCTCCGAGGACGACGTCCGGCCGATGGGTCGAAACACACGCGGAGTGAAAGGGATCACCCTGGCCAAGGAGGGAGACGCGGTAGTGGGGATGGTCGTGGTGCGGCGCGAGGGGTGCATCCTGACCGTTTCGGAACTCGGCTACGGCAAGCGCTCGCAGATCAGTGATTACCCTGTCCAGAAGCGGGGCGGGCAGGGTGTGCTCACCATGAAGGAATGCGAGCGGAACGGCGATGTCCTTTCCCTGCGCGAAGTCGTCGATGAAGACGAACTCATGATCATCACCCGCCGGGGGCAGATTATCCGCCAGGCCGCCTCGGGAGTCAGCGTCATGGGCCGCAACACCCAGGGGGTACGGGTGATGAACATGAGCGAGGGGGATCTGGTCGTGGATGTCACCCGGGTGGCCGAAGAGGATATCAACGGCACCGCCCTGTCGGACCCGCCGGCTTCGGAGAGCGGCGCGGAGTCGGGAGGTAAACCGGAGACTCCCGAGACGGCAGAATCGGGGGATAACGAGAAGGCGCCGGAAAAGCCGGTCGCGAAGAAAACAGTAACGAAAAAGAGTGCCGCAAAGAAGACGGGGGCGAAAAAAACGGCCGCGAAGAAGGCCGCGTCAAAAAAGACGGCGTCGAAAAAGACATCCGGCAGGAAAACGACGTCGAAAAAGAGCTCCGCGAAGAAACAAACCCGGGAATGAACCGGGGCGGAACGCACGAACCGCTCCGGCCGTGATACCCACAGAAGATGTTGACAGACCGGGGGAAAAAGTCCCCGATTGCGCCCCAGGCCCCGTATTCAGGACATTCCCGGACATTTCTCACCCCGTAGTGCTGGTGTGGATAAACGTCCCGACTCCGCAGTGTCAATCGTCCGGCAGACGTGTCCTGTTGACACGGCGGAAAGAGTATGTATGTTGCAGACTGACACGACAAGCATGTCCCGTGTCCTTTTTGAACACCACTCAAGGGTGTGTGTAAGGGATTGACAGATAATGAGTTGCCTGTATTCGCTGCTGTCTGATACGTTTGGCACGACATGTGCTCCATTTCTTGGTGTGCCCAGTCGAGGGCCCTCCTGTCGGGGGGTACTCGCAGAAACTACGGGCGGTAAAGGAGCACAACCATGAAAAGAGCAGCGATCTTGAGTGCGGTCCTGATCCTGGCCCTGCCCGGTCAGACGGCAGGAGCGGCGCCGGCTTTGACCGAAGGTGATTCCGGGGAAGCTGTCCATCGCCAGGAACCGCGCAAGGTCCGGGGCGACTACCGCATTTCCAGCGAAGATATCCTGCGCAGCGACCTGGTGGTTGAAGAGGGACATCTGACGGTCGACGGCGAGATCCGCGGCTGGGTGGTGGTCAAGGGAGGCGATGCCATCATCCGGGGAACGGTAGAAGGCGATGTGGTGGTCATCTACGGCAACGTCAGGGTGTTCGGGGACGGGCTGATCCAGGGCGATGCGGTCAGTATCGAGGGTGATGTCGAAATCCGGGATGCGGGGGTAGTGACCGGCAGCAACATCAGTACCAGCCTCTCTGGTCTGCGCCGGCAGGGCAGTGATGTGAGCTGGGCCCGCATTGTCAGGCGGGCCGGCTTCGAGGACCTCACCCGGGAACCGTCCGAATACGTACGGCGCGGCTGGGAGCGGGATTGGGAAACCGATCGTCGTGACTGGTACCGGTCCCGCCGCTGGAGTTCCTATGATTTTCTGGAAGACGGGAATTTCCCGCTCGGCTATTTCACGTACAACCGGGTCGACGGGCTGACCTTCCAGGGCCAGATTTTCAACAGCATGAGGGATTGGGGACCGGCGGCGACCAGCTTCTACGGGGGCGTGGGCTATGCTTTCTCGAGCCGAAGGGTCTACTACCGGCTGGGGCTGAATCGCTACTGGCTGCCGGGCTCGCCGCTCGAGATCGGCGGTCTGGCCTACCGTCAGCTCGAAACAGAGGACGACTGGTACCTGTTTACGAACGAGAACGACCTCTACGCTCTATTCGCCCGGTACGACTTCCGGGATTACTACCTGGTGGACGGGTGGCAGGTGTACGCACGCTTCCGTCCCATGCGGGAACTGCGGGTGGGGGCCAGGTATGCCCAGGAAAGTGAGGAAACGGTCGAGAAGGTGACCGATTGGGGGATCTTCAACCGGGACCGGCTCTTCCGCGAGAACGAGTGGGTGACGGCCTGGGATCCCGACCCGTCGCTGAGAGGGTACGATCCGGCCGACACCGGTGACCTGCACCGCATCGCGTACTTCCTGCGTTACGATCTGGGCCGGCGGCTCTTTCGAACCCGAGGCTTCGGTTTGAGCCTGGACGCCGAACTCGAGAAGGTCGAACACCAGGGTCTCGGAAGCGGCGGCGTCTTCTCCTATGACCGTCTCACGGCCATGCTCAGGGGACATCTCAGTCTGAGCCGGATGGACCACCTCAGTTTCCGGGTCCGGGCTGCTTCGGCCAAGGTCGAGGATGGTTTCACCATCCCGGTCCAGCACCGGTACTACCTGGGAGGAATCGGTTCGCTGCGGGGTTACGGCCTGAAGGAATTCACCGGCGATCGGCTCTTCCTGGGCACGGTCGAGTACACCCTGGGCGGGGATTACTGGTCCCCCTTCTTCGATGACTGGGCCCTCTTCTTCTTCTTCGACTACGGGCTGGCCTGGAACGCGGCGGCCGGGACCGGGCTCTGGACCGATCTCTACCCCGAGGAAGGCATGCGTAGCGCTGGAGCCGGTATCGCCCCCTTCGGGAGCGAGTTCATGAAGGTCGAGTTCGCCAAGCCGCTCGACGGTGAGACGAAGGACGTCCACTATTACATTCGCCTGATGGTCGAGTTTTAGGAGGGTCGCGAGATGACCGATACTCAGCGACAGACCCTGAAAGTCATGGCGGTGACCCTCCTGCTGCTCCTGGTGGCCAGCTCCCTGCTCTTTGCCGCCCAGCAGGAGCAGGAGCTGACCAAAACTTTCATCCCCGACGCCTCGCGGCCCATGACGGCCCGGATCAGAGGTGATGCCGCCGAGATTACCATCAAGGGCCTTCCTCACGGCCGGGAGGGCCGGGCCCGCTACCGCTACGACGGCGAGAAATTCTCGGGCCTGCTGGAATGGGATGCCGAGCGGAACCTCTTCGAAGCCGAGGTCGATATGGGAGGCCTGGATTGGGATAGCGATGACGATCATCACCAGTCCGAACTCGAGATCCTGCTCCCACCCCGGGCCCCGGTCGATCTCGACCTCGATCTCAAGTTCGGGGTTGTTGAACTGGACGGGGAGGAACTCGATCTGAGCGGGTGCGCGATCGATCTCTGGGCGGGGGAGCTCAATGCCGATTTCCCGGTCCCGCTCACAAACGTCATGCAGCGCATGACGATCGATGTCAAAATGGGTGAGCTGAACGTGAGGGGACTCGGCAACGTGCCCTTCGATGTGCTCGACATGAACGGCTTCGCCGGCACCACGCTACTCGACTTTTCCGGATCGGTGGCGATGCGGCGCGAAGTGCGGGTGGACCTGGAGATGGGCGAGATCGAGATCATCGTACCGGCGGGAATGAAGGTCGAAGCCCGGATTGCCAAGTTCATCGCCGAACTGGATCTGCCTTCGGGCTGGCGGCGGGACGGCCGGTATGCCTCGACGCCCGACACAAGACGGGGGGACGGGGAACTGTACCTGGATATCCGCGGCGGATTGGGTACGATCACAATAAGAGAACGATAGGTAGAGAATCATTCGACGCACGTGGGGAGTCGAGTGGGACGCACGCTGGCACTGATATTTCTGGGGCTTCTGGTTCATCCCGGCAGCCTCAAGGCTCAGGGGGAGCCGGGCGAACCGGCCACGCCTTCTCTGACCTTCGGCGAGATATGGATCGAAGAAGAGGGCCTGCATTTCGCGGTCACGGCCGAGGGTTTCTTCAATGAGGAGGTCAGGCGGACGATCGAGCAGGGGGGCACGACCGCCCTCGACTTTTCTGTCGAGCTCTACCGCAAGCGTCGCAACTGGTTCGACGCCCGCGTGCGCACCCTCGACGTTCTTCCCTTCCGGATCTCTTACGACAGCTTTGCCCGACAGTACCTCGTTCTGAGTACCGACATCCGTCTGCGCACCGACGAATACGACCAGGCCGTGGACCAGTGTACCCGGCTGGCCGATGTCTTTGTCGGGACGCTCAGCGACCTCAGACTCGATCCCGAAGACACCTACTATCTGATTGCCCGGGTACGCTTTCAGCCGATGGCGGTCGAGACGGTCGACGAAATACGGAACTGGGTCGGCGGTTCGCAGGATCGCAGCCGCCGGCGTGAAACGGGGCAGGAGGGGGGCGGTGTCGGTTCGCGCCTGGCTCGGGTCCTGGTGAGTGCGGCCGGTTTCGGCGAGACCGAGCTCGAGGCAGAGAGTCCGCATTTCCGCCCCGCCGATCTGCCGGAGCGTTGAGCGATGTCGGGCACCCCCCTGCCGCCGGTCTATACCTTCATCACCTGGACGGCGGTCCTGGCTGTCATTATCACCGCCGTCGTCATCTACCGCTGGCGCCGGCCCGACCGCTACAGCCGGTTCCAGCTCAAACTCACCCTGGCCCTGATCCTCTTTGTACTGGTGCCGGCCGTACCCCTGGTGTATGTCGCCGGAACGGCCGTGGACTGGCTTCGCGGCCTGGTTGTCACCCTGCCCGTCGATGACGCTCTGGAGCAGGGGCTCGGGGTGGTCCGAGACAACCTGAGCAGTGAAGAAGCGCGGCTTGAGGCCTGGAAAGAGGAACTGCTCGGCGAGGGCGCCGGACCGGCCGCGGGACGGCCCGTACCGCCGCCGGACTTCACGCTGCACTGGGTCCGAACCCGGGAGGGGACCTGGGAACTCACCGAACCGGTCTTCCACCGGGCCCGCCGACCCGGAGTACCCGATTCCCTGCTCGATCCCCCACCCGATCCCCGCCGCGAGTACCCGCAGATCCTGGCTGATGTCGAGTTCACCCTCGAAGAAAGGATTCTCTTCACCTACCGCTCAACCGGGGTCTACATGCTCCTCTTCCAGCCCCCCGGCACCGAAGACATTCACGCCGCCGGGACCTGGATCAGTCCCGAGATGGTGGAAGCCCGCTACGCCCTGGAGGAGGGACTCGACCGGTTCAGGGATGTCACCCGGCTGGGAGGGCAGGGAATGCGGGAATTCGTCTGGACCCTGGCCAGCCTCTGGATGGTGCTGCTCGCTCTGGGATCGTTCTTCGCCGCCCGGCAGCTGGCCCGGGGGGTAAGCGGTCCGGTACTCGAGCTGGCCGAGGGCATGGAAGCCGTGGCGGCCGGAGATCTGACAACCCGGGTCGACACCAACAGCCGTGACGAGATGCAGATCCTGGTGAAAAGCTTCAACACCATGACCGACCAGCTCCGCGAAGCCCGGGAGCGGATCATCACAGCCGAGAAACAGGCGGCCTGGCGCGATGTTGCCCGCCGGATCGCGCACGAGATCAAGAACCCGCTCACACCCATCCAGATCGGTCTGCACCGGGTCAGGAGCCGGATCGAGGCCGACGAACGCTTTGCCTCCGATGACGCCATTCGCGAGTCTTTTCAGACCATGGCCGAAGAGGTCGAAGCCCTGCGGCGGATGGCGGCGGCTTTCAGCGAATTTGCCCAGCTTCCGCAGCCGACAATGGCTCCGGGTGACATGGAGGGAGTGGTTCGCGGTGCGGCGGCGCTCTTCTCCGAGGGGCCGACGCGGGTTCGCCTGGAGACGATTGTGCGGGGACAGATTCCGCCGGTGGAAATGGATGCCGACCTGGTCAAGAGAGCCCTGATCAACCTGATCAAGAACGCGGTCGAAAGTGTCGAGGAAGCGGGAGGTGGCGGGGTCGATGTCACGCTGGGCATGGAGGGAGCCGAACTCGTGCTCACGGTCCGTGACAGCGGTGTCGGCTTCGAGCCCGAGGAAGCCGACCGGCTCTTCGATCCGGATTATTCCACCAAGGCCAGGGGTATGGGTCTGGGACTCTCGATGGTCGCCCGGATCGTCGTCGATCACTCCTGGCGGATCGAAGCGGTCAGCGAGGGAAACGGTCGTGGGGCCGAAATCCGAATCACGATACCGTGTGAGGAGAGGGACGGAGGATGAGCGGCCGGATCCTGATCATTGATGACGAGGGCGGCATCAGAACCAGCCTTGGCGGGCTGCTTGCGGATGAGGGCTACGAAGTCGTCACGGCTGCTTCGGGTGAAGAGGGTCTGGAAACCGCCGACCGGAGCCGGCCCGATGTGATCCTGCTCGACATGATCCTGGGAGGAATCGACGGCCTCGAGGTCCTGGCCCGGTTCAAGGAAAGAACCTGCCGGGCTCCGATCATCATGATGAGCGGGCAGGCGACGCTGGAGGCTGCAGTGCAGGCGACCCGGCTCGGCGCGCTCAACTTTCTGGACAAGCCCCTGGATCCCGGACGCGTTCTGGCCGAGGTGGCGGCGGGGATGGAGATCGCCCGGCTCCGGGCCGAGAACGAAAGCCTGCGGGCCGAAACCGGAGAGACGCCCCGGATGGTGGGTGAATCACGGGCCATGCGGCGCCTGCGCGAGCAGATCCGGAAGGTCGCTCCCACCAACGCCTCGGTTCTCATCCTGGGCGCCAGCGGCACCGGGAAGGAACTCGTGGCCCGGGCTGTACACGCTCTCAGCAACCGGACGGAGGAGGCCTTTGTCCAGGTCAATTGCGCGGCCATCCCCCGCGAACTCATCGAAAGCGAACTCTTCGGTTACGAACGGGGGGCCTTCACTGGTGCTGCCGGCCGTCACCGGGGCCGATTCGAGCAGGCTGACGGAGGCAGCATTTTCCTCGATGAAGTCGCCGACACCAGCGCCGAAGCCCAGGCCCGACTCCTGCGCGTTCTCCAGGAAGGAGAAGTCCAGCGTCTGGGGGGCGAGGAAATCCTGCATGTCGATGTGCGGGTCATTGCCGCGACAAACCGCGAACTCGGCCGGCTCATCGAGACCGGCGAATTTCGCGAGGATCTTTTTTACCGCCTGAATGTCATGCCCCTCGAGGTGCCTATGCTCGACGAGCGGACCGAGGATATCCCGGATCTGGCCCGGGAGTTCATCACTCTTTTCGCCCGTCGGAATGACCGTCGACCGATCGATCTGCGGCCCGATGCCCTGGCTGTTCTGCAGGACAGCACGTGGCCCGGGAACGTCCGGCAGTTCCGGAACACCATCGAACGACTGATGATCCTGTACGAGGGCGAGGAAATCGGCGCCGCCGAAGTCCGGGATGTCGTCGAGGGCGTACCCGCATCGGACGATGTCCCTCCTGCCGATGGCGAAGCGAGCCTGCGCGATCTGATCGAGGGCTATGAAGAGCGGCTCCTACGCCGGGAACTCGAAGCCGCCGGAGGGGTCATTTCGCGCGTTGCCGAGCGCTTGAACACCGATCGGGCAAATCTCTACCGGAAACTGAAACGATACGGTTTGAAATGACCGGCCGCAGGGCCGAGACCCACCCGCCCCTGCTCGGACCGTGGTCCGAGGCGGTCCTGCGCACGAAGCTGGCTCGGGATCTGCTCGCCCGACTGCGTGAAGGCTCTCGGGCGACCCTGCCGGCGCTACCCGGTTCGCTGGGCACCGTACTGCTGGCGAGCGCCGCTGACAGACTCGAACGTCCCCTGCTGGCCGTTTTCCCCGAGAGCGATGAGGCCGCCGCCGCCGCGCTCGATTTCGCCACCCTCCTCGGCGAGGAAAGGGTTGCCTTTCTGCCGCCGATCCCCGCCGCGGCCTATGAGGAATTCACGCCCGACCCGACTCTGATCGTCGAACGACATGACGCCCTGCGCCGCCTGCTGGTTCCGGGCGCGGCGGCCGGGGTGGTGGTCGCTCCGATCCGGGCGCTGCTCCTGCCGGTTCCGTCTCCCGCAGACCTGCGGCAGTTGTATCTCGAGCTCGCCGTCGGACGGCGATGTGCTTTGACCTGGCTCGTCGGCTGGCTGGCGGCGGCCGGGTACGAGCGGGAACCGATGGCCCAGAGACCGGGGGAATTTGCGGTCCGGGGAGGACTGGTGGATATCGTTCCCCCCGGACGGACCCGCGGTCTGCGGATCGAGTACTGGGGCGATGAGATCGAGAGTATCCGCGAATACAGTCTGCGCGACCAGCGGTCGATCGGCGGCCAGGGTCAGGCGGAGGTGCCCGCCGCGGCACCCTTCATCATCGACGATGAAACGCGGGTGCGCGCCGCGGGTCGGACGGCGGAGTTCGCTCCCGACCTGATTGAAAAAACGCCGCTGGGAGCGGTCGGAGCCGAACGCGGCCGTCCTGACGGCCTTTTCTGGTACTACCCCTTCTTTCTGGAACGGGCAGGGCGGGTAACCGAGCTTCTTCCCGAATCTACCCTCGTGGCCCTCTGGGAACCGGAGCGGATCGAACCGGTCGTGAAAGGCACCGCGGCCGAGTTCGAGGCGCGGTACGAGGCCAGGGAGGATGCCGGCGGGTGGCCATCCCCCGCCGAACTCGAGCCCGGGGCAGGATTCCTCGACCGGCTCGGCGGGGCCTATGCCGGAGCCCGCCTGCCGCTGGTGGCACCGCCGGCGGAGGCGATCCTGACCACCAATGCCCGCCCGGCGGGTACCTTCAGCGGTGATTTTCCGGCCCTGCGCGAAGAGCTTGCCGCCCTGGGCCGGACGGGAATCAGGACCGTCATCCTGGTCGAGGACAGCGGCCAGAAAAAGCGCCTGACCGACCTTCTGATACCGGAATCCACCGGACAGAACCCGCCCGAGATCGTGATCGGACAGCTCGAACGCGGCTTTACCTGGCCCGAGGCCGCCCTGGCGGTCTGGCCCGATCACGAACTCTTCGGCCGGCCGCGTCGTCCGGCCGTCCGAAGGAGTTTTCCGGGCGAGGCGATCGGGACCTGGCAGGTTCTCTCGGTCGGCGATCATGTGGTGCACGTCGACCACGGGATCGGCCGTTTCGAGGGACTCCGCACGATGGAAGTCGACGAACGTGAACACGAACTCCTCGAACTGACCTACGCCGGCAACGACCGTCTCCTGGTACCGGTCGACCAGCTCTACCGGGTGCGGCGCTATGCCGGAACCGACCCTGATTCGCCGCCGGCCCTTAATACCCTGGGTACGGCCGGGTGGGAGCGGACGGTAGAGCGAGCCCGGACCGATCTCCTCGAGATGGCGTCCGAGCTGGCCAGGATCTACGCCGTCCGCGAAACCGCGGAGCGCCCGGGTTGGCCGGCCGACGACCTGATGATGGAGGAACTCGAAGCCGGTTTCCCCTGGACCGAAACTCCCGATCAGGCCCGGGCGGTCGAGGCGGTCAAGCGGGACCTGGAGGCTGACCGGCCCATGGATCGCCTGATCTGCGGTGATGTGGGGTACGGGAAGACTGAAGTGGCGATCAGGGCGGCACTCAAAGTCATCGAGGGGGGCGGGCAGGTCGCGGTCCTGGTACCGACCACCGTTCTGGCCCAGCAGCACCTGGAAACCTTCCGCTCGCGGCTCGAGCGGGTGCCGGTCAGAATCGAAATGCTCAGCCGGTTCCGCACCCCCGTTCAGCAGCGAGGCACCCTGGAGGGGCTTGCTGCCGGCACCACCGATCTGGTGATCGGCACCCATCGGCTGCTTTCGCCCGATGTCGACTTCGCCCGGCTTGGATTGATCGTCATCGACGAGGAACACCGCTTCGGTGTCCGGGCCAAGGAGAAACTGCGGGCGCTGCGAGCCCGGGTGGATGTACTCAGCATGACGGCCACACCGATTCCACGCACGCTGCACATGTCGCTCTCCGGCCTGCGGGACATTTCGATCATCACGACCCCGCCGGAAGACCGCCTGCCGGTTCACACCGAGGTCGTGACCTTCGATGAAGAGCTGATCGAAACAGCTATTCGGCGGGAAAGGGAGCGGGGTGGGCAGGTCTTCTTCGTCCATAACCGGGTCCGGTCGATCGAAGCGGTGGCGCAACTGCTGGCCCGGCTGGTTCCCGAGGCCCGGATCGAGATCGGCCACGGACAGATGAGCGAGCGCCGCCTCGAGCGGGTCATGCTGGAATTCACTGCCGGTGCGGTCGACGTGCTGGTCTCGACCATGATCATCGAGTCGGGGCTCGATCTGCCCAATGCGAACACCCTCATCGTCAACCGGGCCGACCGTCTCGGTCTGGCTCAGCTCTACCAGCTGCGCGGTCGGGTGGGCCGTTCCAATCTGCGGGCCCGGGCCTATTTCATGGTGCCCCGCGGGCGCACCCTCGGCCCCGATGCCCGCAGTCGCCTGCGGGCCCTGCGCGAATATACCGACCTCGGGGCCGGACTGGAGCTGGCCCTGAGAGATCTCGAGATCCGGGGGACGGGCAACCTCCTCGGACCGCAGCAGCACGGGCATATCGCCGCCGTGGGTCTGGATCTGTACCAGCAGATGCTCGACGAGGCGATCGCCGAAATACGCGGCAGCCCCGGCACCACGAGGATCCCGCCCCGGGTCGAGATCGATGCCGAAGCTCTGCTCCCCGAAAGCTATATTCCCGTTCCCTCGGCCCGGATCGCCCTCTATCGCCGGGCGGTCGAGGCCCGCACCCTCGACGAGCTGGGAGAGGTGGCGAACGAACTGACCGACCGTTTCGGACCGCCGCCGCCTGCGGCCCGGGCCTTTCTCGAGGTCGCCGTGCTGCGCTGGATTGGCACGGAACTCGGTCTCGATTCGCTGGTCGTAGAGAGGAACCGGCTTCTGGCCCGGTTCCGTACCGGGGTCACACTCGATCCCGACCAGTGGGAAGAGCTGCTGGAGCGCCTGGGTGAGGCGGCCCGATTCCGCGGTCGGGATCCTCTGACCTGTGAGCTGGCGCTGACGTCGACCGGGGCCGCCGAGCGCCTCGCCGAGGCCAGAAACTTCTTGCTGACGGAAGACGAAGCGGAATACGTTACGGAATTCATGTCGGGAAGCAAATCAGCCGAGGGGGCGCAACATGGGCAGAGGTGAGGGAGCGTACAGTCGGGGCAGGGCCGCTCTGCTGGCAATCCTCGGTCTGGGAACGGCCGTGGTCGCAGCCTGTTCGGGATCCGATTGGGATGAAGGGGGAGTTGTTGCGCGAGTCAACGGTCGTGAGATTACCATGGCACGTTTTCAGGAGTTCTACATGCCACCGCAGACCCCGATCCGGGGTGCCGAAGAGGTCATGCAGGAACTCAACGAGCGTCTCGACCAACTGATAGGATATGTACTCATCGAAGAGGCCGGCCGTGAAATAGGCCTTCTGAAAGACGAGGGATACCGCCAGCGGAAGCACCTTTTCGAGATCGACATCCTCAACCGTCTCTACCAGCAGAAGATGATCGCCGAGCGGGTTACGGTCGACGATCGAGACGTCCAGGAGATCCTCGATCGCTCGGCCAACGAACGGCATTTCCAGCACATCCTCGTGGTCACTGCCGAAGCCGCCGAGGACGTCAAAGCGCGCCTGCTGGCCGGCGACGACTGGGGTGATCTGGCGGTGGAATACTCCCACGACGACGAGGCGGCCATCAACCGGGGTGACCTTGGCTGGCTCACTTGGGGCCGTATGCCCCTCTCGCTCTATCCCGAGCTGCAGGAGGTTGCTTTCCGGATCCCGGAGGGCTCGTGGGAGGGCCCGATCAGGCAGGGCAGCGAGTACCATTTCATCAAGGTTCTCGAGGACCGGACCAGGGCCGCGGGCTCGGCCGGTGAAGAATGGGCCGCAGCTCGAGCCCTCGTCTATGATACAAATCTGCGCCAGGCCGAGCAGTCTTTCACCGACGAGGTCTGGCGCGAAGGGGAGTGTGCCCTGAATGCCGATCAGTTCATCTGGTTGCTCGAACAGATTCAGGAATCCTTTACAACCCAGCCGGCCTTCAACGCCGTACCCGTCCTCACTCGGGAGGACAACCGCCGGGTCATCATCTCATCGAGGCACGGGGACTATACCGCCCGCGTTCTGCTCGACCGACTGGCCCTGCTCAATCCTCAGGAACGCGACAACGCGGTGACGGTCGACGAGTGGCGAAGCCGGTTCATCGGTTGGGTAATGAACGATCGTGTCGCCGAGATGGCCCGGGACGAGAAGCTCCACCGGACGCGTGAATTCAGCATCCGGATGCGCAACTACGTCGAGAGCTACCTCTACTCGACCATGGTGAACAATATCCGGTCCAGCGTGGGGGCACCCACCGACGAGCAGGTCGAGGCCTACTACAACAACCATCCCGCGGAATTCAACCTGCCCGAACGGCGCCGTTTCGTCGAGATCCTCGTCGCCACCCGGGCCGAAGCCGATGATATCCTGCAGCAGGCCCGGGCCGGCACCGATATGCGCCAGCTGGCGTACCACAATACCCTCCGGGAAGGATTCCGCGAGAACTTCGGACAGTTCCATCCGATCAGTCGCGGGGAATTCGGCGCTCTGGGTGAAGCCGTTTTCGCAACCCCGCTGGACGAGATCGGTCCGATCGTCGAGACTCCTCTGGGTTTCAGTGTTTTTCAGGTTACAGCGATCTATCCTCCCGAACAGCGTCAACTCGAAGATATCCGGGATAATCTCGCCCGCCAGCTCCACAATATGGCGCGAACCCAGGTCATGGAGTCCTTCACCGAAAATGCCTGGCGGGAAGCGAGGATCACCAAGGATATGGACCACCTGCGTGAATATGCTGTGCAGGTCGCCCGGGCGACCAGGGCAGCGGCGGACTCGACCGGTGGGTAAATTCGCCACAGAGAACGGGTGGAATCCAACATGACACCCCGACAACCCTGCCTCAGCCTGGCCGGCGGCATTACGATCGCTCTACTGATCACAGGCTGCACCCCAGCCGAGACCGAACCGGTCATCGCCCAGGTGGGCGATGTCACCCTGACCCTTTCGACACTCCATGAACTGGTTCCGGAACAGACTCTGAGCCGGGCGACCAGGGACGAGTTCACCGCCTATGTCAACCAGTGGGTCCGGCAGGAGCTTCTCTGCCAGGCGGCCGAGGAGATGGGTTACGGGACCGACGCCCGGGTGGAGCAGCGTGTGATCGAAGCCCGCCGCAGTATCATGGTCGACACCTTTCTCGAGGACGAGCTCGATCTGACACCCTTTCTTTCGGAGGAAGAGATCACCTCCTACTATCAGAGCAATATCGAGAGCTTCGTCCGTGAAGAAGAAGAAGTCCGGGCGGTTCTGCTCTGGTTCGACACCGAAGCGGAGGCTGCCCGGGTGCGGTCCGCCGTCGCGGCCGGGAACACACCGGCCGAAGTCGCCGCCGACACCTCGTTTCACATCGTCGCCGCCGATCTCGATCTCGACTACATGACCCGGCACGAACTCGGCGAAGAGCTCGGCGACATCGTCTTCGCCCAGCGGGCGGGAACCCTCTCCCAGCCGCTGCGGGTCGGGGACAGCGTCGTCATCATCCAGATCCTCGACCGGCAGGAAGCCGGCCAGACGCGGACTCTCGAGGAGGTGCGGGACGAGATCGTCATGCGGCAGACATCCAATCTGTGGGATATGAAACTGGACGAGTTGCTGACCCGACTGCTCGAAGAGGCCGACGTGTCTATCAATATCCAGGCTGGATACGAAGCCCTGGGACGGGGGCGGGAAAGATGAACAGAACGGCGAAAGAACTCTTTCTGGCAGTGGTTCTCCTGGCGGCCCTGACTCCTGCGGGCCGGGCTCAGCAGCTGCAGGGGGAACGGTTTGCCCTGGACTCGATCGCGGCGATCGTGGGGTCGGAGATCATTCTGCGAAGCGAGATCGATCTGCAGCTCTATATCGAAACCCAGAGCCGCGGTATCGCTCTCGAGACTCTTTCCGAAGCGCAGATCGACACCATGCGCCGGGGCATCCTCGACAACCTCATCAACCAGAAAGTCATTGTGGCCCGGGCCGTGCGCGACTCGATCGTGGTTTCCCGCAGCGAGGTGGATACGGCCGTCGATCAGTGGCTGGCACAGATCAAGCAGAGCATGGGAGGTGAGGCGGCTTTCCAGGCTCAGCTGGCAGCCGAGAATATGACCGAACGGGATCTGCGCGAACGCCGCTGGGAAATGGCTCAGGACGAGCTGCTCCGCAGTCGGCTCTTCCAGCAGATCGGTATCCGGATGAGTCCGGTCTCGCGCCGGGAGGGAGAAGCCTATCTGCAGGAGAACGCCGCTGCTCTGATGCCGTTGCGGATGATCTTCCTGGCCGCCCCGCCCGAAGCAGAACTCGATTCCCTGGCCCATGCCCGGGCTCGCGAAGTGCGTCGCCGGATTGTCGAAGGAGGGGAAGAATTCGGGGCCATCGCCCGGACCGAATCGGCTGACGGGGGGAGCGGTGCGGCCGGGGGCGACCTGGGCGAAGCACCCCGCGGCACATATGTGGCAACGATCGACTCCACTGTCTGGAATACCCCCGTCGGCGAAGTATCGGCACCCGTCCGCAGCCAGTTCGGGTGGCACCTGGTGCAGGTCACCGCCCGCGACAGCACCGCTGCCCGCGCCCGCCACATCCTGATCGGTCTCCAGGCCGACCAGGCCCTGGCCAGCAGCATCGACGAAGTCGAGCGGGCCCTGGCCGAGGGGGAATCCTTCGGCACGCTCATCACGCGCCACAGCCAGGCCCCGGAAAGCGAGCAGAACGAAGGTTTTTTCGCCGTCCTGCCCGAGCAGACCACCCCGCAGGAGAGCAATCTGCCGGCCGAATGGATCAACGAGCTGAGACAGTTGATCCCGGGTGATTGGGCCGGACCGTGGGAGTCTCCCGAAGGAGTGTTCTTCTTCGAGCGCCTGCCCATGGATGGGGATACCATCCAGCTCATCCTGCGGGTCGATTTCGCCCGGGTCGAAGCCTACATCCAGCGCCAGCGGCAGATCGCCCAGATCGAGGAATTCGTCTCCGAACTTCGCAGCGAGACCTATATCGAGATCAAACCGTGACCGCGGAAAGCGCCCGGCGTCTCGTCATCACCCCGGGCGATCCCGCGGGGATCGGACCCGAGGTCGTTCTGCGGGCTCTGCCCGAACTGATCGGGGAAACCGGCGCGAGCCTCAGCCTGGTCGGCCCCGAACGGCTCTGGGAAGCAGCGGCCGAGAGGCTGGGGCTTCCGAGTCCGCTCGGAGAGGGAATCGAGTGCGTACCGATCGAAGAATCGGGACGTTTCAACGACGAGTTGATCGAGCACCTGCTCTTCTCGGGCCGGGTCTCGACGGACAGTGCGGCCCTGGCCCTGGCTGCCCTCGAAACGGGCGAAGCCGTCGCCCGCTCAAGTCCGGCCGATACGGCGATCGTGACCGGCCCGGTACACAAGGGGGCCCTGCATACCCTCGGCTTCACCGAACCGGGCCAGACGGAGTGGTTTGCCCACCGCTGCGGTGCCGAACCGCTGATGATGCTCATCGGGGGACGTCTGCGGGCAGCCGTTCTCACGACCCACCTGCCTCTGCGCGAGGTAGCCGCAGCCCTGAACCGCGACCTCGTACGGGCGAAGCTGACCATTCTCGACGACGCCCTGCGCCGGCTGTTCGGGCTCTCCGAACCCCGGATCGCTCTGCTGGCGCTCAATCCGCACGGGGGCCAGGCGGCCGAAGAGGGGGAGGAAGAAAAATTGATCCTGCGGCCGGCGGTCGAAGAAGCCCGGGCAGCGGGAATCGGTGCGGCGGGACCGTTCAGCGCCGATGCCTTCTTTGGACGACGGGCCTGGGAGAAATACGATGCCGTCCTGGCGCCTTACCACGACCAGGGACTCATCCCGGTCAAGATCGAAGCGGCGGGAGCGGGGGTGAACCTCACCCTCGGTCTGCCGATCATCCGTACCTCCCCCGACCACGGCACCGCCTTCGATATCGCCGGCCGGGGCCAAGCCGATGCCCGGGCCACGATCGCTGCCGGCCGGCTGGCGGCCGCGCTTCTGCGAGGAGAAGGAGCCGTCTGAGACCCGCTTCCCGGTTCGCCTGTCGGCGGACCGGATTCCTTTATAGTATCATCGGGTTACTGTCTCCCCACCCCCGGGCGGGAGAAGGTCATGCCGCTGGTGCAGATGTACAACATCACGAAGGAGTACGGCGCCGTCCGGGTGCTCGACGATGTCTGTCTCGAACTCGAACGGGGCAGTTTTGCCTGCCTGACCGGCGCCACCGGTTCGGGGAAATCGACCCTGATGAAACTGATCTACATGGAGGAACGACCTACCTCCGGCCAGGTGATCGTCGACGGCGTGCAATCGGGCATGACCCGACGGCGCGAGGTCTCCCGGCTCCGGCGCCGACTCGGAGTCCTCTTTCAGGACTTCAAGCTCCTGCAGGAACGGACCGCCTATGAGAACGTCGCCTTCGCCCTGCAGGTGACCGGAGCCCGAGGGCGCGAGATCCGTCGCAAGGTGACCTGGGCCCTGACCCGGGTCGGCCTGGGGCACAAGCGGGGAGCCTACCCGAGCCAACTCTCCGGTGGGGAACAACAGCGGATCGCTCTGGCCCGGGCCCTGGTCAACGATCCTCTGCTGCTCCTGGCCGACGAGCCCACCGGCAACCTCGATCAGGATGCCGGCACGGGAATCATTACCCTGTTCCGGCAGGTGAACCTGCAGGGCACAGCCGTTCTGATGGCCACCCACAACCTGCCGCTCATTGCCGATCTGCCGGTTCGCCGCCTTCACCTTCATGACGGGCAGCTCACCGAATCCGCTCCGGAGACAAAATCGTGAGAGTGGCCTACGCCGTGGCCGAAGCTTTCCGCTCGATGCGGCGCATACCCCTGATGACCAGTGTGGCGGTGGGCACCATCATGCTCTCCCTGCTGGTCTTCGGTCTCTTCGTCCTGGTGACCTACAACGTCCGGGCGGCTCTGGGCGAGATCCGCTCGCGGGTCGATGTCGAAGCTTTTCTGACCGATGAGGTACAGGATCAGGAGCTGGCCCTGCTCCGCGGCCGGGTGGCGAGCCTGCCGGGGGTCGAGAGCGTACAGTACATCAGCAAAGAGCAGGCCCGGGAGCGCTTCATCGCCGATTACGGCGACTCGCTGCTGACCCTGCTGGATGAAAATCCCCTGCCGGCTTCCCTGCTGATCTACCTCGTCGAAGAGCGGCGGACTGCCGAGGGAGCCGAGAGCGTCGCCCGGACGGTACACGGGATGGCGGGGGTGAGCGACGTGGCCTCGGGGCGCGGCTGGGTCGGGGAATTCGACCGGCTGGTGGTGGCTCTGACGGCGATCTCGATCCTGATCGGGCTGGTGGTCGCCCTGGCCAGCGTCTTCGTCATCAGCAATACCGTCAAACTCACGGTCTGGGCCCGTCGGGAAGCAATTGCGATCATGAAGCTGGTCGGTGCCACCGATGCCTTCGTCAAACTGCCCTTTTTCATCGAGGGCACCCTGCAGGGCCTGACCGGCGGCATTCTGGCTCTGGGAATACTCTACGCCCTCTACGGCTACCTGCTTCCCGGTCTGGCCGGGATTCTCTTCCTGCCGCCGGCGGTCTGCGGCGGTCTGGTGCTCATGGGCGCCCTGCTCGGCGGGATCGGCAGCCAGGTCAGCCTGAAGCAGTTTCTGGAGGTCTAGTGTCATGTCATGTGACAGGAAACGGGGATCCCGGTGACCCGCGCCTGGTGCAGATGCCGTTTCCTCCCGCTCACCGTCGGGCTCGCGTTCGTGATCCTGACTGCAATCGTGGTCCGGGTCGCGAGCCAGGAACCTCCGGTCGGGGTGACCGAACTCGAACGGCGTATCGGGGAGTTGCGCCAGCAGATCGACGAGGCCGAAGCCCGTATCACCCGGCTGCGGGCCGATGAGGAAAGCCAGACCGAACTGCTCGAACAGCTCGGGCAGCAGATCTCGGCCGCCGAACAGCTCATCAACGCTCTGACCCGGCAGATCAGAGCCCGCTCGACCGAAGCCGACCGGTTGCGTCGCGAAATCGAGGCCCTGGGAGGTGAGATCGACCGGCTGCAGGAGGTCGTCGCCGCCTATATCGTCGGGCTCTACACCCACGGCCGTCGCCGCCTGGTGCAGACCGTCCTCGAGGGAGGCCGTTTCAACGATATGATCCGCCGGCTCAAGGGAGTATCGATCATTGCCCGTCGCCAGAGCGAGGACGTCGAGCGGCTCGGCCGGGTCCGGGCCGATCGGGTGGAGATGAACCGGCAGATCACCCGTACCCTGCGCCAGCTCGAGGAAAGCCGTACAGCCCAGCACCGTACTCGCACCGATCTGCAGACCGCCCGGGCCGAAGCCGAAGAGATCCTGACGGTTATCCGCCAGGATCAGGAACAGACCCGGACTCTGATGCAGCGGCAGCAGGCCGAACTGGCCGAGCTGATCCAGCGACTCCAGGCTGAACAGGAACGTCTGCGGCGCCAGGGGCGAGCGGCTTCGGGACCCATCGGCGGGTTCCCCGACATGCGGGGGCGCCTGCCCTGGCCGCTCTCGAGCCCCCGGGGCCGCGGTGAAATCGTCCTCGGTTTCGGCCGCCATGTCGGTCGCGACCGGACGGTAACCCATAATCCGGGAATCGATATCCTGGCTCCTCCCGGATCCGATGCCAGCATCGTCGCCACCCACAACGGGATCGTCATCCATATCGGCTGGATGACCTTCCTGGGAACCATCATCGTGCTCGACCACGGTGACGGCTACGCCACCGTCTACACTAACGCCACCGACCCGAATCCGGCGGTCGGCGAGTGGGTGGGGGCCGGCTTCCCGATGGCCCTGCTGGGAACCGATATGACGCCGGCCAGCGGCGAGATCGAAGCCCTGAGCGGCATCACCCAGCCTCGCCTGCTGCGCTTCATCATCTACAGCGCCGGAGACGCGGTGGATCCAGCTCCCTGGCTGGGAGGGTACTGATGGCCGCCGGCCGGTTCCTGGATCACGAACGTCCCCGGACCCTGCTCGAGAACGTCCTGCGAGCCGGTACCATGCCGCCGGCCTGGCTCTTCACCGGGCCGCACGGGGTCGGTAAAGAAGAAGCGGCGCTGGAGATGGCCATGGCCGTAAACTGCACCGCTTCTCTGCCCGGTCCCGGTCTCGACCTCTTCACCGCCCCGGCGGCGGAGGTGACCGAGCCGGGCCGGACCGGCGGAACCGAGCCGGGAGAGTACCGCCTCGGCGGTTGCCGGGTCTGTTCGAGCTGCGCCCGGATTGCGCGTTATGTCCATCCCGATGTCATCGTCCGCCTGCCCCTGCCGGCTACCAGGGGTAACCCGACACAGCCCTCGGATCCCAGCGAGGCTCTGGCCTTCAAGGCCGCCCATCCCTACCGCGATCCGGTCGTCACGGGGGGCAACCTGGCCATCCGGATCGCCGATGTGCGGGATGTCATCGCCAAACTCGGCCTGGCGCCGGTAGAGGGCGAGCGGCGGGTGGTCATCTTCCGTGAAGCCGAGCTGATGACCGACGAGGCGCAGAACGCCCTGCTCAAATCGCTCGAGGAACCGCCGACCCACACGCTTTTCGTGCTCACCACCGACCGGCCGCAGCGCCTGCTGCCCACCATCCGCTCGCGCTGCCGCACGGTATATTTCGGCCCCCTGAGCGCCGACGTCATCGCCGGGTGGCTGCGGGAGCGGGGGGTCGACAGCGAACTCGAGCACCTGCCGGCCCTGGCTCGGGGGAGCCTCAAACGGGCGCTGGATATCGCCGGGGGGCAGATTCCCGGGCGCAGCGAAGCCCTGCAGCTGCTCGAGTGGGCAGCGGCCGGAGAGCGGGTCAAGGCGTTGCGCTGGTCGGCCGAACAGACATTCCGGAGCGGGCAGGGAGCCCAGACAGTCGCCCGCGAGGTCGTGGCCGAACTGCTGAGCCTGATCCGCGATGTTGCTGCGTTGCAGAGCGGCGAAGAGGCCCTGCAGAATCCCGATCAGGCGGAATTGCTGCACCGGATGGCCGCCGCCCTCCCGCCCGAAGCCGGGCAGAAAGCCCTGGCTGTGACCCTGCAGGCATGCGGTGAGGTTGACAGCTTCGTCAATCTGGCCTTGATTTACGCCAGTCTCTACGAGGCGATCAGCCCCGCATGACCATCATTCTCGACCGTGGTGCGCACTGTGGACACTGATGCAACCGGACGCTTTTACGTCACGACGCCGATCTACTACGTCAACGGCACGCCTCATATCGGCCATGCCTATACGACCATCCTGGCCGATGTGCTGACCAGGTACCACCGCCTGTTCGGCGAGAGCACCTGGTTCCTGACCGGGACCGACGAGCACGGTCTCAAGGTTCAACAGGCGGCCGAGGCCGCGGGCATGGAGCCGAAGGCCTACTGCGACTCGATGGTGGGACGGTTCGTCGCGCTCTGGGACACCCTGCACATCCGCTACGATCGCTTTATCCGGACCACCGATCCCGACCACGTGGCCTGCGTGCAGGAAATCCTGAAGCAGCTCTATGATGCCGGCGAGATCTACTCCGCGTCCTATCAGGGGTGGTACTGCGTGCCCGACGAACGGTTCTGGACCGAGAAGGACCTGGTCGACGGCAACTGCCCCGACTGCGGCCGGCCGGTGATCGAACTCGAGGAGGAGAACTATTTCTTCCGGATGAGCGCCTATCGGGAGTGGCTGATCGAACACATAGAAGCCGAACCGGATTTCATCTTTCCCGAAAGCCGGCGCAACGAGGTTCTCGGCTTCCTGCGCCAGGGTCTGGGGGATCTGTGCATCAGCCGGCCGAAAAGCCGCCTGGAGTGGGGCATTCCGCTCCCCTTCGACCCCGAGTATGTGACCTACGTCTGGTTCGATGCCCTCCTGAACTACATCACAGCGGTCCGCGAGATTTCCCCCCCCGAGGGTGAAACGGCATGGTGGCCGGCCGACCTGCACCTTATCGGCAAAGACATCGTCACCACTCACTGCGTCTACTGGCCGACCATGCTCCGGGCGGCCGGCCTGCCGCTGCCCCGGCGCATAGCCGCTCACGGCTGGTGGCTGGTGGAAGAGGAGAAGATGTCGAAGAGCCGGGGGAATGTGGTCCGGCCGCTCGAGCTGGCCGAGCGTTACGGGATCGACGCTTTCCGTTTCTTCCTCATGCGCGAGATGACGGTGGGGCTCGACCGCTCCTTCAGCGAGGTCGATCTCATCCAGCGCTACAACAGCGATCTGGCCAACGATCTCGGCAACGCCCTGAACCGGGTCACCACCATGATCGGTCGCTACCGGTCGGGACAGCTTCCCGCTCCGGCCGAATCGGGAGCCGAGGAAGACGAGCTCGAGAAAGTCGCGATCCGCACGACCGACCGGGTCCGCAGGGAAATCGAAGAACTCGCCCTTGCGGCCGCCCTGGACGAGATCATGACGCTGGTGCGGGCCGTTAACCGCTACCTCGAGAGTCGGGCGCCATGGCAGCTGGCCCGGGATGAAGCAGCGGCCGCTCTTCTGGATACCGTCCTCTATACCTCGGCCGAAGCCCTCCGACTGGCCGGCACCCTGCTCGAGCCGGTCATGCCGACCCGTATGGCGACTCTGCTCGAACAGCTCGGTTCGGCCCCGGCCGAGGGCGAGGATTTCGTCTCCCGCACGCGCTGGGGGAGTCTGACTCCCGGTACCGCGGTTCCGGGCGGAGAGGGTCTCTTCCCGCGCCTGGAGATGCCCGAGGAGCTGGCCGGTTGACATTCGTCGATACCCATGCCCACCTCTGGTGGGAAGATTTCGATCCCGATCGCGAAGCGGTCCTTACCCGGGCCCGATCGGCCGGCGTGGCGGCGATCCTCAACCTGGGCACCGATCTCGAAACCAGCCGGGCCGCCGTGGCCCTGGCTGAATCCTCCGATCTCTGCTGGGCTGCAGTGGGCTTCCATCCCAACGATGCCGACGCCTGGGCGGACGATCCCGAAGCGGCACGAGGCGCCCTCATCGAATTGACCGCTCATCCCCGCGTGGTGGCGATCGGCGAGAGCGGCCTCGATTTCTACCGCGACCGGGTGGGGGCCGAACGGCAGCAAGCTGCTCTCGAGGCGCACTTCGCGCTGGCCCGCACAACCTCCCTGCCGATCATCCTGCACAACCGGGAGGCCTCGACCGAACTGCAGTCGTCGCTCGAACAACTCGACGAGGGCGTGACCGCGATCCTGCATTGCTTCACCGGCCCGGCGGCCTTCGGGAACTGGGCGATCGAGCGGGGGCACTATCTCGGTCTGGGTGGTGTCTTCACCTTCCCCTCGAGCGATCTGCGCGCCGTCGTCGGGCAGTGGAATCCCGACCATCTGTTGCTCGAAACCGACGCCCCTTTCCTCGCCCCCGTTCCCCATCGCGGTCAGCGGAACGAACCGGCCTTCGTGGTCGATACCGCCCGGGCCGTGGCTGCAGCGCTCGGGATGGAGCTGGACAAACTGGCCGCGCTGACAAGCGCCAATGCCCGGCGGGTTCTGGGGCTGCCGTCCGAAGTGTCATGAGCGCCCGGCGCCCGCCCCCCCTCGGGCAGCACTTCCTGCATGACCGGGCTGTGGCCCGCAGGATCGTCGAGGCGCTCGAGCCCGGGGATGCGGCAGTCCTCGAGATCGGCCCGGGACGGGGTATCCTGACCGAAAATCTGGCCGGTCGCTGCCGGCGCCTGGTGGCGGTCGAGATAGACACGGGCCTGGTCGACGCCCTGCGTGCGAACCCGGCTCTGGCCGGGGTCGAGATCGTGAGCGGCGATATTCTCAACCGTCCCCTGCCCGACTGGATCCCCGGCGAGAGCGAACCCTTTTTGCTGATCGGCAACCTGCCCTATGCGATCACCGCTCCGATCCTCTTTGCGTACTGCGCTGCGGCCGGGCGTATCGAGCGGGCTGTTCTGATGATGCAGCGGGAGGTGGCCCGGCGCGTGACGGCCCCGCCGGGAAGCCGGACCTACGGTGTCGTGAGTGTCGCGTCCGCCCTGGTAGCCGAGCGCGAGATGCTGTTCACGCTCGGTACCGGCGCTTTCTCGCCCCCCCCGCGGGTGGAATCGGCGGTGGTACGTTTCCGGCGACTCGCCGAACCTCTCACCGCCCGCCCCGGTACGCCCGGCTTCGACCGGGTCATGCGGGTGGTCCGCGCCGCCTTCAGCCAGCGCCGCAAGAAACTGCGCAACAGCCTGGCGGCCGGACTCGAGCTTCGAGAGAGTACCGAACAGGCAATCGCCGCAGCCGGACTCGACCTCGACCGGCGGGCCGAAACGCTCTCACCCGAGGAGTTCTGTACCCTCGCGGCTGTGATCGAGGCATCCGGGGGTGTATGATGACTGGTCCTTTCCGGTAAAGGAGTACAACCATGTCCGGACTATCCGGTTCGATTGCGGACGCCTGGAAAGCCCCCCGGTTGGGTTTGAGCGGGAAGAAGATGTGGGTTGTCCTGCGCTCGCTGCTGCTGGCCCTGCCCGCTTTCGTGATCCCCGCCTATGCCGCCTGGTATCACTCCGGCTATGCCCCGCTCCCGGTCTGGAACCTCTACCGGTTCTTCCCGCCGCCCCCGCCCAGTACGGAGCTGGGAGCCAACCTGCTCTGGAACGGCGGTTGTGTGCTGGCCCTGTTCATTGTTCTCATCGGTGCCACCGGCGTAGCCCGGATCACCTACCGGCAGTTCAAAGGTGACAATTTCTACGGCCGGACCGAGGGGTGGCGCTTTGCTCTGGCCCACGGGCGCAACACCCTGGGAGCCCCGTTCATCATCGGCCTGCTGCTGCTCCTGACGGTCGGGCTGCTGGCACTCCTGGGTGCCGTCGCTGCGATCCCGGCCGCCGGACCGATCGTGCTGGCCCTTTCCCTGGTACCGGCCTTCTTCCTGGCCCTGTTCGGGATCTATCTCCTGCTCGCTCTGGGAGTGAGTTTCCTCTACGCCCCGGCCATTGTCGGCTGTACCGGCGAAGACGCCATCGAAGGGGCGATCCAGACCTTCAGCCTGCTCTGGACAATCCCGTGGCGCACGGCCGTGACGACCGGCGCCGCGATCTTCTCGACCGCCATCGCCGGGTGGGTTCTGGTGACGGGGGCTCTGATCGCCTGGTCGCTGATGCGCTCGATCGCCGGCGGGGTCATGGGAAGTGTGTGGAACACCATCGAGGTGGGAGCTCTGACGTACCTGCCCTTTACGGATGTCATGACCGGGGCGCGGTACGGCCTGTGGCCCGAGCCGCTGGTCGATCTGCTGCCGACGGCGACCATGATGGCGCCGCAGCCGCAGGGGTTGGAGGCCCTGGCCGCCTTCCTGGCCGGAATCGCCCTCCTGCTGGTGCTGGGGGTTTTACTGGCCTACCTGCTCAGCAGCCTGTTCAGCGGTCTGACAGCCGGCTGGCTGGTCCTGCGGCGGAACAAGGACGGCGAGGACCTGCTTGCCTGGCAGGACGATATCGACCTGCTCGAGGACGCGGAACCGGCTGCATGAACGGACTGCCGACCGTCATCCTGGCCACCGGGAACCAGAACAAGGCCGAAGAGATCCGGTCGCTGCTCGCCGATGTGCCGGTCACGATCCTCTCCCTGGCCGACCTGGGGCTCAAACTCGACATCGAAGAGAGCGGCGCCAGCTATACCGAGAACGCATTACTCAAGGCGCGTACCGCCGCCGCTGCCGCCGGTCGGGCGGCCATGGCCGACGATTCAGGACTCGAGGTGACGGCCCTGGACGGAGCGCCCGGTATCATCAGCTCGCGCTTCGCCGGGGCCGAGGCGACCGACCGGGAGAACAACGCCCTGCTCCTGCGCCGCCTGGCCGAGGTGCCCGATCCGCACCGCACCGCCCGATTTGTCTGCACCGCGGTCCTGGTCGGTCCCGGGACGACCTCGGGCGAGGAGATCGTCTGCACCGGGGAGTGGCACGGAACGATCACGCACGAGATGCGCGGGGAGACCGGCTTCGGGTACGATCCCCTCTTCCTGATCCCCGACGAGGGTCGGACGGTGGCCGAACTGGGCCCGGCCTACAAACAGCAGCACTCGCACCGGTCCCGGGCGTTCCGGGCGCTGGCGCCGTATCTGGAGGCTTTGTACCGGCCGGAGCAGTGACTACATTGACCGCCTGAGATTCCGGGGCGTGGCGCAGTCCGGTAGCGCACCTGCTTTGGGAGCAGGACGTCGCCGGTTCAAATCCGGCCGCCCCGACCAGTTTCTCCCCGCCGCCGGTTCTATTTCCAGATGCGGTTTCCGAGCCAGGCGCCCAGGGTGCTCAGACCGGTGAAGGCGGCGAACCCCCGCCAGTCGTACAGCTCGTTCAGGTGGGTCCAGTAGGCCATACCGGCCAGGCCGCCGGCCAGCGACGTCAGGTAGGTTTTGAGGAAATCGCCTTTCATCGGGCTGATGTTCCGTACACCGCGGGTGGCGAAGAGGGGAGTGAGTCCGTTGTAGAACAGGACGTTGTAGACCACCTCGCCGTTGATGATTCGATCGCGCTCGTTGGACCCTTCGTTCCAGAGCCAGTTGGCCTTGCTGAAGTCGGTGTGGTAGTGCGTGATCATATCGGCGCACCAGCCGTAAAACATACCGATCACCGAGCCGAGCCAGGCCCGGCCCAGCTCCCAGTCCCCGCGACGCCACTGATACGGGGCGCCCGGAACTCCGGACCCGGTCCCGAGGGCGGGCCGGAGTATACCGCCCGGCCGGGAGTTGCGAGCCGCCAGGGCGAGCGGTCCGTACGCAGCCGCCTGCAGACCGACCGTCACCGAGGTCTGCGGAACGGTCGGCCCGATTGCGGTCTGGGCCGAAAGAGAACAGGGAAGGGCCAGGAGAAGCAGCAGGCTACAGAATAGACGCAGGGTTCTCATCAGACGCGGTTCCCTCCACTCAGAGAGTGCTTCGGACCACAGGAAAAACGCAACCGGGACCGAGGTGTTTACAGATTAGGGAGCGAGGACGTTTCCTGCAAGAGGGTGCTGAACCCTATCGGCCCGGATATCATGGTTGCACCGGGACGACCGGTATGACATTTTTTATTTTCTGTCTCTTCCTGGTGTGGATCGCCGGAAGCCGTCGGAATGCGGTCCGACGCATTGCCGGCGCCCGCGAGCCCGGCGCGAGCAGAGAGGCGTGTGCGGAGTACCCGGCGCCTGTAGCTCAGTCTGGATAGAGCAGTGGACTTCTAATCCACCGGTCGCAGGTTCAAATCCTGCCAGGCGCGCCATTGCATGGTGCACGGAGAGAGTAGCTCAGGCGGTTAGAGCACCAGGTTGTGGCCCTGGGGGTCGGGGGTTCAAATCCCCTCTCTCTCCCCATACAACGTCCCCATCGTCCAGTGGTCAGGACACCGGGCTTTCAATCCGGAAACGGGGGTTCAATTCCCCCTGGGGACACCAACAACAACCTACCCACCCCCCGCCCGTACCGGGCGGGGTTCGTCTCAAGAAGAAGGAACCGGTATGCCTGTTACTCCTGAAGACGTTCTCAAAACCCTGTCGGCCATCAGGGATCCCGACCTCGGCAAAGATATCGTCACCCTCGGATTCGTGAAGGATCTCGCCATCGACGAGGGCCGGGTTTCTTTCACCATCGAACTCACCACTCCCGCCTGTCCGGCCAAGGAGACTTTTCAGGAGACAGCGACCGAACTCGTCGGTGCCCTCGAGGGAGTCGAGGAGGTCGATGTCACAATGACCTCCCGGGCACCTCAGCCCCATCGGCCTCCCGACACACCGCCGGACATCCTCCCCGAGGTGGCCCACATCATCGCCGTCGCGAGCGGCAAGGGCGGGGTCGGCAAATCCACCGTGGCGGCCAATCTGGCCCTGGCCCTGGCTGCCGATGGAGCCCGGGTCGGTCTGCTCGACGCCGATATCTACGGGCCGAGCCAGCCGATCATGTTCGGGCTCAAGGAACAGCCCCAGGCAACCGCCGACCGCAAGATCCTCCCGCTCGAGAAGTACGGCCTCAAGCTGATGTCGCTCGGGTTTATCGCCGATGAGCGGATGCCGGTGATCTGGCGCGGTCCCCTGGTCGGCAAGATGGTCCAGGAGTTCCTGGCCAATGTCGAGTGGGGGGAACTCGATTACCTCATCGTGGACCTGCCCCCGGGAACCGGTGACGCCCAGCTGACCCTGGTACAGAGTGCACCTCTCTCGGGAGCGGTCATCGTGACGACCCCCCAGGAAGTCGCCCTGGAAGATGTCGTGCGGGCGCTGAGGATGTTTCAGCGGGTCAATGTACACATCCTGGGCCTGGTCGAGAACATGGCCTATTTCATCTGCGACGAGTGCGGGAAGCGGCATGACATTTTCTCCTCCGGAGGCGGCCGGGCGGCAGCTGAAGATCTCGGGATTCCCTTCGTGGGCGAAATCCCCCTCGAGGCTGCGGTCTGCGAGGGAGGAGACGCCGGTACCCCTGCGGTCGCCGCCGATCCCGGATCGGCGGTCGCCGCGGCTTTTACCGAGATCGCCCGGTCGGTTGCCGCCAACACGAGCATCGCGACCATGAAAGAGAATGTCAGCCAGCGCGAGCTGGCCGACATTTCGGATAAACGACGGGAGACGGAAGAGGATTCATGAGCCTGCTTGACAAGACTCTCATCACCCTCATGCCGTTGGTTCCCCAGCCGATTGTGGGCTATTTTTCCCGCCCCTATATCGCCGGGGCGGATCTGGTCGACGGGATCGCGAAAACGCGCCAGCTGATCGAGGAAGGCTGTATCGCTACGCTCGACGTCCTGGGGGAGGAGGTTGCAAATCGCGCGGAGACGGAATTCTTCACAGAGCAGTACCTGATTGCTCTTGACCGGATCGAGGCCGAAAAAATCGAGTGCAACATCTCGATCAAGGCGACCGCCATCGGTCTGACCATCGATTCCGAACTCTGTGAAAACAACCTGCGGCGGGTACTGACCCGGGCCCGCGAACTGAACAACTTCGTCCGGATCGACATGGAAGATTCGAGCGTGACGACGGCCACGCTCGATCTCTACCGGAAACTGCGGGACGAGTTCGACAATACCGGCATCGTGCTGCAGTCATACATGAAGCGCAGTCTGGACGACATCGCCGAGCTCGTTCGGCTGCAGGTCAATGTCCGGGTCTGCAAGGGAATCTACGTCGAGCCCCCCGAAATCGCCTACAAGGACCCCCAGCGCATCCGGGACAACTTCATGGAGATGGTCGAGAACCTGTTCGGGGCCGGCTGTTATGTCGGGATCGCAACCCACGACCGGCAGCTGGTGGAACGCTCGATCGAGCTGGTGCGCCGGCTCGGTCTCGGACCCGAAGACTACGAGTTCCAGATGCTCCTCGGGGTCACTCCCGCCCTGCGCCGCGAGATCCTCGCCGACGGGCACCGCATGCGCGTCTACGTGCCCTTCGGAGAGCAGTGGTACGCGTACAGCATGCGTCGGCTCAAAGAGAACCCGGCCGTAGCCGGGCATATCTTCCGGGCCATCTTCAAAACCAAGGCGTAACCGGCGCTGCGGCACCTGCCGCCGCAGGGTGAATTTGCGGTAAAGGAAACCGATCGGAAAACGTCTTACTCTGCAGACAGTGAACGGGTGGTGGAGAAAGGGTGTAGACGAACCGATCGGGAGCGCAACGGGGGTGGAGGAAATGATATCCGGACTTGACGCCGGACCCCCCCGATGCCTAGCCTAAAGGGTCGGTTTTCGACCGGTACAAGGATGCAACGAGCGGATCCCGACGGGGATCTCAACCAGGCACCCCGATCAGAGTGACATTCGGGAGGAATGCGGTATGAAGCGTACCATTCTCATGGCGTCCGCCCTCGCGCTCCTGTTGCCGGCCGTTGTGACGGCACGGGCCCAGGCACAGCAGATCGAGAATCCCGAGGCGGCGCGCAAGTTCAATGAGGGGAAGAATCTCTTCCAGCAGGGACAGTACGACGAAGCCTTGCAATTGCTGCTCGAATCCGCCGAGCTGGAAGCGGGCAACTATCGGGCGCACTACATGCTCGGCCTCACCTTCTCGAGGCTCCGTCAATACGATGAAGCTCTGGCGCAGCATGAGGCGGCCGTTCGGTTCAATCCGAATTACTACCTGGTCTACTACGCCATGGGCAACATCTACGGTTCGGTGAAGAACGATCCCGAAAAGGCGATCGAGAACTACGTTCAGGCCGGGGAGGTCTCCGAGAACGTCGGACAGCCCTACTGGAGGGCTTTCTTCAACCTCGGGACAACGTATTTCGAACTCGAGCGGTGGGATGAAGCCCTGCAGGCCTACAGCAAGGTCGCCCAGTACCAGCCGGTGAACGAGAATTCCTATGAGATGATGGGTCGCATTTACGTCGAGAAAGGCGATTACCAGAATGCCATGATGCGGTTCCAGCAGGCTGCCGAGCGCAAGCCGACCTGGTACGAGCCGCACTTCTACATGGCCAATGTCCTGAACCGGATGGGGAATTACGATCAGGCGATCGACGCAGCCGACCAGGCCCTCGAACTCATGCCGGGCAACGGCGGTGCCCTCTATGAAAAGGGCATGGCCCTGAAGAGCAAACAGCAGTGGGATGCGGCCGTCGAAGTCATGCGCGAGGCGGCCCGCGATCCCCAGTGGCGGCAGATGGCCGAACATCAGATCGAACTGATTCAGAACCGGGACGCCTACGTCGACATACCCCCCGACACCACGATCCCGCCGGGATTCTGAAACCGGGCAGACCACGAAGCAACACAGCAAGGGCGGTCGAGAGACCGCCCTTTTTCCAACTACTCCCCGATATCCCGCACTCGTGTGCCCTACTCCCGGATGTCCTCCGGACCGGTGATATAAAGCATCGGCTCGGCCTTCAGGTCGATCGACCGGCCCTGTTCCAGGGCCGACCCGTCTGAGGCGAAAAGAACCCGGACGATCGGCCGGAGCGGGTAGCCCCGGTTGATCTCCTGGACCTTGCAGACCTCCCCGGTATTGAGACGGACATAGGAGCCGATCGGGAAGACGCTGACCTCATCGATGAAAGCCTTGACCATCTCGCTCGGGAAGAGCTGTCCCCCCAGGCGGATGAGCTGCTGCAGAACATTGAAGGGGATCATCCGGTCGCGGAAGGGCCGCATGTGAGTCAGGGCTTCATAGGTATCGCATAGACCGATGATAACGGCATAGGGATGGATATCGTTGCCGGATATAGCCTCGGGATACCCCGAACCGTCATGGCGTTCGTGCTCCTGGTACACCACATCGGGCAGCCAGGGGTAGGCACCGGCATAGGTCTGCAGGATCTGTCGCCCGAAGGCGGGATGCTGCTTGATCTGTGAATAGCCGGCCTGGTCGAGCTTGCCCTGGCGGGTGATGAGCCCTTCCGGGAGCTGGGTCATGCCGATGTCGTGCACGGCTGCGGCCAGGGTGAGTTCGAAGAGCTTGCGCTCGTCGTAGGCGCGCCCCATACCCAACCGGGCGGCCAGAAGGGTGACGTTGACCATGTGGGTGGCCAGGTAACGGTCGGCGTCATGGAAATCGGGCGTTCGGCTGATGACCTGCAGGCAGATGTCCCGTGATTCCCGAAGCCGGGCCAGCAGATTCTCGACGATTCCGGTGACCTCCCCGAGGGGGGGATTGGACCGGCTGCGGTGGCCGGAGATGAAGCGGTGAAGCACCTCGGCCGTCTGATCGTACAGCTGCTCGCGGGCGGCAACCGCCTGACCTGTTTCCCCGGCCGGGATTGCCGGATCTGCCTGAGTCTCGGTGAGATCGGGAATGACCGGCCTCTTGATTCCGGCGGGAGGCTCAGAGGGCACCATCTCGGCCAGACGGGCCGCACTGCCGGAAGCGGACTCGGGAACCGGTTCTTCCCGCCCGGCCGGGGGCTCCGGTTCGGGAGCCGGCGGGGAAGGAGGAGCCTGTGTGGGAGGCGTCTCGCGAACCGGTGGCGGTGGGGGGGGTGAGGGGGGTGCCGCTTCGGGGAAGAGGGTACCGCCCATGTTGTCCGGCGCACCGGCTTCGCTCTCGACGATCGGGCCGGAGAGAGCACGGACGGCTTCGAGCAGATCTTCCTGCGAAACCGGCCGGGTGAAGATACGCAGACCGGGGATGCCGGAGAAGAACTCGGCGGTGTCGCGATCGGGAACGATCGCGATCGCCCGGACCGGTCCGGATAGCGCCAGCTCGTCGATGAAAGCGCGGGCTCCCTCGAGATCGCCGTCGATGACAGGGATCACCCGACCGGCCGCCCTGATCAGTCCGAGGGCTTCTTCGAAAGACTGAAAGTGACGCATGCGGAATCCGCGCACCTCGACCGCCCGGCGGACGTCGGTCACGACCTCGGCGCTGGTGGTGACGATGAGGATCTCCGGCAGGGTTTCTCCAGCCGGTCTCTTCTGTTCCCGGACGGGGCGGCGCCCGTCCTCCGGGCCGATGGCGTTACTCAGCCTGACCATGAGACGTTTCCTCCGCGGACGCATTCCGTCGCTCCATGAAGAGCATGAAACGGCCGATGATGATCAGTATGACCGCGCCCTGGATAAGAGACAGGATTGTCAGCAATCCCGATTCAGTCTCCAGGGTAATGGCGCTCAGAGCAAGGACTACCGTAATAATACAGAGAAAGAGAACGGTATCGAAACGGTTCAGTCCCAGCTTCAGGAGCCGGTGGTGAATGTGATCGCGACCGGTGTATTCGATCCACTCCCGGAAAGTACGTATGCGGCCGTCGGCGATCCGGGTGATGGTGATGAAGGTGGTGTCGAAGATCGGAACTCCGAGAACGAGCAGGGGAATGGCGATCTGAACCGCCATCGTATCTGAGGGCGTACCCCACTGGCCGACGATCGCGATCGCGGCCAGGGCAAACCCGAGCATCGTGGCTCCGGCGTCGCCGAGAAAGGCCGAGGCGGGCCGGGGACGGAAGTTATAGGGCAGGAAACCGGTGCAGGCTCCCCCCAGAGCGGCACAGAGCAGCAGGAAGGAATACTGACCTGTGTGGATTCCGATCAGACCGAAAGCCACCGCGGCCGTGATCGTCAAACTGGACGCCAGACCGTCGATCCCATCGAGGAAGTTGACGGCATTGGCCAGCCCGATCAGCCAGAGAGCGGTGATGATGTATTCCAGAATATCGCCCCACCAGAAATCAGGCAGGAAGGTGATGTGAGTGCCGAGAGCGATGACGATAGCGGCTGCGGCGACCTGCACGCAGAGTTTGAGCCAGGCCGGCAGTTCGAATTTGTCGTCGAGTACCCCGACAACGAGTAACAGGCCCAGAGCGTATGTAATGGCCGGCACGGTATCGGACGTGTTGGGGTACACCAGAATCACGACCAGGAAACCCAGATAGACGGCGACGCCTCCGACCAGGGGTACGGCTCCCCGGTGATGCTTGCGTTCGTCGGGGCGGTCGAGCAGATCGATCCGGTGGGCGAGCCGTCCCAGGATCGGAACCACCGCGGCGGTGACGAGAGCGCCGAGGGTGAAAGGACCTCCCCACTCGAGCCAGGGGGGCATGGCCAGGCGGGGTTTGAGGTACAGAAAGAGACCGATCCCGATCAGGGCCAGAATGGTGGCGGTGATCTGACGTCGGTTCACGGCATGATTCCCTGCGTGCGGGCGTCAGCCAGGGTGTCGAGGACCCGCGCCTGTTCGGCTGCAGTCAGGGTCGGGTAGATCGGCAGGCTCACCAGACGCCGCCAGGCCCGCTCCGCTTCGGGGAGCGGGGCGGCCCCGGTCAGACGGTCGAGGGTGACCGGCACGGGTCGCCGGCAGTGTACACCGGCTTTTTCACAGAAAGCCAGGAGTTCGTCTACCTCACCACCGGCCCAGCAGAGATAGCGGAAGTACGATGGCCGGCACCCGGGGTCGATCGCGATCGGGGTCAGACCGAGGGCGGGGACGGTCTCATCGTAGCGCTGAGCGACAGTGCTCCGGGCCGATGTAAATTCCTCCAGACGTTCGAACTGAACCCGGGCCAGGGCAGCCTGCAGATCGCTCATCTTGAAATTGAAGCGGCGGGCCGGGGTCGACTTGCCGTCGTAATCGCGCCGGTCGCGTGCGACAGCGAGCACCTCGGTGCTGTGAGCCGCCATCAGGCCGCCCTCGCCGGCACAGAGCATCTTGGTGGCATAGAAGGAAAGCACGGCGGCTTCGCCGGTCGAGCCGACCGCGCGGTCTTTGTACCGGGCGCCCACACTGCCGGCGCAGTCCTCGATGACGATCGGAGCTCTTTTGCACCAGGACCCGGCCTCGAGGGGATAGCCCCAGGGATGAACCAGGATAACGGCATCGACTGAACCGGGTTCGAGCGCCTCGGGAGCGGGAGCGAGGCTGCCGGGAGCGCAGTCGAGCAGGACCGGTTCGGCCCCGGCCCACTGCACCGCATGCAGTACGGCACTGCAGGTGAAAGCAGGAATCGCGACCCGCTTGCCCTCGGTCAGCCCGAGGGCGATCAGGGTCAGGAGCAGGGCCTGGGAGCCCGACCCGGTCGCCACCGCCCCCGGGGTGCCGAAGTGAGCCGTGGCCAGCTCTTCGAGAGCCGCCACCTGCGGACCGGCACCGGGGTGCCCGGCGTCCAGCACGGCCAGAAGAGCCTCGCGCTCGCGCTCACCCAGGGTCGGCCGGGAGTGCGGGACGATCTCAGATATTGATGAGGAGACGCTGGCTGACGAATCCTTCGGCATGCCTCACCCTTGCCTGGATCCCCCGGAAGGTCGCGGCACTCAGGGCCATATCGATGATGCTGGTGGCCTCGATATGGGTTTTGGTGATCTGCGAGGCGTGAGCCCGGAGGAGATCCATCTTGTCTTCGAGGACGGAGGAAATGTCGACGTAGACGTGGGGATTGAAGTTCTGCGAAGTCGGCCCCTCATAGAACAGGAAATTGGGGATATATCGGGTGGCCGAAAGGGTGCAGGCGGTCAGGTTGCGGTGATCCTGGTGGGTGTCGTCGCGCCAGTGGGTGAAAATGAAGCGGGGCCGCACCTTGCCGATGATACTTTCGAGTTCGCTGATCAGGTCCTGGCTCAGAGGGATCTGGGTGTCGGTGTATTCGCCCCAGAAGAGATCTGAGGCCCCGATCAGTTCGGCGCTGCGGGCCATTTCGCGAACCCGTTCGTTCCCGTCTCCGCCATAGGATCCGCGGGTGGCGATGTAGAGGAAGACCCGGTGTCCGGCCCGGGTGTATTTGAGCAGCGTTCCGCCGCAGCCGTACTCGATGTCGTCGGGATGCGATCCGATGGCCAGGATATCAGTGCCCTTCTCCAGGGGTTCCATGCTCTCGTCCCTCCGCTCCTTCCTATCGGCGATTGGCGGTCCGCAAGACGTCGAGCGCGTCCGATCCGCAGTTGCATAGTAGGTCGACCGCCGACATGGCAGGCAGAAAGTCCCCGAACGGCTGATCGTAGACGGGGTGGGTGAAATCGTGCACGATCACCTCGATCCCGGCCTCCTGCCAGCGCTCCATGTCCATGTA
>CAZNUA010000002.1:145092-174600 GCA_964576115.1 uncultured Gemmatimonadota bacterium
ACCTCGCTGATGAGCTGGCCGAAGCTGTGCTGCACGGGTACCGTCACCCAGGTCGATCCCCGATCGGTCTTGAAGCGGTTCCGGTTCTGCCACTCCCCCTTCTTGAACTGTACCGAATCGAGCAGGACGAAGGCATCGGCTCGATCCATCTTGTCGAAGTACCCCGCCCACGGCAGGTACTGCGGCTGGTGGGCGGTCACGATCACGGCTGCGTTCCTTTGGCGTTCATAGCAGTACCGTAGCGCACAAAGATCGGGTTGGAAATCACGTGGTGTGCCTGCGAGTGGACCAGCAGGCGGTACCAGGCGGCTGTCTCGCTCTCTTCCGGACCGAAATCGGTGAACTCCAGACTGACGGGGGGCACAAGTTCGCGGTCGATGACGACCTCACCGGAACGGATCAGGCGCACCCGGAGCAGAGGCGGTTCGGAACCGGTGAAGGAGACTCCGGCCCGAACTGCAACCGCGCCGGATGTCGACAGAGTGCCGCCCGAACCCGCCCGCTTCTCACCGGCTGTAGCCTCGAAGGTCTCTAGACGCAGGTGCCCGCCGGGAAGGGCGGCGAGCAGGGCGTAACCCCGCCCCGTTCTGAGAGCCTCGAGCAGAGCCCCGGGGGTGCGGTCGGGAGCCAGCACGACACTCAGAACACCATCCACCCGCTTGGCGTTTTTCACTTCGATCTGCTCGGGGTAGTGCAGAGCCAGTTCGCCCCAGCCCCAGACCGGATCGTCCCTGTGTCCGGCCAGATAATCGGCCAGGGCTCGATCCCACTCCCGGCCGGGCTCCCGGGCGGTCGAGGTAGCCGGGTAGAGCGACCCGAACGCGTCGTAGCCGGTGGTTTCGACCAGAACCTGCGGGTGGGGATCGGTGTGAATCAGACCCCAGGAGTAGGGGTGATCGTCGACCGCTTCGATCTGTGTCCACAGAGAAAAACCGCCCCGGGCCCGGACGGAATCGATCAGGGCCTGGTAGGCTTCGGTCGGGGTCGAATCGCGGTACACCGGAAAGGGCTGGGGCGGCGGCGGCCCCGAGTGGATGAGCAGGAGTACCGGAACGGCCAGCACCGCGGCCCAGACCCGGTTCCTGTTCCGCAGGGCGAACAGAGAGAGAAGAAGGAAAATGATGAGCGTCGCCAGCCACGGGACATCGCGGACCGACTCAACAGGCAGGCGGCGCAATCCCGTGACAGGCAGGCGGGCGTAATCGTCGGCTGAGGGCAGACCGAGGACCAGGATGTTGCGCTGCCAGTCCCACATCGTGAGATTGCCCTTCCAGGGCGCGCCCGTCCAGCGGTAGTAGGGCGCCACTTCGGCGCCCGCCATCAGGGTGACCTCGGGCACGGCGGCATCGAGTTCGGCTACCCGTCGGAAGTACCGCTGGATTCCGAAGGTGCGTATCGAGGTCTCGCGCCGACGGTAATTCCAGATCCGCCTGATGACCGGGGGAGCCCACTGCCAGTCGGTCAGGAGCTGCTCGGTCAGGATGACGGCGTCGATGTCGCGCGCGGCGGCGGCTTGCTGCAGTCGCACGCCCATCCTGAGGCCGCCCGCCAGATCGGCATGGGAGTGCAGCAGTACCCGCCACTGCCGTTCCTCCGGCTGACCGGCCTGAGCCCGCACGGGAGCCGAAAAGACGCTGCAAACGACCAGAAGGCCAGTGAAAAGGATGATCGGTGTGCGAGTCGGGGCAGGTGCCGGAGCGTTTGCCAGGGAAGCCACCGGAGTATTAATACTCCCCCTCCAGGGTGCGGGATACGTCGTAGATGACCATTTCATCGACGGATTCGACTTTACGGGAAGCACCGAGGAGCAGGGCCAGGTTGCATATGTTGTTGATGCGCCGGGGGATACCGCCGCTCAGATCGTGAATCAGTTCGAAAGCGCGCGGGGTGAAGACATCGTTCGAACTCCCGGCCGTACGGACCCGGTGCAGCACGTAATCGGCGGTATCGGTCTCGCTGAAAGGGCCGAGGTGAGCCCGCATCGCCAGGCGCTGGGCCAGGGGCTTGTTAATATCTACTTTCAGACCGAGTTCGGGCTGACCGACCAGGAAGAGGTTGACCAGCGTCTTGCCTTCATACTGGTAGTTGAGCAGCATCCGGATTTCTTCGAAGGTCTCCTTGCGCTCGATGATATGTGCCTCGTCGATGATCAGGATGGTGTACTTGCCGTCGCGGTGGTTGTTGGTCAGGGCGTCCTCCAGGGTCTGGACGACGTCGGCTTTGTGGGTCGGAACGGTGGTCAGACCCATTTTGATCAGAATCATGCGCAGCAGTTCGAGATCGTCGAGCTGGGGATGAGAAACGAGAACGAAGCGGAAATTGGCGTTGTCGAGACGTGTTTTCAGAAGATTGATGACCAGGGTTTTGCCGCACCCGAAAACACCGGTCAGCAAGGCCGCTCCCATGTCGTTCTGCACGCAGAAGAGCATCCGGCTGAGGGTTTCCTCGTGCTGGGGGGAATGGTAATAGAAATCGGGATCGGGGGTATTCTTGAAGGGCATCCGATCCATGCCCCAGTGTTCCAGGTACATCGGGCTGGTCCCTTTCTGGATGTCTGTCCCGGCAGAGGTCCGGCGATAGTCGCCCGGTTTCGTGAATAGTAAGGGAAGAGACCGTACCGATGCCAGCGTCTTGTGGTCGGGGATGAAGGTAAAGCGGGCTGGCCAATGCCTGCTTGTGGCCGCTTCGACCCCCGCGTATGCTGCTCGGGTAACGGGATTCGGGGAGCAATCCATGCCGGCACGACTTCTCGTCGTCGAACGACATTTCCCCTACAGCGGGGGAGCACGCACCGAGAGCTTTGTTGCGCTCTGGCCTGCAATGGGGTGGCAGGTACGGGTGCTGACACGCGATCCCCCTTCCACTCCCTTCCCACTCGACGAAGTCATGGCCGGGATACCGGCCGGGGTGGAGATCGAGCGTGTGACTGCCCGCCGACCGGGCGAGGGTTCCGGTCTGATGCCCCCCCGGCTCCGGCGCGGTCTCTACCGTCTGGCGAACCGGCCCCTGCCCGGGAACGAGTGGATCGGGCCGGCTCTCGATGCATCTCTTACCGATGCCGGCGCTGCTCGCCCCAACCTCATCTACTCCTCGAGTCCGCCCGAGAGCGCTCACGAGATAGCTCTCCACCTTCGTGACCTGTGGGGTATCCCCTGGGTGATGGACGTGCGTGACCTCTTTACCCAGTACCGGGGCCGTTTCAGCGCCCTGACACCCCTGCACGCCGCCTGGGCCCGCCGTCTCGAGGCGCGATGGTACGCACGCTGCAACCGGCTGATTGTGAACACCGAGCACCATCTCGAGCGGCTCCGCGAGAGGTTCGCAATCCGCGACGGGAACACCATCGTCATCCCCAACGGTTTCCGAGAAGATGACCGGCGCCATGCCGACCGACCGCTCCTGCCTGGTCCGATCAGCCGGGACCGGCCATTGAGGATCGGGTACCTGGGGGTGCTGTCGAAACCGGCCAACGCCTGGCAGGCGACCCTCGATGGCTTGGCCCGCGTATCATCGCTGGAGCGTCCAATCCTGCTGGAAATCTGGGGGCGCCCCGAGCCCGAGGTCACGCGGGTTGCAGAAACTCTCGGTCTGGCCAACAGCGTATCCTTTCGTACCCCGCAGCCTCACGGCAAAGCGATGGAGGAAGTGGCGACCTGTGATTGTCTGCTGGTGACTACTGCCTCCACCCACGGCCACCTGGTGCCCCAGAAACTCTACAACTACCTGGCTCTGGAACGGTGGGTCGCAGCTCTGGCGCCGGCCGGGTCGATGGTCGCGCGGGTCGTCGAGATGACCGGTGCCGGTGAAGTGGCCGAGCCCGATGCCGCCGGAGCGGCCCGTCTGCTCGAACACATGCAGGACCGGATCGATGCCGGGCAGATGCAGCCACCGATTGATCGGACCGCCATCGAGACATACTCGCGCACCGTCCATGCCCGGCGACTATCCGAGGTATTCCACGAGGTTCTCGGCAATGGCTGAGCCCCTGACCGTTCTCTTCATCGCCCGGGCGGTCACCATCCATGCCCGGCGCTGGATCGGGGCTGTCGCCGAGCGGGGAGTCCGCTGCCTTCTGGCGGCGGTGACGTCACCCGGGGAGCCCGAGAGGATAGAAGGTGCTGAGACGGTCGCGGTCCTCCCCGTCCGGGGAATCCGTCATCCCGCCTACCTGCCACGATTCCTGGCCAATACTCTCCGTCTGCGCCGGGCGATCGACCGCACCCGACCGGCTGTGGTGCATGCCCATTTCGTCGAGGACTGCGGTTGGCTGGGAGCCTTTTCCGGCTATCATCCATGGGGAGTTACAGCATGGGGTTCGGATCTGCTCGTTCTCCCCGATCGTTCGCGTCTCGGGGTGGGGCGTCGACTGACCCGGACGGCCCTGCGGCGGGCCGATTTCCTCACCGCTCCGAGCCAGGCCCTGCTGGAGGCGGCCGATCGGCAGGGTCTGAGGTCGGGCCTGGGAACCCACCTCTTATGGGGCGTGGACCGGGGCCGTTTTCATCCCGATCTGGATCCGGCTCCTTTCCGTTCCCGGTTGAGGATTCCCGACGGTGTCCCCCTCGTTCTCTCCCCGCGGCGGATGGAGGGGCTGTACCATATTGTGGACATCCTCGATGCCTGGGAGAGACTCCGCGCCGCCGGAGGACCGCGGTCGGTATTGGCTCTGGCCACCGACGGCGGTTCGCTCGAGCCCGACTTCCGGACTCGGGCCGCCGCCAGTGAGTGGGAGGAGGATATCCGTATCCTGGAGCCGCTTGCGTATGACGAGATGCCCGGACTCTTCGCCGCTACGGATATCGTGGTTTCGGTACCCGAAAGCGACGGTACGCCGATGTCGGTCCTCGAAGCCCTGGCCACCGGCACACCGGTCATCGCCGGCGATCTACCCAGCCTGCATCCGTGGGTACACGAGGGGAAAACCGGCCGGCTGGTACCGGTAGGCGATGTGACGGCACTGGCCGACGTGCTCGGGGCCCTGCTGGCCGACGTTGAAGAAAGGCACGAGATGGGCCGCCGGGCTGCCGAACACGCCGTAGCCGAAGCCGACCAGACGGTCTGGATGGACCGGGCGGTCGCGCTGTACCATGACCTCGCCGGCGGAAGTCGCTCCTCTCGAACCACGGCCGGGCCGGCATCAGCTGGAGAGGAAGGACGATGACGCCCCGGATCGCGGTCGATGGCCGGGAGTGGCTGCCCGGGAGGCAGACCGGGATCGGGCGCTTCCTCGAGGATCTGCTCGACCGGGCGGTGCAGAGGGATGGCGGCCCCGGCTGGCACATCTACCTTGCTCCAGAGGGTGAAACCCGCCTCGAAGCAGCAAACCTGACGTACGAACACCTGCCCCACCTGCCGGCCCCGCTGGTCGATCAGCTGGTGCTGCCCGCCCGGCTGTCGGCGAATCCACCCGATCTCTTCTTCTCCCCGTATATCAAGCTTCCGTGGCGACTGCCCTGCCCCGGAGTGGCGACCGTCCACGATCTCATGCTCCTGAGCCTGTCTCCCGCCGACGGCGGTCTCTCCCAGCCCCGGCGGACATGGTTCCGCTGGTACACCCGGCGCTCGCTTCGACGTGCCGATCTGATCGTCACGGTCTCGGAGGCCTCCCGCCGGGAGATCGCTGAACAGATCGGTCCGCTAGACACCCCGATCGAGGTGATCCCCGAGCCGGCTGGCCGGGCTTTCCGCGAAGGCGGCGGGCTCTCCGGTGAGCAAGTCCGGACCCGCCTGGAGATCGCCGGACCATTTCTCATGACAGTCGGCAACTTCAGCCCCCACAAGAACCTGGCTCTTCTCGTCAGGGCCTGGGCGGATCTGCAGGCGGAGGGGATTGCGGGAGACTTGATCATGGTGGGTGCGGGTGAAGGCCGGGAAGCCATCCGGGAGCTGGTCCGATCGCTCGGCGTGGAGAAGACGGTCCACTTCCCGGGACGGGTCGACGATGACGAGCTCCCGGCCCTCTACCGCGAAACCACCGGCCTGCTCCAACCCTCGCTCTCGGAAGGATTCGGCCTGCCGGTCGTCGAGGCAATGGCCTGCGGCGCCCCGGTGGTCGTTTCCGACCGGGGTAGTCTCCCGGAAGTGGCGGGAGAGGCCGGTCAGGTACTCGACCCCACCGACCGGACGGCCTGGGCTGCGGCGATGAGAGATCTGCTCACCGATCCCGAACTCCGTCGCTGGAGGGCAGAAGCCGCGCTCGATCGCGCCGGACAGTTCACCCCCGAGAATACCACCGACCGCCTGTTGGAGCGGATCGAGAGCGTGATGCGACATGACGCCTGATACAGATTCGCTCCGGCAGAAGGATCCGCTCCGTTCCGCCGAATCCCTGGAAACGGAGTGGGGAAACGTCCGTGGCAGTTCGTACGGGCCGCTGGCGGCGCGCAGCACGATCGTTGTGACGATCGTGAAGATCACGGCCACGGTGATCAGCCTGGCCACCACCATGATACTGGCCCGGCTGCTGACCGAGTCTGAATACGGGATCATCGACCTGGCCGGAACCCTGACCGCCCTGCTGGCCATCAGCACCGACCTGGGTCTGAGCATCGCCACGATCCAGCGTTCGCGGATCACTCCTGAACAGATCTCCACCCTTTTCTGGCTGAACGCCGCTTTCGGCTTTGGGCTCTGGGCAGCCTGTTCTCTGGCCGGACCGCTTCTGGTGCTCTTCTACAGCGAGCCGGCCCTCTACTGGGTGGCCCCGGCGGTGGGTATAAATTTCTTCTTCGCCGGTCTGGCTGCCCAGCCAGAGGCCCTGCTGCGCCGTCAGTTCGCCTTCCGCAAGACCGGCACGGCCGAGATCGCGGGTCGTATCATCGGGCTGGGGGTGGGGGTGGGGGCGGCTCTGGCTGGTCTGAGCTACTGGGCTCTGGTACTCAATACGCTGACCACGGCTGCGGTCCGAACGGTGATCCTCTTCGTTGCCAGCCGCTTCCGGCCCACCGCCCCGCGGCGGGGGACCGGGGTGCGCCCCATGATCACGGTCGGCGGCTGGTACGTGGGCTTCAGTTTCCTGAACTACTTCTCGCGCAATCTGGATAACGTCATCATCGGCAAAGTGCTCGGTAAGGCAGCCCTGGGATTCTACGCTCGCGCCTACCGGCTGTATCTTCTACCGCAGACGCTGGTCAGCGGTATCCTCGGCCAGGTCGCTCTGCCCGCTCTCTCGCGGCTGACCGGTGAGCGCGAGCGGTTCCTGCAGGCTTACCTGAGTATTCTCCAGGTCACAGTACTGACCGGCAGCGCCGTAGGGGGCTGGCTGGCCGTTCTGGCCCCCGAGGCGATCCTGGTCGTCCTCGGCGAGCGGTGGCTACCGGCGGTCCCGATCTTCAGGATCTTCGCCGCGGTGGGGGTGCTGCAGCCGATCCTCTCTTCGACGGGGTGGATCTACACCAGCCTGGGCCGCACCGATCGGATGTTCCGCTGGTCCTTCGTACCCGCCATCCTGCTTTCAGCGGGCTTTGCGGTCGGGGTCCACTACGGCACCCTCGGGGTGGCCTGGGCCTACGCTATCGTCTGGATCGGCCTGCTGTTCCTGCCCGGGCTTGCCTACTGTTTGAACACCGTCCCGATCGGGTTGGGATATGTCCTGCGCCGACTGCTGGGGCCACTTGGCGTGGTGGTGATCTCGACCGTGGGGGCGTTCGGTATCCGCTTGCTGGTCCCGCCGGGGACTGACTCTCTGCTCACAGCCGTCATTGTCATGGTGCCGACCTTGCTGATTCATTTCGGAGCCGCTCGACTCCTGACACGTTCCACACTCGAGGAGATCAAGGTTTTATTGGAGGTCAGGCTGGACGGGGATCCTGTTGATGATGATGACTAGGCCGATAGACACAGGGTACATTCGGAGAGAAAACCGTGACCACCTGCTAGGGTATGGCATTGCCTGAATGCCAGAGGGTGCCATGAAGCGACTGATCCGTATGATTATTCATCGAATACGGCGTAATCAACGAGCCCGAAGACTCAGATTCCTAGAAATTGTCCTGAAGAACCGTCTCGATATTCTCGTCGTGGCCGATTCAGGGATAGGCAATACTATTATGGCCACTCCGCTGGTTCAGGCTGTAAAGATACTCTGGCCGGCGGCCCAGGTAGACCTGCTCACATCTCATACTGCCCTATTCTCACGATGGCCAATTGTCAGGCAGCTGTATGGGGATCCCGCGAACATCGATCCGATGCGCTATGACCATTTCTTCTTGTGTTATGATACGCGCTATTCTCCAGAACAATGGAAACCGGGAGCTCAACAGCACCGGGTTGAATCACCCCGAGGTGGTGGACCGTTTACCTTCTCGGAGGCGGATTACAATCTGACATTACTCCGCCAACTGGGTTATCGAGGTGGAAGACCGTCATTGTATGCCGAGTGGACACAACCAGACCCCTCTCCCTGGAACCGTCCCGGAGATCGGATTGTCCTTGCCCCTGGGGGATTGAGGGATGATCAGTGGCTCGGCAAACATTGGCACAGATGGAGTGAGCTCATTCCAATTCTCTTGCAACCTGGAGGCAGGTTGGTTCTGGTATTGGGTGGATCAACTGACCGGGGACTCGATGTTCCTCGAATACCAGGAGTCATCAACGCAATTGATCAGTACTCCCTGGATGAGACGGCAGGAATCATCCGCAGTAGTAACCTTGTGATTGCCAACGATTGCGGTCTTGCTCATCTAGCCGATGCACTTCAGATCCCGCATATCGTTCTCTTCGGACCGACGGATGAGCTGAAGAATGGTCCCCTTCATACCGGAGTGGTGATTACACCGCCTGGGCGACACAATCCATCTCAGATATGGCATGCTTCCGCCAGCGGATCAGATACGTCCACTATAGATGATATCTCACCGACCCGTGTAGCCTATGAAGCTGACCGTCTCCTCACTTTCAGAAAGAGCCGCACAGAATGGGATCAAGACTCGCACTGATACTCTGCAGTGTTCCTTCGAGACGGCGGTGCTTGTGAACCTTTTCTGCTATTGTGTGATGAGACGCGCGTATTCCTGATGAGCCTGAAAGTCCGCGGCAAAGTATCGATCCAGATCGTCCCCGGGATAAGAATCTGAGAGTGTGAGCGTATGCCACTCGCTGAAGGGATATATATGCAGGGGACTCTTGCTTGGTGAACACACACGCTCGAAAGCCTTTGCCCATAACTCAACCATACGGTGCTTCTGAATGTTTGTGAAGAAATGGACCTCGGCTCCATTCCTCAATGCTGGTGCAGCGCTGTGAATCCGGTTGGTTATCAGGTGTTTGCAGCATGCATACAAGCGTTTGAAATCTGTGTAATTGCTGCTGTAATAAATATCGGTGCCGAATAGTTGCTGAGCAGGTACGTACTCATCTGGATGATGTACGGCGATCATGTCGATCCGGTCATGAAACTTCCGGTACAACTCTAGATAGACTGTGTCTGCGATCCCGTTATCGGCATTTCTCTTATAGGTCAGTACGACATCGAGGCTTTTTTCGGGGGTTGGTTCGTACTTTGCGTGGAATGCTGGATCCAGGAACCACCGATGCGAAATTCCTGCTTTGTTCAAAGTCTCAGTTGCCAGATCGTCACGAACCGAGGCATACGAGATCAGGTTCCGATTCCGACACTTCTTCAACCGTTGATAACCGGGTTGCGGCATCCCGACACCTATCGCCCAAATGGGGATACGGTGCTTCAAGCAGAGGTCGTATACGTCCTCCAGCGTATGCAGCCACTCCGGTGTGCCGGCCAGAATGAAGGCATCTGTATACGGTATGATGGATGCAAGTTCTGGCTGGTTCCGTAAGACCTTCCATAAGGCTGTCCAGCCAAATTTATTTTTTGGATAGATGACTTGGCATCGGTTGAGCCAGATTATTGATTCTCGGGAACCGATGTCCAAAATTCGAAAGACACCTTCCCGGATGATATCATCACCCACATTCCAATTACTGGAGGTGCTGACGAGATACATCGGGGGTTCCCTTACTTCCTCGCCAGAACGAAAGCTACGCCAAGGGCGGGGGCTACTTCCGCAGCCTCATCATACGCAATTTCAGATATCTCATCCCCCTCGACAGGTTGCCAGCATCCCCCCCTGGATTCCTTGGCGAAAAAAGATAGGCTTTCGATCCCCGGGACAAGGTTCCGAACACCCGATGTATTATATAACCTCATTCCGCGCACAATCTGTGGCGGGCCGGCCGGCAGAGTGAGCATGAGTCGTCCTCCAGGAGCCAAGGCTGTCCAGAGTTTCTCAAGGGCCTTTCGATCCCCATCCGGATCAGAAGGATCACCGTAATAGGATAATCCAACATGCTCAACAGTCGATATCGAGATGACTGTGTCGAAGACACTCTCGGGTGGCTCCCAAGTGAGGATATCAGCCTGAATAAAGTCAAAGCGGGGGTGCTCGAAGGGATAGGGACGCAAATCCAGTCCCGTCACTCGGTGCCCCAGTGAACAGAGGTGCAGGGGAAAGAGATCCTCGACGCATCCAAAATCGAGTATCCGCTGAGGCGTTGGGCCCAGGTGGCTGAAGATCAAGGGATACTCAACAATCCGTTCTGATAGTACAGGTCGAACGGGTGGGAGGGATGGTTGTAGATAGCCAGATAGACGTCTGAGGATTTTATACATCAAGCCCGGCTGTTCTACAGGCTCGAGAACGATATTCTTGTTTCGCTGGTACCGGTACAGTTCGCTATCTGGCATGTGTTGCATCCGTTGAATCCAGATCCTTCCAATCTTTTGAGCATTGAGCCGCAGCTGCCAAACGGTTGCGTCCTTACGTACAGAGGGTACGTTGTCAAGGGGCAAGACGTCCAGTCTCTGAATCAGTGAGTGAGTTGTTGTATTTATTCGTGATGGATCATTTCTGACTCTCGAGTTCTCCAGACAGATCACCGCCGCAAAACCAGACACCTTTGTGTATCGATCTAACCGCCCCAGCGGTTAACGTTCGTTGACTGCTGACGATAGAATTTCCCCATACAGCTCCAGCGTGCGGGCAACCATACGCTTGGCACTATAGTTTTTGAGGGCGATCTTGCGGCCCCGCTCGCCCATCCGTCGCCTGAGTTCGGGGTTGGCTATCAGCCGCTCAAGAGCCCGGGCCAGGGCCGGAAGATCGCCGGCCGGGACCAGGATTCCGCTCGTGCCGTCGGCCACGACCTCAGGTATCCCGCCTACCCGGGTAGCCACGACGGGCAGGGCGCAGGCCATCGCCTCGACCAGAACCAGACCGAACCCTTCGTTGATCGAAGTCAGCAGGAAGAGGTCGGCCAGGCCGAGCAGGTCGGGGACGTCGTCGCGCTGGCCCAGGAAGATGACCCGGTCGGTCAGGCCCTTCTGCCGGGACAGCTCCTCCAGGGGTGCCCGCTCGGGGCCTTCACCGACGATCCACAGCCTCCAGGCTTCCCGGTCGATCCCCATCTGTGCCAGGGCCTCGATCTGAGTTCGTTGATCCTTGACCGGGACCAGCCGGCCGACCGTAATCATGACCACTTCATCGGCGCCGAGCCCCGCATCTGAGCGCCGCTGGGTACGTTCCGGTTCCGGCAGGGGAGCGAATCGCTCCAGTTCGATGCCGTTGGGGATCTGGTCGTGCTGCAGGGCCCGGCCGATACCGACCGCGAGGTAGGCTTCGGTCTCTAGCCGGTTGAGGCCGATGATCCGGGTGGTCCAGCGGGCAGACAGCCGTTCGAGCCAGGCGAAGAGTCGCTGCGGCACCGATCGGAAGTAGCCTGTGAGAACCGTTCCGTGCGGGGTGTAGAGACGGGGTTTCACACCGGCCAGAAGAGCGGCCAGGCGTCCGAGAAAACCCCCCTTGCTGGTATGGGCGTGGACGAGAACGGGGCGGATGCGGCGCATGAGACGCCAGAGAGAGAAAAGGGCCGCGATATCCTGCAGCGGATGCAGGTCGCGGCGCAAAGAAGGGACCACATGGATTGGGAAGCCCAGTTCGCGCGCGCGGGGCAGTAGATCTTCGGCCGGCGGTTCGGTCAGTCCGGTGGCCAGCTCGACCGCGACGCCACGGGCCGCGAGTCCTTCGAGCAGCAGCAGGAGCGTGTTCGGGGCGCCGCCGGCTTCGAGCCGGGTGATGACGTGCAGGATGGGGCCGTTCATAGCATTATCTCCCCGCCAGGCGAACGAGATCGGCAACGGTTCGCTCCCAGCCGTAGCACGTCTCGGCCTCGGCCCGGCAGCGGCGGCCGAGCTGGTGCAGACCGGCCTCGCCCCGCTCGAGCAGTCCTGCGATTCGACCGGCCAGAGCGGTCGGTCCGATATCGGAGGCGACGAGTTCGGGATCGACCGGGGCCAGCAGTTCGGGATTGGCTCCGACCGGCGTGGCGACGACCGGGGTGCCCGAAGCAAAGGCCTCGAGAGTCACCAGACCCAGACCCTCCAGCTCGCGGGTCGGCACTATGAAGAGATCGGCGGCGGCCAGGGCCCGCGGGATCAGGTCGTCGGGCAGATACCCCAGGAAACGGATGCTTTCTGTCAGCCCCAGTTCGGATGCCTGCTGTTCCAGTTCGTCCTGCAGGGGTCCTGTTCCGCCGATCAGCAGGGTTGCAGAGGGGTGTTGCGTCCGGACCGCCGGGAAAGCGGCGATGAGCAGATCCACACCCGTGCGGCGCACCAGCCGGCGCAGACTGAAGATGACCGGTCCTGTCTCCGGCCAGCCCAGTTCATGGCGGACTGCCCTGCGATCTTCAACCGGGCGGAAGCGCTCGAGATCGACACCCGGGGTGACCACGACCGGAGCCGGGATCCGGGGGTGATGGTAGCGGGATCGGTCGGCCATGAAGCGGCTGAAGACGGCGATGCGATCGAAGTGCGCCATGGCCCGGGCTTCAAGGCGGGCCCGTACCAGGCTTCCGGGATAGTAACGGCTGCGGGGTGGCTCGGAGGCCAACCGGTACTCCTCGGCCCAGGGACTGTGAAAGAAGTAGACGGCTGGAATACCGCCACGGCGGAGCAGGGGGCCGGCCACCAGGCCGGCGAAGGGCTGGTGAACGATGGCTGCCCCCGGGGGAGCGTCCTCCAGCAAGCGCCGGAGACGGCCGGCGGTCTCGCGCCGGGAACGCCGCAGCGCTTGGAGACCCATTTCTCCCTCGAGCAGGAAGGAATGCACCTGCAGACCGTTCCAGTTACCTTCCCCGGGGAGGCTGTCGTTCAGACGACCTGTGATCCAGTGGACCTCATTGCCTGCTGCAGCGAGTCGTCGGCCGGTTTCGGTCAGCACCACAGTCATGCCGCCGAGCGGGGATGCGGCGGCCCGGTCGCTCAATAGAAGCCAGCGCATCAGTCGGAAGCGGGCTTGATGGTGCGGGCGGGAACCCCGCCGACAACCATCCCGGCGGGCACATCTGCGTTGACCACCGCTCCTGCGGCCACGACCGCCCCGGCACCGATCGTGACTCCCGGGAGGATGATGGCCCCGGTACCCACGAAAGCATTATCACTGATGACGACCGGAGCGACGGTGTCGGTGACGTGATCATGGACCACGATCGTGACCCGGAACGAGATGATGACGCCCGGACCGAGGGTGATGAGTTCGGGGTAGAGGTCGTCCAGGTAGCAGTCGGGGCCGATATACTCGGTACGGGGATCGAGCTGCATGTCCATCAGGCGGTAGCAGCGCAGGCGGAAGCCCTTGCCGGGAGCGAAGCGGGCCAGCAGGGCCAGGAACTTGCGTTTGGCGAACCGGAACCGGTGCCGGTAGGTTCCGATTCTGGCCTCGTACTCACGCCGCGGTTCGGGCGCCTGGCTCATCGAGACATCCTCCTCACAGGCGCGGGCTCACCAGACCAAAGGATATGGATTCCTCTTCCTCGAGCGGCTCGGATCCCTCCTCAACTGCCCGGGCTCGTTCGGTGTTGATCATGTAGAGCAGGGTCATGACACCGGTCATGAACCAGAACGGTTCCATGATCCGCACGATGATGAAGGTGTTGGATCCCAGAGCGTGCAGGAGGAGCCCGAACAATCCCGCCAGGTAACCGATGCAGATGCCCCGTTCCTGCCAGTCAACACTGATTCGCAGGGCTTCCAGTGCCTGCCGGAAAAGAGCCATGACAAGCCAGAAGAACACCGCCAGCCCCACCAGGCCCATCTCAATCAGGATCTTCGGGTACTGCCCGTCAATGAAACCGTGGCCGGTCACCCCGAAGCCCAGGATCGGACTACGCGGGAAATCCCTGAGCACATCGCTGAACGACTGCAGCCGGGCGCTGGTGGAGGTGTCCAGGCGCACCGAACCGACCTCGATCTGTCCGGTCACCTCTCCCTGGCCGCCGAAGGTATACTCAACCCGCTCGACCACCTCCGGGGGGGCGACCAGAAGCAGGATCAACGCTGCGGCCACGACACTGAACACCGCGATGATCCGCTGGCGCGAGAAGAGCACCAGGGCGATAGCGACTCCGAGCAGACCCAGATACGAAGCCCTGCTCAGGGTATAGAGAAAGGGCACGCCCAGGACCGCCCCGGCCAGCAGGAACTTCACGGACTGGCGCAGAGAGCCCGAAGTGATGATCAATCCCCCCAGCAGGGCGAGCAGGAAGAGCAGGTAACCGCCGAGGGTGTTGGGTTCGCCGGCCTCCCCCTCAAAGGGGGCGGTCACCCGTACTCCCAGCGGGATCTGGATGGCGGCGTAGATCGAGACCAGGATCCCGGTGATGAAGATGGCGATGACCAGCCGCCGGATCTGGGTCTTGGTCCGGATGAAGTTGACGGCTGCGAAGTAGACGAAGACGTACTCCACGAACTTGAGCACGAAGAAAAAGCCCACTACCGGGCGCACGTGGTCGTAGAGCATGCCCACGGCGGTACTCACCGCCGCTGCGGTGAGATAAGCCGCGATCGGCCGGTTGAGGGGGGTGGAGAGGAAGAGCCCCAGTTCCTTGTGCACCGCCGTCCGAGCGAACCAGGTGAAGGCGATAATGGTCAGCAGGAAATCGTCGACCCGCAGGGTGACACCCCGCGAGGCGGTGGTGCCGCCGGTCAGGCTTCCGACGATCATCTCCGGTCCCAGGAGCATCGAGAAGATCAGAACGTATAGTCCGGCCTCGGGCCAGATGAAGGTGATGATTGCGATCACCATTCCGATCACGATGGCCAGACCGATGATGCTCTCGGTGTTGCTGATGGCGCGGGCGGCGAAGAAGATCAGGGCGCCGGCCAGGAGCGCCAGGAAGATGCTGAGCGGACGGTCGGTGGTGTGCAGGCGGGCCACGGGTTCACGGGGTGGGCGGTGTCACCCGGCGCACCAGGGTGAGGGGGTACACTCCGTTCTCGGACAGGGTCTCGGCGGTGCGCGTGCACTCGGCTCGATCAGCGTACTGACCGATGTAGACCCGGTTCCACCGGCCCAGGTCGGGCACTTCCTCGAGTCGCGACCACGCTGAGGCCGCCAGGGCGGGCTCGGCCGAGCGCAGCCGGTCGAGGAAAGCATGGGCTTCGGCGGTTGACTGGAACGAACCCACCAGGATGCTCCAGACAGCATCCGAGCCGGGCGCCTCTCCGGCCGCCTGGACCGGGGTCTGTTCCTGGCGCGGAGCCTGGACCGTGGGGAGATCGGCTCCGGCCGTGGCCGGACTCGTCGTCTGCGTGGCAGGAGGCAATGCGGCGGCGGTGGTTTCAGAACAGGTATCCAGCAGCAACGATGCGATGAGAACGATCACCGCCGCCCCCAGGGCGATCCAACCCCAGAGGGGAATGGAGGCGAAGAGACCGGTCTTTTCGCCTACTTCTCCGGTTTCTCTAGCCACCTCCGGTTCGAAGGTGGAGTCAGGTTCGGCCGGGGCGGGCTCCTCGGGGGTTTCTGCGGAGTAGGGCAGAGCCGAAAGAGATTCCTCACCGGCTTCGCTCTTTTCCCCATTCCCGTAGTAATCGACGTCGATCCAGGCCGGACCGGACTCGTCCCGGCCCTTGATCCGATGTGTCTCGGGTCGCTCTTCCAGGCGACGTTCTCCAAAGACCTCTTCCTTCTTGAACAGACCACGCACCCGCTGCCTCAGGGACTTCTTTTCCCCCGCGCCCTCTCCGTAGTACTTGGTCATGTACTGGCTGTAGGGGGAGTAGCCGCTGATCTCGGCCCGTACGTCGTTCATGGCTATGCCGAGCACGTGGGCACCAACGTTGGAGAGATGCAGTTTGGCCCGCCGCAGGGCGTTGCGGGCGACCTTGCCGACCTGATAGATGAGCACCGCCCAGTCGACCTGGCGGCCGACGATGGCGGCGTCGGTCACAGGCAGGATCGGCGGGCAATCGACCAGGACGATGTCGTACTCCTCGCTGGCTTCCTCGATCATCTGGCCGAAGCGCTTGGAGTTGAGCAGCTCGGAGGGGTTGGGTGGTACGCCGCCGGATGTGATGATGTGCAGGTTGTCCAGCCCGGGCATCGACATGATGTTCTGCAGGCTCAGGGGGCCGACCATCATGTCGGTTACGCCCTTGACGCATTCGCGCCATTCCTTCGAACCGGTCAGGATGTCGGTCATGCCGGTGGCCAGCGGCAGGCCGAAAGACTTGTAGATCGTGGGCCGACGCATGTTGCAGCCCATCAGCAGAACCCGGTTGCCGGCCTGGGCGATGGTGATGGCCAGGTTCACCAGGGTGGTGGTCTTGCCTTCCTGCAGGTCGGAGGAAGTGAAGACGAAGGTGTTCTTGACTTCCATGTCCTCACCCGCGCCGGCGGTGGCGAACTGCAGGTTGGTCCGCAGGGTTCGGTAGGCCTCGGCCGACGGGGACTTCGGATCGTACTGGGTGATCAGCCGGGCGTACATATGCAGGTTGGGATCGTCTTTGAGCTGGGGATTCTGCTCGACCAGCCTCTCCTCCATCTTTTCGACCGCCAGGTGCGGGATGACGGCCAGAACCGGCACCTCGATATACTCCTCGACATCCTCGATCGTCCCGATCGAGGTATCCATCGACTCGGCTATGAAGGCCACCACGATCCCCAGCATGAGCCCGAGCAGCATGCCGATGATACCCTTTATGCCCTGGCCGCTGGTGCCGCCGGTCGCTACGGCTACGAGGGGGTAATCGACAATCTCTACTTCTCCGCCTGCTCCTTCCTCTTCAAGTCGGACAGATGCTTCCTGGTACTGCAGTTCAACCTGCGTCAGGAGTTGAGTTTTGATCTCGAGCTGTCGCTGGAGATTGGCATAATTGACTTCACTCTGTGGAAAAGCCTGAAGTTCGTGATCAAGACTGTCCAGGCGAGTGCCGTACATCTGAATGTCCAGTTCAAGGCTGACGATCAGATCACGTCTGATCTCTTCGAGCTGAGTGTCAATCTCCAGAACCCGGGTAGCCTGTTCGGTGTATGTCTGCAGGAGCAGGTTACGTTCCGTCTGCAGCTGAGAAATTCGTCGGAACGTCTCAGCGTAGGGAATCAGGGCAGCCGTGTTCTGCAGACTGGAGGCACTGGAGGAGATGCCTCCCTGCTCGATACGAGACCTCTGGTCCCGCAGGGTGGTAATTCGGTCACGGAGGTCCAGTCGCCTGTTGATCAGCGGGTTGAGCGAAGCCGCATCCTGCGATGGAAGCGTGGGAGAAGTCTGACGGGCAACCCGCAGGTCTTCCTGAAGAGCTGCTATCTCGTCGTCGAGACTCTGTTTTCTTGTCTCAAGAAAGTTCTGTGTTGCCTCTGCCTGCCGAGTGGAGGTTAACCGATTGTATTCTTGGAACCCCTGGGCGGCAGCTTTCGCTGTCTTTATGGCACGATCTATCACATCTCCCGGATCAGTATTCGGATCACGCAGGGTTGCTGTAATACGTATCAGCCCGGATTGTTCGACCTGAGCGGCAGAGAGTATCCCTGATAAGGTACGGATCTGGCTGAGAGCGCGATCAGCCTCCTTCTTCCTCGTCGATTCCGCCGCTCCGGTATCCGCATCGGCCACTGCCTGATCAAGTTTCAGAGTGTCGGGAATTGATGGCTCTCCGCCTGCGGGGGGGATGTAGTCATCCAGCGTCTTGGCGATTTCAAGCAGTGAGGGCTGACTGGTGATAAGCCGGATCTGGGTGCCGAGATTATCAGTCGGGCTCCAGTAGAAGGTCTGCATGAGCAGACTGACCATATTGCTCTGCTGGCGGATGCGAATCGTGGCGCTGGCCTGGTAGGCAACATCATCATCACTGGAAAAGAACGTAATCCCCCCCAACCCCAGCGAAACGATGAAGATCACGATCCAGTGGCGGCGGAGGATACGGTAGTAGTCGCGCAGGTTCAGTTCGTAGCGGGGCATCGTCTACCGGAACCTCTCAACCAGTATGGTCGCGACGACGGCGGTCTGCATGACCGACCAGACATCACGGAAAAATTCGATGGCGGTATCGTACCCGCTCCGACCCAGGTGAACGATATCACCCGCCGCGAGGTCGATGTTCCAGCTCACTTCTCCTTCCCGGAACACCCGGCTGTAGGGGATCGTGTAAAGTTCTGCCTCGGCTCCCCGGCCCCGTACCAGGGTGATGGTTTTCCGATTGGCATTCTCGGTCGGTCCGCCGGCCTCGACGATGGCTTCCAGAACGGTCAGGCCGGGTCGGGCGGCCAGCAGGCTTGGACTCGCAACCTCACCGAGGACGAAAATCCGGCGGCGGGTGATGTGGATTGACGGGACCAGGACCATATCACCAAGGTCGAGGACCGGATTCTGGTCCTGCTCACCGCGGTAGATGACGGCCGAGAGGTCGAAGATGCCCCGCCGGCCCTCACGGTCGGTGATCATGACCGATGTCAGATCGCTCTCATCGCTGAAGGCGGCATTGGTGAGGATGAAATCGAGCAGGGTCGTGCGGTTGGTCAGCGGGTAGAGACCCTCGCCCCGGCCGCCACCCAAGCCGCGAGTGGTGACCTCCCCCAGCAGGGTGGCGGTACTGCTTAGATGTTCACTCACCCGCAGGTTGAGCTGCGGATGGTGCAGAACCCTTTCGAGAGAGGTCGCCAGACGCTCTTCGGCCTGGGGCACGGCCAGGCCGGCGAGGCGGATATCCTCACCGGGCAGCAGGGTGGGCAGCCGGATATCGCCTGCGGGATCGATGATCAGGTTGGTAATGGTGGGTTCGTCCTCGAGATAGAGGGTCAGTTCGAGGACGTCGCCCGGTCCCAGGCGGTAGTGGGGTACACCGGCAATAGTCACGAAGGTGGTATTGGACTGCGGGTGAACCGGCCGCTGCCAGGTCGGTGTCAGGCCGCTGACGTCGGCGATCGGGATGACAGCATCCCCGGATGCCTGCAGATCGGCCAGTTGAGCCGGATCGACCCGGCCCGCACAGCCGACCAGGAGAGCTGTCAGGACCAGGATGCTGCCCATGCGGAGCGGTCGTGCCATGCCGTTCTGACTCCCCGGTAACCGGGATATGCCGCACACTTCGAGCGGCCACTCTCCTGCATGCATCATATTAGTGTAATTGCATGACAAGACAAAGGTTCGGGCCGGAAATCCCGGCCGGTCCGCTTCGCCGAAAAACCAGCCGGGGAACCAGGGAGATCCACGGGTTGTTCCCGGCTGGTGAACGTTCTGTCAGGATGATGGACGCACGTCCCGGTCAGCGTTCGTCGTTCCCGTCGTCGCGATCGCGCCGGCGGCGCGGTTCACGGCGGCGGATATCGATGATCCGGCCCTCGATCTCGCCTTCGATCCCCGGCAGGCCGTCGGCTTCAGGAGGATAGTAGACCGAGAAGAAGCCGAGCGATCCCTCGAATTCACCCCGGCCGTAGCCGCGACCGGAGAAGGTCTGGGTACCGTCGGCATAAATCCGTCCGGTCCAGCGTCCCTCCCACCAGCCGCCCTCCACGATGGTGTGCAGCTCGTAGGTGCCCCAGATACGGCCGGCGTTCTGACTGTTCAGATTGGCGTTGATGACGACCGTGTTGAATCCCGTGGCCCGTTCGTCATCGCACTGATCCCAGAGTTCCCTGATCTGACCGCGGATCTGCAGGACCCCCCGGCGGGTCTCGGTGTAGGTGCCGAAGTCGGGGACGGCGGTCACGAGCTGGGTTCCGCCGTAGCTGGTGATCCGGCTCTGCGACCACGGTCGCGGACCGTGGGAACCGGGAACCAGAAGAGCGCCGGCTACCATGGTGGTGACCAGTGAGGTAGAAACGTTGCGCCAGTGCATATGGTCTACTCCATGGACGTGTTGTTGCGGGTCGTGAGGGCGTTCACAATATGCGACCCGATTCCGACTGTGTAAAGCCCGGGAGACGGTTCAGGATCCGGTCTTCGATCTGCTCCGGGAGAGGCCCGGGAAGGGAGCGGTGATCAGGGTCGGCACCGCTGCCGCGATCCAGCCGGCTACCTGGAAAACCCGAAGAAGATAGAGGAAGCCGGCAGGCCAGCGGGCCCGTGCAGGGAAAATCTGGCGCAGGATCTCCGAGCGGGGAAAGAGAGTCTCGGCCACGAATCGCATCCGCCTGCCCCGTCCGGCGGGTGGCAGATACCAGAGCAGAGCCGTCCAGGCGGGGAGCTGGTTGCCCCGGGTGCGGCGGTTCAGGAGACGGCGGTCTAAGGCCAGCGCCCCGGTACCCGCTACGGCTCCAGCTAGCCAGCGGTCAACCACGGGCGGGAAGGGGACCGCCAGCATCGCCCGAAGCAGGGACAGGATCCGGGCTGCGGCCTGCCCCTGGCCGTCGCTTTCGGCCCGGATGAAGAAGGTGGCCCACTGCGATTCGGCCCAGGGGCGGGTCAGACGGTGGATGTCAACCAACCAGATCGCCTTTCCGAGGTTGTGTTTGAGGGCGTGCAGAGAGAGCAGGAGCACCCGGTCGGCCGGTTCGAGTAGATGGGTCTGGGCGCCCGCGACCGTGACCGGCCGGGCGGCGGCGAAAATCTCGCTGGCCTCGCGAGCCAGCAGGAACCGGCGGGTTCGGATGCGGTCGGCTCCGAGGGGATGGGTGTGCAGGTCGACGATCACCCCGTTCCGCTGCCAGGTGGAGGGGTAGAGGGGGAGCGAGGTGTAACCGAGGGAGCGTAACCGGTCGGTCAACGCCTTCAGATCGGATGGCTGGATCCAGAGATCGATATCGGACATGTCGCGCAGACCGGGATCATCGTACACGTCCACGAGCAGGGCCATGCCCTTGAGCAGGACTGTCGGGATCCGTTCGGCGGCCAGCTGACTGAGCAGTTCGCCCAGAGCCGCTGTGCGGAGAAGGTTGTCGCGGGCGATCCGGCGGTAGGTGTTTTCGAGGTCGCCGCGGATGGCGGGCAACAGGTCAAGAAGGTCGAAATGGATCAGGTTGCGAGCCAGCAGGCCGGTCAGTCCTTCAGTGCGAGCCAGCCGCAGGAGCCGGACCGGCCTGACGGGATCGCGGCCTTGATCTCCAAGTTCGGCAGCGAGCCGGTCAGCGGCGGTGGGTTCAAGGTCGGCTACAGCGGCCGCGGCCAGGAATGGGAACTCAGTCGGCATCGGTGCCGGAGGGTGGACTCGGGGAGGGGGCAGGAGTGGTGTCGTTGCGGCGGCGGGCGAGATCGGCTGCGGTGATCGGTGTGCTGAAGAAGCTGGACTGATCGAAATGCAGGGCGGGTTCGTCCTCGCTGCCGGCCGCCCCGATACGAGTCTGCCACCGCCAGGTGTAATCAGAACCGACGAGCCGGGCCGAGAGCGTAACCTCGACCTCGATCCCGGGGACCAATTCGAGCGGTTCTGGGAAGGGGAAGAAGGTCTGGCCGTAGATCGTCTCGGTCTCCCCCGGATGGCAGGAGAAACCGATCCCCTCGGCCAGATCGGCCTCGAGCCAGACCAGGATGCCGTGAGCGGTGCCCGCCTCAGCGGGTTGCCAGGCGACCCGGCCTTCCAGGTGGGGGCTGGTGAGGCTGAGGTAGTCGAGTTCGGTCCACAGGGCCGGCTTGGAGCGTAGCGCTCCGGCCTCGCGGACCACCCGGTGCCACGAGCTGGTGATATAGGGAATGAGCGGATCGAGATCGAGGCCCCAGCTTTTCCGGTGCAATCCTTCGGCCAGGGCCAGGTCCTTCGGTCCGGCTTCGGCCAGGGCGGCGCAGAGTCGGTCGCGGCGGGGGATCTGGTGTCCGGACAGCTTCAGGAGCCGCTGACGGGCATCGGCGATGTCGGTCAGGGCCGTTCCGAGGGGGGGCAGGATGCCGCGCAGATCGTGCACCAGAATGTCGGCCGGCTCGGGCAGTGTCACCTCCCTCGACCGGGTCTGCAGGAAGGTGATCCGGTCGGCGAACCCGTTCGCAGCAGCCAGCTCGCGGGCGACCTGGATGGCCGGTGAAGTATCGACGGCCCAGACATGTTCGGCGCCGCACTGACAGGCCAGCAGGGCGAAAATGCCGGTGCCGCAGCCAAGATCCAAAACCGTCAGGCCCGGTTCGACGGCCTGTCGCAGGGCTTCGCGGTAGGCCCCGGTGCGGACCCGGTCGGCGATCATCATCACGTAGTGGGCGACGTCGTACATTGTTTCTGAATCCTCCACTTCGGGGCCGGCTCCGGGCGACGGCGGGGCTCGAGGCCGACTGACTCGACCCGTGCCAACCGGGGCAGCGGGTCACCGGGTTCCGCTCCCGACCCTGATAACGGTACTATATCACCTGCCGGGAAGGTAAGGTGGAGTTGGCACCGGCGGCTGCCGGCCGAAGGGGAGGTGGAGATGGCGGTCCAGGACGCCCTGCAGTTCATTGCGCTGGCCGGAACCGATGCGGAGCTGCGCCGGGTTCTCGCAGAGGGCCGCGACTGCCTCGATCTCGATGCCCTGGTTACCCTGGGCACCGAACGGGGACTCGAATTCACCGCCGATGAGTTCGTCGCCGCCTTCGCTCGCGATAGCGAGATGCGGCGTCATTTCGCCGGGCCATAGCAGCCTGTCGGAGTATCCGGCGCAGACCGCAGCCGGTGGATTACTCCGACAGGCTCCTGCCCCAGGTGTGATAGAATTCCAGATATGCCTTGCAGCCGAGCGACCCCTCCGGTTGGACCGAGAGCTTGATGTGGTTCAGACGGCGACGCAGCAGGCTGAATTCCCGTGGCCCGCGCAGCAGGGAGGCGATCATCAACGGGACCGGCCACCGGCCCGAAGTTGAGCCGGGATCGACCTGACCGGGCCAGGCAAGCAGACCCGCCCGCGCCGCCTCGTCGCAGCACCCGAGGTCACCCAGGCTCTCCAGCAACGGCGGCCACTCCAGTCCCCCCTCCGGCCGCTGTCTCGGCAGGCATTCGAGGCCGTTGACAGACACACCGGTACCGCAGAAGTCCAGAGCCAGCACCGCGTTGTCGATGACCCCGTCCAGAAACGCCAGGGCCGAGGCCAGGGGCGGCGCGAGCGCTGCTGAACCGCAGGCATTCAGAAAGGGATTGATCGTGGCCGGTTCCAGCCCCCAGAGATTGAGCCGCAGCACCCAACCGGGACGGGAGGTCATGGTCCCGGCGTGCACGATCGCAGCCCCTTCGGGCAGAGCGGCACGGCAGACCTGCAGACCCTCTGCCGCTGCCGGCGACGGAGAGGATTCGTGAAGAATGTCCAGGATACGGGTGGTGAAGGTGAATCGCTCCGGACCGGCCACGGCTCCGACTCCTGTTTCTGTGAACGACCAGAACACAGCCGGCGGCGGGATCTGTTCGGGGGGACCGGTGAGATCGAATTCCAGCCCGAGCCGGGCGATCGCCCGGTGTAGAGAAGAAGTGGAATCGACCCAGATCCGGCTCAGCTGCCGAAGGCGTTCCCACACCCGGAAATCAGATGCGCTGAGCCGGGCGATCGGGGCGTCGAACAGGGTCGGGGCCTCGGCGGGGCCGGTAGCGCCCTGGTGCAGATCCACCCGTCCTCCGGCAGCATCGCGACTCGATCGCGGTTCGAGATCGATCTCGAAGCCCCCCCACCAGAGCGGAGCCAGATGTCGCGCCAGGGAGCGCAGGCGGGCGAAGGTCTGGTCGGAGACCAGGCGAGAGGAGAGGGCCGGCCGCAGCAGGGGGAAAGCATCGGACAGGGAAGCGGGTGAGGAAGGCGTGTCCATGGGGTTCAGAGCGACTCGAGATCAGACCGGATGAGAGCGTAGAGTTCGTCGGGGGAAAGCATTGCATGGGCCGCTCCCCCTATCGAGCGAAGCGGGACGGTCTCCAGGAGCCGGCCCATGACCTCAAGGTCGTGGATTCGCATCCCCCGGTCGAGGAGATACCAGGAATAGGCGTGACGGGTCAGCGTCAGGAGAGCCTCGTGGCCGGTGACCGTGGTGATGGTGATCTCCGGCGCATCGGGCACATGGCGGGCTGTATAGATCACCGCCGGCGGCAGGGGAGTGGCCTGGAAACGACCCCCTTCTCCGTCCAGAGCCAGGTAGCGTTTGTCCCAGGTTGGGTGCCGGGGGGTGATACGCGGCAGGGCGTCGGCCGAACCGAAGAGCAGATCGACCGCGGCCGGCCAGAGGGCGATCCGGGCTACCCCCGGTTGGATCCGGATCGGGGGCGGCTCGTCGTGCAGGACCGCGATATCGTCGGTCAGCACTGGGTGGCCTCGGGTGGCGAAGAGGGCCGCCAGAGTCGATTTGCCAAATCCGGCCTCGGCCAGAAATGCCACACCCCTGCCGTCGACGGCCACCGCACTGGCGTGCAGGCAGACCCGGCTGCGCCGGCGCAGAACGAAACCGAACACGGGCCCGAGCAGGTAGGGAAAGGCATCTTCGGGAGTCAGCGATTCCGGCCACCACCCCGCGATCCGCTCCGCGCTCTCATCGATATCGAAGACCACTTCGTCGGCATACCGGAAGCGGTACGTCTGAACCGTGGTAGAGTACCGCACTTGGAGCAGGGGCGGATCGTCGTCGCCGGGACCGGGCAGGGTACGGATCAGGTCGGCATCTGCCGGGGCCGGGTCGGGCTCTCCCGGCTGCAGGGATATTGTCAGGTCGGGGGGAGCGTCGGCCGGCGGCTCAAGACAGCCGGGCAGGGGTAGATTTGATTCACAGACGAGTCCGAACGCCAGTGCGCGGAAGGTCATGCAGGGCTATCACACGATCGCCGGCCCGGACTCAGGCGGTCTTCACCTTGCCGTAGGCCCCGCCGCCGTCGGTATTCTTCAACGTTCCGGTCGACTCGGTCAGATCGAGGGCATCGCCGTATTCGGTCAGGTGCGGCTCGTGGTAGTCCTGCTTCGGTTCCCTTTCCCTGTCGCTGTCCATTCCACTCACATCCTTCATGCGGCTGGCGGATGATGTCGGCGCAGAGCGGCGAGCCAGCGGGCCAGGACGAGCGGGCGGTTCACCCAGCCGGCTTCCTCGGCCCGCAGCCGCTCCGGGTGTTCCAATAATAGCAGAAAGCGGGGGAAATCAACATAGCGGGATAGGTTCCGTTGGAAGGTATCCAGATCGAGCCCGACAATTTGCTCGCGGTCCAGGCGGGCCATGACCGGGATATCGGGCAGGGGCGCCTTGGGGCGGTCGACGACCGCGGCGGGAAGGCGATCGGTCAGAACATGCCGGATGATCTGTTTGTCCACACACCAGGGCACGGGGGGCAGAGCGAGCAGGAAGGCGATCAGGCGCAGGTCGAAGAAGGGGTGACGAAGTTCGGCCTGCAGACCTGTAACGCCGGGATCGAAGCTCTCGAACAGGTGCGGCCAGAGCGGCAGGGAGAGGTAGCGGTGCGCCTCGGAGCGCAGCGTGGCGGCCGGGACGGTGGCCTGCATCATCGCTCGCCACCGGCCCCGGGTATCGAGACGGGCGGCGAAATCGTGCTCGAACCAGGGGGGATAGAGATCGTCATTTCCCGGCTGGGGAGCTCTGAACCAGAGCCCGAGGGCGCGCCGCAGACCGAGCCGCGGCCAGCGGCCCTGCCTGAGGCGGTAGCGCAACGCTCGCCACGGCAACCCGCCGCAGAGGGCGTGGCGCAGGAAGGCGCCGGCGTGCGCGGGACCGGGATGCAGAGCGGGATCACCGCCGTGGCCGGTCAGACCCACCCGGAAGCCGGCGAACGAGGTCATGGTCCGCACGATCGACGGCACGCCCGCACCGATTCCTTGCAGTTCGGGCGGAACCGCGACGGAAACCGGACCGGACCGCAACAGATCCTCGTCGTCGTCGGCGGCCGCGACCAGGTGCGGCAGCGCCAGGGCGGTCGCGACTTCGGCGGCGTAGCTGGCGGTCTCGTCCTCGATCAGGCGTTCGTAGACGAAGGTGCAGGCCTGCAGGGCGCAGCCCGGATCGGTGCTCTCAGCGATCTCCCGGGCGACGGCGGCCACCAGGGCTGAATCGAGCCCTCCGCTGAGAAGGATCCCGGCCCGGTCGGGAGGCAGACGGTCCCTGATAGCGCGCGTCATGAGGTGCGTGAAATGCTCGGTGTACTCCCCGGGCCGGCGGTAGTGCAGCAGGGGAGGTGTAGGCAGTTCCCAGTAGCGCCGGACCTTCAACCCCTCAGCCGCCGACCAGGTCAGGGTGTGGCCTGGGGGGAGCCGGCGGATGGCCGTATAGGCGGTTCGGTCCGGTTCGGGGGTAAAACCGAAGAGGAGGTAATCGGCCAGAGCCGCCTCATCGGGGTCGGGATCGATCCCGGGATGAGACAGCAGGCAGGCCGGGGTATTGCTGACCTGTACGCCGCCGTCGGCCGTGGCGTAGTAGAATGGCTTGATGCCGAACCGGTCGCGAGCGCCGAAGAGGATCTGTTCGATGCTGTCCCAGATAAGGAAGGCGAAATCCCCGAGCAGGTGTTCGACACAACTTTCACGCCACACCGACCAGGCATGCAGGGCCAGTTTGCCGTCGCTGGTGGCGGCGGGCACGGTGCGGCCGGCTGCGGCCAGGGCTTCCCGCAGCACCTCGCGGGCGTCGAGGCGCAGATCGCCCGTCAGCCGGATCCCCGGATCGAGGCTCCACGGCCGGCGGGGGGACGGGGCTGAATCCCCGGTGTCGAGGTGGGTGTAACCCAAGCCGGCCGGGCCCTCCTGCCAATTGAATCCTCCGTCCGGTCCGCGCCCGGCCAGGGTCTGTGTCATCGCCTCGAGGATTGCTGGGGACAGGCTGACGTCAGCGGGTGCAACGAGGCCGCAGAAACCGCTCACAGCCTGTCTCCGGAGGGTTCCGGCCGTTGGGTTCCGGGTGGTTCGAAGGGGGTATACATGCGGTTGATCCCCGCTTCATCGGTCAGCGGTTCACCGGCATACTCGACCCAGGCGTGGGACTGCAGTCGGCCGGTGATGGTTCTGACGCCCAGTTTTAGTTCGGCGGCCAGACCCCGGCGATGCAGGGATCGGGTCACGGCGATCGCCTCGACCAGGCAGTTGACACGACGGGGGGCGTAGCCGTCCGTGATCCGACGGATCTCGGCCGCTGCCGCTCGGGCGTGCTCCGGCTCGGTTCCGGAACCGGGATTGGAGCCGGAGTCGGGTTCGGAGGCTTCCTGCAGAGCGCGGGTTCGGCAGGTGAGTCGGGTATAGAGACGGTGCAGGCCGAGGAGGTGGAGTTCGATTCGGATCAGAGCCAGGGAGAGCAGGATTCCGATCACGCGTCGGGGTGAGGGCGGGGGGGGAGCGGCGGATGAGGGCTCAGCCTTCATGGAGCACAAGCAGGGCCCTGTCGCTCAGGCGCTCGAGCAGTCGGACCAGATCGGCCTCCAGGGTATCGCGGTCGACGTCGTAGACCTCTAGCAGACGGTCAGCGGCGGCACGGCCCGATCCGATCCCGGTCAGGGCCAGCCACATGGCGGTGCCCACATCGTCGAGGCCGTAGTACCGCTCCGCATCCAGATCGAGGATGACCATTTCGTTCTCGATCCGGCGGAAGAGCACGTGCTCGGGAACCGTAATCCGTTTCGAGAGAAGCACGTTCATCGAGTCACCTTTCCTTGCCTGAATCTATCACGGTACCGTCCGGCTGTCGCGGGCGAAGCGAGGGATCGGCTTTCGTGGTCGGATGAGGACTGTATTGTATTCTCGGGTTACAGGGAAATGAACGGGTGGCCCAGAGGTTGTGAGACGGATCGGAATCGAGATCGATGCGGGTACTTCTGGTATCGAACGAGACGGAGATCATCGGAGGCGGGGAACTCTCTCTGCTCCTGCTTCTGGGCGGGCTCAACGGACGTGAGGATGTCGAGCCGATCCTGGCAGTGCCCGCCGATGGAGAAGTGGCTGAGCGGGCGGGAGCCCTGGGTATAGAGGTCGTTGAACTGCCCCTGCCCCGTATGCGGCACCAGCTCTGGAGACTGCCGGCGGCGCGGCAGGCCGCGGCCGGTGTGATCAGGCAGGTGGCACCCGACCTGGTGCACTGCAACGGCAGCCGGGCGATGCTCATCGCCGGGATCGCCGCCCGGCGGTTCGGTCTGCCCGCTGTCTGGCATGTCCGGGTTGAGGGACGGGATTTTCTCGACCGCTTCCTCTGGAGCCGGTGCAGTGCTCTCATATCCCCCTCCCGAACCGTGGCTCGACGTTTTCCGCCGCAACGGATCGCTGTCATTCCCAATCCCGTTTCTCTGCCGGAGCGGCGGCGGGATGATCCGGCGGTCAGCGCTCTGCGCCGCGACATGGCACAGGGACGCGCACACATCCTGCTCGCGGTTGGTGAACTCACTCCGCGAAAAAATGTGATCCGCATCGTCGAGAGTCTCGCCGGACTGCACGGACACGACGTACAGCTGGTCATCGCGGGTCGTGAAGATCCGTCGGACCCCGGCTACCCGGATCGCGTCAGAGCGGTTGCTGAACGGATCGGGGCAGCCGATCGTGTCACCCTGCTCGGCTTTCGGACAGACGTGGCCGATCTGATGCTGGCCGCCGATCTGCTCGTCCACGCTCCCGAGGCCGAAGGCTTCGGGCGCGTCTTTATCGAGGCAATGGCGGCGGGTCTGCCCCTGGTGTGCACACCGGTCGGCGGGCTGTCGGAACTCCACGCGGAAACCGGCTTCGGATGGCTGACAGAGGATCTCTCCCCGGCAGCCCTGACGCGAACCGTGGCTCAGGCCCTCTCCGATGCCGGAGATCGGGAGCGGTTCCGTGCCGCAGGTCCGCAGATCGCTGCCGAGCACTTCTCGGTTCCGGCGCATGCCCGGGCGGTGATGGAGGTGTACGCGACTCTCGGACAGGGGCTTTGACAAAGGAGAGGGTCGTATCGAATTCAACCCGGTGAAACGAAGTGATCGAGCGGGCCGACCCCGCCGCCCAATCCCGGAGCGGAGCGGATCGCTTCGGTGATGAAGGTCTTGGCGGTCAGAACGGCATCGGGCAGCGAGCGTCCCCGGGCCAGGTGGGCGGTGATAGCAGCCGAATAGGTACAACCCGTGCCGTGGGTGTGTTTCTGGTCGAGCCGAGGCTGGCGGAACTCCATGGTGCTGTGCCCGTCGTAGAGCAGATCGACGGCTTCCTCCTCGGCCCGCAGGTGGCCCCCCTTGATCAGGACCGCCTGCGGCCCGAAGGAGCGGATGGTTTCAGCTGCGGCGGCCATCTCTTCCAGGGTGTTGATGGCCTTGGCTCCGGTCAGGGCCGCGGCTTCGTGCAGGTTGGGGGTCAGCAGGGTGGCCAGCGGCAGGATAAGGCTCTTCAGGGCCTCGACGGCCTCGGG
>CAZNUA010000003.1:0-81293 GCA_964576115.1 uncultured Gemmatimonadota bacterium
CGCCCGCGCCGCAACCGAACGGAAATGTGTGAACCATGGCCTTCATCGATGAGAAGACACAGACCGAAGCCCTGAAGATCCTGAACGGGATGGAGAAGGAAGTCGCCCTGATCCTCTTCACCACCCGGGAGGGGTGCGAGCTCTGCGAACCGACGAAAGAACTGATCTACGAAGTGGCCGCTCTGACCGAGAAACTGACGGTCGAGTTCCGCGACCTGGAAGCCGACCGCGAGGTCGCCGAGCACTTCGGGATCACCAAAGCCCCCGGGCTGGTGGTGATGGCCGATACCGATCCCGGCATCCGCTTCTCCGGGATACCCTCGGGCTATGAGTTCGGTACCCTGCTCGAGACGATCCGCATGGTCAGTCTGGGCGAGGCCGGGTTGAGTGAAGAGATGGTGACCCGGCTCGACGGCCTCGAGGGGCCGGTGCATCTGCAGGTCTTCATCACCCCGACCTGTCCCTGGTGCCCCCAGTCGGTCTTCGCCGCCCACCGGCTGGCCATGGCCAGCGACAAAATCACCTCGGAGATGGTCGAGGCAATGGAGTTCCCCGAGCTTTCCCAGCAACACAACGTCATGAGCGTGCCGCGCACGGTTCTCAACGGGCAGGAGGCGATCGACGGAGCCCTGCCCGAACCGCAGCTGCTCGACTGGATCATCGCCGAAAGCGGCGGCGCGCAGACCTGATACGGAAGCGGTTGCCGGGTGCAGGAGTCGACGGCATCATGGGGTCATGTCACCGATCCCGCCCGTTCCAGATGACGGCGAACCCGCCGTTTCACCGACCGATCTGGAAGCCGCCCGCCACGGCGATCACGCCGCTTTCACCCGGCTCGTCGAGAGCCTGATCGACCGGCTCTACTCCTTCAGCCGGTACATGTGCTCCGATCCGGAGGATGCCGAGGATGTGGTGCAGGACACCCTGCTCACCGCCTACCGCAAACTGGCCGACTACCGCGGCGAGGGATCTCTGCGCAGCTGGCTCTTCAGGATCATCTCGACCCGGTGTCAGAAGGTGCGGCGCCGAAGGGTCGGGGAGCCCGAACGGCATCTGCCCTTCGACGAACTTTCCCCCGCCGCTCTGCACCAGGTCCGCGAGGGGCCCGCGCTGGCAACTGTCGCGGCTCTGCCGCTCGACGAGCTGGTACGAACCGAGCTCATGGGGCGAGTCGAAGCGGCCATTGCCGATCTGCCGGAGGAATACCGCATGGTCCTGATCCTGCGCGATGTCGAGGAATTCTCGACCGCCGAGGCGGCGGAGATAACAGGTCTGACTGCAGCGGCTGTGAAGTCACGCCTGCACCGCGCCCGCCTCACCGTCAGGTTGGCCCTGCAGCCCTACCTCGAGGAGGTGGTCCGGTGAGCGATACCAATCGTCCCGAGGCTCACGGGCCGGACCACCCCCACGATCACGGTGACTGCAGCGAGGTTCTGCAGGTACTCTCCGCCTGGATCGAAAACGATCTGCCTGCCGTTCAGCAAGCCCGGGTCGAAAGCCATCTCGCCGAATGCACGGCCTGCCGCCATTGCGCCGACGAACTCCGGGCCACCGTCCTTTTGCTCCACGATACCGCTTCCCGCCCCCCCGATTACGTCCGGCACGCCCGCCTCATGCAGCAGCTGCAGACAGCCCTCGACGCTCTCGAGTAATAAGAGGCCTCGCACGATCGATATCCAGAATCCCGGGATCAGTCGGTAGCGGTCCCGGCCGGTGTTTCTCCCGGGATCCCGTCCCGGGCCCGGATCTCGCCGACGCGCCCCAGAGCCAGGCGGGTCAGAACGGGACCGACGATCTCGAAGAAGATGGTCGAGAAGACCGTGATGGTGATGATCACCTCGCCCGCCTCGCCCAGGCGCTGGCCGGCCACCAGAGCCAGCCCGAGAGCCACCCCCGCCTGTGGCAGCAAAGCCGCACCCGTCCAGCGCCGGTGAGCGCGCTCGACCCGGCCGAGATGACCGCCCAGCCAGGCCCCGGCGATCCGTGAGACGGTTCGCAGGACGATGTAACCGATGGCGGCCAGCCCGATTCCCTGCAGGGCCCCCCGTTCGACCGAAGCTCCCGAGAGCAGGAAGAAAAGGACCAGGAAGGGCCACTCGATCCCTTCGATGGCGCTGAAGGTGCTGGTGTGATGACGGGCCAGATTGGCGATGACGGCCCCCATGGTCATGGCCGCCAGCAGAAAGGAGACATGAAGAGCCAGAGCGATGCCCCCACAGAGAAAGACAGCCCCCAGAGCTTCGACCAGGGTCGGTTCGCCCGGCTGGATGCGACCCGTGGCATAGGCCATCGGGACTCCGAGGAGGATACCGAGCAGGATCGCGCCGCCCAGTTCCCAGGCGCCCTGCAGCAGGGTCGTGGCCCCGTTCCCCTGACCCGAAACGATCCCCGCCAGGGTGAAGAGGAGGCTGAAGACGATGATGCCCCAGGCATCGTCAACCGCGACGATACCCTGGAGCACGCGGGCGAGCGGCCCGTCAGCTTGCTTCTCGCGGATGACATCGAGGGTGGCCGCCGGATCGGTAGCCGGAGCGATCCCGGCCAGGATCAGGGCCGTGACGACCGGCACCCCGAGCAGAACGAGCCCGCCCCAGGTCATGACTGCCGTCACGACGACCAGAACGATCGAGACCGTGAGCACCTCGCGCCCGTGCTCGCGCAGATTGGCGGGGGTCAGCTTCTCGCCCAGCAGGAACCCCACCATGACCAGGGCCAGATTGGTGACCAGGGGGAACCATTCGTGGTGCAGATCGGGCAGCAGGTCGAAGACCGAAGGTCCTATCAGGAACCCGAAGATGAGCAGGAAGGTCACCCGGGGCAGGGGGGTGCGGCGCCCCAGGATATGGGTGAAAAGCCCCAGCAGGAGCAGGGCGCCGATCGTGATCAGGGTAACGGCGGTGTCGTCCATGACCCCGGAATATCACCCGGCCGGACGGCTCCTGGCCAGAAAGAACAGGCGCAGGGGCGTTTTCTCAGGGCAGCCGGGCGGTGTAGAAGAGTCCGCCGCCGTACGCTCCCTCTGTCACTCGCAGCAGGGCGGTCCCGTCGGCCGCGAAGGTCAGCGGCAGCGTCGGGGCCTCGAAACTGCCCCGGTAGCGATGCTCGGGATCGAAGATGTCGATCCGGTTGTGCTCGATATCGGGCGTATGGGCCAGAACCCAGATATACCCGCGGGGGTCGATCCGGACTCGTCCGATCGCCTGGCGCCGTTCGGCGAATTCCCACCTGCTCCTGACCTCCGCTTCCGAGAAACCGCTGCCGTCGCTGCTGCTGAAGGCCGCGTGGGCGAAGAAGTACTCCCGGTCGCTTGCGGAGACGGTCAGATCGGGGGTCGGGGCCAGGGTGCGCCGCACGATCCGGCCGTCGAGTGAGCGCTCCTCGAAAACGTAGTCGGTGCCGGTAACGGTCAGCAGGCCGCCGGCGGGATCCCATGACCAGTGTAGCTCGTCGGAAAAGGTGGGCCGGGTGTCGAAGGGAGCCACGCTGCCGTCGGGGTGGTGCAGTTCGATCACGATCGGGGGCAGGCTTGCCAGAGTGGCCAGGGTATCGGCGGTCTGCGTCTGCAGATTCCAGGCCAGAAGGCTGAAGGTGCCGTCGAGGGCGTCCAGGGCGTTCAGAACCCGGCCGTCGGGCAGGACCGCACAGCGGTTGGCATCGGGGGCCAGGCCGAACTGCATGGTGATGGTCCGTCGGTGCTGTCCGTTGCGGTCGAAGACAGAAAAGCGCCGCGGCATGAGATCGCCGACCCAGACCTCATCATCGACGACATTCAGGAAGCGGGGGAAGCCGAATTCCCCCGGTCCCTCGCCGCGACCGCCGAAGACGTTGCGAACCCGGCCGGCCAGATCGGTCTCGACCACCTGCCGGTTGCCCGAATCGAGAATGTAGAAGCCGTTTCCGGAGCCGACCGCGGTCGTTATCCGGCTGAAGAGGTACCCCGCCTCACCGCTCCAGACGTCCCAGACGGCGACGGTGTCGAGAGTGAGCGGGCGCAGGGACAGTTCGGTATAGGTCGTCTGGATCACGCCCGAGGCGAGGCTTTCGACCCTGACCCCTGAATCGGTCCGAGGGCTGCAGCCCGAAAGGATGAGGAACACTCCGGCGGCGATGACGGATCCGGTCAGCGAAAACGTACGTGTGATGGTCATAGGCGCCTCCCGGTACAAAGAGGGCGATGGGGCGGTCGGCATTCACTGACTCAAACCCGCCCTGGAGGCGGATAGTTGAGACCATTCCTTACCGGTTCGAGCCGGGTCGTGTAGACTGTCAGAGTGTCCTCAGCACTCCGGTGTCGGTCGGAACATTCGTCCGGTACCCCGGGAAAGGGTTGGCCTCATGTTCGGTTTCCGGTTGAACGTCACCAGATCCTTCCTGCTGATCCCGGTCGCACTGACCGGTCTTGCCGCCTGTGGGCGCGCACCCCGGCCGGAAACACTCATCCTCGAGAACCACCACGAGCTGTTCGTTCGCGAACACGAGCTCACGGCTCGTTACGCGGCCGATCTGGAGGTCTGGCTCGAGCAGCATGCGGAGGCCGACGATGCCGCCCGGGCCGGGGTGGAACTGATCCGCACCCTCGGCGTGCTGGGTGATGTAGCGGGGGCCGAGCGGTACTGGCGGCTGGTCCGCTCCGAGCACCCCGGCGATACGGCCGTGCCTGCAGCCGGACTCGAGATGGCCGAAGCAGCCCTCGCCAACGCCGCGACCGAGGCCGCTCTACGGGTGATCAGCACCATCTGTACCGATGCCCACGGGTATGCGTATCAGACCCGGCTGGTGCAGAATCTAGCCACCCTGCTGGCTCTCGAAGGCCGTCTTGCCGAAGCCCGCGAAGCGTACGATCTGATCAGGGACATGGAGCTGTACACCGAGTACCCGGCCCGCTTCCGTTCCCTCGAGATCTTTCTCGACTATCTCGACCGGGTCGGGACCGAATTTCCTCCGCTGGTCGGTACCGCAGCCGACGGCACATCCCTCGATACCGGCGATTTCCGCGGTCAACCCCTCTTCCTTCATTTCTGGCGCCGGCGGGGCAGCCTGAATCACGACCTCGAATTCCTCGAGGACCTCCAGCACGAGTACCCCGATCTGGCGGTCGTGAGCATCAATGTCGGCGACGAACCCGAAGCGGTCCGGCAGGCTCTGCTCAAGCACGTGCCGCACTGGCCTTTCTGGCACGATCGCGACGGTTCGTATGCCGCGTCGCTCGGTATCACCTTCATGGGGCTTTACGTGCACGAACCGAAGGGGATCCTGCTCGACTCCGAGGGACGGATAGCCGTCATGCCCGGGCGCGAGGGGGCCATCGCCATCGGCCTGAAGGCTCTGGACAAACGGTTCGAGCGGTTCACCCGTCCAGCGGCGCTGCCCCGGCCCTCCGAAACCGTAACTACGGCGGCGGGCGTCCTGGAACTGCAGCAATCCCACACCCGGGCCCTGCTCGCCGTCCGGGACCGGGCTCGGGCCGATCTGCTGACGGCTCTGGGACAGTGTGTCGGACGCGATCCGGAATCGGAGGCGGGAGCCCGGGCCTGTCTGGAGCTCCTGCGCACTGCGGCCGCCGGCGGGAATGTCGCGGCGGCTGAAGAGGCCTGGGCGCTCTGGCAGGGAGACGGAGAGCAGAGAGGCTCCGGACCGGTCACCGCTATCCGGGAGACCTACGCCGTCGCCATGGACTTCGCATACGCCCGGGCCATGCTGACCTGCGGTGATCCGGAGCGTACCGCCGGGCTCGTTGACCGGGCCATCGGCGAGCGGCAGGAACGCGAAGACCTCTACCTGCTCTGCGATCTGGCTGCCGCCCTCTCGGTGCTGGGCGATGTCGACGGCGCCAGGCGGGCCTTCGAGAAAATAATAGAGATCACCGGCGGGGCGGGCTCGGCCGCCTGGGAGGGCTACATCGCCGCCCTGGACCGGGTCGGGCACCCCCTCGAGCCGTTCACCCTGCCCGGGCTGAACGGGGGCACCGTCGCCTCGAGCGATTACGCCGGACGCCTGCTGCTGATCGATTTCTGGGGGTCATGGTGTCATGCCTGCATTCGGGAGATGCCGCATGCGTACGAAGCCTGGAACCGGTATCACGAGCGGGGTTTCGAGGTGCTCGGGATCGTGGTGCGCGACACCCGGGAGAAAGCGCGAGCCTTCCTCGAGCGAACCGGCTATCCCTGGGACCAGGCCTTCGATGCCGACTCCTCGGTCGCCGGCGAACACGTGGTGGTCGGCTACCCGACTACCATCCTGGTCGACGGTTCGGGGCGGGTACGCTGTACCCGCACGTTCGGCGGCGGACTCGAGATCGCCCTGCGTTTGCTCATCGAGCGTTGAGCCGTCGCACCCTCCGGGAAATCTTGCGGCGCAGCTTTGCCTCTGAAGGCGGGGGCCCGAGGTTGACCGGACGACCGTCGATGAAGAGGTCGTCCACCCGCCTCCATTCGGCCCACACCGCCGCATCGGTGGTGTCGTGCCGTCGGTACTCCACCCGATCGCCGAATTCGGCCGCGACCCGACGGGCTCGTTCGTGGGCCAGATTCTGGGCCATGCACCAGCCCCAAGAAAAGGACACGACCGAGACCCGGTCCGGTACCGCCGCGGGGGCTTTGAGCGGCTCGATCCACCGCGGCGGGAGGGCTCGATAGGTGAACGGTTTCCAGACCAGCCGGGCCAGACCGCGGGTATCGGCCGTTTTATACCCGTGTTTGCGATACCAGGAGGCCTTCATCCAGAACGGGAGTCTCAAGCCCCAGGCCGCCATGCCGGAGGCCCCGAGCCGTCGGGCATCGGTCTCGGCTGCAGCCAGCAGAGCGGAGCCCAGGCCGCGCTTCTGGAAGTTACCCCGTCCCTGCTTATAGCCGTGCACCCAGATGCAGTAGATAAAATAGAAGTCCTCCCCCTCGACAAAGGAAGACTCGATCGGACCGTATTGGATCATGCCGCCGATGGCGCCGGAATCGTCTTCGGCCAGTTTGGCGCGCAGACCCTCCGAGCGGGCCCGGGCGTACCACTCCGCCCGGCCCGAACCGGCTTCCCGGGCCTGCTCCGACCAGTCCTCGAGGCAGCAGAAGAAAAGATCCTCGTGTTCAGACTCGAGATCGATGATTCTCATGATAGAAGAGGAATACAGGTATTGACCCCGGTCGGGAAAGCGATAATCTCATGGGAAATGGGAGTGACTGCAGACTGCTCCGCACCGACCGTCCGGCAGTATCTCATCAACGGTAATATGGGGAGGCATTCGAGGTGGCTGAGTACAAGGGAACCATTGCGATTCTCACCGGGGGGGGCGACGTACCCGGCCTCAATCCCGCCATTCGCGCCGTCACGATCCGCGCTCTGCGCGAAGACTACCGCGTGCTCGGGATCAAGCGCGGCTGGGCGGGTCTGGTCGATCTGGTGCCCGAAAAGGGAGCCGACAACAGTCGCTGCATCCAGGAGCTGAAATGGGACGTCGTCAACCGGGCCGGACGCACCGGCGGGACCTTCCTGCACACTTCCCGGACCCGGCCCTCTCATCTGCCCCGGGCCCTGATGCCACCGCACCTGCAGGACAGGTATACCGACGATGTCAACGATATCACCCCGACCGTACTCGAAAACCTCGAGTTTCTCGGAGTCGATTACCTGATCCCGATCGGTGGCGATGACACCCTGAGTTACGGCCACCGCCTGCACAAAGAGGGTTTCAAGGTCGTCGCCATCCCCAAGACAATGGACAACGATGTACCGGGTACCGATTACTGCATCGGTTTCTCGACCTGCATCACCCGGACCATCGAACTGACCCACAAGTTGCGGACCACCGCCGGAAGCCACGAGCGTCTGCTCGTGATCGAGGTCTTCGGCCGCTACGCCGGTTTCACCGCTCTGATGCCCACCATGGCCGCCGCCGCTGACCGCTGCGTGATCCCCGAACATCCCTTTGCGATCGAGAAGCTGGCCGAGCTCCTGATCGAAGATCGCAATCACCATCCCAGTCACTACGCCGTGGTTCTGGTCTCGGAGGGGGCGGTGATGACTCACGATGAGGGGATGCACTTCAAGAGCAATGAGGTCGACCAGTACGGGCACAAGAAGCTGGGAGGCATAGGCGACAAGGTAGCCGAGGCCCTGAAGGAAATCTCGCCGCAGTTCAACCAGGGGCGGCGTGTCAATGTCGTCAACCAGCGGCTGGGTTACCTGGTCCGCTGCGGCGATCCCGATGCCCTCGATTCGATCGTGCCGATGGCTTTCGGCAACCTCGCTCTCGATCTGGTCCTCGAAGGCACCAGCGGACGGCTCATCAGCATGCGCAACGGTATCTACGACAGCGTCCCGATCGATCTCGTCGTGGGGCGCAAGAAGATCATCGATGTGGAGAAGTACTACAATACCGAGCGCCTGCGCCCCAAGTACGAGTCCTTCAACCGCCGGCCTCTCTTCATCATGACCGCCGACGAGTAAGCCGTCTCAAACCTGCAGCAGCCCCGGGCGCATGACTGTCAGCCGGGCTCCCCGGGTGATGCTGAGACGGTCTGAGGCGGTGTAATATTCCCCGTCGGCCATGTAAGCAACCGGTGAGCCGTCGGCGCTCTCGATCGTGAGTTCGCGCACCCCCTGCAGGCGGATCTCCTGTGGTACCTCCTCTGTCTCGCCGCGCAGAACGGGGCGGATACCGCGCAGCAGCGTCAGGGCTCCCGCCGGCCGTATCCCCACCACCCGGAAGGCATCCTCGGGACAGTCGATGGCTTCGTAGGCCCGGAAGACTTTCAGGTGCGGTAGTCCGGCGGCGAAGAGCCCGGCAAAATGACCGGGTGGTATCGTCTCGCCGTCGATCCGGAGGCGGTGCGGGAAGGGCCGCATCATCCGACGGGCCAGCTTCCCCCTGACGACATGACTGACGGCAAAACGCAGCCCGAGCAGAGAATGGGACAGGGCCGCCAGTCCGCCCCAGGTGACGTACTCGAGGGAGAGTGCCCGGAAGACGCCGATTCCGAAACTCAGGGTGTGGCGCTCGCCCACTTGCAGGGTGTCCACGTACTGGGCGGGCACGGACCGGTCCGCGGAGTGGGCCGAGAGCAGGCGGGCCGAGACCCGCCGGGCGGCGACGTTGCCGGTCTCCCGGGCTACGAAGCCGGTCGTGCCGCCGTGCAGAAAGAGAAAGCGGGGCAGGGGGTGAGAGCCCCAGAGGTCGAGGACCTCGTCGATGACGAGCTGGATGGTGCCGTCGCCCCCCGAAATGGCCAGCAGGTCGATCCCGACATCCTTCCAGCGGCGCAGGGCGGCGGTGAGATTCTCGCTCCGGTCGACCTCGACGCTTTCGCCCATGCGGGAGAAGCGTTCGGTGAGCAGGCGCATCTGCTGGGGGCGCCTGGAATTCCGCAGAGCCTGTGGATTGAGAACCAGGCCGCACCGCCGGGGAGGAGGGGTTTCGAAGAGATCGGGTAGAGTCGGGAAGGAGTCCATACAGGGCTTCAGAGAGCCTTCTGATAGATGCGGAAACGTTTGTAGATCTCTCCGTTGATCCGTTCCATTTCGGCCCGGACGGCGGTGTTGTATTCGAGTTCGTGATGGGTATCCATGAAGGTCAATCCCGCCTGCCGGGCGCTCTCGAACATGTCGACCGCTATCAGTACGTCGAGACCCTTGCCGCGGTGTTCCTCCTTGATGGCCCCGATCAGCAGGTCGAGCTGTTCGGTCCGCTTGCGGGCCCGCAGTATCTTGAACAAACCCAGAGGCAGCAGGCGGCCGCGGGCGGCACGGATTCCCTCCGTCAGGTCGGGCATGGCGACGACGAAAGCCACCGGTTCGTCCTCGCGGGTGACGACCTTCACAAACCGGGGATCGAGGATCGGCAGATATTTGCGGGCCAGTTCGTGCATCTCCTCTGAGTTGAGTGGGGCGTACCCGTATATGCCGCTGCCGGTATAGGCTTCGTTCATCAACGAGAGGATCGGCTCGACCCAGGGACGCAGTTCCTTTTTCTTCGAAAAAGTCACCAGCTGGAACCCTCCCCGCTTCATGACCCGGTCATGGATCCGGCGGTAGAAGGCGGGTGTCTGATCGGTTACCGGAACCCGGTACACGAAGTAATCGACATCCTTGGTGTACCCGGCCGCTTCGATGAAGTCATTGGTCCAGGGAAAGTTGTAATAGGTGGCGATGGTGGCGTGGTGCTCGAAACCTTCTATGAGCCACCCCTCGGGATCCTGATCCGAAAAGCCGTACGGCCCCACGACCCGTTCCATGCCGCGGTCCCGGGCCCATTCCTCGACCCGCTCCAGCAGGGCGTGGAATACCTCTTGATCCTCCCAGGTTTCGAGGAATCCGAAGCGGGCGGTGCGTTCGTTGAAGTGTTCGTTGTAGCGGTGATGGATGATGCCCATGATGCGCCCGACCGCCTCTGAACCGCGCCAGGCCAGCAGACGCAGGGTGTCGCAGTGCTCAAAGGAGGAGTTCTTGCGGGGATCGAAGTACTGCCACTCGTCGATCCAGATCGGCGGGGTCCAGTTGGGCCGGCCGGCATGGATCTTCTCGGGCAGGAAGATGAAGGTCTTCAGCTCCCGGCGATCAGCTATCTCTCTGATCTCAACGGGCATCGCACTCTCCCGATCGCTTGGATGATTTGACCGGATTGTACGCCGCCGGTCACGGGTGAGGCAAGACGGGCGATTCGGCCCTCTGCCCGGCCTCAAAGGCGCGTACTGCCGCCACTGCCGTGCCGGCCAGTCCCACCAGACCGATGCAGTTGGTAAAGGCCATGCCGCCGTTGAAGATATCACCTATCCCCCAGGTCGTCTCCACACCGAGCACGGCTCCGAGGAAGATCATACCGCAGTAGATCCAGCGGAAGGGAGTGCGGATGCCCTCTCCCAGCAGGAAGCCGAAAGAAATCTCGCCGTAGTACGGATTGGCTATCAGGCTGGAGAATCCGAACAGGGCCGAGGCGGCGGCCACGATCAGCCCCCCCAGACCCGGCAGGGCGGCGTTGAAGGCATTGGCGGTCATCTCGGTGCTCGTACCCGAAGTCCAGACGCCGGTCACCAGGACCGCCAGGGCGGTGAGGGTGCAGATGATAATCGTGTCGACGAAGACATCGAGTGAAGCAACCAGACCCTGGCGCGCCGGAACGGGGGTACGGGCGGCGGCGTGAAAGACGGCCGCCGTGCCGGTGCCGGCCTCGTTCGAGTAGGCTCCCCGGGCCAGCCCGTAGCGAATCGCGCGGGCGACGGTGATCCCGGTGACTCCGCCCCCGACCGAGGCGGGATGGAAAGCCCCGGTGAAAATCAGGTCGAAGGCGTGGGGGATCTGTCCGGCGAAGGCCGCGATTGTGGCCAACGCGCCCACGATGTAAATGACGACCATGGCCGGGCTCAGCCAGACGGTGACCCGGGCGATCGAGCGTATCCCTCCGATGATGACCAGCCAGACCACTGCGGCCAACGCCAGGCCGGAGATCCAGAAATCCACACCGAGAGCGGTGTTGAGAGCCAGAGCGATCGAATTGGACTGAATCAGGGTGGTGGCGAAGAGCGCCTTCGAACCCATGAAGAAAGCGAAGATACCGGCCAGCCAGGGCAGCTTGAGACCGTGGCTGATGTAGAACATCGGCCCGCCTCTGACGGTACCGTCCGGCACCGTCCGGCGGTAGATCTGTCCCAGCACCGCCTCGACGATCTTGGTGGCCATACCGAGCAGGGCCAGGACCCACATCCAGAAGACCGCCCCCGGCCCCCCCATGGCGATGGCGGTGCAGACCCCGGCAATGTTGCCGTTGCCGATCACCGCGGCCAGCGAAGTGGCCAGGGCCTGGAAGGGGGAGATATCGCCGATCTCCTCCCGGTCGGCCTCGTCCCGGCGGCGGATCCCGGTCAGCAGACGGAAGCTGAGCCCGAACCGGCGCAGCTGTACGAAGCGGAGGCGGAGCGAGAGATAGAGCCCCGTACCCAGCAGAAGCAGGGTTGTGTGGGGACCCCAGATGAGTCCGGCCACAAACCCGATGATCTTTTCCAGCCCCGTCATGGTGCGCCCATTCTATCGACCGGAGCGGACTCTCTCAATGCGCACCGGGCGGACGGGGTATAGAGTAGTGCCCATCCGGAAACTCCGGATGGGCACGAACGTGGTTCCCGAGGCGGAAACGAGGGATTTTCCGCGAGGTCAAGGAAGTCAACGGGTTGCGCGGAGGCGTACTGACTGTACGCCGCACAAGAAACCCGGCCGACTGACGCCGAGATCGCGGAAAAGAGCCGTTTCCGGACGGGAACTAGAGTAGAACCGGTCGTGGTCGGAGAACGGCCGCATCCCGGAGAATGAATGTGGACCCGCAGCGTGTGAGGTGAACGATGACGAGGCACGTACAGCGATATGCTACCCTGACCCTGACCGCAGCCCTGCTGCTGGTTGCGATCCCCGCCCGTTGGGCTCGAGCCCAGCAGCTCCTGACTCCCTGCGAGAAGTCGGGTTTCACCGAATACACGACCCACCTCGAGATGATGGACTACCTGCGGGAGGTCCAGGCTCAGAGTACCGGGATGCGCCTGGCGGTCTACGGCGAGAGCTGGCAGGGGCGGGAGCTGCCGGTGGTCATCTTCAGCCGGCCGGCGGTGCGCCGGCCGTGGGAGGCGCTGGTGGCCGGCCGGCCGATCGTGGTTCTGGCCGCCAACGTGCACGGCGGCGAGCGTACCCTGCGTGAATCGCTGCTCATCACGATCCGTGAATTCGCTACTCCCGGTACACAGGCCAACGGCTGGCTCGACGAGGTGATCGTGCTCATCGTGCCCTCGATCAACCCCGACGGGCTCATGGCCGAGCCGCGCTCCACTCGCGGCAACGCCTGGGGGATCGACATGAATCGTGACTACATGAAGCTCGAACAGCCCGCCCTGGCTGCCTATGTCGAGCAGATCGTCAACACCTGGCATCCGCACATGCTCGTCGACGGCCATAACGGCGGCTCGTATCCCTATCACATCTGCTACGCTCCCCCCAGCCATGCTTCGGCCGACCGGAACATCGTGAACCTCCTCAACCACGAGGTCTTCCCCCTCATCAACAGCCGCATGGAAGAGAACGGCTACCGCTCCTTCTACTATAGCGGTGGGAACCTGACCCGGTGGGACACCGGCGGTTACGACCCCCGGATCGCCCGCAACTACCTGGGTTTTGTAAACGCCTTCGGCATCCTCTTCGAATCCCCGGGCGGACACGAGATGGAGGAGGGCATCCGGAGCGGGATGGTGGCGTACAAGGCGGTCGTGGAATACGCGGTACGCAACAGCGAGCGGGTGCTCGGAGCCGTGGCCGAAGCCCGGACCGAAACGGTGGCTATGGGGGAGCGGCCCGAGGGACAGATCACGGTCGAGCAGACCTACGGGCCCGAGGATTTCAGTGTCACTTACCAGGTGCGCGAACGCCGACCCAGTCGCGAGAATCCCCGGGAGGAGATCCCGTATGCCACGGTCACCAGCGACAGCCTGATGCAGAAACCGGTTCCGACCCTGCAGCGCGACCGGGCGTATGCCTACCTGCTGCCGCGCGACGCCCTCGAGGCAGTGGCTCTGCTGCGTCAGCACAATATCGCCGTCGAGGTGCTGCAGGATACCTGCTCGATCGAGGTCCAGGCCTACGTGCCGGCCGAGATCACGTGGCAGCGCGAGTACAACCACAACGCGGCGGTGGTGGTCGAGGTGGCCGAGGTCGTCACCTTCGTTCAGCGCTTTCCGGCCGGCACCTTCGTGATCCCGACCGCCCAGCTGCAGGGGCGGGTGGCGGCTCACCTGCTCGAACCCGAGACCAACGACAACGTGGTACGCTGGAACCGGATGGACGCCTGGCTGCCGCTCTATCCGGAACGGACGGTACCGGCCCGCTACCAGCGTGCTCGCCGTACGACACCCCGGGTCATTCCGATCTACAAGGTCCTGATGCCGCGGCCGCTGCCGACCCGGCTGCTGTTCGACGAACCCGGTTCGTAAGCGTTCCTGAATGGTTGGCAAGAGCGTTCCGGCGCATTACCTTCGGGGCGAAGTGCCCACATCGAGAGGAGGATGGCAATGCAGCGGTATGTCTGTCTGGCCTGTGATTACGTCTACGATCCCAACGAGGGCGATCCCGACAGCGGGATCGAGCCGGGAACCCCCTTCGAGGACATTCCCGACGACTGGGTCTGCCCGGTCTGCGGTGTCAGCAAGGATATGTTCGAGCCCGAGTAACGGAACGCCTCCGCGCCCACCCATCGCACCGGAGCTGCCATGAATCCCCGCAAGATCCGCGACAATATCTGGGCGGTCGGCACCATCGACTGGGACCGGCGCCTTTTCGACGAACTGATTCCCCTGCCCGAGGGCACCAGCTATAACGCCTACCTGCTCAAGACGGCCGAGAAGACCGTCCTGATCGACACCGTCGATCCGCCGGTGCAGGACCAGCTGCTGCACAACCTGGAGCTCCTCGAGGTCGAGCAGCTCGACTACCTGGTTTCCAACCACGCCGAGCAGGACCATTCGGGGGGTATACCCGCCGTGCTCGAGCGCTACCCCGAAGCCCGGGTGGTGACCAACCCGAAGTGCCGGGAGATGCTGATCGACCACCTGCACATCGCCGAAGATCGGTTCGAGGTTCGGGACAACGGTGAGAGTCTCGATATCGGAGGCTGGACCCTGCAGTTTCACACCGCCCCCTTCGTGCACTGGCCCGAGACCCAGTTCACCTGGCTGGTGGAGGAGAAAATCCTCTTCACCGGGGATTTCCTCGGTTCGCATCTGGCCACCAGCGATCTTTATATCGAGAACGAAGCCGAGGTCTACGTCGGTGCCAAACGGTACTACGCCGAGATCATGATGCCCTTCCGGAAGATGTTCGGCAAATATCTCGACCTGATCGACGACCTGGGACCCGAGCTGATCGCTTCGACTCACGGTCCTCTCTATCGGCACCCCGCTTTCATCCTCGATGCTTACCGTGACTGGATTTCGGACGAGGTGAAGAACGAGGCGGTCATAGCCTATCTCTCGATGCACGACTCGACCGCCGAGATGGTTCACCATCTCATCAACGCCCTGATCGATCGCGACATCAGGGTCAAGGTCCACAACCTGACCGATGTGGACGTGGGGGAACTGGCGATCGACCTGGTCGACGCCGCCACCCTGGTACTGGCCTCGCCGACGGTGCTGGTCGGCCCGCATCCCTCGGCCGCCTATGCCGCCCTGATCGCCAATGCGCTGAAACCCAAAACCCGCTTCGGGGCCATCGTCGGTTCCTACGGCTGGGGGGGCAAGATGGTCGAACAGCTCACCGCCCTGACCGGGAATCTGAAACTGGAATGGCTCGACCCGGTCATGGTCAAGGGCAAGGCGCGGGCCGAGGATTTCGCCTCACTCGAGGCCCTGGCCGAGGCCGTGGCCGCCAGGCACCGGGAGGCGGGGATTCTGTAACCGGCACGGTCCAGTACCGTCCGGCATAGCATGACACAGGCGCCCGTTCCGGTAATCCGGTGCGGGCGTTCGTGCATTGTGCCGGGAGGGGGAGTGTGGCATGCTTGGCGGTGAACCTGGAGGAGGTCTGATTACCGTGACGCAGTTACTGAAGTCATTCGAGAAAGTCATCGTGCTGACCCTGCTTGGTCTCATGATGCTGGCCATCCTGGCCTCGACGGTCGAATTGGCGATCATCCTGGTCCAGCAGCTCATCAAACCGCCCCTGCTGTTGCTGAACATCGGTGAGATGCTCGAAGTCTTTGGCTTTTTCCTCATGGTGGTGATCGGGCTGGAACTGCTCGAAACGATCAAGGCCTACCTCGAGCAGGACAAAGTCCACGTCGAGGTGGTCTTCCTGGTGGCCATGGTGGCCGTGGCCCGCAAGGTCATCATTCTAGACTACGCCTATATGACCGCCGGAGAACTGCTGGGCATGTCGGCCATCATCATCGCCCTCTCGGCCGGCTACTACCTGGTCAAGCGCGGCCTGCGGCGCAGCTCGGTGATCGGCCCCGATCAGGCCGGCGAACCGGAACAACCGGCACAACCGTTCACGCATTCCTGAGGAATACAAGCGCCAGCCCAAACCTCACCATCGCCGGTTACTCCGACAGGCTCCTGGAGGCATTGCTCGAGGGTATCGCCACCCTCGCTCGCCTTTCCCGGCTATCGCCGGTGGAACTTTTCCTTGCACGGGCTCGTATTATCTCTTAGTATTATACTTAATGTATAATACTAACGAGGGGATACAAATGGGCACATCGACCGTCGAATACCTGCTCGCCCGGTGGGAGGAGAGCTACAAGAAGGGACTTCTCAGCTTTTGGCTCCTCCTTCTGCTGGCCCAGCGCCGGGCCTATCCCTACGAGATGAAGGAAGCGGTTGCGGAGATCAGCCGGGGATCCATCGTCGCCGAGGAGAACAGTATCTACCGTGCCCTGCGACGCCTGGCTGAATCGGGGGTCGTGGGCAGCGAGGTGCTGCCATCCCAGACCGGGCCCGATCGTCGTTACTTCTTCTTGACCCCGAAGGGGCGGGAGCTGCTGGGTACGTTCACCGAGCGGAACATCCGCATCTTCCAGGATCCCGAGTTCGCGTTCCTGCTGGAACAGGTTACGAACCCGTCACAGATCAACGAGAAAGGCTGAGTCATGACGCACGATGCATCCGTGTCTGAGAACCCCCGGCACCCGGACGAGATCCGGGCCTCGGAGCGGGGGACGGTACCGATCGAGAAGAAGCTCGAAAACCTGCGCCGGATCCTGCTGATCGCTTTCTTCGGCGTCACTCTTCCCGTCGCCATCCTGATTGTGCTGGCCTCCTTCTTTCTGGGGAGCGTCGAGGTCGGCAGCGGTCTGATGGCCGGTCTCAGCGGACCGTTTCTGCTGGGGATGGCCCTGCTCGGCGCCGCGGTCGTCATCGCCGCGGTCTGCCTGGTGATCTATTACGTGGTCAGGGCGAAGCTCGAACGGGACGAGGAACTGTTCCTGTGAGGATTGGCGGGCGGCCTCGAGCCTCGAGGCCGCCGGGCAATCCGGTCTTACCAGGAGATCGTCGAGAGCAGGAACTGGTTGTCGGGATTGCGGTCCTCGCCGCCGCTGGTGACGATGATGGCGGCGGGATCGTTGACCGGGCACTTCGTTTCGCAGATGCCGCAGCCGATGCAGAGTTCGGCATCCACATGGGGGCGGTGCAGCTCGACCCGCTCTCCGTCGCGGTTCACCACCTCGACATCCTCGAGCCAGATGGCCTTCTCGGGCAGGGGGCAGTGCTCCTCGCAGACCACGCAGTCGGTGTCGTAGACCCAGGGCAGGCAGCGGGAGCGGTCCACTGCAGCGGTGCCGATCCGCCGTTCCTGCTTAGTGGCCAGATCGAGTTCCTCAATCGCCCCGGTGGGACAGACCTGACCGCAAAGGGTGCAGTTGTACTCGCAGTAGCCGATGGCGGCGATCATGAAAGGAGTCCAGAGTCCGGCCAGACCAGCCTCGAGGAGGGTGGGATGCAGGGCGTTGGTGGGGCAGACCTTCATGCAGGCCCCGCAGCGCAGGCAGCGGTCGAGAAACTCGTCCTCGGCCAACGATCCCGGCGGCCGGACCAACCGGGGGTTCCAGGTCCGGCCCTGTACCTCGGGGGTGACCTTGAGCAGCAGGGTGGCCGCTACACCGGTCCCGGCCGCGGTGACGAAAGAGCGCCGGGAGATACCGGTGGCTTTCTCTTTCTCAGGCATCGGGAGGGCGCTCCTCTCCTTCACCGACAGCGGCTTTTTTGCCAGCCGGACTGCCGGCGGCGGTAACCTCCGACACCCGGGTATCGGCGGCCGGTTTCTCCCCCTTCGGGGGCCGCTCCGGCAGCGGTCCGAGCAGGGTTCTCACCCGGCCGAAAAGCCGCCACCGGAAGCTGATCGCCCCGACCGGGCAGCGATCGCGGCAGTTGAAACACACGAAACATTCCTCCCGTTTCCACTCCCCCGGCAGGTGCGGATCGCAGGCGCCGTGGCAGTCGAGCACACAGGCGTTGCAGTTGATGCACAGCTCGGGATCGTTGTGGACCTCGATCCGCATGACTTTGGCAACCACCCCCAGCAGGGCGCCGAGGGGACAGACGTAGCGGCACCAGAAACGGAAGCGCAGCAGGGCCAGCCCGATCAGGCCCGTGAAGAAGAGTCCGATGAGAACCCCGCCGCGGTAGACGATCGGATCATAGGGCAGGGCGTGGTCGCGCAGAAAGGCGTAGACCGGTTCGGTCAGCAGGGTGATCCGTACCGCGCCGACTCCCGGATCCCAGTTGTAGAACCAGGTGAAGAGGGTATCGGTGCCCCAGACGAAAGCCGGGTAGACGCTGGTGGTCATGGTGCGGTAAAAAAGCGGGATCGGATCGAGAATTCCCCCCAGATGCAGGCCGGTCAGCGCGGCGGCCAGCACGCCGATCAGCACCAGGTACTTGCTGCGCATCCACCGGTTCCAGACCCCGGTCCGCAGGCGCTCCCGGGCCGGCTCGCGCCGCAGCCAGCTCACCAGGTTGAAGGTCGTTCCCAGAGGACAGACCCAGGAGCAGAAGACACGCCCCAGGACCAACGTGAGGGCGACGGTCAGAAGCGCCAGGAGCATGCCCTTGAGAACCGTCCCCGAAGCCAGGAAGGTGGTCAGCAGAACCAGGGGATCGAGATCGAGGAAGAGCCGCCCGATCGAACGGACCTCGTTCTCGCCGATCAGGGTCGTGCGCAGGAAAAGCCAGATGAAGAGAAACAGAAAGAATCCCTGCGAAAAGCGCCGCAGGAGCGTGATCTTCGACCGGCGTTTACGAGACATCGAGGCGGACGGGCGCCAGGCTCTCGAAATCGCTGGTGCCCAACCCCAGGGCCTCGCCGGCCCGGGTGGTGTCGATCGACCCGGGCTCGAGACCGAAGAGAGTGGTGGCATAAGCCTCGGCAGCGACCGGATCGGTGGCGGCGATGACCTGGTCGCGCCGCTCCACGTCGTCCAGGCTGCCCCCGGTGGGGCCGTTGGCGATCAGCACGCGCACGGCGTCGATCACGGTCAGATCGCTCGGGACAAATCTGGCCACGTCGGCCATGGCCGGGCCCAGGTTCTGGTGGATCCGCTCCCGCGGGTCGTCAAGCACACCCATCAGGTTCTTGATAGCCAGGGTCAGACGGGTGAAGCCGTGATGTTTGGCGATCGGCACGTTGATCCGCTTGTCGGCTTCGACGTAGTCGACGTAGATCGGCCAGCGGGGCAGGTGCTCGCCGCCGGTATCCATCTGCCGGAACTTGCGCCGGTCCATGAAGAAGACCTCGGCCCCCTCGGCCTCGGCGGCGGGCTGAATACCGCTGCGCAGATAGGTGCGGCGCTGGTCGTTGCAGGGATAGTCGGCGACCCTGACGCGGCGTGCTCCGGCTTCGTAGCACAGACGCACCAGGGTAGCGACCACGTCGGGATTGGTGCAGGCGGCCTGGCGGGGATTCTTGTCCCAGCCGATATTGGGTTTGACGAAAACGGTCTCGCCGCTCCCCACGAACCGGTTCATGCCGCCCATGGCCTCGACCGCCTTCTCGGTCAGGCGGATCGCTTCGGCTTTGATCGCCTCGTCATCTTCGGCGGGATCGGTCCACCGGGCGATTGCCAGGGCGGGTTCGGCCGGCGGTTGCAGACCGGAGGGCAGCAGAAGCCCGCCCGGCGCCAGGCCGGCGGCGGTTGCTCCCCGGGCGGTGGTTTCGAGGAACGATCGACGCGTGATCTGGTGCGACATGACTGCCTCCCACCCGCACGGGCGCGGGTATCCCGGATGTTCTTTCGTACTCCTCAGGATATTGCCCTCTCCACAGTATATAATGATATTTCCCGGAATGACCTCATCAAAGGATGAGCCCGGGATTACCTGCGGGCATCTGTGGCACCGGTGAAGGAGGGTATAGTATCATACTCCGCCGGCGAGCGCGGCATAGGGCTGCCCGACTTCGACCGGCAGGGGAGAAAACCGGTCCATGAGCCAGACCCGACTCAGCAAACAGCTCGGCACCGGAGCGGTCTTTTCGCTCAGCCTGGGACCGATGCTGGCCTCGGGAATCTTCCTGCTTCCGGCCCTCGTCTATGCCCAGGTCGGCCCGGCGGCCATTGCGGCCTATGCTGCTGCCGGTTTGCTGCTCGTCCCGTCGCTTCTGAGCAAGACCGAGTTGTCCACCGCCATGCCCCGGGCGGGGGGCACCTACTACTTTCTGGACCGCAGTCTCGGCCCCGTGGTCGGGACCGTCGCCGGAGCCGGCACCTGGCTGGCTCTGGCCTTCAAGAGCGCCTTCGACCTGATCGGACTGGGTTTCTACCTCGTTCTCTTCCTCAACCTGGACTTCCGCCCCGTGGCGCTGGCTCTGTGCGTCGTTTTCGCCGGCCTGAGTATCAGCGGGGTGAAGAACGTGGCCCGGATTCAGATCATCCTGGTCTCGACCGTGGTGGCTCTGCTCGTCTTTTTCATCGCCCGGAGCGTTCCTGCGCTAAACGGTGCGGCCTTTACGCCATTCTTCACCGCTCCCGCCGGAGCCTTCCTGGGTGCGATCGGGATTCTCTTCGTCGGTTTCACCGGCATAACCAAGGTCGCCAGCGTCTCGGAAGAAGTAACCGATGTCGAACGGACCCTGCCGCGGGCCATGTTCGCCGCCCTGGGGGCGGCGACCCTGCTCTATGTGCTCGGCATGATCGTTCTGATCGGACTCATCGGCGGTCCCGCGCTGACAGCCTCCAGAACGCCGATCGCCGATGCCGCCGACGCTCTGCTGGGTCGTACCGGCCTGGTGGTGATGTCGATCGTGGCGATTATCGCTTTTGTGGCTTCGGCCAATGCCGGGATCACAGCCGCCAGTCGCTATCCGCTGGCGATGGGGCGCGACAGTCTGGCCCCGGCTGTTTTCGCCCGCCTCGGGCGTTTCGGCACGCCGGTCAATGCCATCCTCGTCACGGCGGGCCTGATCATACTCTTTATCCTCGTTCTCAGCCCGACCGGGATCGCCAAGCTGGCCAGCGGTTTCCAGCTGATGGTCTTTGGACTGATCAATCTGGCCGTGATCGTAATGCGCGAGAGCGAAATCGCCTCCTACGATCCGGGCTTCCGCTCGCCCGGTTATCCGTGGGTGCAGATCGTCGGCATCATCACCTCCCTGATTCTGATCCCCCAGCTGGGACTGCTGCCGCTTGTGCTCACCGCGGGAGTGATCGCGCTCAGCTTCCTCTGGTACTACCTCTATGCCCACGAGCGGGTCCAGCGCCGGGGGGCCCTCTACCACGTCTTCGAGCGGATCGGCCGATCAGCCTCGTCTCATGTCGATCACGAATTGCGGCAGATCATGCGCGAAAAGGGATTGCGCCGGCAGGATCTGTTCGAGAACAGCATTCAACGGGCCACGGTCCTGGAGTGCGGCGGGGAGGAGTGTTTCGACGATCTCCTGCATCATGCGGCCCGGACTTTCAGCGAGCGGCTCGACGTATCCGAGGGAAACATCTACGCCGCCCTGAACGCTTCGAACCAGCTGGGGGAAACTCCGATCGGAAACCATATCGCCCTGCCGCACGCCCGGGTCGAGGGGATACGCACGCACGAACTGGTGATCGTCCACGCTGCCCGGGGTCTGCATATCGAGGGCAGCGACGAAGAGATCTACGCCATCTTCGTGCTCGTCGGACCTGTCGACGATCCGGGACAGCACCTGCGTTTCTTGGCCGAACTGGCCAACCGGTCCGAGGGGATCGATTTCGCCGGCGAGTGGCGCCGGATAGACGATCCCGTCGAGATCAGGGAGCTCTTCGTCCGCTCGGGTGCGGTGCGGGAGGTAACCGTGACCGCACCCGATATCGTCGGCCTGACGATCAGTGAGGTACGCATGCACGAGGAGTGCCTGATCGCCTTCATTACGCGGGGCGAGCGCATGGTCATCCCGCACGGTTCGACCGTGCTCGAGGCCGGCGATCTGGTCACGCTGGTGGGTGAGGAGGACGTGGTGGCCGACATGGCAGACCGTTTCAGGGCATGAGCATACCGCCGTTGACGTGCAGGACCTGGCCGGTGAGATAGGCGGCATCGTCGGAGATGAGCCACTTCACTGCCCGGGCCACATCCTCGACCGTCCCCGGCCGCCCCAGCGGAATCTGCTTCATGAAAGCTTCTTTGACCTGGTCGGAGAGCACGTCGGTCATCTCGGTCTTGATGAATCCGGGGGCCACGGCGTTGACGGTCACGTTACGGCCGGCCAGCTCGCGGGCCACGCTCTTGGTGAAGCCGATGATCCCGGCTTTCGAGGCGGCGTAGTTGGCCTGGCTCACGTTCCCCATCAGGCCGACTACCGAGGCCATGCTGACGATCCGCCCGTAGCGCTGTTTCATCATCGGCCGCATGGCGATGTGGGTACAGACGAAGACACTGCGCAGGTTGACCTGGATCACGGCGTCCCAGTCGGCTTCCTTCATGCGCATGAAGAGGGTGTCGCGGGTGATCCCGGCGTTGTTGATAAGGATGTCGAGCCGCCCCCACTTTTCCATGATGGTATCCACGAAACCCTGTACGGCCTCGTAATTGGAGGCGTCGAGCCGTTCGCAGAGCACCTCGTGCCCCCGTTCCTCGACGAACTGGATGGTCCCGTCGGCCGAGTCGTCCTCGGGGGGATCGAAGTGATTGAAAGCCACCTTCATACCCGGCTCGAGAATCTCGGCTATGATCGCCCGGCCGATGCCCTTCGAACCGCCTGTTACGAGCGCCACGCGTCCTTCGCTTTCTGCCATGTCCCGTCTCTCCTTCCGACCGGCTCGACCCGCTGTGAAGATGCCGTCCGGAGTTTCAGCTTTCGTTTCCCCGACAGCAAGTCAAAACCTGCCGGTTGACGCCGGGGCTGTGCCCCGGTATGACTTGACCGTGCTCATCGTCCGCACGGAGGTCACCTCATGCACGACTTCACCGGTTTCGAGAAAATCCTCTTCATCGTTCTTCTCATCACGGCCGTGGCGGCCTTTCTCGTCAGCGCCGCCCGGCAATACCGGGTCATCAGGGCGGGGCGTCCCGATCCGGGGCGACTCGACGATATCGGCAGGAGACTGATCCGATTTCTGGCAGAAGTTCTCGGCCAGGCCCGGGTCATCGGGGGCCGACCCGTAGTCGGCACCCTGCACGCTCTGGTCTTCTTCGCCTTCATTTTCTTCATGCTCGAGACCACCAGTATGTTCGGCGAGCCTTTCGGACTGGCCTGGCTGCCGGCCCTGCTCGGCGGAACCGCCCTGGGTGTCCTGCGCTTTGTGGTCCACGTTTTTGCCGTACTCTGTGCGGTCGCGATGTTCGCCCTGACGGTCCGGCGCTTCCTGCTCGTGAAATACTCCCCCGATCCGAAGTCGTATGAGTCGGGCCTGGTGGCCCTGCTGATCATCCTGCTGATGTTGACCTATATCGATATCAATACCACCCATCTGGTGAGCGCGAAGGTGAACTGGTGGCTGCATGTCGTCATCATCCTGGGCTTCCCGCTCCTGATCCTGCATTCCAAGCACCGGCACATCTTCCTGGCCCCTTTTGCGGTTTTCCTGCGCCGCCCCCGGCTCTGGGATGTGCCGCCGCTCAACCTGGATTTCGAGTCGGTCGAGGACGAAGACGACATCGTTCTCGGGCTCGAAACGACGGCGGCCATGCCCTGGAAGCTCCGGCTCGATCTGCTGGCCTGTGTGGAGTGCAAGCGCTGCACCGACAACTGTCCCGCGGCCCAGGCCGGCCAGGACCTGCGCCCGGCAGATTTCATCAAGGCGGGTCAGAAGGTTCTGCTTTCCGGTTCCGGGGATGAAGCCGTGATCGGCCCGATCATCACCGAAACCGCTCTCGGTCAGTGCACCAGCTGTATGGCGTGCGAGAACATCTGTCCGGTCGGAATCGAACACTCCCAGCTTCTGGCCGGGGCCAAGTACGCCCAGACCCTGGCGATCGGCACCGGTGGAGTGGCGACCGAGTTCCTCAAAGCCATGAACAACACCGGCAATCCCTTCTCGGCCGCACCCGACGAACGGACCGACCTCATCACCGAACTCGAGATCCCGATGTATGAAGCGGGCCGAACCGAATACCTGCTCTGGCTCGGGTGTGTCTGGTCCTACAATCCCGATTTCCGCGGCACCGTCGAAGCGACGGTCACACTGCTGAAACGGGCCGGGATCTCCTTCGGGGTATTTCGCCGGGAGGCCTGCAGCGGACATCACTCCCGCCGGCAGGGAGAGGAGATGCAGTTCCAGATGCTGGCCGAAGAGAACTGCGGGCAATTCATCGAGCAGGGGGTCGGGAAGATCGTGACCGGCTGTCCCCACTGCGTAAACACCTTCCGGCACGAGTATGCTCCCTGGCTGGGAGAGCATGCTATCGAGGTCCTCCACCACTCCGAGCTCTTCGCCCGGCTCGTGGCCGAGGGTTCGCTGAGCCTGAAGCGGGGGGGTGGCAACGGCGGCTCAGCCGGGAGCGGAGGGTCCGGGGCAGACGGTTCGGCCGGCCGCCGCCTGACCTATCACGATCCCTGCTACCTGGGCCGGTACGAGGGGGTCTTCGCCGAACCGCGCGCTCTGATCCGCGCCGCCGGGCATGACCTCGTCGAGACCGGGCAGAACCGGGCCCGTTCCTACTGCTGCGGGGGCGGGGCGGCCGGCTTCATGCTCGAGGCCGAAGGGGAGAACCGGGTCGACCAGGAACGCAAACGGCACCTCGAAGCCACCGGTGCCGATGCCCTGATCACCGCCTGCCCCGAGTGTCGCATGATGCTGGCCGGCACCCTCGACGAGACTTTCGATATCGCCGAGATCGTACTCGCGGCAGTGGAATAAACCCGCCGCCGCCCTTGACAAATCAAGCGTACCCTGTAACTTACTTAACGTTAAGTAAGCACATGTCTCACAGGCCCCGGCCGGCTCCGGACCGCTCCCGGCCGGCTCCGGATTGCTCCCGCCCGCTCCCGCCCAATGCAAGCCGGTGGACCGAGAAACAACCGGGAAAGGGAAGAGCCCGGAAATGGAGAGCCGGATCGGCAGACCGGACTCAGAGGAAGGACCGACCGCATGGATACGAAACAGACTCTTGTCCGCGAGGCCCTGCTGCTCTTTCTGCAACGGGGTTACGACACCGTCACTCTGACCGAAATTGCCGCCCGGGTGGGTATCACCAAACCGGCTATCTATTACCATTTCAGGAACAAGGAGGAACTGGCCGAGGGGGTTCTGGACCATTTCACTCAGGTCATGACCGCCTGGAGCCGGGCCCGTTTCGGGGGATGTACAACCGCCCGGGAACTGGTCGAGGCATTTATCACTTCGTGGCAGGATTTCGCCCGGGTCGAACGGATTCTGACCAGCGATGAGACGGGTGTTGATGAACCGGGGGGGGATGAGATCGGGGCCGATGATGCGGGCGGGAGCTTTATCGATTTCGTTACCAGCGCGGCCCGAAGCCAGCCGCGTTTTCGGCAACGGCTGGGGGAAATCTTCGCCGCCACCCGGCACAACCTGGCCGAGAGCTTCCGGGCCGGTCAGGAGGCGGGTGAGATCAGAACCGATCTCGATCCCGACCTGGCGGCGCTACACCTTCACGCCCTGATCGAGGGAATGAGTTTTCTCGACGGCTTCGGAGCGGTCCCCACGGGACCAGAGACGGCTGCCGCTCTCTTTACCCGGGTGTGGGAGGGATTACAGGCATGAACGACATACTCGATACCGGTTTGCTTTCGAACGAAAATGGGGCCAGCGCTCGGTCTGATACAAGCGGTGCCACCGCCGGACGCTCGCGGCCGGTTGTGGCTCTGGTAGCAACTGTCGTCGTCTATACCCTTGCGGTCTTCGTCATCCCCGACCTGTCCCCGCTCAGAGCCCTCACGAGGGCTCTGCCATGGCTGACCGGGGGGATCATCACCCAGACGGTGCTTCTGCTCTCGGCTCTGCTGCTGATGCGCCTGCTCGGCCGCCGGCCGTGGCACATGTACGGCTTTCGCTCAGTTCGTCCGGGCTTGCTTCTGGCTCCGCTCGCGGGTGCGGTCGGGGTCGCCCTGGCCGGCCTGGTCGTGGCCGCGATCCTGACCCGGTTCCTGCCCGGCCCCGGCCCGGGGACCGGGCAGGAGGGCGGTCTGCACCCGGCTGCGCGGCAGGGCATGGTGCATATCGTCCTCGCCGTCTGGCTCTACGCCAGCCTGTGCGAAGAGGTGCTCTATCGCGGCTGGCTGCAGAGCGAGCTGGATGTCTGGAAGCGGGGTGAGAGACACCCCGCCTTTTCGATCCCGGTCCTCGTCCCCGCCCTCCTGTTCAGTCTGGGCCACCTCTGCCTGATTTCCTCCTTCGGTCCGGGCATGCTCCTGACGGTTCTGCTCACCACCTTCGGGATCGGCTGGCTGGCCGGGTATCACCGGCAGAAGACGCAGAGTCTGCTGCCGGCTTACCTGGTGCACCTGACGGCCAATGTGGTCGGTTCGGGGCTACCCCTGTTGATGGGCCGTCTGATGGGGGGGGGGCCCGGCTCACCCTGAATAAAGAAAGGGGCGCCCCAAGGGGCGCCCCTGCGCTTGAGGACCTCCAGAGACCTCAGCGGCTTGGTGGAACCAGGGTGATGCTCAGAGTAGCGCACTCATCTTCATTGTCTTCGTTGAAGTCGTGGCTGTCGTCGTTGCTGAAGAGCGAGAAGGTGCCGGTGCCGAGGGTGTATTGGAAGGCTGACTTCCAGCCGTCGGCGTTGTCGGTGATGATGACCATATCGCCGAAGATCTCGACCGTGCCGGTGCCGTTGTCGACCGATTCGCCGGGGAAGGCTATCGAGAACGACATGGTACCGTCGCTGGCGATGTCGATCGAGAAAGAGCCGCCCTCACCGACCATGTCGTAGATGTCGGCCGGATTGTCGATGCTGGTCAAGAGGAACTGGCTGGCCATCCAGGTGCCGGTGAAATCGCCGATGGTGGCGGGGGTGGTGCTCGAGAAGACGATCTCGAGCACGGCGCCCTCATCGTCATAGCCCATCTGACTGAAATCCCAGTGATCGGGCTTGCGGATGGTCCAGGTGCTCCCGCTCACATCGCTCCACATGTACTGCGTCCCCGGCTCGCCGACAATGGTGACCATGAGCAGGTCGCCGAAGAGAGCGGTGGTGCCGCTCTGGATCTCAAACGAGTCGCAGGGCCCGGCCATGAGCATCTGGAAGCTGCCGTCGCTTTCGGCCACCATGGTCGCCATGGCGTGGTTGGCGACCATGTCGAAGGTTTCCCCGACTCCATCGCCGGTGTAGGTCCAGGCGGTAGCCGTCCAGGAGCCGGCGTAGTCGCTCACCACGCCTGGGGTGATCATTTCAATCGTGATTTCTACATAGGCGGGGTCGTCGACATTGTCATTATCCCAGTCGTACGATTCGCCCATGCCCCGAAGGTTGACGGTGGAACCGTCGACGGTGGCCTGAAGGACGGTGTCTTCATCTTCGTCGGTGAAGTCCAGGATCAGAATGTTCCCGACGACGCTCATGGCGGCCGTTTCGGTCTCGACGCCGGTGGTGTCGTCCTCATCGGGTCTGGAGAGGTGGATAATGGTGAAGGAACCACCGGCTCCGATCTCGATGGTGGAGGCGATATCGGGGGTTTCGCTGAAGCTCTGAGCCGCATTGTCAGGGTTTTTGAGAACGAACGACGTCAGGCTGTAGTACCCCGCCAGCGAGGTCAGGCTCAGTTCGGTGATCGGCACCAGGTTGATGGTCACCACGGCGGGCAGCTCGGTGTCGCCCCCGAAATTATAGGTCACGTCGCTGCGGGTCAGGGTGATGTCGGTCCCGACGACCTGCAGGGCGCTGGTACCGTCGCCTTCAGTGCCGGGGAAGTCGACGAAAAGGCTGTCACCGCCACTGACCAGGGTGCTGGTTCCGGTCTGTACCTGGGCTCCTCCCTCATCGCCGGGGAATCCCATGACGACGGTGGTATTGCCGGCGACATCCAGTTTCAGGGTGAAGAATCCGCCCATGGCGATCAGGTCCTCGCTGCCGTGCACGCCGCTGGGATCGCTCCAGACGAAGTGAGTGGCCTTGAAGGAACCGGCCAGGTCGGAGAGATCGAGATCACCGCTGTCCTCGGGGTGCTGGAAGACCATCACTTCGGTGGCTGTTTCATCGGTACCGTCGTCGTTGAAGTCGAAAGATGAGTTGGTGTAGGTGATGGTCAGGATCTCACCCACCATCAGGTAGGACATCGTCATGGTTTCCGTGTTGGTCGTCAGGGTCAGGGTCGTGTCATCGGCCTCGACCGTCCCCGAATCCGACCACGATCCGCTCGAATCGACGAAGGCAACCGAAAAATCGCCGTCGGCCTCGATCACGAGGGTGGTCCGTCCCCCGGCGGCATAGAGATCGACCTGCTGCGAGGTATTGGCGTTGTTGGTGATGACGTGCTGTGTCGTCACCCAGGTGCCGACCAGAGCGTCGAGATTGCCTGTGTCTTCTTCATCCTGCGGGAGAAGTTCATCGCACGCGCCTGCGAAGACAACTACGAGCAGGAGAGCCAGGATGAGGGAAAGGCGCCGGGAAAGCATGAGTTCCTCCTCAAGGAATCTGCGTCTGCTAGTAAAAGGAGCGCGCACGCGCACCTTCCGGGACCGACAGGTCAAAGGCTGGCTGGCTGTTCCCGTACGGGCCCCGGGAACTGAGGACTACCCTCAAAGAGTCGTCATTGTCGGGCTCTGTGTCAAGAACGCCTTCAGTGGTTTTCTGAGTCACAGTCAGTCGTTATTAGAGCGATAGATCGCCACCAGCTCGAGCAGTACTTCCCGGGCGATTTGGCCCAGGTTGGTGGCTCCGGAATTGTAGTTGCGCATCAGGACCACGCTGAGTCCACTCTCGGGCTCGAAGAGCAGATGCGCGGTATACCCGGACACAGAGCCCCCGTGCCCGGCCAGCAGAATTCCGTCGGGAGTGCGGTAGAGAGAGAAGCCCAGTCCATACCCGGTTACCGCGCTCCCGGCGTCTGCTCCGACTTCACGCTCGGGGGTCTGAAAGCTCAGCATTTCGGCCCGGGCCTCCTCGCTCAGGATGGCCCGGCGGCTGAATCCGCTCACGGCGGCCGCAAATCGAGCCAGGTCGCCGACGGTGGAGTAAATACCGCCGTTGGGAACTTTGTAGCCCCGACCGGCATGCTCGCGGGCGGGCCGTTCGCTGTCCACCTCGCCGCGCCGGTTGTTGGCGTAACCGACTGCGAGCCGTTCGGCGAGTTCGGGGGTGATGATGAATGTGCTGCCGGTCATGTTCAGGGGATCGAAGATATTTGCCTCCACGAGCTGCATGAACCCGATTCCGGCCGCCCGGGAGATGGTCAGCCCCAGGATCCCGAAACCGATATTGGAGTACGAGTATTCCTCACCGGGAGCCGAGCGGAAGGCCGTGGTCGGGATCGAGGCCAGAATCTTCTCCTCCCAGCCGGAGATCGGTCCGGCGGCCGCTCCCTCCAGACGGGGCTCGCGGATCAGGCCGGCGGTATGGCTGGCCAGTTGACGAAAGGTAATCGGCGCCGTGCCGGGAGGGCGTTCGGCCAGATCGGCCAGGGCGGGCAGATGCTCTACGGCGGTTCTGTCGAGATCGATGACACCGGCGTCCACGAGCTGCATCAGGGCTACGGCCGTGAAGGATTTCGAGATCGAACCGGTTCGGTAAATCATGTCGGGCCGGGCGGGGATCCCGTGTCCGGCATCAGCCAGACCGAACCCGCGCTCCCAGATCGCCCGTTCGCCCCGGCTCACCGCGGCGACGATACTGCCGATCGAATCAGCCGCAACATCGGCGGCCAGGCGTTCACCGAAGCGTTGCAGAACGGGTTCGAACTCGGGCCAGCTGCGGCTGCAGCCGGCCAGGGCAACCAACAGCAGGCCGAGACACCAGGCTCTCGTTGCCCCAAACGCGGCTCGGGGCACAAGGTGTCCCCGTCCTCGTCCGTGAGGAAAGATGCGAATTTCCGGTTGCACTGCGGACTCCTTGCTCCGGTGGGCTCGTCTTGACCGCTGTCGATCGGGAACCCTACCATCGGGTGCCGTCAGACGCGGGCCTGTTTGTATCGAGCCTATGATGGTCGCCCGGCGATGTCCAGTAATCGGACCGGTCCGGTTCGGTCCGGTTCGATCAAAAGCACGGGCACGGGCGACACCTGTTGCGGGACCGGTCGTTGGTTCGCAGTACGGTCGCCGGAGAAGGCTGATGAACCCAGACAACGACGCTGTTATTACGGCCGTGTTCGGCGAGCTGGTCGAGCTCGATTTCTCCGACGGGCGGCGTGCCGCCGCCTTCCGGGCACGGAGTGCGGGCGAAGTCGTGGTCGGCGACCGGGTCAGGGTCCAGCGGGTGGGACCTGAGGGAGCGGATTCGGACGAGATCGGCTGGCGGGTGATGGAGAGCCGCGAACGGGAGCACTGTCTCTGGCGCTCGTCGCGCCGTCATGCCGCCCAGCTCGTGGTGGCCAATGTCGACCGGATCGCTGTCGTCACAGCCTGCGATCGCGAACCGCGACGGGGCCTGATTGACCGTTATCTGGTCACCGCCGAGTTCGCGGCGATCAGCGCCGTTTTGATCCTGAACAAGACCGATCTGCCCGAGGCCGACGACATCGCTGGCAGGCTCGAGATCTACCGCCGGCTGGGCTACGAACTGTTCGCGACCAGCGCGCTGACCGGGGAGGGAATCGAGGTTCTCGGTACCCATCTGGGATCGGGAATCAGCGTTCTGGTCGGCCATTCCGGAGTCGGCAAGAGCACCCTGCTCAACCTTCTGGTTCCCGGGGCCGATCTGCGCACCCGCGAGATGAGTACGGCCACCGGCAAGGGCCGACACACCACCAGCGTGGTCACCGCCCACCGCTACGGTAGCGGTCTGCTGGTGGATACGCCGGGAATCCGGGAGTTCGGACTGGTGGGTGTCGAACCGGAGACGCTCGTCGACGGCTTCCGTGAATTCGCTGCGGTGACCGGTACCTGCCGCTTTACGGACTGTGCTCACCGGACCGAACCGGGGTGTGCGATCAGGGAAGCAGTCGAAGACGGCCGGATAGATCGGGAGCGCTACGACTCCTACCTGCGGATCAGGACCAGTCTGGAGGCCGGCGAACGGTAAGAGGCACAGATCGGCTCGCAGGACAGGTGCCGGCTACACTCCCGCTTCGGCGTGGGTGATGTGATTGGCACAATCGGTGCACAGCCCGGGCAGCTCGATGCGCTCGTCCCGCAACCGGCAGTGAAAGATTCTCTCCTCCCACGAAACGGGTTCGAAAAACGCACACGAGACGCACATGCATTCGGCCGGATTGTGACCGTCCTCGATCTGCTTGTAGAGCAGATGGGTCAGGGTGGCGAGCAGATTGAGTTGCTCCTTGTCGTCGAGGGAGGCGATGACTTCCTCGATCGGATCGGCCCACGCCATGAGTTTTTCAGCGGTGCGTTTGCCCTTCGGGGTGAGCCGGAAGTACGCCACCCGGCCGTCCTCTTCACTCTTGCGCCGGGTGAGGTAACCCTTGCGTACCAGCGCTTTCAGGCTGTCGCTGATCGTCGGCGGAGTGAGCTGCAGGGTATCCGCCAGAGCGCCCACCGTTCCCCCGTTACCCTCGGTGCCGTGCAGCTGGATCAGCAGCGACGCCTGCAGAGTCGGCAAATCGTGTTTGCGGGCCAGGTGGGTGCGGCTGTTCAGGGCCGCCCGTCCGCTTTCGATGAAGGTCAGCGCGATGCGGGCCGAGAGGCTTTCAGCCCGGTGATCGGCATCAAAAACAGCCATTATCCCTGCCCTCCCTGACGGATTTCGGGGCCCCAGGCACCCGCGGCGCGATCCCAGACGATCCGACCGCCCGTGATGGTATAGTCGACGCGTGCCTCGAGGATCTCGGCGGGGGGGATCGTGAAGAGATCGCGATCCATGATCACGATATCGGCCAGTCGCCCCGGTGCCAGTGAACCCTTGACGTTCTCCAGATGGTCGGCATAGGCGCTTCCCCGGGTGTAGTAGTAGACGCTTTCCCAGACGGTCAGCTTCTGCTCGGGAAACCACCCCGTTTCCGGTTCCATGCGCTGGATGTTGGTCCGCGTCACGCTCGAGAACACTCCCCGCATCGGATCGAGTGGTTCGACCGACCAGTCGGTTCCGAAACCCAGCACGGCCCCGGCATCGAGCAGGCTGCGCCAGGCATAGGCGGTCTTGCATCGGTCGTATCCAACCCGCTCCTCGGCAAAGCGCATGTCGGTCGTACAGTGGGTCGGCTGCATGCTTGGGACCACCCCCAGCTGACCGAAGCGACGGATATCATCGGGGATCAGCAGTTGGGCGTGCTCGATGCGGTGGCGCATGTCGCGTTTGCCGTTTTCGTTGAGGGCCTGCTCGACGGCATTGAGGACCATGTGCGAACCCCGGTCACCGATGGCGTGAGTGCCGGTCTGCCAGCCGTGCCGGTCGGCGTAGACGATCAGTCCGGTCAACTCCTCCTGGGTCATGGTGGGCAGACCGTCGAAATCGGGACGGTCGGTGAAGGGCTCGAACATCGCCGCCGAGCCGTCGCCGAGGGTGCCGTCGATGAAAATCTTGGCCATCCCGATCCGGATCCAGTAATCGCCGTCTCCGGTGCGCAGGCCCTGCTCGACGTAGCGCCTGATACCGCCGATTCCGAGCCAGCCGGTCCAGCGCAGCGTCTGCAGCCCTTCGGCCTGCAACTCGCGGATGATCTCCATCTCCGCCAGGCTCGAACTGGTCTGCACGCTGGTCAATCCAAGTTCGGCCGCATGCCGGAAGCCGGCTACGAGATCGTCCTTCTGCCTCTGCTTGAGTTCCGCGGCGCTCAGACGCTCCCCGCCGCCGGTGCGCAGCAGCCCCTGGGCCGATTCGATCAGGATGCCGGTCGGTTCGCCGGTGCGTGGGTCGCGCTGGATCTCGCCGGCATGCGGGTTAGGGGTCTCTTTCGTGATTCCGGACATTTCGAGGGCCAGTGAATTGACCCAACAAGAGTGGCCGCTGGCCCGGGAGAGGCGAACCGGATTGTCGGGAGCGACCCGGTCGAGATCCTCCCGCGTCGGCCAGTCGTCGCTCGAGGTCCAGAGAGTGTGATCGTAGCGCGATCCGGTGATCCACACTCCCGGCTCGGCCGCGGCCACCTTTTCGGCAACCAGTTCGAGCACCCTTTCGAGGCTGTCCACCCCATAGAGATTCAGCCGCCGCAGACCCGATGAGCCGCTGCCGAAGTGGCAGTGGGTGTCGTTGAAACCGGGGATCACCAGCCGGCCGGCGGCATCGATGACCTGCGTATCGGGGCCGATGAAGGACTCGATTTCATCGGTGGTGCCCACCGCCACGATCCATTCCCCGCGGACCGCCAGGGCTTCGCCCCGCGGCAGGCGGCTGTCCATGGTGATTATTGTACCGTTGGTGATCACCAGGGTGGCGGGCTCGGGATCGGCGGCCCCGCCGCGTTGGGCCGCGAGGGTGGCCGGCAGGGCGAGAAACAGAAGGAAAATACCGGCCAGGGATAGACTGCGACGCACCGCACCCAAACGGGTCATAACTGACCTCCGGAACATCATCGGGGTGGGCACAGATGGTCGGCAGCGATCAGAATCTCTCTGTAGGGAAGTAGCAAACCGGCACGAAAAAGTCAAGGAGTGCTAATTAATTCCCGACATTACTCGCACCCATCCGGAGTATCCGGATGGGCACGAACAGTCTACCTGCTGCCTGCCGTCCAGGGGAGGCTCCGGGCGTCCCATCTCGAACAGGTAGCGCTCCAGACGTTCGATCATGGTCTCCTCGCGGTAGTGCTCCTCGATACATCGTCTGCCCACGCGGGCGAACCGGCGGCGCAGTTCGGGTTCGACCGCCAACCGGTGGAGTTCGGACGCCAGGCCGTCGACCTCGCCGGGGTCGACGAGCAAACCGTTCTGGCCGTGTTTGATGATCTCGGGTATCCCACCGATCCGGGATCCGATGACCGGTACATGGAAAGCCATGGCTTCGATCAGAACCTGCCCGAAAGTCTCATACGGCGTGGTCGAAGGCAGGACCAGAACATCGAAGGCGGGCATGACGGCATCGGGATCGTCAAGGTGACCGGTGAAAACGATCTGCAGGTTACCCCGGGCGACCGCCTCGGCGCGAGTCCTGAGTTCGCTCTCCATCGAGCCCGAGCCCACCAGCACCAGGGCGGTCAGGGGACGGGTGTGCGCCAGCTGTACGGCCGCCTCGAGCAAGTCCTGGAAGCCCTTGTGCGGTTCCAGACGACCGACGCCGCCGATGACGAAATGGTCGGGGGTGAAACCGAAGGCGGTGCGGGTGGGACCCCGACCGCCGTAACGGGCGCGAGCCCGATCGACCCGGGCCAGTTCGATCCCGTTGGGGATATTCTGTACCCGCACTCCCTGCATCCAGGGATATGCTTCGATCGTCCGGCGCACCTCCCGGCTGGGGGTGATGATGCCGTCGAGGTGGCGGCGGTAGAGTCGCTGATGACGGACCGACGTGTCGAGCATCGGCAATACGCTGCGCATGACGAGATGGCGCAGGGGACTGCGGCGCCGGGCTCGTGCGGCCTGGATCAGATCCTTGTTGTAGTTGACGATCGCGATGGTGGCTCCGTTGCGGCGGGCGGCCCGGGCCAGGGCGGCCGAACGCAGCGGATCATAGTCGGCTCCTCCGGCCCCGGCGACGATGGCGAGATCGGCGCCGGCCGAACGCTCTGCCAGCATGCTCCGGGGCCGGGCGCAGATCCCCACGGTGTGACCGCGCGAACTGAGCCCGCGGGCGGCGCGTACCATCCACTGCTCCACCCCCCCGAATACGTCGGCAGGCGTCGAGTTGAGCATCAGAAGGCTCAAGCTGTTCCGGGCTCCCTCACCCCCGGGTGTATCGGGGCGGGCTTCGAGAAGGTTCCCGGTCAGGGGGAAATGATCACGTTGCAGGGTCGGGATTCCCTTCCAGACCGATCTCGGCGGCAATCCCCTGCATGGCTTCGAGTACGACTCCGACGTGTTCGGCGACCTCGAGTCCCAGTTCTGCCGCACCGGTGGCGATGTCCTCGCGGTTCACCATGGCGGCAAAGGAACGGTCCTTGAATTTCTTTGTGACCGATTTCACCTTCACGTCGTGAATCGATTTGCTCGGTCGCACCAACGCCACCGCCACGATGAAGCCGGTGAGTTCGTCCACAGCGAAAAGAGCTTTGGACATGAGGGTTTCCCGGGGCACGCCGGTGTAGGGAGCGTGAGCCAGCACGGCGTCTATCACATCCTTCGGGTACCCCTCTTCTTCGAGAACCCGGGCCCCCACTCGTGGGTGCTCTTCAGCCGTCGGGTGCTTCTCGTAATCCAGGTCGTGGACGAGCCCTGTCACGGCCCATCTTTCCTCGTCTTCATCGAAACGGCGGGCGTAGGCGCGCATTGCGGCTTCGACCGCCAGGGCGTGGTGGAGCAGGTTCTCCTTCTGCGTCCAGGCTGTCAGCAGTTGCCAGGCTGCCTCTCGGTTCGGTTCCATATCCATACCTCGTTCCCGTCCAGCGAGGGCTCTTCGGGGAGCGTCTGCTTCGGGAACACCGCTCGTGCCCGTCCGGAGTCTCCGGATGAAGACAAGCGCATGTGGCCTCCGTCAGGCGCAGTATAGGCGGTGAGTCCCGAAAGGGTCAACGGAGGCGGAGGCGAAACTGCTTTACCGGATGAAGCCGGTGTTCGGATTCGCTACACTAGTTCCCGTCCGGAAACGGCTCGTTTCCGCCTCGGGAACCACGCTCGTGTCCATCCGGAGTTTCCGGATGGACGCTACACTAGGCTCCTGTCCCAAGTGGAGGTTTGCGGGCGAACGGCTCCCGAAAAAGCAGGACGCTTCCTGCGTATCAATACCGGTCGGGGGCATCGGGCTCCGCAATCCGGTCGAAGATGTCAGGAGAAGAAGATGGAAATCGTCCTCATAGTGATCGGTGCGATCGCGGTTCTGATCATTCTCTGGGTGATCGGCGTGTACAACGCTCTCGTCGCCCTGCGCAACCGGGTTCGCAACGCCTGGTCGCAGATCGACGTTCAGCTCAAGCGCCGCTACGATCTGATCCCCAATCTCGTCGAAGCCGTGAAGGACTACATGGAGTACGAGCAGGAAACCCTGCAGCGGGTGATCGAGGCGCGCAACCAGGCCATCGACGCCGAAGGCGTCAAAGCCCAGGGCGAGGCCGAGAACATGCTCACCGGGGCACTGCGCCAGCTCTTCGCCCTGGTTGAAAACTACCCCGATCTAAAGGCCAACCAGAATGTGATGTCGCTGCAGGAGGAACTGACCAGCACCGAGAACAAGATTTCCTTCTCGCGCCAGCACTACAACGACATGGTCATGACCTTCAACACCCGGATCGAACAGTTTCCGGCCAATATCGTGGCCGGGATGTTTACCTTCGGCCAGGAAGACTTCTTCGAGATCGGCGAGGCCGAGCGCGAGGTCCCCCGGGTCGATCTGCGCTGACACCGGCCGCAGGGGGCCCGGTGTAAGCCGGGGAGAGGACCATGACACAGGACGACGGTCAGAGAACCATGGGCAGCTTCTACGCCCATATCAGCGCCAACAAGCGCAAGTCAACTTTTCTGGTATTCGCTTTCATCGTGTTGGTGGCGGCCCTCGGATACCTGATCGGTGAGGCCTGGATGGGCGAGGGCCCCGGCTTTCTCGGCATCTTCGGAATCGTCGCCATCGTCTGGAGCCTGGTGGCCTATTTCGCCGGCGACCGGATGGTCCTGGCGGTCTCCCGCGCCCGGCAGATTCACAAACCGGACGATCCCGAACTGTGGAACGTCATCGAGGAGCTCTGCCTGGCCGGAGGGCTGCCGATGCCGCGTATCTACCTCATCGACGACACCGCCCCCAACGCCTTTGCGACCGGCCGCGACCCCGAACACGGGGTGGTGGCCATCACCACCGGCCTGCGCTCCAAGCTCACCCGCGACGAACTGCAGGGGGTGATGGCGCACGAACTTTCCCACATCCGCTTTTACGATATCCGCCTGCAGACGCTGATCGGGGTGCTGGTGGGTCTGACCGCCCTGGTGAGCGACATGTTCCTGCGCGGCCTGTTCTGGGGGGGACGGGGGGGAGCGCGCCGGCGCCGCTCCGGTTCGGGGGGAGGCGAGGGGCTCCTGCTCATCCTGGCCATCCTGGCGGCCGTCCTGGCCCCGCTCTTCGCCCGCCTGCTGCAGCTTTCGATCAGCCGCAAGCGTGAGTATCTGGCCGATGCCGGGGCGGTCCAGCTGACCCGCTACCCGGCCGGGCTGGCCGGGGCGCTGCAGAAGATCTCGGGTGATGCCGAGGTGCTCGAGGTGGCCAACCGGGCCACCCAGCATCTCTATATCGTCAATCCGATCAAATCGTTCGAGAAACGGGCCAAGAACCTCTTCAGTACTCATCCCCCCACCTCGGAACGTATCGCCCGTCTCAAGGCGATGTAACGTGAATCTCTTTCCGGTCGATTTCCGCCCTGCGATCCCGATCCGAATGGTCCTGGTCGGGCTGGTGCTCGTCGGTTTGGCGGCCTTCCCACCGGCCGCGAGGGCCCAGATCGTCAATATCGAGAGCATCCTGACCGGTCAGCCCCGTTCCGGTGTGCAGGGTGCCCTGCAGCTGGGTTTCAACCTGCAGCGGGGCAACACCGAATACCGCGAACTGGAAGGCAACGGGATCGTCCGCTGGCGGACCGGAGCCCACCTGCTGCAGCTGGTGGCGGGTGGATCGTACCGGACCGCCCGTTCCCGGAAAGTCTCCGACAATGCCATGGGACATCTGCGCTACGGTCTGTTCCTGTCGGACCATCTCCGGTTCGAAGCCTTTGCCCAGCTCCAGCGGGACGCCTTCGTACGGCTGCGTCGGCGCCTGCTGGTCGGCGCCGGCCTGCGGACCGCTCTTTTCTCACGGCCTGTCACCGATCCGGAGGGGGCCGAACTGGAGCGGCGTTTTGACCTCGGCCTGATCGTCATGCACGAGGCCGAAGAACTGCAGGGCGGGCTTTCGACCGACGGCTGGCGGGGCTCGATCCTGCTCAGTATCGGCTGGGGCGTGACCGCCGATATCTTTTTCGGTACCCAGATTTACCTGCAACCGCTCCTGGGCCGCCGGGGCGACTACCGTATGCTCGGCGACGGTTCGGTGCAGATCCGGCTCCTGGGACCGCTCTCGCTGCAGACCGGTTTCCGGGTCGTTCACGACAGCCGGCCGCCGGCCGGGGTCAAGAACACCGATCTGGCCCTCCGCAACACTCTGGCGATAGTCTTCTGAACTCCCTACTTTCTAGGTACACCGCTTCGTACGTGCGGTAACGTATCGAATGCGAGCGCCATTGCGAAACGGTGTACGAAGGTGAGACCGCGTCGAACCGGGTGGTGACCGGAGCGTCTCCAGACCTGTGCCCCGCCCCCCCATTCCCGAGGAGTCCCCCGGTGGTGACATACCGTATCCCCGCTGTAACCGGCCTCTTTCTGACGGTTGTTCTGTGCCTGTTCCCCCTCTCCGTCCGGGCCCAGCAGCCCGTCGGGGCTCCCGCTCCGGCGGTTCAGCGCAATCTGATCGTCCTCGATCTCGATCAGGCCCTGCGCTTCGCCCTCGACCAGTCATGGCGCATGGAGCGTCTCAGGCTCGATCTGGAGCGGGATACCTACAACCTGGAGGCTTCGCGGGCAGGTCTGCGCTCGAATGCGAGCATGAGCCTGACCCTGCCCAATTTCGATCAGTCAATCAAGGAAATCATCGATCCCGATACCGGCGATCCGATCGTGCTCTCCACCCGGGGCGCCCGCTATTCCGGCTCGGTCTCGATCCGCCAGCCCCTGCCCAGCAACGGGGTCATCTCCCTGAACGGGGTGCTGAACCGCACCACCGACGATCTCTTCAGCTACACCCCCGGCAAGAAGACGTACTACGGCCGGGTTTACCTGCGCTACGAACAGCCGATCCTGCAGCCCAACCGCATCCAGCTGGCCATCCGCCGGGCCGAGCTGCAGCTCGAGAATACCGAGATCAGCTTCCTGCAGGAGCAGATCGACATCATCAACGACACCTCGAACGATTATTTCGAACTCTTCGAGCGGACCTACTACGACATCCTCGCCCGCGAGGAGCGCGACCGGCTCGATCAGCTCTATGCCGCCGGGCGCCGGCTTTTTCAGCGGGGGGTCATCCCCGAACTCGACCTGCTGGCGCTGGAGATCGAAATGACCAGCCGGCGCGACCGGGCCTCGAGCACCGCCGGTCGGCTCACCCGCGAGAAGGCCAACTTCAAGCTGCAGATCGGGATCCCCCAGGAACGCGATATCGACGTGCGGCCGTTGCTGACCTATACCCCGGTGGCCATCGACGTGGACCTGGCCACCGAGCGGGCTCTGGAACACCGCCCCGACATGCGCCGCAACGAGATCTCGATGGAATACCAGGTCATGGACCTCGAGGAGCGCCGTTCGTGGGGCTCGATCAAGGGGACGGTCAGCCTGACCATGGGTCTCGAAGGACGGGATGAAACCATGGCTGATTTCTATCAGGCCATCACCGATCCCGACCAGGCCCGGGGAGCGGCGGTCAACTTCACCGTACCCCTCTGGGACTGGGGCAAGAACCGGGCTCAGATCAACGCCCGGCTGGCCGAGATGGAAAAGGTGCGTCGTCAGCGGGAACAGACCGAGATCAGCATCAGACGGACCATCCGGAACGTGGTCGATTCGGTCATCGAGGCCCAGGACCGGCTGTCGCTGCTGGTCCGCAGCGTCGACGCCTCTGAACGCGCCTACCGGCAGAGCGTGCAGCAGTTCGAAGCCGGCACTCTCAACGTGCAGGACCTGCTGCTGACCCAGGGGCGGCTGGCCGAGGCCAAGCGTTCCTACCTGGAAGCGTACCTTTCCTACCGGCGTTCGCTGATCTCCCTGACCCGCAATACCTACTGGGACTGGGAGGAAAACCAGCCTCTGACCCGCACTCTGGCGGCGTATATCGTCGAGAATGGAGAGCATTGAGAGGCTCCTGCACCGGAGGTATCACACCCGGGGCAGGAAAGAGCATGGCGGCCGCAAGGCGGTCGGACATACTGTGGAGTACGGGGGCTCGACGAGAGCCCCTGTTTTTTCTGTGCAACATTCGCAGGGGCCAGGACGCCATGAAGAGTGAACCCGGACAGCGGAGCGATGACCGGATGGCCCAGGCGGATGCCCAGCTCGTAGAACAGACCCTGGCCGGCGACCTGAATGGGTACGGCGAACTTCACCGGCGGTACTACGACCGGATCGTGAACCTCGTGACCGGCATTGCCGGAGATCGAACCCGGGCCGAAGACGTCGTGCAAAACGCCTGGCTGGCGGCACTCGAGGCCCTGCCGCGGCTGACCGACCGCGACCGTTTTTATCCTTGGCTGCGCCGGATCGCCGTAAACCGGGCTATCGAGGAGAAGCGGCGCTGCTCCAGCCGGCAGCGCCTGCACACGGCCTGGCACGAGGACAGAGGCGGGGGGAGAACGGGAACTCCGGGGGCGGTTCTGAATCAGCTCGCGGGCCGGGAACGGGCCGATGAGGTGCAGCGGGCACTGCGAACCCTCCCGGAGGGGATGCGGGCCGCGGTCGTGCTCCGCTACTTCGACGAACTCTCGATGCGCGAGATCGCCGGAGTGCTGGGATGCGAGGAAGTCACGGCTCGAACCCAGGTTTTCCGGGGCCTGCGCAAACTCGGCGCGGTTCTCGGACCTGCCCGCGGAGAAGCCGAAGGATCAGGTGATAATCCATGAGTGACAGTCATTCACACGTCTGCCCGGATCGGGAACCGGATCTGGAGAGATACCTCTTCGGTGAATTGGATCCCGTCGGCCGGGTCGAACTCGAACGGCATCTGCAGGAATGCGCCGGGTGTCGGACCGCCCTTGGCGAAGCCCGGACCGGTCTCGGGGCCCTGCACGATCTGGCTGTGGCACCGCTTCCTTTCCTCACCGAGAGTCCGACGGGGCCGCGGCCCTTCAAACGCTACCTGCAGCCGCTGGCCGCAGCGGCCCTCCTGCTGGTCGGACTCGGACTGGGGCGCTGGCTCTTTCCCGCTCCCGACGTTCGGGGGCGGCAGGGTGAGGTGGGACCGGCAGCCGGGCAGCCGGCGTTCAGCGTCGAAGCCGAGGCGGTCGATGCTCTGGCCCGCGCCGAGCTGCTGGCCGATCTGGGTACCACCTGGGTCGAGGGCGTGCTCGAACTGATGGGGACGGTCATGGAGCTGGAACCGGGCTCGACCCGGGAGGCCGAACTGGAGCGGTTGCGCGGCGCTGCCCGCCGACTCATTCAGGATGGCCGCCTGCTCACCAGGCGGCTCGATCCCGGGCGGGACGCGGTCTTCCTGTCAGCGATCGGCCGGGCCGAATTCATCCTCGAAGATGTAGCCGGGATCGGCGGAGGCGAGGAAACCGACTGGAGCCTGGGCCAGATCCGGCACACCCTGGCGATGACCGGCCTCGATGACCGGCTCATCGCCCTCGATATGGATGCCGCCGTGACCGAGGCCCTCGAGGCGTCGGGTTGGATCGGCGAGGAATACCGGACTGAAATACTGTCACGGGAGGTGCAGAGATGATCTGTCGGACCGAACGGATTACAGGTGTGCTCACGGTTCTGCTCTCAGTCGCCCTGGTGCTCGCCGCCGGCGTACGGGCCGGAGCCCAGGAGCAGGCCGACGAACTTTACCTGCAGGCCCGTGAAGAACTCATCGAGGAGCGATTGGAGCAGGCCCTGACACTCTTCCGGCAGGTCGTCCGTGATCACGAGCGCTCGCGGCGGGCGGACGATGCTCAGTACTACATCGGATACACCCTCGAGCGTCTGGGCCGCACAGCCGAAGCAATCACGGCCTACGAGTACCTGATCGACCGCTGGCCCGATTCCTCACGCGGTGACTCGGCTCGCGACCATCTGCTCGACCTCGCCGCAGAGCGGGCCGGCCGGGGTGAAGGGACCAATCTCTCGGCTCTCTTCGATGCCCGCACCTCGTGGGAGTTCCGGCGGGATGTGGCCATGACCATGGCCCGTCAGGGCGATCTAAGCGCCGCCGATGTGCTCGAGGATGTCATGCGGCGGGAATCGTCAAGCCGCCAGCAGGAACTGATTCGGAGTCTGGCGAACCACCTTGGCTCACCCCTCGCCCGGCGGATCGTCGGTCTGGGCTGCGAGCCGGCCCGTTCTTCGAGTATCCAGCTGCTCGCCCTGCGCACCCTGCGGCCGGTGGCGACCGAGGCGGACGTGCTCACCGCGATCAACGAGGCGATCGCCCGCGGCAACTCTTCGAGCGTGCAGATCGAGGCCATCCAGACCCTGGCGCCGCACGTTGCCCGTCCCGAGGTGCAGCGGGTCATGGTCCGGGCCCTGGTCTCGGGCACATCGTCGAGCGTACAGATCGCCGCTCTGCGGGCTCTGCGGGGCCAGCTGCTGGCGCCGGAGGTACGGCCCTCGGTGGTGGCCCTGCTCCGGCGCTCCGAATCATCGAGTGTGCAGCTCGAAGCCCTGAACGCGCTCGAGGAGGACCTCGACCGGGCCGAGGCGGCCGAGGTCCTGGCTGCGGCTGCAGCCTCAACCAGTTCTTCGAGCGTACAGCAGCAAGCCCTGCGTCTTGCAGGCCGGTCCTCGCTAGAGGCTGTACAAAGTGTGGCTCGGGTCGGTCTGGCCCGCGGCAATTCCTCGAGCGTGCAGCTCGAAGCAGTGCGTTCGTTCGCCGGAACCCGTAACGACGAGAATGCCGCCGAAGCCCTGGAGGAGTTGCTCAACTCGGGCGGTATCACCTCGAGCGTGCAGCTCGAGGCTCTGCGTACCCTGCGTAATCACGCCGAAACCCGGGCCGCTCCCCGGGCGGTGGCCGCCGCCCTGAGCAACCGCAATTCAAGCTCGGTCCAGCTCGAAGCCCTCGACGTGGGGGCTCTGATGCTGCCAGCCGAACCGATCCTCGCGGCTCTCGATCGACTGCTTTCAACCTCGGGAACGTCGAGTTCGGTCCAGCTCAAGGCGATCGCCGTTCTGGAAGCCCATGTCGATCGCGATGTCGCCGCCCGATTGATCGGGCAGTCGATTCACCGTTCCAACAGCTCCAGTGTCAAACTGGCCGCGATCGAGGCTATCGAGCCGGTCTGCAGTCGGCCGGCGGTGCGGACCATCGTCCTCCAGGGACTGGAGCGGGGCCATTCTTCCTCGGTCGGTCTGGCAGCGGTGCGTGCTCTCGAGGCCTACGTCGGAACCGATGAAGACGTGGAAGGGACCTTCACTGACGCCATGCGCGACCGCAATCTCTCGACCACGGTGCGGGTGCGCTGTGCCGATGCCCTGCTGCCAGGCGCCGGGGCGGCCCTGAAGGAACAGATTGCCGACGCCATGGAGGATGTGATCGAACGTCGCTGGCAAAATCTGCGTCGCAACCGTTTCCGCTATGACGACAGTGTCCTCGAGGACGCCTTCGATATCGTTCGGGTCATAGATTCCGAGCGTGCCCGCGAGCTCGAACGACGCTACGGGCCGCCGCCCACCCTGCTGGAGCGGATCTTCGGGGCGGGGAACCGGAGGGTCGAACCGCCGGGGAGCTGAAGCCGCCCGGTTGGAGGCGTTCAGCGGTTGAGGAGGGTACGGACCCGGTTACAGAGATCGAAGGTGGAGAACGGCTTGCTGACGATCTCCCGTTTCTGCTCGTTGAGACCGCGCCGGGCCAGAGCATCATCGGTGTATCCGCTCATGAACAGGACGGGCATCGGGCCGATGAGTTCTTCGATCGTCTCGACCATTTCGATCCCGCTCATACCGGGCATGACCACATCGGATATGAGCAGGTCGGGGCGGTCTGCCTCCGGCAGGGTCTGAAGGGCGGCGATCGCTCCGGCCGGATCGGCATGGGCCGTGACCGAATATCCCATCTGGGTCAGGATCTCCACGACCAGTTCGCGGACGGCGGTCTCGTCTTCGACGACCATGATTCGTTCCGATCCGCCGGTCACGCTCGACGAAGTCTCCGAAACCGGTTCGGGTAGGACCTCGGCCGATACGATGGGCAGGAACACCATGATGGTCGTGCCGGCTCCGGGATTGCTCTCGACCTCGATCAGACCCCTGTTCTGGATCACGATCCCATACACGGTCGCCATTCCCAACCCGGTTCCCTGGCCGGGCTCCTTGGTTGTGAAGAACGGGTCGAAGAGCCGGGCCTGGTGTTCTTCGCTCATGCCGGTCCCGGAGTCGGACACCGTCAGACGCGCATACGATCCGGGCTCGAGATCCTCGCGGGCCGCCAGACGATCGGCCTCGAGCTCGACCGGGGCGGTTGTGATGGTCAGTTTTCCCCCCGCCGGCATGGCGTCGCGGGCGTTGAGGATGAGATTCATGAGGATCTGGCTCAGGTGAGCCGGGTCGATCATGACCGGCAGTTGGGATGGATCGTGCTCGACAATGAGCGAAATATCCTCGCCGAGGGTGCGTTCGAGAATCTTCAGCGAATCGTCGACGGCCCGACCCAGCCGGGTCAGTTCTGGTCGGGCCGTCTGGCGGCTGCTGAAAGTCAGAAGCTGTGAGGTCAGATCGGAAGCGGCTTTGGCGGCCTTGCCGATGGCGTCGATGCGAGCTTGCAGGGTCGCCAGATCCTGCTCGCGGCGGGCCATCTCGACACTGCCGGAGATCACCGTCAGCAGGTTGTTGAAATCATGCGCGATCCCGCCGGCCAGGCGGCCGATCGCCTCCATTTTCTGCGCCTGCTGCAGCTGCTGTTCCAGGTCGCGCCGCTCGGTGATATCGGTGCCCGACGAGATCACCCGCAGAACCCGGCCCTCTTCGTCGTAGAGAACGCTGTTCCGCCAGGCGATCAGTCGTTCGGCTCCGCTCGCGGTCAGGACCGGGTTCTCGTGTTCTCTGGCGAGTTCGATCTCCCCGGCGATGAGTCGGGAGAAGATCGACGACACCTCCTCCCGGATATCGGCGGGGAGGAAGTGCTCGAACCAGTTGCGGTCGACGATCTCCTCTTCATCACACTCCAGGATTTCGCACCCCTGCCGGTTGATGACCCCGACCGTTCCATCCCGTTCGAGAACCAGGACGATATCCCCCACCAGATCGAGGATGGTTCGGATCCGATCCCGTTCGACCCGCAGCGCCTCGGCGATGCGGCGCTGCTCCTCCTCGGCGGCCCGGTGCCGGGAAATATCCACGATCACGCCGAGCAGACCGGTCGAACCGTCGGTCGCCGCAAAAGGGATGGAGTGGATCAGAACCGGCAGTTGCTCTCCGGCTTTGGTGTACAGGGTGTACTCGCTCGGCCCGATATCCTCACCCTGCAGGATCCGCCCGATATTGGCTCGGGCCCGCTCGTGATCGCCGGGGTCGAGCATGTCGATCACGTTGATGCCGCGGGCCAGATCCTCGGCCGAATACCCGGTGATCCGATATCCCGCCTCGTTGACGAAGAGCAGGTTGGCGGCCGCGTCGGTTTCGAAGACGATTTCCGAAATCGAAGCCAGGATCCGGCTCAGACGCTGTTCGGCCCGCCGGCGGTCGGTCAGGTCGAGAGCGTAGGCCAGCAGGGCCACCGGCTCGCCGTCGGGATCGGTGATGACCGAGCTGCTCGCCTCGGCCTGAAAGAGGCTCCCGTCATCGCGCTGCATGGTGTACTCGACCGGTTCGAGCATCCCGCCTGCATGGATCGTGGTCTCGATCCGCTCCCGCAGCCGGGCCCGCTCCCTTTCGGGAAAAAACTCGCCGACATTGCGTCCGACCAGGTCGTCCGGTTCGCCGGAAAGGCCGTGAAGGTGCATGAAGCGGCGGTTGACGGCCCGGATGGTACCGTCGAGATCGGTATACACGGTGGCGATGGCCGAGAGCTCGAAGAGAATACGGAATTTCTCCTTGCTCGTCGGGCTCGCCTGTCCGGGCCCGGGAGGGTTGTCGGTCCGGGATTGTTCGCCGGTCTTATTCGGACCAGTATTCGCCATCGACCTGCTGCCGGCCGTCGGGATTGTGGATGGTGTAGGAATATCCCCGCCGGACGCTGAACGAGCCGTACTCACCCCGGGCGTTGATGGCCACGGCGTTGTCCGAAAACGAGGCTTCGCCGTCGTTGGTTTCCTCCACCATGCGCCGGATCGATTCGCGACAGGCTTCAGTCGGGCTCAGTCCCCGCCGCATGTGCTCGCAGACGGTGAACGAGCCGCAGACCCGGATCACCTCCTCTCCTCGGCCTGTAAAACCGGCCGCACCCACGTCGCGCAGCACATAGAGGCCGGCGCCGATGATGGGTGAATCTCCACACCGTCCCGGGATCTTGCCCGAGAGCCCCGATGTGGTCGTGCAGCCGGCTACCTGCCCCTGCTCATCGACGGCCAGGATATTGATGGTGCCGTAATTGCGCTCAACTTCCCGCTGGCGCCGCCGGCGCTCGCTGGGGGGCAGGGGCCGCTTCATCTTCTCGGCCCTCTCATCGGCGCTGAGCCAGTCATCCACATCGCTCCGCTCCCCGATCCAGCGCCGGTACCAGCTCCGACTCCTCTCACTGCTGATGTCGGTGACCTGGTGGCCCATCTTGATCGCGAACTCGGTGGCGTACCGGCCGACGATCATGCAGTGGTCGGTCCACTCCATGACCGCCCGGGCTACGCTCGATGGGTGTTCGATATCCTCGATGCAGCCGACCGCGCCGCACTGCATCGAGCGACCATCCATGATCGAGCAGTCGAGCTGGAGCATTCCCGATTCGTTGGGCAGGCCGCCCACTCCGACGCTCGAATCGCGGGGGTAGACCTCGGCCGCCATCGCCCCGGCGTGTACCGCATCGAGGGCCTCTCCACCATCGGCGAGCACCTCCCAGGCGGCATCGCTGGCCCAGGTCTTGCCGCCTGAAACCAGCACCAGGGGCAGGCCGGCGGGAGAACCGGTAGCGTAGGTCAGGTTCAGGTTCGGCATGCCCTTGATCACGGCCGCTCCGGCGGTCGCTCCGGCGGCTTTCTCCAGGAAATCGCGCCGGCTCACGTTTCTGCTCATGACGGTTATCCTTCCACTCTGGCTCCAGACCGATCGGTTCAGCTTCCGGGGGGACAAAGCCCTTTCTCCCGGCAGACGTCGGTCAGGATATCGATCGGTATCGACCGGCTTGTGTTCCCGTCACGACCGGTAACGGTCGTGGCCTGCAGAAGGCTGTTCAGAATCGCCTCTTCGGTGGCATCGATGACGGCTGTGAATAGGGGGCTCATGCCGGTATTGCCCAGCCGGGGACCTTCCTGCAGGAAACTCTCCGCTGAGATCCGCGCGCTCTCGGCCGTAGAGAAAGCGATCACGAAATCGCCGCTTCCGTTGGTGAAACCCGACCCGGCCCGGGCCATGCCTCCCAGGGCCCGGAAGGCCAGGCGTTCGAGATTGCGGGCCGACAGGGGGGCGTCGGTGCCGACGATGATCATGCACGAACCCTCCTCGCGATCGGGTTCGTCATCGCCCGCCATCGCAGGGTCGCGTTCCCGCCAGCGGCGGCGGATCTCGGCCCCGACCGGGGTGCCGTTGATCCGCAGTTCGCCGCCGAAATTGGTCTGCACCAGAACTCCGACGGTATACTCGCCCGCCTGGTAGACGTTCACCACCCGGCTGCTGGTGCCGATCCCTCCCTTGAAGCCGAGCGCCCGCGTGCCCACACCGGCCCCGACCGAACCCTCAGCGACCGGACCGCCGGAAGCTGAGCGGAGGGCTTCGAAAACCTCCGGCTCGCCGACGTGCCGGCCCCGGATATCGTTCAGGGAACCATCGTTGGTCTCCCCCACCACCGGATTGATCGAACGCACGTTCTCCATGCCCTCGAGCCCCATCATCCAGCTCAGCAGCGCATCGGCCACCCGCGGCACGTTCAGGGTGCCGCAGAGCAGGATCGGCGTCTCGATCTGGCCCAGTTCGACGATCTGGGTCGAACCGACCAGTTTGCCGAAAGCGTTCCCGACATAGACCGCTCCGGGAACCTTCTCGCGGAAGAGGTTCCCGCCGTGCGGCAGGACGGCCGTTACTCCGGTCCGGATATCATCGCCCCGGATGAGCGAGACCTGGCCCACCAGCACCCCGGGCACGTCGGTGATGGCGTTGTGCGGTCCGGTCGGGTAGCGTCCGATAACGATTCCCAGATCGCGGGCCCGGGGCCGGGTTGCCGGATCGGCTGTCTGAGCTCCGGCGGCGGGAGCGATGAGCAGCAGCATGAGCAGGCCTCGCAGAAGGAGTCGGAATCCGGGGTGTGACCCGGACCGAACAGCGGGCGATGCGGTGGCTGCAGAAAGAGTTGCGGCGGTCACCACGGCCACGGCCACCGCCATGGCATCGTCGCCGCGCCTGGCCGGTGCGGCGCAGCGGAACCCTCGGTCATTCAACGAACTCATGACTCAGAACACTAGCAAAGCCAGAGGAGAAGGGGCAACAGGCAAGCGCTACCCTTTTCCGGTGGCCCCGACCGAACCCGATGTGGTATTGTGGCTTGTCCGTATCTTCCTGCAAGCGCGACCCGGAGGCCCTGAGCAGTTCCCGTTCGACCGATGATAGGTAAAGAGATAGAGGGTCTGAAGGATTTCCTGCAGGCTCTCGAAGACACAGAGAATCCCGACGCGGCTCTGCAGTGTGTCGTGACGAGTGCCGCCCGACTGCTCGCGGCCGACAAGGTTTCGGTCGTCGCCAAGTCGGAGCAGGGTCTGCTCCAGGTCCGTGCAATGCACTGGCCGGGCCGGGATCCCATGGCCGGGGTCGCCGGTCAGGTTCTCGCTTCGGGTGAGTCGCTCCTGGTGACCGATGTCGCCGGTGATCCCCGTCTGGCGGCTGTCCGTTCCCAGCACTACCGCACCCCCTCCTTTTTGAGCGTGCCGATCATCTCCGCCGGACAGCCGGTCGCGGTGTTGAATATCACTGACCGGCTGGACAGTGAGCCCTTCACGGCCGAGCACCTGAAACTGGCCGAACTGATCGCCCGGGTGGCCGGTTTCTCGCTCGAGCGGCACCGCTTCCTCGACTCGATCAAAAAGCTTCAGCGGGAATCTGTGACCGACGCTCTGACCGGCCTGGGGAACCGGCGTCACTTTGAGCAGCGGCTGTCGAGCGAACTCTCGCGGGCCCGCCGGTTCGGACATCCCTTGAGCCTCATCATTCTCGATATCGACGATTTCAAGACCTACAACGATACCCACGGACATCCCGCCGGCGACCAGGCCCTGCGGGCCCTGGCGACGGTTCTGCAGGAGAACGTACGTACGATCGACGATGTGGTCCGCTACGGCGGCGAGGAATTCGCCATCCTCCTGCCCCAGACCCCGATCGATCTGGCGACCGTCGTGGCCGAGCGTGTCCGCGCCGCCACCAGCCACATTCAGATCGAGAGCGTGCCCGGTCCGGGAAGCGGCAGTCTCACCGTTTCTCTGGGCGTCGCCTCCTATCCGCGCGATGCCCGCGATGATGCCGAACTCCTCAATCATGCCGATATCGCTCTCTATCTGGCCAAAGCCGACGGAAAAGACAGGATCGTCGTTTTCGAACCGCTGACCGAAGACGAACGTCGCAACAGCCGCCGGATCCCCATCCGGCTCAATACCCTCCTCAAGGGCAAGGACAACGCGGGAACATTCGAAGAACAGACCATCCTTCGAAACATTTCGGCTACGGGAGCGTTCTTCCCTCACCGCCGGGTGCTGCAGCCCTCCACCTGGCTGAGTCTGAGCATCCACAATCCCTTCACCGAACCGGACGGGAGCCCGGTGATCCTGGAAGTGGACGGCCAGCTCATCCGCCAGGAAGAGAACGAAGAGGGACTTTTCGCGGCGGTAGTCTTCAACCGGGAATTGGCCCGCTTCTCCTGATCGCGTCCGGAGCACTCAGGAAAGACCATGACGGCAGCTGAGGCAGAGAATGGGTATCGGAGCGTCCGTCTGAAAAGCGGCCACGATCGTCGCGTGCGGCGCGGTCATCCGTGGATTTTCTCCAACGAACTCGAGGATGGTCCGGCCGGATACGCCGTCGGCGAGCTGGTGCAGGTCCATTCCGGCAAGGGCCAATTCCTCGGGATCGGTTATATCAACCCTCATTCGCTCATCGCGGTCCGGCTCCTGCGCCGGGATCCGGGACCGATCGATACCGCCTTTCTCGACGCCCGTCTTGAGCGAGCCATTGTCCTGCGCGATCGACTCTACCCGGCTGCCGATGCGGTCCGGCTCGTCAACTCCGAAGGCGACGGTCTGCCCGGTCTCATCCTCGATCGCTACGGTCCGGCCCTGGTCCTGCAGGTTACCACCGCGGGCATGCAGGCTCTCCTGCCCCTGCTGATTCCCCGGCTCGAGAGCCGGCTCGAGCCGGCCTGCATCGTAGCGCGCAACGATCTTCCGGTCCGCCGCCTCGAAGGGTTGACAGAAGAGATCGCGGTGCTGGCCGGCGAGCCCGATCCCGACCTGGAGGTGACCTACGAGGGGCTCCGTCTCGCGGTGGATCTGACCGGGGGGCAGAAGACCGGTCTGTATCTCGATCAGCGCGACAACCAGCGGCATTTTCTGACCCCTCCCCTCGGCGATGTCCTCGACTGTTACTGCTATCAGGGGACCTGGGCGCTGCTGGCCTTGCGGGCCGGAGCGGATCGGGCGGTGGGACTGGACACGTCGGCCGAGGGGATTGCCGCCGCGGCCCGGCATGCCGATCGGAACGGGCTCGCCGACCGGGTCGACTTCGAACGCCGCGATACGATCGAGGCTCTCAAGGCTTTCCGGAGTGCCGGCCGGAGCTTCGATACCGTCATTCTCGATCCGCCCGCTTTCGTCAAGAACCGCAAGCACCTCCGGGCGGGTCTGCGCGGCTATCTCGATCTGAACCGGAAGGGCTTCGATATCCTTCGGTCGGGCGGCACCCTCATCACCTGTTCATGCTCCCACCATGTTTCTCCCGAGACCTTTACCGATACCGTCTCGCATGCCGCCTCACTGGCCGGACGGCACGTCCGCATCACGGGCCGCGGCGCCCAGAGTGCCGACCATGCGCCCCTGCTCACCGCCCCGGAAACGGCCTATCTGAAATGCCTCGCCCTGCAGGTGGAGTGAATCGGATGGCGGGTCTGGCCCTGGGCAGTCATGTATCGGTGGCCGGCGGTGTGTCCCGGTCTTTCGAGCGGGCCGAGTACTACGGGTGCGAGGTGATGCAGATCTTCGTCAAGAACAACAACCGCTGGCGGAGCCCGCCTTTGCGCGATGAAGAGGTCGAACGCTTCGCCGCCGAACGCAAACGCACCGGTATATGGCCTGTCCTGGCCCATAATACATATCTGGTGAATCTGGCCAGCGCCGATTCCGCCATCCGGGAACGCTCGGTTGCCTGCACGGTAGATGAACTCGAGCGCTGCCATCGGCTCGGTCTGCCCTGGCTCGTCCTCCACCCCGGAGCCCACGGGGGGGCCGGGCCGGCCAGGGGGATCGAGCGGATCGCCGCCGCCGTCGGCCGTGTCCTCGACCGCACGCCACACATCACGACCCGCCTCCTCTTTGAAACCACCGCCGGAGCGGGAACTCTGCTCGGCGCCACCGCGGCCGAGCTGGCTGCCATTCTCGCGGCCGTCGATGCCGATGAACGTACCGGTGTCTGCCTGGACACCTGCCATATTTTTGCGGCCGGTTACGAGCTGCGTTCGGCCGACGGGTACGAAGCGACCTGGACGGAGTTCGACACCCGGATCGGTCTGGAGCGGATCCCGGCCCTGCATCTCAATGACAGTCTCAAGCCCCGCGGTTCGCGGCGGGATCGCCATGCGCATATCGGCGAAGGGGAGATCGGCGAGGCGGGATTTGAGCGGCTCATGACCGATCCGCGCCTGCGGACGATCCCCAAGATACTCGAGACTCCGAAAGAGGGTGACGCAGATCTGCGCAATCTGGCTCGACTACGGCGCCTGGCCGGAATCGAATGAAGAGGGCGGGGTGAAACTGCCGCGTGTTTCGAATGGTCACGGAATCTGTGTAACCTCCTGCAGAGAAATACCGTACTTTCCGTATGTCCGCTTTCGGGACGCCTTTATGCGCAGGCGGACATGACCGATTGCGCCGGGAGAGGGTGGTGGTAGCGGTCGGCCCGGCCGCTCCGGCAAAGTGAGCCGGATACGGGCTTGGCACGGTTTCTGCTCTTTCTCATCATCACCAGGGTAGTACATGACGACAGGGATCTTTCCGATCGTGTGAAGGATCTCGAGGCTGAGAAAGAGACACGCAACGTGGGGGAGGTCGGGTTCAGTGGATATTCCGCGAGAGCCGAAGAGTAAAAAATCGAAATACATCTGGATAACGCTGGCCGTTATTGCGGTGGTGGCGATCACAATCGGTCTGCGCAGTCTCGAACCGGCGGCTCCGACAGTCGATGGAGCCCTGATCTGGACCGATATCGTCAAGCGGGGGCCGATGCTGCGCCAGGTACGGGGCAGCGGGAACCTGCGCCCGAAGAACATTCTCCATGTGTCCGCCGTTACCGGCGGGAAGGTCGAGGATGTTCTGGTCGAACCGGGGGCCGAAGTCGAGCCCGATGACGTTCTGCTCATCATGAGCAATCCCGATGTGGAACTGAACGCGCTGGAAGCCAACCAGCAGCTGGTGGCCGCCGAGGCCAACCTGGCCAATCTGCGCGGCACCCTGGAGACCAACCGGCTGAACCAGGAAGCCAGCGTCGAACGCACCCGCAACCAGCTCCGTGACGCCCAGCGCACGCTCGAATCCTACAATGCCGCCCGTGAAGAGGTGGCCCGCAACGACCTGGAGCGCACCCAGGACGAGGTCAATTTCCTCACCACCCAGCTCGAGATCGAGCAGCGCGCCCTCGATATCATGAATGAGGGCAATCAGCGCACCATTGCGGCCGAGGAATCTCGGGTGGCCAGGCTGCGCGAGCTGGCCGAGTTCCAGCAGAGCCGGGTCGAGGCCCTGCACGTGCGGGCCGGATCGGAGGGGATCGTACGCGAACTCAATCCCGAAAAGGGCGAGTGGGTCGGAACGGGACAGGAGCTGGGTATCATCATCCAGCCCGGCGAGCTCGAAGCGGTGGTCAACATCCCCGAAGTACAGGCCAAAGACGTCATTATCGGGCAGGAAGCCACGGTGGACACCCGCACCCAGGGGGGACGTGAAATCCCCGGGCGGGTGACCCGTATCGATCCGGCCGCCACAGGCGGACTGGTACCGGTCGACATCGAGATCCTGGGTGAACTGCCCGATGGCGTGCGGGCCGACATCAGCATCGAGGGTATCATCACCATCGAGCGGCTCGACAACGTCCTCTACATGAGCCGACCCACGGTGGGCCAGGCCAACAGCCGGGTGGGGATGTTCAAGCTGGTGGACGACGGGCAGTACGCCGTGCGCATCACGGTTGAAATCGGACAGACGTCAGTAAACAGTATCGAGATCCGCGGCGGGCTCGAGGAGGACGACGAAGTCATCCTCTCCGATATGGCCCGCTGGGACGAGTACGATCGTGTGAGGATCAGACGATAGATCCTTGGTAAAGAGGAAAACGGGAAAGGAACATCATGGACAACGTTTCGAAACAGCCTCTGATCCGACTGGAGGGCGTCAGCAAGGTCTTCTACACCGAAGAAGTGGAGACCCACGCCCTGAACAACATCAACCTGGAAATTCAGTCGGGTGAGTACGTCGCCGTGGCGGGCCCCTCGGGGTGCGGCAAGACGACCATGCTCTCCATTCTCGGACTGCTCGACACGCCGACCGAGGGAACCTACCTTCTCGACGGCGATCCGGTGCAGAACCTGACCCTGGCCCAGCGGGCGCGAATCCGCAACCAGGCCATCGGCTTCATCTTCCAGGCCTACAACCTGATCGGCGACCTGACCGTCTTCGAGAACGTCGAGCTGCCGCTGACCTACCGCGGCATGCCCTCGGCCGAGCGCAAGAAGCGGGTCCAGGAATCGCTCGAGCGGGTCGGCATGGCTCATCGCATGAAGCACTACCCCTCGCAGCTCTCCGGAGGTCAGCAGCAGCGGGTCGCGGTAGCCCGGGCGATCGCCGGCCGGCCGCTGATTCTGCTCGCCGACGAGCCGACCGGTAACCTCGACTCGACCAACGGTGAGGCCGTCATGGATCTGCTCGACGAGCTGCACCGTGAGGGCGCCACCATCTGCATGGTGACGCACGACCCGCGCTACGCGCACCACGCCAAGCGTTCGGTCAACCTCTTCGACGGTCAGATCGTGGAAGAGAAGAACGGGGAAAAGGTCACGCAGCTCGAAGAGAGCGGCTTCGACATCTGAGCCACGCTTTCCTCTTCCCGTACCTGCCTCCGTTGGGGATATTTCCTCCCGACCGGAGTGAGCAGGTCGCCTGATCCGTTGCCGGCTGGAGCGGTGCGGTGGGTGTCCCGCCGCACCGTTTCTTTCACCGGCATATAACCACCGGCAAGGCTGTCAGCCATGATTACCGTCAGAGACCTCGAGAAGTACTACCAGACCGGTCCGACCAAGACGTTCGTCCTGCGCCGGATCAACCTCGATGTGGGCGAGGGCGATTTCATCACGGTGATGGGACCGTCGGGATCGGGGAAGACGACCCTGTTGAGTATCCTCGGTATGCTCGACGGAGAATGGAACGGAGAGTACTACTTCGTGGGGCACGAAGTTCACCGCATGAAACCGAAGGACCGCGCGGCTCTGAACAAACAGTACATCGGTTTCGTGTTCCAGCAATACCACCTGCTCGACAGTCTGACCGTCTACGAAAACCTCGAGATTCCGCTCTCCTACAGGAACATCAAGCACGCCAAGCGGGCGGGGATGGTGGCCGATATCCTCGATCGCTTCCAGATCGTCGGCAAGAAGGACCTCTATCCCAGCCAGCTCTCCGGCGGCCAGCAGCAGCTGGTAGCCGTGGCCCGGGCCGTGATCGCCTCGCCGAAGCTGATCCTGGCCGACGAACCGACCGGGAACCTGCATTCGCGGCAGGGTAAAGAAGTCATGGACCTCCTGAAGCGGCTCAACGAAGACGGCACGACGATCATACAGGTGACCCACAACGAGAAGTGGGCCGCATACGGGAACCGGATCATCAACCTCTTCGATGGCTGGATCGTCGACGAGCCGCGTGGCTGATCCCGACTGTTTCTGATTGCCTCCTTCCGGGCGGAGCTGCCTCGTTCCGTCCGTCACCGGGACGCCCCGTCCCGACAGCGGACACTTCCAGCCTCCCGGGGATCGCGATCCTTTCCGTTCGGATGTCGTCCCCGGTGCATCCGCGGGGCGTGAGCCCGTTGGCATGCCCTTTGCGTTATCTCCGGTTCAGCTGTCGTGCTGCAGATTGACACGCACGAACCGGAAATCCCCACTGGCCGGCGAGTTCGAGGCCGGCGCGCGAACCCTCACGGGGTGAGGTTTCGTATTAGAGAAGAGCGATATGGCCCATTGCCGCATCGCGTTACAGACATCACATGCAGTGGGGGGAATTCCTCATGATCGGTGCAGTTGGTTATCAAGAAATGATGAAGACGATGGCTGAAAAAATCAGACTCCTGCTTCTGGGAACGCTGCTCCTGGTGGCATTACCGGTCGGGCAGGAGCGGGCCGGGGCCCAGCAGGTCGGGGGTGACACAATGGCGCCAAGCCAGGGGATCTTCACCCGCGATCAGGCCGACCTGGTGCTGACTCTCGACCAGGCTGTCGACCTGTCACTCGAGAGATCGTTCACAGTGTATAACCTCGGGCAGCAGTACCTGCAGACAAACTACCTGGTCGAGAATGCACGCCGCCAGCTGCGGACCAGGATCAATTTCGATTCCACCCTGCCCGGGATCACCCAGATGATCACCCCCGACCTGATCAGCGACGGGATGGGAGGTCAGGAACTGATCTTCCTGCGTGACAGCCAGAGCTGGGTCTATTCCGAAATAAACATCGTCCAGCCGTTGATCACCAACGGCTGGCTGCAGCTCTCGACCGGCCTGGTCGGCTTCGATGTCTTCCGTGAACTGCCCAACATGAATGTCGAGTCCCGTTCAGTCCAGCCCTCGGTCGGGGTGCAGTTCAACCAGCCCCTTTTCCAGTACAACCAGGTCCGGGGAACCCTGCGGAGCGCCTCGCTGTCCTTCGAGAGCCTCGACCTGCGCTACACCGAGGACGAGCTGCGCACCATCAACGATGTCAGCCAGCAGTACTACAACCTCTATGCCCAGCAGGAGGCGGTCCGGCTGGCCGATGAGCGCTACCGGCAGAGCGAACGCAACTACCAGTCCGGGCAGCGGCGTCTGGAAGCCGGCCTTTTAGCCGAAACCGACGTGATGCAGCTCAGCGTGACCCGCATGAACGACCTTGATGCACTCGAGACGGCCATGAACCAGCTCGAGCAGGCCCAGTTCGCTTTCAACCGGATGGTCGGACTGCCCCTCGACCAGCAGGTCTGGGCCGAAGCCCGCCAGGAGTACGAACCGATCGCGGTGGATCTCGAGCGCGCCCTCGAGCTGGCCTTCCAGAACCGGAGCGACCTGCGGCGCTCCGAGATCAGCCGCGAACAGCTCGACCTGACCCTGCGCCAGACCCGGAGCGACGGGCGACCCGACCTGCAGCTCAACATCGGCTACGATCTGACCGGAAACTCCTCTCTGACCGCTCTGCCGACCCAGAGCTGGTACACCCACCTGCAGGAATCGCTCGATCCCGAGAACCGCAGTCCCAACACCAATATCTCGATGACTCTCTCGATCCCCCTCTTCGACTGGGGACGCAACCGCTCCATGGTCGAGCGCATCCGCTCCCAGATCCAGGTTGCCGAGCGGCAGATCGAGGAGACCGAACAGGAACTGATCCGGACCGTGACCGACCGGGTGCGGGCGGTCGAAACCGCCATGCGCCGGCTCCAGATCCAGGAGGAGAACGTCCAGGTCGCGCAGACCTCTTTCGATTTCGCGGTGCGGCGGTTCGACCGGGGTGAGATGACCACCACCGAGCTGGCCCGGGCCCAGGACCAGCTCTCCCAGACCCTGAACAACCGTCTCAATGCCTGGATCTCATTCGAAATGGCCAAGGCCGACCTGAAAGAGATCACCCTCTGGGATTGGGAGACCAACACCTCGGCCCAGCGCCGGACCGCGCCGCCCGAGCCCTTCGGCTGGCGGCGCAACGGAGGATAGGAGACAGAACATGGATGCCATCCGCCAGGACGTGCGCTTCGGTCTTCGCTCGCTCATCCGCCGACCCGATGTCACTCTTCTCGCCGTCCTGGCGCTCGGCCTGGGGATCGGGGCCTCGACCTCGATCTTCAGCGTCGTCAACAGCGTCCTGCTGCGCCCCCTGCCGTACGATTCGCCCGAGCGTCTGGTGACCGTATCCGAGCCCGGCGATGGTCAGGACCAGGCCGCGACTTCACCTCTCAATTATCTCGACTGGCGCGACCAATCCACCACCCTGGAGTACCTGGCGGGCCACCGCGACCACCATTTCAACATCCTCACCGGAAACGAGCCGGAGCGGATCCGGGGTACCAGCGTCTCGCCCTGTTTTTTCGATGTCTTCGGGATCGAGGCGGCCCGGGGACGGGTCTTCCATGAGGGGGAAGGCGAGGCCGAGGCCGTGGCGGTTCTGCGGCACCGCTTCTGGGTCACCCGTTTCGGGGCCGATCCCGACATCATCGGCTCCGAGATCATCCTCAACGACCGTACCCACACCATCATCGGGGTCATGCCGGAATCCTTCACCTATCCGGCCCGCACCAATCTCTGGGTCCGCTCCTATTCCTACGGCGTGCCCGAACCCCCCTTCAATTTCGGCGTGGAGCTGAACGAGGTGCGGGGTCTGGGGTACTTCGATACCGTGGGGCGCCTGCGCCCGGGCGTCACCGTGGCCGAGGCCGATGCCGAAATGCGGGCCATCGGGGAACGGCTTTTTACCGAATATGCCGAAAATACCTGTAATAACTCTGCCGGGATCACCCCCCTGCGGGAAATCCTGGTGGGAGATGTGCGCAGCCCCCTGATCGTGCTGGCCGTGGCGGTCGGTCTGGTCCTGCTCATTGCCTGCGCCAATATCGCCAATCTCCTGCTGGCCAAGGCGGTCGGGCGGGGCCGGGAAATGGCTTTACGCAGCGCCCTGGGCGCCGGACGGCGCCGACTGCTCCAGCACCTGCTCGTCGAGAGTCTGGTTCTGGCCCTGCTGGGCGGGGGCACCGGTCTGCTGATCGCCCTGTGGGGAGTCGATCTGCTGACCGGTCTGGGATCCGCTGTCATGGTGCAGCTCACAGGAGTTCAGATCGATAATGCCACCCTTCTCTTCAGCGTGGCTGTCTCGGTCGGTACCGGAGTGCTCTTCGGGATTCTGCCTGCCCTGACCGCGTCACGGGTCGATCTGCAGTCGGCTCTGCGGGAAGGAGCCATGCAGTTCAGCGAGGGGCGGAAAAGCCGCCGGCTGCGTCAGGGTCTGGTGGCGGTCGAGGTGGCGCTCGCCCTGATGCTCCTGCTCGGTTCGGCGCTGATGCTCAAGAGCCTGATGCGGCTGCAGGCTGTCGATGCCGGTTTCGATCCCGAGGGAGTGGCGGTGGCCCGGGCGCAGCTGCCGACCAGCCGTTACCCGGAAGAGGAGCAGATCAATCGTTTCTACGCCGATCTTCTGGAGCGGGCCCGGAACCTGCCGGGAGTCGATCGGGCCGGTCTGGTCATGAGTCTGCCCCTGACCGGTTCGGCGGCATCGCTCACCTTCACGATCGAAGGTCAACCTCTTCCCGAACCGGGGTACGAACCCGTTTCGCTCTATCAGTGCATCAGCGACGGGTACTTCGAGACAATGCGGATTCCCCTGCTGCAGGGGCGGTCCTTTTCCGAACAGGACAACAGAACCGATGCGCCACCGGTGGTTATCATCAACCAGGCCTTCGCCGACGAATTCTACCCCGAGACCGATCCGCTCGGCCGCCGGCTCTCCTGGGGCGATCCCGCCGACGAGACCAGCTGGCACACGATCGTGGGGATCGTGACCGACACCCATCATTTCCGACTCGATAGAGGCCCCGAGCCCGAGGCCTTTATTCCCTTCGCGCAGGATCCCTGGAACAGCGCTGCGGTCGTCGCCCGTACCTCGGGCGATCCCCACGCCCTGCTGCCCCTGCTGCGGGGAGCGGTGCGCGAGATTGACAGCGACCAGCCGGTCTACGGTCTGATGACGATGCCGGAACGGCTCGGCTCGACCCTGGCCGACCGACGCTTCGTCATCCTCCTGCTCGGTCTCTTCGCCTCTGTTGCGGCACTGCTTGCAGCGGTGGGCATCTACGGTGTTATCTCGTATACGATCGGCCAGCGGGTGCGCGAGCTGGGCATCAGGATTACTCTGGGTGCCGGCCGGGGCGAGTTGATTGGAATGGTCCTGAGCCAGGGTATGAGACCGGTCGGGTGGGGCATCGGAACCGGACTGGTTCTGGCGGCCCTGCTGACAGGACAGCTCAGGAGTCTGCTCTTCAATGTCCGTCCGCTCGACATCACCAGCTTCGCCGGGATAACGCTGCTCGTGGCCTTCATAGCGCTGCTGGCGACCGCGGTGCCGGCCTGGCGGACCACGCAGATCGCTCCGACCGAGGCGCTGCGGCACGAATAGGAAGAGGTCCGCGTGGAGAGCGGAAGAGATACTCCCCAGGTACTGATAGCGGACGATCAGCCCGACGTTCTGGAAGCTCTCAAGCTCCTGCTCAAAGCCGAAGGTTTCTCGACCGAGACGGCGATGTCCCCCGGCGACGTTCTCGCCCGGGCGGGGGAAAGAGCTTTCGACGTGGTTCTGATGGATCTCAATTACACCCGCGACACGACGTCGGGACATGAGGGATTCGATCTGCTGACCCGGCTCCACGACGACGATCCCACCCTGCCGGTGATCGTCATGACCGCCTGGAGCAGTGTCGAGGGAGCGGTCGAGGCGATGCGCCGGGGCGCCCGCGATTACGTCGAGAAACCCTGGGAGAACGCCCGCCTGCTGGCAACCCTGAAGACCCAGATCGAACTGGGCCGGGCCCTGCGCCGGTCCCGGCGACTGGAGGATGAGAACCGGCTTCTGCGCCGCGAGGGCATCCCCGCCCTGGTCAGCGAATCGCGGCCGATGCAGGAGGTCGTTCAACTGGCGGCGCGTATCGCGCCTTCCGATGCCAATATCCTGGTAACGGGCGAGCACGGGACCGGCAAGGAAGTCATGGCCCGATGGATCCACGCCGCCAGCAACCGGGCCGACCGGCCGCTGATCACCCTCAACGCCGGGGCCCTGCCCGAAGGGCTGGTCGAGTCCGAACTCTTCGGTCACGTCAAAGGTGCTTTCACCGACGCCCGCACCGACCGGGCCGGCTGCTTCGAACTGGCCGATACCGGTACTCTCTTCCTCGATGAAATCGCCACTGTCCCCCTTGCTCAGCAGGCCAAACTGCTGCGGGTACTCGAAACCGGAGAAATCAGGCGGGTGGGATCGGAGAAGATGCGGCTGGTCGACGTGCGGGTGATCTCGGCCACCAACGTCGATCCGGGTGAAGCGATCACCGCCGGCACTTTTCGGGAAGATCTTCTTTATCGACTCAATACCGTCGAACTGCACCTGCCTCCCCTGCGGGAACGACGCGAAGACATCGGGATTCTGGCCGAAGGCTTCCTGGCTGAACTGAGCGGGCACTACCAGCGGTCGATTACCGGATTCTCCCCCGGGGCGCTCGACCTGATGCTCGGGCATTGGTGGCCGGGCAACGTGCGCGAACTCCGCCACGCCGTGGAGCGGGCCGTGCTCATGGCCCGGACCGACCGCATCGAAGCCGAGGATCTGAGCCTCAGCAGATATGGCGAGGGCACTCCCGAACTCGAACGCATGACCCTGGATGAAGTCGAAGAGTTTCTCATTACCCGCGCCCTCGAACGGACCGGGGAGAACGTGAGCCGGGCGGCTGAAGAGCTGGGTTTGAGCCGCAGCGCTCTCTACCGCAGGCTTCAGCGCTTCGGTCTGCAGGAACCGGAGTGAATCCGCCCCCCGTCGGAATCGGCCCGTGACGCACGAGCAGCGGGCCATGGGCCTGGCTCTTCTGGCCGGGTTGCCGGCTGTGGCGACGGCTCTGGTCCTGCTCTGGAGCGGCGGCTACGCCGCCAAACTGCAATGGACCCTGACGGTCGTCATTCTCACCTTCTGGCTCGGTATCGCCGCTCTGCTGCGTGAGTATGTCGTCCGCCCCCTGCAGATGCTTTCGAATCTGCTCGGGGCCTTGCGCGAAGGCGATTACTCGATCCGGGCGCGGGGCGCCGGGACCGACGAAGCCCTCGAACTGGCTCTACACGAAGCCAACACCCTGGCCGGAACCCTGCGCGAGCAGCGGCTCGGCGCGGTCGAGGCCACCGCTCTGCTCGACGAAGTCATGGCCGAGATCGATGTGGCGGTGTTCGCCTTCGATGACGAAAACCGGCTGCAGTTCGTCAACCGGGCCGGCGAGCGGTTGCTGGCGGCGCCGGCCGGAGGCCTGATCGGCGCCACGGCGGCCGAGACCGGTCTCGACTTCCTGCTCGAAGGTCCTTCCCATCGGCTGGTCGACGCCGCTTTCGGGATCGGGCCGGGACGCTGGGAGGTACACCGGAGCAGTTTCCGACAGGAGGGTTTCCGGCATTCCCTGCTAGTGATCTCCGATCTGAGCCGGACTCTGCGGGAGGAGGAACGCCAGGCCTGGAAGCGCCTGGTCGGGGTTCTGCGCCACGAGATCAACAATTCTCTGGCTCCGATCAAGTCGCTGGCCGCCAGCCTGACCGATCTGCTCGCCCGCCGGCCGCCGCCGGTCGACCGTGAAGCGGATCTCTCGACCGGACTCGACATCATCGGCGAGCGAGCCGAGGCTCTGAGCCGCTTCATGGCCTCCTACACCCGACTCACCCAGCTTCCTGAACCGGAGCTACAACCGGTCGAGGTGACCGAGCTGGTGCGCCGGGCGGTCGAGCTGGAGACGCGCCGGGAGGTCGGGATCGAGTCGGGACCGGCGATCACCATTTCAGCCGACTCCGATCAGCTCTCCCAGCTTCTCATCAATCTGCTGCGCAATGCCGTGGACGCGGTTGGCGAAACCGGCGGCCGGGTGTGGGTCACCTGGCAGACGACTGACGCCTACCTCAACCTGCGGGTTGTGGATGAGGGGCTGGGGGTGAGCGGAACGGCCAATCTCTTCGTGCCGTTTTACACCACCAAACCCGACGGTTCGGGCATCGGCCTGGCCCTGAGCCGGCAGATCGCCGAAGCCCACGGCGGCACCCTGGTGTTGCAGAACCGAACCGGTGCGCCGGGCTGTGAGGCGATCCTGAGGCTGCCGCTCACCTGAAGAGCGCTCCCGATAGCGATGTTGCCCGTCGAGGTCCCGGTGACTACCATCTCGATATGTCCGGAACAGGTGACAGACGCAAGGGGGGACGTCGCCGGAAAGAGCCGGAGCCCCACGGGCGGGTTGAAGAGACCCTCGCAACGGCTCACACCTGGCTGCGCGAGAACCGCTTTCCGGGGCCGGCGCGCTGTGTCGGACGGGTGCGCCTGGCGGTCACGATCGTGGGTGACTACCTCAGCGGACGGTATCGACGGATACCGGCACTGACGATCTGGATGCTCGTTTTCGCGATCGTGTATATCGTCGGCCCCTTCGACCTGATCCCCGAAGCCATACCCGGTCTGGGCTGGCTTGACGACGCTTTCGTGGTGGGTCTGGTGTTCCGGGCGTTCGCACGCGACCTGCGCCGTTACTGCGAAGACCGGAACATCGATCCTCACCCGTACGGTCTGGCATGATCGCCGACGCCGACACAGAACTGAACCTCCGGGGGTGCACCGTGGCCGAAGCCCGATCCTTGCTGCGGAATTTCCTGGCCGAGGCCGTTCGGTCGGGTCGTCGGCGAGTCAAGGTCGTTCACGGCAAGGGGATCAGAAGCCCGGGAGGTGTGTCGGTCGTCCGTACGGCGGTTCAGCGTGATCTCGAGACGGCCCTGCAGCAGGGAACCATCCGGGATTTCCGGCTGGGGAATCCTGGTGAGGGTTCGGCCGGGGTGACAATCATATGGTTGTGAAAACAATCCATCCCCGGGACGTATCACTCCATGCAGTGAAGGGTCGGCATGGCGGTACAGGTTGAACGCGAACTCCTGCTCAAGTGTCGGGCGGGTGACGCCGAGGCTTACGAACCGATCGTGCGGGCGTACGAGGGGCGTCTCTACGGCCTGGCGATCGGTCTGGTACGCAATACCGAAGATGCCCGCGATCTGGTACAGGACTCCTTCGTGCGGGCCTTCCGCTCGCTCGATCTCTACGATCTCGAGCGGCCCTTCGTGACATGGATCATGAGCGTGTGCCGCAACCTCTGTATCGATTTTCTACGGCGGCGGCGGTATCCGCTGAGCCTTGACGGGGATGATGACGAGAATCCTCCTCAGATCGCGGATCCGGGGGCGGCAACCGACCGGGCGACCCTGTCGGCCGAAACCCGGGATCTGATCTGGAGGGCCCTGGCCCGGCTCGATGAGGATCACCGGGAGGTGCTCATCCTGAAAGACATACAGGAGCTGGAATATGGCGAGATCGCACAGATCCTGAATATCCCGCAGGGAACGGTTGCCAGCCGTGTGTATTACGCCCGACGCTCTCTGCGTGATGAACTGGAACAGATGGGGGTCGAGTACCCATGAACAGGACATCGGGAGAAACACCGGCTGCCCCCCCGGGGGGGGAGGGCGGATGTGAGGACTACCGGGAAGATCTGGTGCGATATGTCGACGGCGAGCTTCACGGTGCGGACCTGCTCCGCTTCGAGGAGCACCTGGCCCGGTGTACCGAGTGCACCCGTGAGGTTGCCGTCTTCAGATCTCTGAAAGGAGAGCTGCGAGAGATGGGTCTGCAGGAACCGGACATCCCGGGCGGAAGTGTCTGGGAAAACGTCAACAAACGTGTCGCCCGCCCGACCGGGTGGCTCTTTCTGGTCATCGGTGCCGTGCTCTACCTGGCCTATGCCGCGTACATCTTCATTACCTCACCGATGGATTTGCTGGAGAAGCTGGCCGTCGGTTTCATCGTGATCGGTTTCGTGGTCCTCCTGGCGACGGTAGCCTACGAGCGGATCGTCGACTACCGTACCGATCCCTATAAGGGAGTAGAGAAATGATCGTTTCCACCTCCGAAACCATCGCCGGCAAGACAATCACCCGCACTCTGGGGCTGGTGCGCGGCAACACCATCCGGGCTCGTCATCTGGGCCGCGACATCCTGGCCGGCCTACGCGGCATGGTCGGGGGCGAGATCAGCGAATATACAAAGATGATGGCCGAATCGCGGGAGCAGGCCATCGACCGCATGCTCGAAGAGGCCCGCACCCTCGGCGCCAACGCCGTGGTGAGCGTGAAGTTCATGACCAGTATGGTCATGTCGGGGGCGGCCGAGATCCTCTGCTACGGTACGGCCGTCATCCTGGAAGACGAATAAAACCGAGCCAGGAGTCTGTTGGAGTAACCGGCGCCAGCGCAGACCGCAGCCGGTGAATTGCTCCGACAGGCTCCTAAGGAATCAGATACTCTTCGCTCTCCCGGGCCAGGAACGGTCCCACTTCCCTCTCGACGACGAATCGTCCCAGCTCGAGCTGTTGGGCCAGGAAAGCCCGAACGGTGAGTGTCCCCGCCTCGGCGTCCAGATGGACACTCAGACCGGGGTCGGCCGCCCAGTGTTCGAAGGCATCGGAGGTGTTCGGCGGGGGAATCCGTCGAGCCAGTTTCCGGATCAGGTTTTCCACCTGTTCCCGTTCGTTCGGGCGCAAGCGTCGACGGGTATCGGGGACGAGCTTCAGGTGCCACCCCGGCCCGATCGGCTGGGGCGGTAATTCCTCGGCCTCGATCAGTTCGGCCAGCGCCTCGAGGGCTTGATTGTGGGCCAGCGGATCGATGAGATCGAAGAAAGGACTGGTGTCGAGATGGGATTCGACCGCCACGCTGTCCGATACCATGTAGCGGATTTCGCCGCCATCGGCCACCATCGGCTGGTTCCCGACGCCAGGTTCCTCCTCCATCGGCAGAAGGGCCTCCAGTGCGACGCGCAGGAGCAGATCGCCGCGGGCCCGATACTGCCTGATCATCATTTCGGCTGCGACCGGCCCCTCGAGATCGGTTGGAAAGGTGGTCGAGAGGATGCGATAGGAGGCATCCAGATTGCTGCCATCGGGCAGCATGGGGATGACCAGCGGCCGGTGAGTCGGATAGGCGACGTTGCCCAGGCGTACGAAGCGGCCGACGACCATATCGGTCACAGCGGTGTCGGGGGGGAGAAAGATCCGGGGAACGTGCAGCGAGATTTTTTCGAGCGGGGCCAGTTTGAGCCGGACACACCCCGGTCCGTCTTTGGGTAAGGGAGATGCAATCTCGTAAATCCCCTCATGGCTGCGAAGCATCGCGCGCAGGGTCTGACGGCTGCCGGGGAACACTTCGTCATCCGCGAGGCGCTCGCGGAGCAGCTCGGGGATGGGTTTGCGTCCTTCGAGGGTGAAACCGTCCAGGATCACACCTTCGAGCCAGAGGAAGGACGCCCACTCGTCCCACTCGTCATAGGCCTGCGCCATGTGGCCCTGTTCTTCATCCCGGTACTGTTCCTCCCAGAGCAAATCGCTGTAGGCCTGAAAAACCTGGGCATAGCCGTCGAGGTCCCGGAATTCCTCGAGCGAGGCCGCGACGGAGTTGAGCCGTTCCAGACGCGGTTCGCAGCAGGCTTCGAAGGTGCGGCCGCTGCCGCAGATACAGGCGGCCTCCGAAGCGATGTCGGGCAGGGGTATGTACGGTTCAGGAATTCTCATCGCGCCCGGTAATATGCAGAAGCAGGTGGTGGAGGTAAACCGTCAGAGAGCAGGTGGAGCGAAAAAATCATGGCGGTGGGATTTTCGAGGTCAGTCCTTTCGGAATGAGAACCTCCCCCTCGCGGAAGCCGTCGAGAAAGAGATGACGGGGCTCGGCAAGCCCCTCCCACCGCAGGGCGTAGACATTGAGCACTCCTCGATCGAGGGGGGCGCCGTAGTGGGTGAAGGGGCAGCAGGTGCCGACATATTCGTAAAAAATGATCTGACCTTCCGGCCCCCAGAGGGAATTCAGATAGCGGATCTGCCGCTCGATGATCGTTTCCCCGCCGGGAGGGGCAGCGAATCCGCCCGTTGCGACGGGATTGCGGTGGCTCCAGCCGTACCCGGCTTTGCGGGCTGTTTTCGGCAGATGGCGTACCCTCCCTCGGCCGCTCTCGCCGTACGGCCAGCCCATCCGGCTTTCGGTTTCGTCCACGATCAGGGGTTGGAGGGCGCCTCCGCGCGACCCGGCACAGCCGGCGGCGATGACAAGGAGCAGGATGAAGCCGGCAAAGGTAACGGGCAAGGTTCTCATCCCTGATTCCTCCCGGTCGCGATTACCACCACGGTTCCAGGCCTTCGACGAAATTCCGGATGACGGCGTTGACCCGATCGGGCGCTTCGAGGGCGGTGAGATGACCTGCGTCGGGTATCGTTTCGATGACCGCCGCAGGCAGCTGCGGCGCCCAGGTCCGGGCCTGGGAGGGAGGAGTCAGCAGGTCTTCGGCGCCCGCCAGGACCAGGACCGGGACGGTGATCTCGGACAGCAGGGAAGTGGAGTCGCTACGGCCGGCCATGGCCTCCAGAGCGCCGATAACGCCGCCAGCGGGGGCCCGGAGCATCATGGCGCGGACCTCGGCGACGACTTCGGGCCGCAACAGCCTGGTCTGGTGCCCGAGGACTTTGTCGAGCAGGCTGTCCACGATTGCAGCGACTCCCTCTCGAGCCACCAGCTGCTGGGACGCGCGCCGGTTGGCCACCGTTTCGGGAGTGTCGGCGAAAGGATGGGTATCCATCAGGATCAGAGCGCCCAGGCGGTCGCTGTGCCGGCGGGCGAACTCCAGCGCGGTATAACCGCCCATGCTCAAGCCGACCACGACGGCTCGCGTGACGTTGCGGTCGTCGAGCCAGGCCCGGGTGTCATCGGCCCAGACGGCCAGAGAGTAGCGGGCGGGATCGACCGGCCCCTCGCTTCGGCCCAGACCGCGCAGATCGGGAGCGATCATCCGGGCCGGTTGGGGAAGCGACTCGAGCTGAGGGAGCCACTGCGATGAATCGAACGGGAAACCGTGCAGAAAGATGATCGGGATGCCGGAGGTGCCGACAATCCGTGCCTGAAGACGGAATCCGTCGGTAGAGATGATGTGGCGTGTCTGCATGTTTGTACCTTTTTCTTGCATCCGCGTCGGTAGATCATGCTATCCTGAAGTGTCTCTGGAAACCTCTCCTTTTTCAGGAGTACAGGCGATGAGCCAACCGGCTTCCTCTTCGTACGGCAGTTCCGGCCATGCCCCCGACAAGCATCTGGACGGGCTTCCGATCTCTGGAGCCCTCCGGATTGCGATGGGGATCGGCTTCCTGGCGGTCGGTCTCTATCAGGGGGTGGGAATCATGACCGCCGGCGATCTGGCCGGAGCTGAAGCCGTTATCGATGGTATCGGCTTTTTCCTGCTCGCTGGTACCGGCGCGACGATGCTGATGGACCGGTTCTACTCCCTCTGGCTCCTGCTTCTCTGGGGCGTTCTGGGTGTGGTGGGATCGTTCTTCGGGGAAGCGAATGTGGCTTTGCCCGCCCTCTTCGCGAAAATCATGGTCGGCCTGGTGGCCCTGGTCGCTATCCTGCAGCGAGGGGCAGTGAAAAGAGGACCATAGTCCTATCCGCTTATCGGGTACGGTCGATCGGTGCCGCTTTCTGTTCGACAAAGCGAGCAGGAAGTGCTAAGAAGAAAGTGGTGCCGGACCTGTAGAGAGAGAAGGCCGGTCTGAACCGGCCTTTTCGTCTGATGCTCAAGACGGGTCGGGCTCGCCGCAGGGCTTACGTTCCCGCGGCGACCGTCGGAGCGCACATACCCGTCCGGCACCCTTTTTCCCCGACGGGCCCCGGTTTCTTCAACCGGGGCCCGTTACATAAGGTATGCAGGCGGGGTTTCGGAAATCTTCAGACACACCGGGTGTTCTTGAACCCGATTCCTGTCCCTCCGGAGTTCCCGGAGAAGTGCCATTTCGTGACCATCAGGCAGACTGACACCCGGATCGCGGGAAAGAGCCGTTTCTGGACGGGCACTATTTCAGGGTCGCGTCCTGCAGCAGTGAGTTGGCGCTGCCGGTTGCACCGGTGGCGAAGATGACATGGGGTACATCCAGACCGTCGACCACGATGGCGAAAACCATCAATCGGTTGCGGTAGCTCTGCCAGGCGGCGTCTTCGAGGACCGGCAGGGCTGTCGCCCAGTTCGTTCCCGGGTCGTCTGCGGCGCGGGTCAGCAGGTAGAGGTTATAGCGACTGGCGCCCTGGTACTTGCCGACGACCACATAGGGTTTATCCGCGGCCGTCGTTGTGGCGGCGGAGTGCGAGAGGAAAGGCTCATCGACCGGTACCACCTCGGCGATATTCAGGGTGAGTTCTTCCTGCCAGTACACGACCTGGCTCACGGGATCGAGTCCTCCGACCAGGCGCACCCGGCCGTCGGACGTGGCGAACATATGTGCGTCCTCTACGGTGTAGATGTCGGGGGGGAAACTCCGAGTGACGTTGCTGTCAGGACCGGATTTGTTGAAATACATCTTCCCGCTCAGGGAATTCCGGAAAAGCGTGTACCCCATGCCGCTCGCATCGATGTCGAAGTCATAGGCTTCGGCGTTCGACGTCGAACCGGTGATCTGGGCGAGCCCCCAGCCGGTGTCGGCCAGGGTGGCGCGATACAGAGGCCCGCCCCGTGCGTTGAGGGCCGCCACCGGACGTCCCGTCGCATCGGCTCCCAGTGCCGAGCCTGTGCTGTCCCACACCGTCTCGCCGAACGGGGGAATGCTCAGGGTGGAATCGGCCAGCCCTCCGAGCCGGTACAGCCTGACCCCGTCGGTTTCATGGCCGGCCAGTACCCACCAGCCGCCGCCGGCCTGGGGAGCGATATCCACGACCGTCGTCTGCAGGCCGCTCTCGTCCAGGGTGGCCACCTCGACCCAGGAGCCCGACGTGTTCTCGACTACCGTGATTTCATCCAGGCCGATCCCGATGGCCAATCCCATGCGGCCGTCGTCGGTACTGACACCCTTGACACACCAGATTGCTGCAGGGTCGATAACCGGCGTAAAGGTGAAGTCGGCGGTGTTCAGCCGGGCGGATCGGTCCTCATTGTAGGGATCGCGCGTACAGGCGGATGCCGTCAGAATGAGTCCGATGAAGAGTATCCCGAACACGGTCCCTGTCTGGAATTTTCGCGTCGTCATGCCGACCTCCGGACCTGCCTCACAGCAGGGGCGATTCGTCGCTGGAGAGGTGCAGTAGCCGGGGCAACTGCGGATCCTGTTCCGTATCAGATGCATCGACTCCTCCGGTGATCAATAGTATGTGTATCCGTCCCTCCGGGTCACGCACCATTCTGACGTTGAAGGGGTTGAAGGCGTTCTGGAGATCGAGGTCGGTCGCTACCTGGGCCCGGCCCCACTCACCGTCACCCACCAGCCAGGAATACCAGAGTTCGAAGTAACGATCCCGATAGGGACCAAGCAGGTGCATGACGCCCGGCCAACCGCGATCGTCGAGGACCAGATCGATCGTCCTCCAATACAGATCCTCGTGTTCCACTACTTCGAAGAGGAACCAGCGGGGTATGCCTTCCTCGATGCTCAGGCGTTCCTCGGCCAGGTAGATTTTATTCAGACGTCGAGTGGCCAACACACTTGTGCCGTCAGCCCGCATCCGGATCAGGTACGGTGTCGAATGGGGAATGTCGAGCCGCTGGGTCCAGCCGGTGCTCTCGCTCCAGCGGTAGTACACTCCCCCTCCCGTCGCCTGGAAGACGAGATCCACGTCGTCATAGGCCGACATAACCATATCGATCTGGCTCTGTATCCCCTCGCTGGCTTCTACGGGATGCAGGATCCAGCCGTCGAGGCGCTCGAGAAAGAGCCACAGACGATCGTTCTCTGCCTCCCGGACCACGGCTCTGAGCAGGCCGTCGCTCGTGAAGGCCAGGGCCGCCGAACTCGGATCCCAGGCGCTCGGTCGTTCTCCTCCGTACGTCTCGACCTCGAGCGTCAGCAGGGCGAGGTGGCGTTCGCCGCCCGTGCCCCAGGTCGCGATTTCCATGTCACTGCCGTTCCAGAACAGGGCGGCGATGGTCCCGTCACTGTCAACCGCCAGGTGGGTCGCGGCTTCGGCGCTTGAAACCGTTACAGACGGACCTTCGTACTCCTTCCAGCCCGCCCCCGATTGCTGGCTGATCCGCAACCGGGTTCCATCCTGAATCCAGGACGCGATGACATCCCCGGTGGAACCGATGACGGCATCGAGCCCGCTGATCTCACCGGAGGCGATGATTTCGTTGAACCAGCTGATGTCGCTCACCCGGTCTGAGGTCGGCGCCGGTCCCAGTAGCAGACCGCAACCGCTCAGCGACAGGACCACGAACAGCGGGACTGCAATCCACCCTCGGAGACCGGTCGATCGCAACCCTTTCCTCCACAATTTCGGCACTCATTCCCCTCCCGCTGTGAACTGATACCGGAAGACGCGTCCGGTCCGGAAACCGTCTACACCGCCGGTGTCCTTCCCGTCACGGATGTTTCCTTCATCCCCGGGGGCGACTTGCGGGGGGTGGGTGGAGGTCGTACGATAATCTCCCCATGCCCGCTGTCTGACATCGGAGGCTTGTGATGAAATCCGTCAGTACCCTTCCCCACCGTCTGATCAGTTGCCTTTTGCTGCTGCTCCTTCCCCTGCTCCTGCCCGTCACGGGCCGGGCTCAGGGTGCTGCGGTTGAGCCCGCAGAACGCGGTCGCCCGCCTGTCACCCTTCAGTATACGACGACTGTCCAGGATGGTTCATGGGACCAGTATACGGTCTCTATTCTGGTCCGGCATCTGCCTGCTGAGAGAGCGCGCTTCGAATTGCCGCGCTGGGCACCGGGGGCCTACCGGATCGTTCCCTGGCACAGCGGGGTCGGGAATGTATCCGCCCGTACAGTCGATGGTCGTGCCCTTGACATCAGACCGGACGGGGAGTCGGCGTGGGACGTTGACACCGCCGGGGCCGGGGAGTTCACCTTTGTGTATACGGTCGCAGCCGGAGTCGGCGAGCGCAACGGCAAGCCGATCCTGAACAACCGTCACTACCTGCATTCCCTGGGTGGTCTCATAGACGGTCCGCGGAGCTGGATGTATCTCGACGGCGCCACCGACGGACGGATCATTGCTCATTTCGACCTGCCTTCCGGGTGGGACGTCGCGACGGGTCTGAATCCGACTCCCGATCCGCTCGTTTTCTGGGCCGAGAATTACGACTGGTTGATCGATTGTCCCACCATGGTCGGTGCCGAGGAGAACCTGCACCGCTGGCATTTCACCTCGTGGGGCGTGCCTTTCGAGATCGCCTGGGATGCGGCGGGCGAAGAGATCGCCTTCGATACCGATGCCTTCGTGGAATCGATCAGGCGGGTCGTGGACTGCGAAGCCGCCATTTTCGGCGGATTCCCCTTCGAGCACTACACATTCCTTTACGATAACGGCGGCGGCGGCGGGCTGGAGCACCTGCGCTCGACCACGATCGGGGGAGCTCAGGAACGGCTCGTGCGCGATCCCGAATCGCTCTGGAATATCACCGCCCACGAGTTCTATCACGTCTGGAACGTCAAGCGTATCCGCCCCAAAGTGCTCGGTCCCTTCGATTATCAGCGTCCCAACCGCACCCAGAGCCTCTGGATCAGCGAGGGCATGACCGAGACCTACACCGCCTTCACCGGGGTGCGGGCGGGTTTCCTGACACCCGAGGAGTATTACGGGACGTTCGCTGCTTCGATCGCTTCATGGATGGGCGACCCCGCCCAACCGTGGGCGCCTCCGGCCCGGATGTCGTGGACGACCTGGGATCGCGGCGAGCGCAACCCCCACGGCTTCATCTCGTACTACACCCAGGGCGAGGTGCTCGGCATGGCCCTGGACCTGATCATCCGTGAGGCGACCGACAACCGGCGCAGCCTCGACGATGTCATGCGCATCCTGATGAACGAACACGGGGGGGCGAACCTCGAACACCCCGGCTTCGGTACCGAGGAGATGATCTACATCTGTAGCGATGTGGCGGGGCTCGAGCTCTACGATTTTTTCGAAAATCACGTTCTGGGAACGGTCCCGCCCGACTGGGATCTGTATCTGGGCTACGCCGGTCTGGAGTACGCCGAAGAACAGGAGGTACGCCCCGAACCAGGATTCCGCTTTATCTCTTCACCCGAGGGGATTGTGGTCAGGTCGGTCACGCCCGACAGCCCGGTCGCTGAAGCTGGCCTCCGCGCCGGGGATCGGATAGTATCAATAGGACGGACGGAAGCACAGAACACCGTTGACGTGTTCGGGGCTCTGGGCGACATCGGAGTCGGAGAGCGGGTCAGCGTGACCGTGGCCCGGGAGGGCGCCACCCGTACCCTGACATGGCGCATGCCCTCCCGGACCATTCTGAGAGTCCGGATCACCGAGGCGCCTTCAGCCACGGCCCGGCAGCTTCGCATCAGGAACGGCTTTCTGACCGGAGCCCTCGCGCCGGAAAGGTAATGAGAACGTAAAGGACGGGGCATGAACGAGAACCAGCCGCCCGAACCGCTGACCACTGATGTGAAGAAGGCTGTCGGTGTGCCGAGTGCTCTCGAAGCACTCGAGCCGGTCATCACCCGCCTGCTCTCGACCATACGGGGTGCGGCTGCGGCGGCGGAAGTGCTGCTTCTTTTCGGAGATCCCGCCGACGGCGAGGAAGTACGCACCCTCTTCGAGGCTACCGCCCTGAACGGAGACATTACTCCCGTCCCAACCGGCGTACCGACCTGGGACGCCCTCCGGGAGGATTTCCCCGATATCGGCCCGACTCTGGTCACTCTGACCGACGCCTACACCGCTATCTGGGATGCGGCGGGTTTCGGATCCAGGACCGAAGCCCTCTGGGTGCCGCTCGTTCTCGACGAGCACTTCCTGGGCGGGCTGCTGCTGACGGGGGGAGGTACGGCCCAGCCGCTTTCGGCGACCGCCGCGATCGAAGTACGTACCGCGGCCGAACACCTGACCGGACTGTTGAACCAGGTCATCCGCCTCGAACGCGAGAACGAGAAACTGGTGCAGCTGATCCGCATGCTGCAGGTCACGCGGACGCTGATGCGCGAGTCCGAGGCGGGACATCTGGTCAACATGATCCTCAATACGCTCTCCCGGATTGTGGGAAACAGCCGGCTGGCGCTCTTTCCCACAACCGTCCTGGGTGAGCCGCGGACCTTCATCCGGCACGTCGAACCCGCCGATGCCGCCGGACTGCACGAGTTCGTCCTCAACCACCTCAATCCACGGCTCGAAGACCGGGTGCTGGGGCGACAGGTATGCCGTGAAACGAGCCAGGCGTTCCCCGAAAAGACCTTTGCCTCCTTCACCCGGTTCACTCCCTGGATCCTTCGTGACGCCGGGCGGACCTACCTGGGAACCCTCTATCTGTACGACAACGATCCCGCCCAGGAAGATACTCTCGGGCACGCCGTCATACGCACCATCGTGGTAGAACTCGAGCGCACCCTGCGGCGCTACCTGATCGAAGACGAAGCGGCTCACGCCATCACCGAACTCCCCTACCGGATCTGGTCGCGGGAGTACTGGTTGCGCCGTTTCGAAGAGGAAATCGGCCTGACCGGCCGACGCGGCACCCGGGTGACCTGCGGGATCGTGGAACTGCTCGATTACGACAGCCTCCAGGCCGAGATGGATGAGCTCATTCTCAAGGAGAGCATTCTGACCATGATCCAGGTCATCAAATCCTCGGTCAGGGAGACCGACCTGATCTGCCGTCTGGATCGCAACCACTTCGGGATTCTCTTCCTCGATGCGGCCAAGATGAAGGTCATGCCGGCTCTTGAGCGGATCGCGTCGCAGATTCAGCGGGTCGTGGGCGGAGTTGCGATGGCTCCGCGCATCAGCTTCACAGCCGGGCTCTCGGAATTTCCCTGGGATGGCGAAGGTGTGCCGGCCCTGATGCGTCGGGCCTGGACGGCCACCGCCATGGCTCGCAACCAGGGCCCCTTCACGGTCGCCGTCTACGAGCACGAAGAGGCTCGGGTTTTTCTCGACGCCCACCAGGAGATCAGGGAAGAGATCACGGTTCACATGGAATTGCTCGGCACTCTCGATCTGCCCTCGACCACGGGCGAACCCTCCGGGGAAGGGGCCGCCGAGCGATAGTCCGTTATCCCCGCTCTCCCGTCCCGGAGATCGGATCGGATGTGACAGCCGGCTTAAACAGGATTAAATTGGTCGGAGTTTAAGCGGTACCGGTCCGGAGTGTCCGGACCGGTACCGGTACGAACGGATTCCGGCGCCGGCGGACGCCGGCCGGGATCTCGATTCCCCGCTGAGGAGCGACGAGTGGCTCGAGAGAGCGTTGCGGCGCCTGCAACACCCCTGGATATCGAACAGATCCGGAGCGATTTTCCGATACTGAGCCGCGAGATTGACGGACGTCCGCTGGTGTACTTCGACAATGCCGCCACAGCGCAGAAACCGGCGACGGTGATCGACACCCTGGCCGACTTCTACCGCCACAGCAATGCCAACGTACACCGGGCCATCCACCGGCTGGGGGAGGAGGCCACCGCGGCCTACGAGGCCGCCCGTGAAACGCTGGCCCGGCTGATCAACGCTTCCGATCCCCACTGCTGTATCTTCGTACGCAATACCACCGAGGGGCTGAACCTGGTCGCCAATGCCTGGGGGCGGATCGGGCTTTCGGCCGGTGACGAGATCGTTCTGACCGAGATGGAGCACCACTCCAACATCGTTCCCTGGCAGCTGGTGGCCGAAACCACCGGCGCCAGAGTCCGCTACGCACCCCTGACCCCGGAGGGGCGGCTCGATCTGGAGGCTTTCGCCGGTCTGCTCTCCGAGCGCACCCGGGTGGTGAGCCTGACTCACGCTTCAAATGTGCTGGGAACCATCAACCCGGTACCGGAAATCGCCGCCCTGGCCCGTGAGGCCGGAGCTGTCGTCGTTCTCGATGCGGCCCAGAGCGTGCCGCATTTCCCGGTCGACGTCGAGACTCTCGAAGTGGACTTCATGACCTTCTCGTCGCACAAGATGTACGGTCCGACCGGATCGGGGATCCTCTGGGGCCGTCGCGAACTGCTCGAGGCAATGCCCCCATTCCTCGGCGGGGGGGACATGATCGAACGGGTCACGAAGGAGGGCACGACCTTCGCCCCGCTGCCCTACAAGTTCGAGGCCGGCACCCCCGACATCGGCGAGGCGATCGCCATGGGGGCCGCGGCCGAGTACATGATGGCCCTGGGCACCGAACGGATCGCGGCCCGCGAAGCCGGACTGGCGGCCCGTCTGCTCGAGCGACTCGGGGATATCGATGGCATCACTATCCACGGCCCGCCTCCACCGCGCACCTCGATGGCCGCCTTCAGTCTCGAGAGAATCCACCCCCACGACGTCTCGACCTTTCTCGATGCCGACGGCATTGCCGTACGGGCGGGCCACCACTGCACCCATATCCTGCATGATGTGCTTGGGGTCGGGGCCACCACCCGGGCCTCGCTGGCTTTTTACAACACCGAAGCGGAGATCGAGCGGCTGGTCGAATCACTGCAGAAAATCGTGGAATTCTTCCGGTAGGAAACGGCATTTTTCGCGCTGCCGGCGCGGGATCATTTCAGCGCAGAACAGGGGGGCAAAGACCTATTCGGTCGAGATCACCTTTTCGTCTTCACTGAGAGCCGCTTGCAGGGTGTGCCAGGCCAGGGTGGCGCACTTGACCCGCACCGGGAACTCCCGTACACCGGCCATCACACTCAACTTGCCGAGTTCGGTGGGCGCCTCCACCTTCTCGGAGGGATCGCCGGTGACCATGTCGTGAAAGGTCTCGAAGAGGGATTCGACCTCGGCGGGCGTCTTTCCCTTCACCACCTCGGTCATCAGTGAAGCCGACGCGGTCGAAATAGCGCAGCCCGAACCCTCGAAGGTGATGGCGGTAATGACCCCGTTCTCGGTTCTGACATGCAGGGTGATCTCGTCCCCGCACAGGGGGTTGTTGCCTTGAGCCTCGTGGTTGGCCCCGGGCAGGGGGCCCGTGTTGCGAGGGTTACGGCTGTGGTCGAGGATGACCTCCTGGTACAGTGCTCGCAGATCGGACATCACGATACTCCCTGCCGGACGATCTCACCCTGGGGCAGGCGGTTGACGATGAACCGCTCCAGGGTCTTGCGCACCGGCCTGAAGGCGATACGGTCGATGAACTCGCCGGCAAAGGCGTAGATGAGCAGGCTCATAGCGGCCTCGACGCCGATGCCACGCGAGCGCAGATAGAAAAGAGCATCCTCGTCGAGTTCGCCCACGGTCGAGCCGTGGGTGCATCTGACGTCATCGGCGAAGATCTCGAGCTGGGGCATCGAGAGGGCGGTGGCCTCGGGCGAGAGGAGAAGGTTGCGGTTCTCCTGCGCGGCGTCGGTCTGCTGGGCGCCGGGATGGACGTGGATGAGACCGCCGAAAACCGAGCGGGCCGAACCCTCGAGAATGCCCTTGTAAAGCTGGTAACTGCTGCAGCCGGCCCGGGTGTGATCGACCGTGAGATGGTTGTCGAGGAACTGGCTGTCGTTGAGCACGTAAAGACCGTTCAGTTCGGCCTCGGCGCCTTCCCCGAGCAGGACCGCCCCGACCTCATTGCGCACGAACGCCCCCCCGAAGGACATCGACTGGCTCGATACCCGGCTGGAACCCGAACAGTAGAACTGCGAGGTGGAGAGGTGGCTGGCGACCGGGCTCTCGTGCTGGATGCGGTAGTGCTCGATGTGCGCCCCCTCGCCGGCCACGATCTCTGTTACCGGCGCGGTCAGGTAGGCGGACTCCGAAGTGCCGGCGTAACTCTCGACCAGCACTACCTCGCTGTTCTCCCCGGCGATGAGGAGGGTGCGGGGGTAACTCAAGGTGGGTTCGTCGGCGCCGGTGGAGAGGTAGAGGACGTGCAGCGGCTCGCGGATAACCGTGTCCCGGGGTACATAGATGAAGGCGCCGTCGCGCAGATAGGCGGTGTTCAGGGCGGCAAACGCGTTGGTTTCGAAAGCGGCATAGCGACCCAGGTGGGATTGGACCTTCTCGGGATGAGTGGTCAGAGCGTCGGCGAGGTTGCCCACCGCGGCCCCCTCGGGCAATTCGCAGCGCGAGCTGAAGGTAGGAGCGAAGTGGCCGTTGATGAAGACCAGCTCGTTGCATTCGACGTAAGAGAAGGGCACCACGTCGACCGGGCTCAATTCGCTCTCGGCCCGCGTGGCGCGCCGATACGCGGTAGCGGCGATCGGGGTGATGTCGGAAAAGCGCCACTCTTCGCGATCGGGGGAGGGGAAACCGCTTTCGGTAAAGGCGGCGATGGCCCGGTGCCGCAGCTGGGCCACAGCCGAGGGTTCGTTGGCCGGCAGCCGGGCGGCGAAGGCGGCGTACTCTTCGAGCCAGGGGCCGAACTGGGCCGAGGTGCGGAGGTCGGTGACAGGCATCGGAGCCGGCCTCAGCTTTCGGGTGCCGGGGCTGCGGGCGCGGCCGGCTCTTCGGTCCCGGCTGCTCCTTCGTCCGCAGTCGGCTCGCCGCTCTCATTCTCGAGGTCCTCAGGATGCTTCTCGAGCCAGGTGTAGCCTTTCTCTTCGAGCTCGAGGGCGAGTTCCTTGCCTCCCGACTGCACGATCCGGCCTTCCACCAGAACGTGGACGAAATCGGGCACGATGTAGTTGAGCAGGCGCTGGTAGTGGGTGATGACGATAAACGCCCGATCGGGACTGCGCATGGCGTTGACCCCGTCGGCCACCGTCTTCAGGGCGTCGATGTCCAGTCCGCTGTCGGTTTCGTCCAGAATGGCCAGCTTCGGTTCGAGTACGGCCAGGTGGAAGATCTCGTTCCGTTTCTTCTCACCGCCCGAAAAACCCTCGTTGACCGGCCGGCTCAGCAGCGAGTCGTCGATCTTGACCAGGGCCATCTTGTCCTGGATCAGCTCGCGGAAGTCGAAGGCATCCATCTCGGGCTCCCCCCGGCTCTTCCGGATGGCGTTCAGGGCCGCCTTGAGGAAGTAGGCGTTGGTCACGCCGGGGATCTCGACCGGGTACTGGAAGGCCAGAAAGATACCTTCGCGGGCTCTGTCCTCGGGGCTCTTCTCGAACAGGTCGGCGCCCTTGTACAACACTTCCCCGTCGGTCACCTGGTACCCCTCGCGACCGGCCAGAACGGCCGAGAAGGTACTCTTTCCGCTGCCGTTGGGGCCCATGATGGCGTGAACCTCGCCCGGTCTCACCGTCAGGCTCAGGCCCCGGATGATCTCGCGTCCTTCGACCCGGATATGCAGGTTTATCACGTCCAGCATAGGCTGTCATTCTCCCTGTCGTACTACTATCCCGCCTCAACAGGCCGGGGCGGCTAACCCACCGAACCCTCCAGTGTGATCTGCAGCAGGTTGGAGGCTTCGACGGCGAATTCCATCGGCAGATGATCGAAAACGTCCTTGCAGAAACCGTTGACGATCATCGAGAGAGCATCGTCGCTCGAGATACCGCGCGAGGCGCAGTAGAAGAGCTGATCCTCCCCGACCTTCGAGGTCGAGGCCTCGTGTTCGGTCTGGGCGGTCGGGTTGCGCACGTCGATGTAGGGGAAGGTGTGCGCCCCGCACTTCTCCCCGATCAGCATCGAATCGCACTGCGAGAAATTCCGCGCTCCGGCGGCACCTTTCGCCATGCGTACCAGACCGCGGTAGGTGTTCTGGCCGTGGCCGGCGCTGATCCCCTTCGAGATGATGGTCGAGCGGGTATTCTTCCCCAGGTGGATCATCTTGGTGCCGGTGTCGGCCTGCTGGTAGGAACCGGTCACGGCGACCGAATAAAACTCGGCCACCGAATTGTCCCCTTTCAGAATACAGGAGGGGTACTTCCAGGTGATGGCCGAGCCGGTTTCGACCTGGCTCCAAGACATCTTGGCGTCATCCTCGCACACACCCCGCTTGGTGACGAAGTTGAAGATCCCCCCCCGGCCCCGTTCGTCGCCCGGATACCAGTTCTGCACCGTCGAGTAGCGCAGCTCGGCTCCGGGGTGGGCGTAGAGTTCGACGACAGCGGCGTGGAGCTGGTTCTCGTCCCGCATCGGGGCGGTGCACCCCTCCAGGTAGCTCACGTAAGCGCCCTCGTCGGCAATGATGAGGGTGCGTTCGAACTGGCCCGTCTTCGAGGCGTTGATGCGGAAATAGGTCGAGAGTTCCATCGGGCAGCGCACGCCGGGCGGTACGTAGACGAAAGATCCGTCGCTGAACACGGCCGAGTTCAGAGCCGCGAAGTAGTTGTCCTGATACGGCACGATCGTGCCGAGGTACTCCCGCACCAGGTCGGGATGTTCCTGCACCGCGTCGGAGAAGGCGCAGAAGATGATTCCCTCTTCGGCCAGCTTCTCCTTGAAGGTCGTGGCCACCGAGACCGAATCGAAGACGGCGTCGACGGCCACCCCCAGCAGTTTCTTCTGTTCGGTCAGGGGGATGCCGAGCCGGTCGTAGGTCTTGAGAATCTCGGGATCGACCTCGTCGAGGCTCCGGGGGGCATTGTCCTCGATCGATTTCGGGGCCGAGTAGTAGCAGATGTCCTGATAGTCGATGGGGGGGATGCTCAGGTTGGCCCAGGTCGGCTGGATCATGGTCAGCCAGTGCCGGTAACTGGTCAGGCGCCACTCCAGCAGCCAGTCGGGCTCGCGTTTCCGGGCCGAGATGTACCGGATGATATCCTCGTCCAGACCCGGCGGCGCGCGGTCCTCCTCGACCTCGGTCACGAAGCCCTCGCGGTACTTGCGCTCCTCGAGCTTCCTGATCGTGTCTTCGGTCATCGCAGCGGCGGGTGGTTTCGCCCTGCTGTCACCGGGTGCTTTCGCGTCCGTCATCGGGATTCCCCATAAAATCGGACTAATTTCGTCGCGTTTATTGAACCTGTATGATACCCAACCGCTCCGCAGAGTCAAGATACACCGCCGACAGCGGTTTTCCGCCCGGTCTGATTGTTACATCCCTGTCACACTTCCGACACACCGCCCCCCGTATCATACCACTGCTTGATTCGCTGGTCCTGTTGTACCGGAGCCGGGGCCCTACCGCAGAAGACGAATCCCGGACATTCCGGTCGCACTTTACAACCAAGGAGAACAGTTGATGCGACGTCTGATCGCCATCCCCCTGGTGCTGTTGCTGGTCGTCATGGCGGCACCGGCCCGGGCTCAGGTTCAGGGCGGAGGCACCCTGAAGGGCAAGGCCTACTTCGACCTCTCCCTCGGTCTGACCGAGGATGTGAACAACGAGATGTTCACTTACGGCTTCCGCCGCATTTACCTCACGTACAACCTCGAGATGAGCGAGAACATCACGGGCCGTTTCCGCACCGACGTGGAGCAGAAGACCGACGGCTACTACCGGGTCTACATGAAGCACGCCTACGTGAACTGGAAAGCGGCCGATATGGTCAGCCTGCGCTTCGGCCAGCAGGGGACGATCCTCTTCGGCACGATCGAAGACATCTGGGGCTACCGGCAGGTTCTCAAGACCCTGGAGGACAACTACAAGGTGCGCTCCTCGGCCGACTTCGGTATGTCGGCCAGGTTCTCGCTCACTGACATGATCACCGTCACGGCCATGCACTCCAACGGTAACGGGTACAACAAGTACGACGATACCGCCAGTTACGCCAAGGCCACCGAGCTGCAGGGCGTCATCACCCCGATCGACGGTCTGACCGTTACCGCCCACTACGGCATGGTCGGGTATGATCCCGACTCCGATCCCGACACCGACATCATCAACGCCAACACGATGGACGTCGGTGTCGGCTACGCCGGTGACGCCTTCAGCGTCGGCGGATCGTTCTTCTCGGCTGGCAACTGGGGCGGCACCGAGGATCTGAGCGCGAGCGGTTTCTGGGGTTTCGGTACTTTCGCGATCCCCAACTCGCCGCTCACCGCGGTGGCCACCTATCAGAGCTTCGATCCCGACGTCGATACCGATGACGACACCCAGACCACCATGCTGATCGGTCTCGACTTCTCGCCGGGCTCGGGCCTGAGCATTATCCCGAACTACCTCTCGACCAAGTCGGGCACGGCCGACCCGGTCGACACCTTCCGGATCACCTTTTACTGGAAGTGGTAGACCGTCGGCAGGAGGGGAAGCACGGCAGCGCACCTGGTTGCGTAATGGCAGCGCAGTAACAGAGGAACGGTCAGGCAGATGCTTCCGAGGCTGGAGCGGACCGCTCCAGACCGGAAGACAGGTAGGGCCTCAGCTG
>CAZNUA010000003.1:81393-136009 GCA_964576115.1 uncultured Gemmatimonadota bacterium
CAGGGCGCCGTCGAGCAGGGTTTCGGCGTTGGCCCGGATGACACTGACCGGCGTGCGCAGTTCGTGCGAGACGTTGGCCAGGAAGTCGCGGCGCACCCGCTCGAGCCGGCGCAGTTCGGTCACGTCCATCAGGACGACGACACAGCCGCCGTTCGCCTCGAGGGGGGTGGCCCGGGCCAGCAGGCGGCGGGTCGGTTCCAGTCCGACCTCGAACTCCCCGCTGGCCGGGATCCCGGCCAGCGCCTGCTGTACGATCTGTTCCAGGATCGGCGAGCGGACCGCCTCGAGCAGGGTGCTGCCGACAGGGGATTGCTCCAGGTCGAGCAGGGCCAGGGCCCGCCGGTTGACCATGGTGATCTGAGGGGCATCGTTGAGGGCGATGACGGCTTCGCTCATCCCCTCCAGCACGGCACTGATACGGTTGCGCTCATCTCGCAGGGTCATCACTGTATTCTGCAGCTCTTCGGCGATCTGGTTGAAACTCCCCGCCAGGGCGCCCAGTTCGTCGCGGGTGCGCGGCAGGATTCGCTGATAGGGTCGGCCGGCTGCAATGGCGCGGGCGCCCTCGGCGATCTCGATCAGGTAGCGTGAGGTGGATCGGGACTGCAGCCAGAAGAGCAGAAGGGCCGCCAGCAGAGCGATCACGGCCGCGGCACCCAGGATCCGGTGCAGGGTCGAGACGGCTTCATCGACTTCGACCAGGGGCCGGGCGACCCGTACGATTCCCGTCAGATCCATACAGCTGAAGGTGGTGGCGACATAGAGCATGTCCCGGCCGAGGGTGGCGCTGTACCGCCGGGCTGTTCCCACCCTCCGGCTGATCGCCTCGATGAACTCCGGACGGGAACGATGGTTCTCGAGATCGGCGACCTCGGCAGGGCTCAGATCGGAATCTCCGTAGACCACCCCCCGGTTGTCGATGATCGTCACCCGGGCCGAGATCCGCCCCGCAATCGAATCGGCCAGGGCATCGCAGGCAGGGATCGATCGCTCGGGTTGATCCCGCTCGAGCATGAGACCGGAGAGATGTGCGAGGGCGGCGAGCTGCTGCTCGATCCGGGGTTCGATCCAGTGGCGCAGGCGGTTCTCGAGCCAGAGACCGCTGATGAGAACGACCACGACGATCAGGACGAATGAGGAGAGAAGGTACTTCCGGCGGATCCCCATGCTCACCCGGTCATCCCTCCACTCTGGCTGTGAAGCGGTACCCGACCCCCCGCACGGTCTCGATATACTCGCCGGCCGGTCCCAGTTTTTCCCGCAGCCGTTTCATGTGAGTGTCGACGGTGCGGGTCGTCACATCGGCCTCGATCCCCCAGACATCGTCGAGCAGGAGCGTTCGGGTCTGAACGCGTCCGCGACGATCGAGCAGAACGGTCAGTAGGCGGAATTCCAGGGCGGTCAAGGTGACCTCGTTATCATCGATCCAGACCCGGTAGCCGGCCGGGTCGATCCGGAGTCGACCGAAGGCGATCTCTTCAGGTTCGGCCCCGGGATCGTGCCGGCGGCGCAGCAGGGCCCGGACGCGAAGCATCAATTCGCGCATGCTGAAAGGCTTGACCAGGTAGTCATCGGCTCCGACCTCGAACCCGACGACTCGATCGATCTCGTCCCCTTTAGCTGTGAGCATAATGATGAGAATCTCCCGGGTCCGTTCGTCCTCGCGCAGGCGGCGGCAGATCTCGGTGCCGCTGATATCGGGGAGCATGAGATCGAGAAGCACCAGATCGGGGGTCGGTTCTCGGAAGGCTTCGGCGAGGGCGTCGGTACCTGTCAGGGCCACCCGGGTCTGATAGCCGTTCTTCTGCAGGTTGTACTCCAGGGTGCTCGAGAGACCCTCTTCATCCTCGATGACGAGAACCAGTCCTGAAGCAGCATCGCTCATGACGCGGGCTCCGGTGCGAGTTCGTCGAGCAGGTCGGAAATCAGGTCCCCGATCTGATCCCGAACCCGGCGGAACTCGTTCATGATCTCTGCTTCGGTTCCGGTGGCCCGGGCGGGATCCTCGAGCGGCCAGTGGATCTTGCGCGTCCCAGGAGGAAGTATCGGACAATTCTCGTCGGCGTGTCCACAGACAGTCACGACCAGCTCCACCTGCAGCATCTCGTCGGTGACCACGGTCGATTCCTGCTCCGAGATGTCGATCCCGATCTCGGCCATGGCGGCGATGGCCCGGGAGTTCTTCCCGTGGGCCTCGATGCCGGCTGATGTGACCCGCACCCGGTCGCCCCCCAGGTGCCGGGCGAAACCTTCGGCCATCTGGGAGCGGCAGGAATTCCCGGTGCAGAGGAAGAGGATGTTCACCGGGCCTGTCATGGACGGGGCCGCTCGCCGGCGTCGGGCTGGTGGCGGATCACTTCGCCGCTGACCATGAAGATCACCTCTTCGGCGATATTGGTGGCATGATCGCCGATCCGTTCCAGGTAGCGCGAGATCGAGAGGATCTGGATGACCTGATCGAGGCTTTCCGGTGTCTTGCGTATCAGGTTATGGAAGGTCTCGAAGAGACGGCGATGGGTGCTGTCGACAACGTCATCGGTGACGATCACATTGCGGGCTGTCGCCTCGTTCTGGTTCACGAGCGCGTCGAGGCTGCTGGTGACCATCTCACGGACGGTTCCGGCCATGTCGGTCAGCGCGTCGGGCAGGGTGATCCGGCTCGCCTGACCGGCCAGAAACAAGGCCCGCTCGGCGATGTTCGCGGCCAGGTCGGCGATCCGTTCCAGATCGTTGTTCACCATCATGACCGAGACGATGAATCGCAGGTCGCTGGCGACCGGCTGGTGCAGGGCCAGGACCTTCATGCACTCCTCGGCGATATCCACTTCCTTGCGGTCGATCTCGTCCTCACCAGCGAGAACCATTTTGGCCAGATCCGTATCACGGTTCACGAAAGCGGTGATGGCGTTGGATATCGCCTCTTCGGTCAGGCCGCCCATGGAGAGGATCTCGCGCTTGAGAAGGTCGAGATCTCTGAGAAGGTGCATCGTCATGTCACAACTCCCCCGGTATGGTGACAGGGAAAAGGGCTCTCAGGACAGTCATTTCCATTCCTCCGGTGACCATGCCCGCCGCCTCGCTCATCCGAAACGGCCGGTGACATAGTCTTCGGTCTGCTTTTCGCGCGGGCGCGTGAAAACCTGGTCGGTACCGCCGAACTCGACCAGGAAGCCCTCGTAGAGAAAGGCGGTCAGATCAGAGACGCGGGCCGCCTGCTGCATGTTATGCGTCACGATGATGATGGTATAGGCTCCGCGCAGTTCGCCGATCAGGTCCTCGATCCGGGCGGTGGATTTGGGATCGAGGGCCGACGTGGGTTCGTCCATGAGCAGGATCTCGGGATCGACCGCCAGCGCCCGTGCGATGCAGAGCCGCTGTTGCTGTCCGCCTGACAGGCCGAGGGCATTGTCGTTGAGACGGTCCTTGACCTCATCCCAGACCGCAGCCCGCTGCAGGCTCCGCTCCACGATCTCATCGAGACGGCGCCTGTCGCGCAGACCGTGGATGCGGGGACCGTAGGCGATGTTGTCATACACCGACTTCGGAAAGGGATTCGGCTTCTGGAAAACCATCCCCACCCGCCGGCGCAGCACGGTCACATCAATGTCATCGCCGTAGATGTCGTGATCATCGAAGAGGAGCCGGCCCTCGGTGTCCGCCCCCGGAATGAGATCGTTCATCCGGTTGATCGCGCGCAGGAACGTACTCTTTCCGCAACCGCTCGGACCGATGATGGCGGTCACCAGGCCGGTCGGGATCGAGAGAGTCACATCTGACACGGCGGCGTTGCCGCTGTAGAAGACCGAGAAATCCTCGGCCCGCACGTGGGCGACGGCGTCACCGGCCAGCAGGTCATCGGCAAATGATCTCTCGACGATCGGGCGACGGGTCAGGATATCGGTGGCGGCGGTCATGATTGCTCCTCGTTACCCGTTGAGTTTCTTCGCGATCCGGGCACGCAGAATGATGGCGGCCAGGTTCAGCGCCAGGACCAGCCCCACCAGGGCCAGCACCATCCCGAACTGCACATGCCGGATCAGATCCACCGATTCATGCTCGGTGGCCAGATTGTAGATGTTCCAGGGCAGGGCCGGCGTAGGATTGGTCAGCGTTTCCGTGATGCTGAGCGGCAGCCCCACGCTCACAGCGGCGGTGAAGATGATCGGTGCGGTCTCTCCTGCGGCCCGCCCCATGCTGATCACGATACCGGTCAGGATTCCGGGCAGGGCGGCGGGTAGAACGACCGTGAGCACGGTCCACCATTTGCCCGCTCCAAGGCTGAGAGCGGCCTCCTTGTACGCCCGTGGAACGGCCAGGATGGCTTCCTCCGAAGCCCTGATCACGACCGGCAGGACCAGCAGACCGAGGGTGAGCGATCCGGCCAGAACGCTCTTGGAAGGGGAGACCTGGATGGTGTTGATGAAAAAGGCCAGCCCGAAGAGCCCGAAGACGATGCTCGGCACCCCCGCCAGGGTATTGATCGAGGTCCGGATGATGCTGATGATCGTTCCCTGTTTGGCGTATTCGGTCAGATAAATGGCTGCGATCAGACCCATCGGCACCGCGAAAAGGAGGGCGCCGAGAGTCAGGTAAAACGTCCCCAGCAGCTCGGGCCAGATCCCCCCGAAAAAGTGGGCGTCCATCGAGACATCGAAGAGAAACCTCCAATAGAAAGTCAGGCGGGGTTGCAGCACGTCTTGCAGGTTTCCCTCGACGTAGGCGAAGAGGGGCTCGATCGGGGTCGAACGGAATTCGTCGATCCGGGGGGTGTAGTAGAGCCGCCCCATCGCTTCGGGATCGGAGTAGTCGTACTGCTCGACATTCAGGATCCTGAATAGCGTGTCGTGAGCCTGGTCGATGCGGGTGTCGCCGTACTGATCGCGGATCAGGACCGGTTCGCGCTCGTCCGGGAAGGGACCGAGCAGCTGGTGCAGGTCCGCCTCGAGTTCGCTCCACGAGGTTCGGTACTCCATGCGGGCCGAGAAGCTCTGGGTGTCGAGCCAGGCCTCGAAGGCGGTCACCATTTCGTAGACCGGACGGCGGGCGGCTTCGGCCAGATCGAGGTCGGCGGCAAGCCGTTCGGAACTGCCCCGTCCGTACTGCTCGTGCATGAGTTGGCGGTGTTCGATGGTGCCGCGGAAGAGATATGCCTCGAGCCCCTTGAGGATCATGGGGGCCAGGATGACCAGCAGGGAAGCCGCCAGAAGGCCGATCGAGACCATCCCGAGACCCGAGAAAGAGCGGTCGAGAAGCCTGCGGATCTCACGGGTCACGCTCCTACCCCCTCATCTTCCGCAGGCGCCTGGTCAGCTGCTCGCTCACGAGGTTCATGATGAACGAGATCGCCAGCAGGGAAAGAGCCATCGCAAAGAGGACGGCGTAGCGGGCTGACCCGGTCACGTGATCGGCCTCGCCCATATCGCCGGCGATGGTGGCGGTCAGGGTCCGAACCGGTTCGAGGACATTGTAGAAGGGAGTGGGGATCTGGGAGGCGTTCCCCGAGGCCATCCAGACCACCATCGTCTCCCCCACGGCCCGCATGATTCCGAGGATCACAGCCGCCACGATACCGCTGGCTGCAGCCGGCAGGACAACCCGGAGCATCGTCTCGGCCCGCGTCGCCCCCATGGCATAAGAACCTTCGCGCAGGTCGCGTCCGACTGCCTGCAGGGCGTCTTCAGAGACGCTGACGATCGTCGGCACGGCCATGATCCCGAGGATGATCGAGACGTTCAGGGCGTTTGTGCCGCTGGCGATCTCGATCCCGCCGAGCAGTTTTCCTGCCGACGCCAGCAACCAGAAGGACAGGCCGCCGAAAACCGCCAGGAACAGACCCAGGAACAGAGTCCGGTTCACTTCGGGCAGGCGGGTTGTCGCCAGACTGGCGGCGATATAGCTGGCCAGCCCGAGAACGGGCGTGCCGACGATCCAGAGGGCGACCGCCAGCAGATGCCCGCCCTGGTTCTGCAGCAGCGGCGCGAAGATCACCAGGGCGAAGAAGCCGTAGGCCACCGAGGGGATGGCCGCCAGGACCTCGATCACCGGCTTGATCATCTGCCGAAGTTCGAAACTGAGCACGTCGCTCAGACAGATCGCGGCCGAGATCCCGAGAGGCACCGCCACCACGATTGCTCCCAGAGTCACCAGACCGGTGCCGACGAAAATGGCTGCTGAACCGAACTGCGCGGGTTCTTGCGTCGGGTACCAGGCGGTGGAGGTGAAAAACTCGGCGAACCCCTCGATCCGGAAGAAAGGGATCGCGTCGCGGGCGATGAAGAAGAAGATAAAGAGAACCGCAAAGACCGAACTCGACGTGATCAGGAGCAGGGCGCCCTCACCGAGCAGAGAGCCGAGCCGCCTGATGCGGCCGGCTCTCTTGCTCAGCAGAAGACCATGGTCGTGGACGGGATCCGGCATCGCGTTCGGTCCCCGCCGGTCCTACCGGTAGGCCGTCACCGGGATAAAGCCGATCGCGGCGACGATCTCCTGGCCGGTCTCGGTCAGGTAGAGGGTCATGAAACGGTGCAGGGCCGACCCCAGTTCCGGGTACCCGTTCGTGAACATGAACAGGGGCCGCGCGATCGGATAGGCACCGGTTACGATCGTTTCGTTCGACGGCATGATCCCTTCGACGGGCACGGCCTTGACGGTGCGGTCCACAAAACCCAGACCGACGTAGCCGATGGCGTTCTGGGTCGACTGGATCCGCTGGCGGATGGCGCCGTTGGAGCCGACGTATTCGGCGTTTCGGGCGATGGCGGCATCATCCATCACCAGACCTTCGAAGGTTTCGTAGGTTCCGCTGTTGGTGTCGCGGCTGACCATGATGATGGGGCGGTTCGGACCGCCGACCTGGTTCCAGTTCGTGATCTCACCGGCGTAGATCCGGCGGATCTGCTCGATGGTCAGGTTCCGGACCGGATTGCTGGGATGCACGATCATGGCGATGCCGTCCAGGGCGACCACGTGGGCGACCGGGGTGATGCCGGCTTCGACTGCCGCCGCGAACTCGGTGTCCTTCATGAAGCGGGACATATCGGCCACGTCACAAGCACCGTTGATGAGACTCTTGGCGCCGTTGCCGCTGCCCGACTCGCTCACCGTGATGTTCACGCCGGGGTTCTCGCGCATGAAATGCTCGGCGAAGGCCTTGGCGATCGGGCCGACCGTTGTCGAACCGTCGATGACGATCTGGTTGGGATTCATCTGCGCCTCAGCGGTCGCCGGAGCGAGGATCAGCATGAGGCCGGCGGCCGTCAGGGTGCCGACCATGGATGCGACTGCACGTAACGTCACGTGGATACCTCCGGTTGAGATTGAGTACCGGGCAGGTGAAGGCGCCCCGGTGTTCTGCTACCATCTCCGGGACTCCCGGGGCCTCGACCTCAACGGTAGGGGATGTTTGTGCCAGATTGGTGACAGGAGGGTGACAAGTGTATTCCCTGATCAGTCGCGGATTCGTACGGTTTGTGAATTTTCTCGCCGCTCTGCTCGTCATGGCGGCGGCCGCCCCGGCGGTTCGAGGACAGGGGGGGTTGGAGAACGTCATCGATCCGGGGCGGCTGCCCTATCTGAAGAACGCGACCTTCCGGCAGATCTCCTCGACCGATGCGAGCGGCGGCAATGCCGACCGGCTGGTGATCGCGCCGGACGAGACCGCCACCCTGGCCGAAATCGAGGGGCCGGGCGTGATCACCCGCATCTGGATCACGATCTCGAGCCAGGATGAGCACTACCTGCGGCGGATCGTGCTGCGCTTCTTCTGGGACGGCGAAGAGGAGCCGAGCGTGGAGGTGCCGGTGGGCGATTTCTTCGGCACCGGCTTTGCCAAGGAACACTATGTCTCGTGGTACCTGGGGATCTCCTCTGGGGGGTTCTACAGTTACTGGCCAATGCCGTTTGCCCGTTCGGCCCGGCTCGAAGCGGTGAACGAAACCGGCCGGCAGGTCGACGCCTTCTACTACCAGATCGACTACCAGGCTCTGCACGAACCGCTCCCCGACGATGTGGCCTACTTCCACGCCCAGTGGCGGCGCGAACCGCGCACCGATCCCGAGCGTAACTACACCGTCCTCGAGGCCTCAGGGCGCGGCCACCTGGTGGGGGTGAACCTGAACATGCAGGGCTACAACGGTCAGCTCTGGTTTCTCGAAGGGGATGAATTCGTCTGGGTCGACGGCGCCGCCGAACCCGTCATGACCGGCACCGGCACCGAGGATTACTTCACGGGCGGCTGGTACTTCAACGAGGGCACCTTTGCCGGGCCCTGGCACGGACTGATCATCAAGGACGAGGATCTGGCCCGCATCGCCGCCTACCGCTATCACATCGGCGACGCCATCAGCTTTCGGCGCTCGCTGCGCTTCGAGATCGAACACGGTCATGCCAACACCGAGCTGGGCGATTACTCATCCACCGCCTACTGGTACCAGCGCGAACCGCACGCTCCCTTCCCGCCCCTGCCCCCGGCCAGGGCCCGGATCCCCCTGCGGGTCTTGGTGCCCGACGGGGCGCTGGAGGGTGAGGCCCTCGAACTCCTCAGCCCCCGCCGCCGGCAGGGATTAGAGATTCGCAATCTGCGGACCTGGGGCGCCGACATCAGCGGCGGCGAGGCCCTGGTCTGCGACTTGTCAGCCACCGGCCCGGTACGCCTGCGCCTCCCCGCACCCACCCGCGACCGCTATTCGGTGGCTCTCTATCCCATCGAGGGACCGGGGTACGGTTCGGTCCGCTTCCGGGTTAACGGGCAGGACCTGGGCGAGGCCTTCAGCGGAGTCGCGGCCGAGATCGCCCCGGCCGGCCGGCTCCAGATCGGCACCGCCATCCTCGACCCGGGTGGAGGGGTGCTCGAAGTGATACCGGTCGGCCCCGATCCCGGCGCCCCCGAGGGCTCGGGCGGTCTGCTTTTCGGACTGGATGCCGTGAGCCTGGAGCCGGTCATGAACTTCGTCACCTGCTGGCAGGTGATCGGGCCCTTCGACAACCCCCGGGCAGAGCAGGGGGAGGGCACGGTCGGGCTCGAGATCCCGTATCCGCCCGAGCGGAGCGTCGACCTCGAGGCCGAGTACGAGGGGGTGGGAGGACAGCGGGTGCGCTGGCGCGAAGCCGAAACCGACGCCTCGGGTTTCCTGAACCTCGATGCCCTCTTTACGCCCAACGAGCAGACGGCCGCCTACGCCGCGGCCTGGATCGAGAGTCCCGATGCGCGGGTGGCGGACTGCTTCCTGGGCTCGGATGACTGGGTCGGGGTCTGGCTCAACGGCGAGCGGGTGCACGCCAATATGCTGCACCGCGCGGCTGAACCCGATCAGGACCATATCCGCCTGCGCCTGCGCCCGGGCCGGAACCTGCTCCTGGTCAAGGTCGGCGACGACTACGGCGGCTGGGGCCTCTACCTGCGCATCCCCGATCCCGACCAGGTGCTGCGGATCACCCCCCGGCGGTAGTGCCTCAGAACTTCACCGGCACGATCAGGGCCACCTGATGGCAGAGAACCGGGTGCGGTTCGAGGACCACTTTGCCGGTCGGGGCTGCGAGTGGATCGGAGGGATTGATGACGAGTGAACCCTCTGATCCCATCGGATTTCTCGGATCGATCCAGAAGCGTTCGACTCCCGGGCGACCGGTACCGAAGCGGATGTAGCCGCTGTACTGCAGCCGAAAATCGGGGAAGGTCAGGTAGCCGCCCCAGGTCGGTGTCAGCTCGAGCCAGTTTTCTTCCCGCTTCTCAACGCTATCCCAGCGATTGTCTTTCTGCCGGATGGTGTAATTGTAAGAGGTGAGCCGGGCGCCGAACTGCAGACCGCCGGGCTCTCTCTCCCAGGCGCACCCGAGGGCCATGCTTCCGTTCAGGAAGCGGAAGCGGTTCTCGACCGTCTTCGCGCCCGCCGGCAGGATCTCCGCACCCTGCCAGTTCCGGAACGGATCCTCGGTCAAGCCCCAGGTTTCGAGGAAGATCGGCTGCAGGGTGAACTCCCACGACCAGGTGATCCCGTCGGCCAGACCGGAGGTGCCCAATCCGAGTGAGAAGGCATGAACGTATCCCGGATCCCTGGGGATGGCCTTCATCCCTTCGAGCTCGTACTCGGGGATCTTCGGGTACTTTTTCCCGTTCCAGGTCAGATGCCACCCCAGAGTCCGGAACTCACCCTGAAATTTACGAATCCCGCCTATGTGGAACCCCAGCGTCCGGCTCCGGTCTTCGAAGCGGCGGATCTGGACCGGGGCGGGATAGTTGAGAAAGCCATCCCACTTGTACCCGGCGACGGGCCACCAGTTCCATTCGATCCAGGGATTGTAAGCCGAGTAATAGTATCCCAATCTCAAATCGGGATGGATGACACGGTGGACCAGATTCGAGGCGCCAAGCAGGATCATGACCTCGGCTGATCCGGTCTCTTCCTCCTCGCTGAAGATTCCGATGCGGACGAGATTAGACCGGCCCGAGTGTTTCAGATGCAGGCAATCGCGGTAGAGGTACTCGTACCCTTCCAGGCGTTCGGTGTCGCTTCCTGACCAGGAGAGTCCCAGGGCCGGCCCCCGATCGGAGAGGGGAATACCTGTAAATACCTGCCAGGTGATATTGCGCGGCATCGAAGGCGCCGGCAGTGGCGAGGGATAACTGCGGTACCGTTTGGTTTCCTGGAGTTGCTGCACGGTCAGTCCTTCAAACCAGGGGATGGTCGGAAGGGTGTTGACCAGTCGCTGAGTGGAGAGGAAACCGCCCGCGAACCAGTGCGGAGTACCGATGGTCACTCCGCCGGTCAGGGTGCGGCCGCTGCCCTGCTCGTCGTCGATGCTATAGAGGGTCGGCAGAGCGAACAGTTGCAATCCCTCCAATCTGGCTCCTTTGGCGGGATTGACGAAAGGATCGAGCAGGGGATTGTCGACGGCGATGGATACACCACCCATCCCGAGCGTGCGGGAGGGAAGCATGATTCCGCTGTCACCGGAGACGATCGGCGTGGTTTTGATCGGTATGAGTTGGGCCTTTACGGGAAGCGGTGCCGCCAGAGCGGTGACTATGCTCACCAGACAGAGAGAACGGATGAAGGGCAGCATGGGTGATCACCTCGCAGGTACGCGCCCGACCTGATGATCGGTCCGGAGCGCGGTCATAGACGTCTACCAGTGGGCCTGATACCTGACTCGACCCACCGCTCACCGGTCGTGACCACTCCGAAAGAGAGAACGAAGGCGATCGAGCTTTCTTTACCGCAGCCTGGAGGAAAATTGAAATCTCCGGCCCGATGGAGTAGGCTCGGAGAACCTATATGGTGCGGTCTATAGCGATTATCGAAAGGGACTATCCCATGACTGACAAGCGTACGTTTCCCCCTGCTGGCGGACGCCGGTACGTCCGTTGCCGGCGGTCGGGATTCTGTCTCAGCCTCATCGCCCTGGCTGCTTCGGCCGTGCTCCCTTCGGGCGCAGAAGCCCAGGTCTGCCGCGACGGCGTCGAACCCGTGAAAGTGCACTGTGACACGCTCTTTGCCATCGGCCGTCCCGACGGTCCGGTCGAGGAGTATCTGGCCCGCGATCCGCGCGGCGGCAGTGTCCTGATGGATGTCGGGCCCGACGGCCTGATCTGGATCCTCAACCCCATCGACGGCCACCTCATGGCGTTCTCAGATGCGGGCGAGCGATTGGTGTCATACAGCAGGAAGGGATCGGGTCCCGGTGAGTTCCAGCAGGCCATGGCCCTGACGGCGGTCACGAGCGGTGCCTGGACCTGGGACTGGCCCAATCAGCAGCTCTGCCGGTGGTCGTTGGGTGGGGGATTGCTCGAAACCCACCGGACCGATCTGCCCCAGCCGATGTTCAACCGCCTGGTGATCGACCGGACCGGAACCGCCTGGTTCCTGCACGATGTAGTCGAAGAACCGGAGTACGAAGAAATTCCGGTCGAACTGCGGTGCCTCGAACCGGGAGGAGAGCAGCAGGCCGTGGCGGCCTTTGGAATCCCCGGAGCCATGCTCCCGGGTCGGGGCTTTGCCCTGTCTTTGTTCCCCTCCTTCGCGCCTCTGCCGGCCGGGGGGATCGTCATCGCCACGACCCACGAATACGATCTCTTCGGCTTCACGGCGGTAGCGGACGAGGCCATTCTGCACTGGCATTTCCCCTCGCTGGAGACGCCCTATACGGCCCGGCAGCGGCGGACGGGGGGGCGGGGTGGTTTTACCCCCGCCGGCGGCGAGCTGATCGAGCCGCCGCTCCTGTCGCACCAACCCGACCTGACGGACATCCACCCGGCGTGTGCCGAAGCGTTCTGGATAACGACCCAGGTTCGTAGCGATGAAGGCTTGAGGCGGATCGACTATATCGACTGCGAGGGGAACCGGACCGGCAGTTACTGGTTCCCCGGCCGGACCGGGACGATCCGGGGGACGATCGAGCACCCGGTTGTTCTGACCTACACACCCGACGGTCAGCAGGTATTCGGTCTGCGGATACGCATCGAAGACCGCTAGTTTCTCAGACCGGGTCGGGAGCTGCGCGAGATAGGATTTTTCGGCCGGGGCTGAAACGTCCCGTCAGCACTTTCCGTTTAAACTATACGGAAACCGCGGCCGGTACGTCAGTACCACCAGCATAGAGAACAACCTCTCGCGCGGAGATGGATTCATGGGCAACCTGTTTGCCGACCTGGCGTATGCCATTCGATCGCTGCGCCGACAGCCCGGGTTCACGGTCGTGGCTGTCCTCACCCTGGCCCTGGGGATCGGGGCGGTCAGTTCGCTTTTCAGCATCGTCCGCGGGGTCCTGCTCACCTCGCTGCCCTATCCCGAACCCGACCGCATCGTCGAGATCATGGACGGTAACAGCCGCAGCCCCTGGGTGCCGGTCACGGCGGGAGCTTTCCTGCATCTGCAGGAGAACGCGGCCACTCTCGATGATGTAGCGGCGGTCGACTACGTCGGTTTTTCCGTGCGGGGCGGCGAGGAGACAACCTCGCTGACTGGAGCGATGACGTCGGCGTCTCTGTTTGACATTCTCGGTACCCGGGCCGCTCTCGGGCGACTCTTCAACGCCGAGGACGATCTGCCCGGTGCGCCGGGAGCCGCAGTGATCAGTCACGGGCTCTGGCAGCGCCTGTTCGGCGGCGATCCGGCGGTACTGGACCGCTCGATCGAGGTCGATCTGATGTCGCGCTACGGCCCGGCCCGCTCGGTAGCCGAGGCCTATACCATTGTGGGCGTTCTGCCCGAGGATTTCCTGCCCCCCCTGCCCGGGGTCCAGCTCTGGCTGCCGATGCGGCTCGACCGGGCCGAGGCGAACCTGGGCGTCAACTACCTCTGGCTCTTCGGGCACATGCGCCAGGGGGTGGCGCTGGAAACCGTCCGGGCCGATGTGAACCGCCTGATGCAGGCGGGGGATCCGGACTGGCTGGCCAGCGGGGATACCGAAGACGTGGCCGTCAGCCTGCGGCCCCTGCCCGATGTCTTGCGGGGCAACATCCGTCCGGCCCTGCTCCTGCTCTTTGCCGCCGTCGTCCTGGTGTTGCTCATCGGCTGTGCCAATGTGGCCAACCTGCTGCTCTCGCGCACCTGGCTCCGCAGCCGCGAGATGGCCGTGCGGGCCGCCCTGGGAGCCGACCGGGGACGACTGGTGCGCCACCAGCTGGTCGAGAGCCTGGTCCTGGCCGCGACCGGGACCGTGCTGGGTCTGATCGTAGCCCGCGGTATCCTGGCCCTGATTCTCACCCTCGATCCGGGTTCGATTCCCCGGTTCGGACCGATACAAATCGATCTGCCGGTCTTCCTGTTCGCCGTCGGCATCGGTCTGGTCAGTCTGCTCGTGTTCGGCCTCGTGCCCGCCCTGAGGGCCTCCCGGATCGACCTGCAGAGTACGATCCGTGAAGGAGGCCGGGGGTCGACCGGCGGGCGTTCTTCGCGCCGCCTGCGCAGCGGGGTTCTGGTGGCCGAGATCGCTCTGGCGGTGCTGCTGGTAATCGGTTCGGGCCTGCTGCTGCGCAGCCTGGCCCGCGTACTGGACGTCGATCTGGGCTTCAGCACCCGCAACGTCCAGACAATGGCTCTCACCCTGCCCCGGGAGAGATATCCCGACGCGGCTGTCCGTCTCCAGCTTGCCGAAGATCTCCTCACCCGGGTGCGGGCTCTGCCCGGCGTGCAATCGGCCGGGACGATCAGCATCATTCCCTTCACCAACCTGAGTACGGCCACGTACTACCGCATTCCCGGGAACGAGGCCGATCAGGAGCGCCCCCCCCTGGCGGATATCCGCCGCGTCGGTACCGACGGTCTGCAGTCGCTGGGGGTTGCCCTGCGCCGCGGGCGCTGGCTGGACGAAACCGATCTCTCGACCGAGGTACCGAACATCCTCATCAGTGAATGGATGGCCCGCACCTGGTGGTCTGAAACCGATCCGATCGGGCAGAGGGTGGAGGTGGTGAGTTTCGGTTTCACGGCCACGGTCGTGGGGGTCATCGGGCGCATGCGGTTGAACTCGTTCGCCGATGAGGAACGGGGGCTCATCATCATCCCCGACAACGGCGGTTATACGATCGGGCTGATTGCCCGCACCGACGGTGACCCCGGGGCTCTCGTTCCGCCCCTGCGTGCGATCATGGCCGACCTGGCTCCCGATCTGCCGGCCGATAATATCATGACCATGGCCGAGCGGGTCGACCAGGTCGTCACCTCGCGCCGCTTTCAGACCGTCCTGATGGTTCTTTTCGGGGCGGTGGCGCTTCTGCTCGCGGCTATCGGGGTGTACGGGGTGACGGCTTTCGGTGTGTCCCAGCGGCTCGGGGAATTCGGTATCCGCATGACCCTGGGAGCCCGGACAGGGGATGTCATGGGCCTGGTCCTGCGCGAAGGTCTTCTGCTGGCCGCGATCGGCATCGTGATCGGTACGGCGGGAGCGCTGGCGCTCTCGAGCCTGCTGCAGGATCTGCTCTTCGGGATCACGTCAACCGATCCGGTGACCCTGCTGGGGGTACCGGCGGTCCTGCTCCTGACGACCGCCCTGGCCTGCTTCGTGCCCGCCCGGCGGGCGACCGGGGTGGATCCGGTGACGGTGCTGCGGCGGGAGTGAGGATCCACCGGGCGTGATTCCTCCGAATCGGCGACAGCATCAGTGACACGGGTCGAAGATAGGGGCGGACCGATCTGGTCTGTCCGGCGTAACTATCGAGCCCGGAATCTCGTCCTGAGTGCAGAGACCACTGTCACTACTCGGGGAGGGCAGTTGATCATGACGCATCGAGGGGAAACCTGTGCCTGTCTGCTTCTCATCATCTGGGTTGCATTCACGCCTGTAACACGGGCAGGAGCCCAGCAGGCGGTCCAGCTCACTGCCGAGCCGGGCATGGAGTATCACCCGCGCTGGTCACCCGATGGGGAACGCCTGGCCTTTACGGCCAACCGCGGGGGAGAACTTCTCCTGGTGACGATGCGGCCTGACGGTAGTGACAGGCGGGTTATCCTGACCGGTATGCCCGGTGATCTGCACCTGACCTGGTGCCCCGACGGGGAGCGGATCATTTTCGATTCCCGGCCCGAAGGCAGTTTTTCCGAACTCTACCTGCTCGACCTGGCGACTGGATCGGTCCGGCAGCTCACCGGGGATGAGAGTGGCGGCTTTCACCCAGCCTGTTCCCCCGTTACGGAACGGATCGTGTATTCCGACGGAGGTGACCTGCACCTGCTGGTGCTGAACGAAACCCGCTCGATGCCCCTGACCACGGGACGGCCCGGCGCCATTCACCCCTCGTTCTCTCCCGATGGCCGCAGTGTCGTCTATACTTCAGAGAGAAACGGCAATCCCGACCTCTTCCTCATCCCTGTCGCAGGCGGTGAACCACGCCGCCTGACCGATGACCGGGGTGCTGATGACTGGGCGGTCTTCGCGCCCGACGGCAAGCGCCTCATTTTCAATTCCGACCGCACCGGCAACCGCGAACTCTGGATCCTCGAACTCTCCAGCGGTGACCTCACCCTTCTGACCGACGGACCGGGGAACAGCTGGCAGGCCGACTGGTCGCCCGATGGGGAACAGATCGCTTTCGTTTCCGACCGGGAAGGTTCGCTTGATATCTGGCTCTGCGATGCTCCAAAGCGGGAACAGATCCGGTTCTGATCGGATCCCGGCCTTCCGAGGCTTGTAAAGGAAGAGCGAGCGTGGCGATGCCTTCACCGCTCCGCGCGGTAATAGCCGATGGAGCAGAAGCTGACCCAGTGGCGCAGGGAGAAGGGTGCAGTGAGGCCCATCCCGGTCATTTTCAGCGGCAGCACGCCCTCAGTGTAGGTGTCGGAGTAACGGAAGAGCGTTCCGCTGATCTCCCGGCCCTGAGTTCGGGCGATGATCTTCTGGACAGCAAGCAGGCCGAAGGGGATGGAGTACTTCCCGCACCAGTAGGTGTTGCGGTAATCCAGGAAGGTTTCCCCCCACAGCTCCCCGGTCAGACCTTCGACCTTGCCCGCGTCCATGACGCCCGTCAGGTAGTCGCGGATCAGCCGTTGGTCCAGGGCCCGGCCCGCGAGCCAGGCCTGTTCTCCCTCGCCGAAGGGCGAGTTGTCGAAATCCTGTCCGTAGTGGTTACCGTCGGAGGAGATCAGGAAGGCAATATCCCTCCCCGCCACAAGCCCCCGCTCCTGCATGTACCCGGCGATGACGTCCGCAAGCAGGGTCGAGATCTCGTCCATTGTCTCGAAGGGCATGCCCGTGACCATGATGGGCGTGATCTTGACTCCCGGGTTGTAAAACTGAAGCCAGGGCACCTCCGCCTCGATCGAATGCTCGAGGACATGCGCGTGATTGCTGACTTCATAGACGTCGCGATCCAGGCGGTCCTTGAGGACCTCCCGCAGGTCGGAGATCTCCACCGGCCCGGTCAGACCGGACCAGCGGGCGAATTCGTCCAGGATCAGGATGTTGTGCGGATCTCCGATCGTGTTGCGCACCGTCCCGTGGGTCACTCCGAATATGACTACCTCTTTGGCTCGCAGGATCCGGAACAGGGGATAATCCACCCGGCCGGCGTAGAGATAATCATCGTGGGGGGCGATGGCGGCCACCAGGCCCTCGGGCTCGAAGCTGTCCTGCTCCACGCTCTGGAGATAATCGACCATCCTCTGCATGCTCGCCGGGTTCCAGCAGAAACCGACGTCGTCCCGGATGGGACGCACGTCCCGGCTCTGCAGCGCCGGGACGGTGAGGGTGAGGATGAGGAGCCCGGCACCCGTGAACGCTTTCATGGTCTCACTTCCCTTCCTGGTCCATGGCCGCGGCCCTCGGAATAGTCGAGCCTCCGGCGACCATCCGGTAAGACGTCGAGAGATCGAGTGACTCCATCCTCGCACGGAACTGCGTCTCGGGCAATCCCGGGGTGGTTCAGTCCGCGGGTCGGCCAGGCACGCTGGCTGAACATGGCATTTTTCGTGTGCCATTCATAGCATATTTCATGGGCTTGAATGGGCTATCTTCGTAGTGGCCGACATAATAATGTATAAACACGATTGACATAATGACTGTATTTACTTAATTATAGTCATTATGAAGACGGATTATATCCCACAAGCTCAACTCCCGCGTCTGAAGAACCTCGTGACGCCGGGGAAGGTGGTCGTGGTCCATGGTCCGCGTCGCGTGGGCAAAACCACGCTCCTCCAACATTTTGCCGCACAGGTGTCGGAGGATATCCTCTTTGTCACGGGCGAAGACATCACGGTACGCGAGTATCTGGAAAGCCAGTCGATAGCAAAGCTCACTGCATTCGTCGGATCGAGGAAGCTCCTGCTTGTCGACGAAGCGCAGTACGTACGTGAAATCGGCCGCAATCTGAAGCTGCTGGTCGACCACCTGCCTGATCTCCGCATTGTTGCGACCGGTTCCTCTTCCTTTGACTTGGCGAATACGACCGGTGAACCGCTCACGGGCCGGAAATATTCCCTGCTTCTGCTTCCGCTTGCCCAGTTGGAGTTGAACGAAGTTGAAGCCTCTCACGAGACAGACGCAGCGCTCGAACTACGTCTTCTGTATGGCAGTTATCCCGAGGTGATCCTGCTCAATTCCAATACGGAGCGGGAGCGCTACCTGAAGGAGCTGGTGGCCTCCTACCTGTTCAAGGATATCCTCCAACTCGAGGATGTCCGCCATGCCGACAGGCTCAGCCGGCTGCTGCAGCTGCTGGCGTTCCAGATAGGCAGTCAGATTTCCGTGGCAGAACTCGGCACACAGCTCGGAATGAGTAAAAACACGGTCGACAGGTATCTGGATCTTCTCGAGAAGGTCTTCGTGATCTACGCCCGCCGGGGTTTTTCCCGGAACCTTCGCAAGGAGATCTCAAAAAGCAGGCGCTACTACTTCTACGACAACGGGATCCGGAATGCGTTGATCAACAATTTCAATCCGCTGTCCCTGCGCGACGATGTCGGCGCATTGTGGGAGAACTACGCGGTTACTGAACGGCTGAAGGCCAACCTCTATCTCGATCGCCAGGTCGAGAGCTACTTCTGGCGTACCTACGAGCGACAGGAAATCGACCTGATCGAAGAACGCGCCGGGCAACTGGCCGGGTTTGAGTTGAAATGGAGCCCTTCCCGGTCGACGGCGCCCCCGACGAATTGGGTCCGAGCGTACCCTGAAGCCTCATTTTCCGTTGTGCACCGGGACAATTACATGCCGTTCCTCACCCACCAGGAGAGACCGGACTGAAGGAAGCAGGGGGAATCAACTCTGTTCCCCTGCCGCTCTATGAGATTTTGCGGGCCTACTTCCGCTTCGACAGATCTCTTCTGAGCGACTTGAGCCGGGCCGCCCACCGGGCCGTGGCAGGGTGCCGGAAGAGCGTGAAATATGACCGGCGATCTCAGGCGTGGTGGCAGAGATCCAGGAAGAGCTCCAATCCCTGGTCGATGGAGGTCAATTCCCTTTCGGAAAGCTGCCCGAACAGCCGGCGCACCCGGCGCTTGTCGATCGTGCGGATCTGATCCACGAGGGCGTAGGAGGTCTTCGAGAGACCGCTGTGACCGGGTGCCAGTCGTGGATAGAGGGCTCCCTCACCCGCCGTTCCGGTAACGGGGACGACCGCGATGAGGGGATAGCGCTGATCTTCGTTCACTGCCTGATTGCTGATGACGACACAGGGACGCGTGCCGCGCTGTTCGTGACCGACTGTGGGATCGAGAGCTGCGAGGACCACCGTACCCCTGACCAGGTTCATGGAGTCTCCTCCTCCCAGCCCCTCCCGTCGATCCACCGGACTTCGGTTCCGGCGGCGGTATCCACCAGCCCATCGTCTGTGTCCGGCAGACGCGAATCCCATTCACCCATCCCCGATTCGGCCACGACCAGGGAGTCGGGGTGAGGATGAGTCAGTGAGCGGAGCAGATCCGCCCGGCGTCGGCGATCGATCTCGTTCTGCACAGCTTCGGAGACGAACCGGCTCCGATTGGTCTCGAACTGGTCGATGCTCCTGATCAACTCGGAGGGCAGCGTCACGGTCACGCGTGCGGTACCTGGCATGATGACCTCCAGTATGCGGATAAGTATGCTCATACTATATTGCATACATATCAAATAGAAAATGAAGGATCTGATCATTCTCCGATCACGATGATCTCGTCGGCGAAGATCCAGCTGGCACCGCCGTGACCGGTGTGCCAGTCGGGACATGTTTTGCGGTTAGTCTCAAGTTCTTCAAAGTCCTCAGCAACGCCGAAGCTGGGAGAATTATCTTCACCTCGCCGGTTAGTGCTTTCCTAGCTCTTGACATGACTCTGAACGGTGACAATGGCGAGACTTATGCGGCCATATAGGAGACGCTCGAACTCGCCACTCTGATCGACGATGCCTGCCGTAACTTCATCGATCTGCTGGATGGGCTCGATCCTCTTCATGGGGAAGATCACGGGATTGTGAGATGTGCAGTGGTTCATATTGGGAGGAAAATCATTTTGACCCGATCAAAGCCGTAGCGATAAAATCGACTCTGCATTCCCGGCTGCTCTCAATAGAGCGCACCACTACTAGGTTCTCCCCACCTTCTCTTTCCGAGCAGTCGACGGCGAATACCGATGCTCATCGGAGGGAAAGGGATGAATTCTGAAGAAATAATCAAGCTTTACGATGCCCTCGACGAAAAAGAGAAAGAAGAGGTCAGAAAGCAAATTCGGGCGATACCAGACCCGTCCAAGAAAGTGGCCGGGGCTCTCTGGATCATCGTCGTTAGCTGTTTCTCCTTCGCACTGCTCGGCGGTATTGTCCTGACCTTCTTCCTGATAACCGGAGATCACCCCACCGATGTATTCGTCCCGATCGTAACGACCATACTCGGCGCTCTGGCTGGTTTTTTCGCTCAGACAAAGACAGCAGAAGATGGTTGATCGTCAACAATCATCACAACACGTACTTGTTCACCATCCCAACGGTAACCTGATGGTACCTCTTCGCGAACGATTCCATGACAGCACCTGTTCCGCTTGGGTACCGGTACGGATGGGGTGATAGGTGGAGCGTCTTCCCTCATCGTAGAGAGGGATTGTTCCACCAAACGGATCTAGGCTCGAGCATGGAGGATGACATGAATAATGACGACATCTGCGGAAGACAGGCAGGTACCCGACAGAAGAATACTCTTATCGAGTACTACTTCAGACGGGTTGGTTGCAGTTTCCCCGACCGATATCAGAGGACGTCGTTTCCCGCCTACACCGACATCGTACACTTGATCGAGTACGTGCTCAGCAAGAGGATGGGTGACGGTACCACTGAGGGCGAGGAAAATCATCCAGTAGTAATGGGGAATCTGGCGATGGAGATAGCAGCCGCGACAGACCACGGCGACATCGTCGCGGCTCTTTGCCGGTTCATCATGGATGTCATCAACAATGTCGGTCCCTACATCATGAACTGTCCGGACAGCTGCGATCCGCAACTGATAGCGTGTCTCGGCCATATGGAAATCGAGCCGGCAGGGTGGCAGAGTGGGGGAGAGATAATCTGGTGCCCGTATCCTCCGAAGCCGGGACTGATGGACTCCGATTTTTGTCATCCGCCAGATCCACCCCAACAGTGAACTGACGGCAGGCGATCAGATAGTATCAAAGGCTAGTGCAGTTTCTGCGGCAGGGTCATCCAGCGCAGTTCGCCGCGGCGTTCCATCATGAAGAGGGTGATCAGGGCTTTCGGTGTAGCTGCGATGGATCTGCCGTAGCCAAGATCCCAGGCACCTGGGGGTAGACCGGCCACAGGTTCCGGGCGGATCGTCATCTGTGAGGGATCGTGCCAATTTTGCAGAGAGAAGATCTGCGTTCCGTCCAGGAAGAACACGGTGCTGCCCGAGGGATCGAGCGCTGGTGCCCTCCCGGAAGCGATCGTACGGGAGTGGCCATCCGGAAGTGACAGGACGAGGAGACTGTCCTGCCCCCCCCGGCGCTGTTGAAAGAGGATCGCATCTTCGCCGGGGCTCGGGAGCGGAGCGTATATCTGACCTCCGACGTACAGGGTTTCGACAGATCTCACTGTAAGACCACGCCCTGAACGGTCAAGCATTGCCCGTCGGATTCCCTTCCGGGCGCCGCCGGTCTGCAACTCGGTGAAGTAGACTGTTTGACCATCCTGGCCCCAACAGGGATCGTCTATGTAACCGCCGTTTTCAGGGTGCTCGAGAAGGAGTCCGATGCTCTCGTTCAACGTATCGTACCAGAACAGACCGGCCTCCTCCCCATGCTGGGCGATAAAGAGGATGAATCTCCCGGTAGAGGGATCGATCGTCGGATACCATTCATTCTGATAGCCGGGATTGGAACGGTGGGCTGGTTGGAGGTGACGCAAGCGTGTATCAGCCCGATATATCCGCATTCCTTCGATACAGGCACGGGCGGCGAAATATACAGCATCCTCGGTCGGGGAGTAAGAGGGAGAGAAGATTTCCATGAACGGCAGTTCGATCCGCCGGAAGCCCGTATTCCGTGAGAGAGGAGTACGGAACAGCTGGAGGGCCCGACTCGTGGTGACGAAGACGATGCGGTTTGTTGCCTCGTGGATATCAAAGGAGGTTACCGGCTCATCAAGTCCGAGGGACTGGATCTTCCCCTCGATTCCACCGACGGCATCGAGACGCACCCAGTGCAGGTCAGCCTGGTGAGCGGACTTGAAGACGAGGATATGGGCGTCTTCTATCCATTGGAGATTCTGAGGGCAGTAAGCTCTGCTGATTAGTATCTGTGGTACCCCACCCGAGCGGGGAATGCAGTAGGCTCCGAGATTCTGCCCGCCGCTGTCCAGGGTACAAAACACGATGCTCGAATCGGAACAGACATACTCGGGGCAGTAGATTCCTCCAGAAGCGAAATTAGGTTGGGATTGATCAATGGGTACGACACGGGGTACGTGGAAATCAGCCGATATCCCGGTGACCGAATGTATCGGCCCTACAACATGCAGTTCAGCTTGCCCGCCGGTGCCGACTGAAGGGTAGAGGAGATGTAGGCTGTCCTGTGACCAGGTCGGGCGTCCGATCGAACGATCGGACAAGGTAACCGTAGAATCATTTTCGAAAAAATGGATGTAACAGGTGTTCTCACTGGCGATTGCAAGTTTTGATCCGTCCGGTGCCCATCGTAGGGAAACGATTGGCGGATGGACGGGTAATCTTACCGGGACAGGCTCGCCGGGCGAGTCTTCGACGGACCGGATCCATATCGAGTTGCCGCCGTCCGTCAGGTAGGCAATACGTTCACCCGTTTCGTTCCAGACCGGAGAGTCTTCCCGAGCCAGGGCAGCCCACGTTTCTCCCGGTCTGACTCGACCGTAGAGACCCCCCCAGACCAGTAAAACGAATGTCAGGACAATGCCGGTGAAGATCCCGATGATCGCCGGTTTCCTGCCGGTAAACCGGGCGTGACGCCGCGGCGTGACGGAGAGGAGATCGGTGTAGCGGGTAGTATCGACACCGCTGGCGCGGAGTATTTTCTGCAGCTCCACGAGTGCTACCGTACCGTTGGCGAATCGGGCGTCGGGTTGTTTCTGCAGACATGTTTCCAGGAAGTCATTAATCCCCGGCAGAGCCTCTTCAACGTCAGTCGATACTTGCGGGGAAGGATCGGAGAGAACGCGATAGGCGATGGCAGCGATATTTTCGCCGGTAAAGGGCTGTCGACCCATTAGAATTTCATGAGCCACGACACCAAGTGTCCAGATATCGGACGATGCGACCGCCTCTTCGCCCCTGAATGCTTCCGGTGACATATATGCCGCGGTTCCCTTGATTTCCCCTGCAAGTGTGAGCGTGGTGCTGCCGGATACTTTCGCCAGGCCGAAATCGGTGACCTTCACCGAGCCATTCCTGGTAACGAGGATGTTCCCGGGTTTGAGGTCACGGTGGATTATGCCGCAGGCGTGTGCTTCACTCAGCGCGCTGGTTATCTGCATGATGATGATCATCCGTTCCTCATATGAGGGAGCGGTATCGATCAGGTAGGTATCGAGGGTCTGCCCCTCGATGTACTCCAGGACGAGGAAAGAGTGTTCCTCCGCGATCTCTAACCCCAGAAGAGAAGCGATGTGGGCGTGGGATAACCGTGCCTGAGTACGGGCCTCCTTCAGAAGCCGCGTTCGTGCTTCCTCCAGATTCATAAAGCCGGGTTGGAGGAATTTCAGAGTGCGAAAGATTTGGAGATTAGTGTCGAGTGCTTTGTATACCGCCCCCATCGCTCCCTGCCCGAGCAGCTCGAGTACTTCATACTGCTTGATTCTTTTTCCTATCATGGATGTGTAGCGGGCCCTGACCTCATGGTGTCAGCCAGAGCTTGACCGCGTGGTCGAATTCATGAGAATCGAGGGATTTCCATTCCATGCTCATCGCATCTCCGTCATCCTCAACCCGGGCCGGATCAAAGACGTACAATCCGAATGCCGGGGCGATGCCCGAATCCGGAGCGGTCTCCAACCAGAAATAGGTACTGATGGTGGAGCCGGTCACGGCTACTGAGTGGCTGTCCTGGCCGTTATTCGTTGCGGGTCTCCAGTAGGTCAGGAGAGCGGGACGGTTCTCGATAATCTCTCCATGCAGGAAACTCCAGGTGGGGTCATCGGTATGGTAAGCCTCAAGGTGTTCGCTGCTTAATTTACTGATGTGGTCGGGCAGCTCTTTATGAAGATTAAGTTGGAAGCCTTTCTCATTAGTAACGTCAAGATCATCCGCAATCTCTTCCTGGCTGAGATTAATGCGATACCAATCCAGAAGCATCTGAAGGGTGGCGATAGTACACCATGGATCATTGCTAACTTTACGGCGTTCGAAACATCTGTGTGTCATGTGCCCCGGCCGGTAGCAGATATAGAAATACCTCGGGAGGCTGGCAACGCTGGAAACTGGCAGGTTGAATATCCGTGCGAATATGTTTGGATTCAGACGGAGCAACGAGACGGGACGACGAATCATCGCCAGCCTGTCCTGCCAGGCTTTTAAGTGTTCAAAGAAGCGCCTGGATGTTTTCAGCGGAAAACACTGCTGATGGAAGTCGATATACGACCATTCACTGATCGGAGTGCGCCTGCTGCCCAGTTCTACGGATCGGATTGTTTTACCGTCTTTGATATAGTGCAGAGAGATTCGCGGGAAATCGTGAGCCACGAAGCGGGTGCTGTCGAAGTCAGGGCGGGTGCGACGCCCACTCTGGACCTCCCTGATTACCTCATCACGGATGTGATCCTCCTGCCAGGTTCTCCCCACGCAGAATGATATCAGCGGGACCTGGAATCCGGGGTACCGTGCGATATCGGCGAATCCGACATGCCGCCGGGCATTGAGAATGGGGACACGGTAGAAGAGAATCTCTCCATTCAAGTCATAGATGGATGTTATCCGGGAAGCAATCTTACAATCGGTCAGGTTCTCGATAACATTCTGTGGCAACAGGCGGTTGTACATCATCAGGTTCAATTCCAGTGATGCATAGATGCCAGCTTTAGCAATAGTCATACCGGGCATGTTCAACTCCTGTCTGAGTGTTACGTCTCGGATCTGAGTATCATGATCGGTAGTCAGAGGTAGTGGTTGATTGAAGTGCGAGGGAAGAATCCTGACTCAGTGGTGACCAGTATAGCCGAGGTTTATATTCCTTGGAATGTATTTCGGGCAAGCCTGGGTGCTCAGTCACCAGCATTCTATCTGGGAAGCTGTGAACCGAACTGTTAGTCGCCCGAGACGACCGCCCTGGCCAGTCTTGTACCCGCCCGGCGGGCGACCGGGGTGGATCCGGTGACGGTATTGCGGCGCGAGTGAGGACTCCCCGCACCGGAGCGGTCCTCATCTCACGATGATCTCGTCGGCGAAGATCCAGCTGGCACCGCCGTGACCGGTGTGCCAGTCGGGGCATGCCTTGCGGTTGAGAGCCTCCACCTTCACCCAGCGGGTCTCGACAGGCGCGAAGTCGGCCGCGAAGGTCTCAATGAAATCGCCGGCCTGGAACTCCGACACGGTGTTCTCCAGGTGAGCCACTTCGGTCCAGTTCTCACCGTCGGTCGAGACCGAGTAGCGAACCTCCAGGGGCAGCCAGATCCAGGCGTGGATCCCCTGCAGGAAATCGATCGAGATTCCCCGGACGGTGCGCTCGGACTCCAGGTCGATCACGACCGTCATGTCGTGACCTTCGAATCCGAGCCAGTTGCAGGTCCAGTCCTCGACACCTTTCAGGCCGTCGGTGAAGGTGGCGATCCCGTTGGCGGGATACTTCTCACTCCAGGTCGTGAGCACCTCGACCGGTCTGTTCAAGGCCAGGTGGTCCTGCATGCTCACATCAAAGAGCCGTTCGAGCCGCTGGCGGTACTCGGCCGGGGGCACGCCGTGCTCATCGAGCCGGGTCACCCCCGCCGCTTCACACCCCGTCACGAACTCGTCGAGCAGTTGCCGCATGGCCGGCCGGACACGCCAGGATGAAGTTGGAGTGCGCTCGAAAAAACCCAGTTCGCCGGTGCCGTAGAGCTTGGCCTGCTCCAGGCGGGCGAATTCGAGCGGCAGGCGGGCTTCGCGGAGCCGGCGGGAGAAGACCGGGTCGTCCGCCACGGTTTCGGCGGCCCGGGCGAAGAAGCGTTCGTAGCGGTCCATCAAGCGGGGCGTCAGATAGGTGTCGACAGCTTCGCGTGGGCCCTTATAGATGTCGAGCCGGGCCCCGGAGCGGCGCAGGGTGCGGTGGGTGGTGTCGATGTACCTTCTCAACCACGGTGCCGCCGGGCCGTAGTAGCCGGCAAGAAAGTCGTCGATCAGAGCGTCGACGTCGGCCTCGGGGTTCCAGAGCAGTTTCGCGATCAGCCACGAGCGCAGCCAGGTGAACTCGCCTCGCAGCCCGCCGCTGCCCTGTTCGAAGACAGCGTCGATCCCGTTGCGGACGAAGAACCGGATATTGGGCTGCAGGACGTGCAGGTTGGGGAAGGGACTGACGATCGAGGAGAACTGCACCACATAATCCCAGATCTGGATCCGCGGCGCGATGGCGCTCCATGCCTCGACATCGTGCCGGAAGGCGGCATTGCGGGGGCTGCTGTCGATCGGCACGCTGCGGTCGCACTCGATACTGCACAGGGTGATCGAAACGTTTGGGCGCGGGCGCAGGTTCCGGGGCGCTGAGCGCGAGTACTGGTAAGCCAGGGTGGTGATGATTTTGTCGGGGAATTCGTCGGCCACCCGGTTGACGAAATGCAGCAGCGAGCCGATCGGTCCCCCTTCGGCCTCATCGAGCGCCCGGCATGCCGCGCATTCGCACGGTCCGTAGGTGTCATTCTGGCTCACCGACCAGTATGTGACCTCCGGATGTCCAGCCATCATCTCGAGCAGACGCGCCACGACGATGTCGTACACATCGGGGTTGGTCAGACAGAGCTGGTAGGAGGGCGAGCGTTCGCCGGCGATCTGTGAAAAGTACTCGGGGTGATCGGCGAAGTACTCCTCAGGGGGGACCAGGTTCTTGAAGGTGTGCACCCGGGTGCTCCACTCCAGGTAGCGGTCCTCGTTGCCATCGTCGAGTCGGTGCCAGTCGCGGTAGGGATTGGAGTAGGCGTGGGCATAGTTGGTGGAGCGGAAGGTGAGGACCGGTACCTGCACGTCGTTCAGTCGGGGCAGGGTGATCGTGCTCTGCTCGGGGATCACCACGGCCTCGGGGGCGTACAGCCGGCACCCGAGGTGGGAGGTGAGCAGTTCGTACACGCCGTAGAGCAGGCCCTTTTCGGTGCCGCCGGCGATGACGATGTCGGCTCCGGCCGTGCGCAGGGCGAAACCGTCCTCTTCCAGGGCGTCGAATTCGATCTCGACCGGCAGGCGGCCAGACCGTCCGGCCGCTGCCAGGTAGATCGCCCGGCCCTGGATACCGATCTCGGATACCACAATCGGCAGTTCGGCGCCGGATATGCGGTGCAGGTAGTGCTGCAGTTCGCGGGCCGCCCGGGCATCGGTCGAATCGGCGTTCGAGGAGAGCACGATCGAGTATGCTGACTCGCTGCCGCGGGTGAGCGTGATCGCCGGTCCTCGGGTGCATCCCGGCAGCAGACCGAGAAGAAGCGGGACAGCACCCAGCAGGCCGGTCAAACAGACGCCCGGGCGTCGAGTGGGCCGCGGCGGCCGATTACCGGTTGTCCGAAGGCGGGTCTCCGTCATCGTCTGTGCCCGCCGTTACCTGTCGAGTAGCGGATCGGGCCGGATGACGAGGGTGCCGACGAACGTCTCCTCGCCGAAATGCATCTCGACCCGGTACTCACCCGGATCGACTGACTCGCCCCTGATCGAGATCTGCCGGAAGGTGTACGAGCGGTCGGAAGCCTCGATGAGTTCGCTCAGGATCTCCCGCATCCTCTCCAGGTCGGGACCGGCCTCTTCGAGTTCGCGGCCCAGGGCCCGGACTGCCCGGGCCTGGGCGCGCGGGGCCTCGGCCAGAAAATCCGTCACGGCAGCGGTCATCCGCTCGTGTATCTCGACCAGCTGTTCGGCATCGGGATCCCACTCCATCGACCAGCGCAGGCGGTGGATGCCGGGAGTCGCCTCCATGACTGTCCGCCAGGTCCTCAGACCGGTCACGTCGCTGATCTCGAAAACCACCTCGCCGGTTGCCCCGGGACCGAGATAGTAATTCACGATCGCCTCGCGCCGGGGGTTCTCGCCCGAGAAGTAGAGCCCGCCCCCCCGGCCCCCGGTGCGGATCGAGAGCCACTGGGTCGTGACGGGGTTTTCGAAGAGATGGACGGTCGATGCCAGCACGTCGGGGGTAGCCTGCTGCAGGGGAGTGATGTCGTCCAGGATCCAGATGCCGCGGCCGTGGGTGCCGGCCACCAGGTCGCCGTCGCGGGGATGAATCACCAGATCGTGGAAAGCCACCGTCGGGACGTTCAGGTTCAACCTCGTCCAGCTCTCTCCCCGGTCGATCGAGAAGAAGACCGCGAACTCGGTGCCGACGAAGAGCAGGTTCGGATTCTCAAGATCCTCCTTGATGACATAGACCGGCTGATCGTCCGGGAGGGTGGCGCCGATGTCGGTCCAGGTCCGACCGTAATCGTCGGTGCGAAAAACCCAGGATCGGAAATCGGCCGAACGGTGACCGTCGAAGGTTACGTAACAGGTTCCCTCGGCATGGTGGGAAGCCTCGACCCGGCTCACCCAGGTGGCTTCGGGCACTCCGGGGATACGCCCGATGACGTTCTCCCAGCTCTGGCCCCCGTTGCGGGTCAGCTGGACGTTGCCGTCATCGGTCCCGACCCAGATCACCCCCTCGCGCAGCGGCGATTCCGAGATCGTGATGATGGTGCCGTGGAACTCGGCTCCCCCGCCGGGATTGTGGTCGGGGGTGAGCCCGCCCGATTCCTTGATGGTTTTCTCGTACTCGTTGCGGGAGAGGTCGGGGCTGATGAGGTACCAGCTGTTACCCTGGTCGACCGTCTTGAAGAGATGGTTGGCGCCGAAGAAGATCGTGTGCGGATTGTGCGGGCTCATCACGATCGGGCCCGACCAGTTCCACCGGAAGGCGCCCATGCCGCTGCCCGGCGAGGGCCCCCAGCCCTTTTCGAGCTGCAGGGCCTCGATCTCGGGGGTGATGTAATCGTCGTAGTTGACGATGTTCTCGCCCTTCTGCGGCCGCACGTAGGTGCTCTGCCGGGTCAGGATGTCGGTGCGGTACATCCGTCCCCCGGTGTTACCGGGGTGGGGTTCGGAATACGCGATCCGCCAGTTGGTGGGATCGATCTGCACGTGGTACCCGTCCCCCCCGCTGATGGTGTACCACAGGTCGGTGTAAATGCCCCGATTGCGCGTCTGCGAGGGGCCGCCCCAGGTACCGTTGTCCTGCAGGCCCCCGTAGACGTAGTAGGGATCGCGCATGTCGACCCCGAGCATGTAGAACTGACTCACCACGAAGTTGTCGAACATCAGAAAGCTGTCACCGTGATCGTGGGTCAGATAGATCCCCCCGTCATTGCCCACATAGAAGCGATCCTTTGAATGCGGGTCGAGCCAGAGGGCGTGGTAATCGCTGTGAATCCCTCCACCCCGGAAACGCTGCCAGGTACGGCCCCCGTCCTCCGAATACTGGAAGCCGCCGGTGAGCCGGTAGATGAGCTGGTCGTCGTGGGGATTGATCCAGACGTGGCTGTAATAAAAAGGCCGGTTCTGATAGCGGTTCACGAAAGTCCAGCTCTCGCCGCCGTCTTCGGAACGATACATCCCCGAACCGAGCTGGCTCAGGTTTTCATAGGCCGGATCGTTCCGCTCGGGCTGGAAGCCGTGCTCGTAGTAGGCCATGAGTACGTCGGGAGAGTAGCGGCAGACCGCCAGGCCGATCTTGCCCGAATCGCCTTCGGGCAGTCCCCGGGTGAGCTGGCGCCAGGTCGCGCCGCCGTCGGTGGTCTTGAAGATGCCGCCGTTGGGGCCGCCCGAATCGAGCCGCCACGGTTTGCGGGTCCGCGGCCAGAAGGCCACCCAGATGAGGTCGGGATTCTCGGGGTGCATGATCGCCTCGCATGCCCCCGAGACCGGATCGTCGGGCAGGCCGCCCGAGAGCTTGCGCCAGGTGCGGCCGCCGTCGGTCGTCTTGAAGAACCCCCGGTCGCCGACCGTGCCCCAGATGCAGCCCAGGGCGGCGACGTAGGCGATGTCGGGATCGGTGGGGTGGGTCAGGACGGTGCCGATTGTATAGGTGTTTTCCAGGCCCATCAGCTCGAAGCTCTCTCCGCCGTCGGTGGACTTGTAGACCCCATGTCCCCAGGCGGCGCTGTTGCGGCCGCACTCCTCGCCGGTGCCGACCCAGATGATGTCGGGATCGGGCTGGAAGATGGCGATGTCGCCGATCGAAGCCGCCTCGTAGTCATCGAAGATCGGCTCCCAGGTCGTGCCGGCATTGACCGATTTCCAGACCCCCCCCGAAGCCGAAGCCACGTAGACGAGGGCGAAATTGTCATCGGCCGCTTCGATGTCAGAGATCCGACCCCCCATGTTGGCCGGACCGATGTTGCGCCAGTGCATGTCGGCGATCAGACTCGCCGGGTCGACCTGGGCCTGGAGAACGGGGGGCGTGTGAAGGGTAGCGAGGGCAGCGACCAGTGCGAGAACGGTGAGGATCCGAACCGGCCGGCGGATCCGGGAGCGGCGGGCGCGGGACATGGAGCTTCCTCCTGCAGGTGTGAGGGATCCCGCCGATTCTACTCCGTACCGCAACGATTGCTGAGCGGATTCTTCATCCCGGACCGTTCAGCCGAGCGACGCCAGCCAGTTGTCCATGAAGCGGACGGCGAGTTCGTCCATGGCGGGTTGCCGCGACCGGCACTCGGCGACGACCTGCCCGGCCGTCTTACCCGCTTCGGGCAGTTCGTGAGCGTACTCGACCGTCCAGCGGGCGGCCTGGGCGACGGTGATCTCGATATGGAACTGCAGGCCGATGATCCCGCCGGAACGGAACATCTGGTGAGGACAGCTCTCGCCTGCGACCAGGTGGGAGGCGCCGGGGGGGATGTCGAAGGTGTCGCCGTGCCAGTGGAAGACCGGAAAGGCTGCGGGGAAGTGAGCCAGCAGGGGATCGGCCCGCCCGGCTTCGGTCAGCCACAGCTCGTAGCCGCCGATTTCCATGACCGGATTCCGACGCACGTCGGCCCCCAGAATCGAAGCCAGAAGCTGGGCTCCGAAACAGATGCCGAGGGCGTTCCCGTGGCTCTCCACGAGCCGTTCGAGCCAGGCCCGCTCGCGCGCCAGAAAGGCATGCTTGGCGGACTCGCGCACACAGATTGGCGTGCCTCCGACGATCACGGCCTCGAAGCCGGCGGGGTCGGGCAGGGGCTCGTCAGCCCAGGCGGGTACGATCCGGTGATCGATGTGGCGGTCGAGCAGATACTGTTCGTGCAGACCGAGCCCTTCGGCCGGATGGTTCTGCAGGATGAGGATCGTCACGGTCACCGCCCCGGGGTGCGGGTGGGTTCAGATGCCTCAAACATAGCAGCGGCGTGCAGCCGCTAGCCACCCGCGAGTAGTTGAAGGGCATCACGATCCGGGAGTAATCCGTGAGGTATGTTCAATCGGGAACAGGCAACGAAGCGGAGAGATCGGACACACCGACCGCCCGGATCGGCGGATTCTTCTGCATGAGGTAGGGTTTCGATACTCTCGAGGCGACATAGCCGATCTCGATCGCATCCTCTCCATAGGAGTCCAGAAAGTGGCGGAAGCCACGTGCCGCCTCGTGTCCCGGATTCTCGGAGGCTTTGCATTCGACGGCGATGAAACGGCCTCCACGCTCGATCAACAGGTCGACTTCCTGACCATGGGCGGTTCTCCAGAACCAGATCGGAGGGCGCTGGCTTTCGACCTGGAAGTGCCGCATCACCTGACCGACGACGAAGGACTCCCAGAGCGCACCCATCGCAGGAGCGGCCCGCAACATTTTCGTGTCCTGGATTCCCTGCAGGTAGCAGGCGAGTCCCGTGTCGGCGAAGTAGAGCTTGGGGGACTTCGTGAGGCGCTTCCCGGTACTCCGGTAGTATGGCTCCAGCAGGTAGATCTGCCCTGATGCCCGGAGCACGGAAACCCACGCCTTGACCGTGTTGGGTGCGATCCCCACATCCCGGGCCAGTTCCGCATACGACAGCATCTGCCCGGTGCGTGCAGCAGTGGCGCGCAGGAAACGGTCGAAGTCCCTCAGATCGCCGACCTGCCTGAGATTGCGTACGTCTCGTTCCAGATAAGTGGACAGATAGGATGCATACCAGTCAGCCGCCCTGATGGCTGATCCCGAGTACAATTCCGGGAAACCTCCCTGTATGAGAAATTCGAGGTCGAGCAGGTTCCCGAACGCCCTCCGGATTTCCCGGAAGGAGAGCGTGTTCATCTCCAGAACCGCACAGCGTCCGGCAAGACTCTCCGAGACGTTCTGCATCAACGCGAACGTCTGGGAACCGGTCATGATGTACCGGCCGGGTCTGCGATCCTCGTCGAGGCGGAGTTTCAGATGGCGGAAGAGGTGCGGGACGTACTGCACTTCGTCGAACAGGACTGGTTCGTCCAGAGATGACAGGAACACATCGGGCTCGGTCTCTGCCTGCCGGGCTGCAGCAGGATCATCGAATGAGACATAGGTGTGAGAAGGGAACTCGCGGCGCATGAGGGAGGTCTTTCCGACCTGCCGGGGGCCCGTCAGAATCACGGCAGGGAATGTACCGGACAGCCGTTGTAGTGTTTTTGACCATTCTCGCTCAATCCACATGCGGATATTATGCAATCTAACTGCTGATTTGTCAAGCATGAGGGATGGAGAAACAGCATGGCATGCCGGTCGGTGTGATGGTTCCCCCTTGCCCGGGGACCGGATTCTCTGATCTTGAACAGCCGGCAGGCGTATCTCACATCTCCGATCGAGGTTGATCATGAGAGTCTTGACCGGTCGCAAGATCACCGCCGCTTCTCTGCTTCTCGCCGCCGTCATCGGCGGCTCGGTTCTCTCCTTTTGCAGCGGCCCCGCCCCCGATCCGGCCATCACCGCCACCGAGCTGCGCGACTACGTCGAGACGCTGGCAGATGACCGTCTGGAGGGACGTCGTACAGGAACCCGGGGAGGCGAGCGGGCCGCCCGTTATCTGGCCCGGGTTTTCGAGCAGCTGGGGCTGGAACCGATGGGCGATGCCGGCGGCTGGTACCAGGAATTCACCTTCATTGCCGAGATGATGCTCGGCGATGACAATGCGCTCACGGTCGACGGTTCGCAGGAGGATTACCACCCCTGGATCGACTGGCAGCCGCTGGCCTGGAGCGAGAGCGGGGATGGCTCGTGGGAGGTCGTCTTCGCCGGTTACGGTATCTCAGCCCCCGATGAGGGTTACGACGACTACGCCGGGCTCGATGTCGAAGGCAAGGCCGTGCTCGTGCTCCCCTACGGCCCGCTCATCGAAGGGGGCGGCATGAAACTGCCCGCCTGGCATGCCCTGCGGCGCAAGGCTGCGACGGCCCGCGATGCCGGGGCCGCGGTGCTGCTGGTGGCCCCGCATCCCGCCTTTGACGAATCCGGTTACCTCGAACCCCTGCGGCTGGAGCGGGGGGCTTCAGCAGCCGGCATCATCGCCCTCTCGGTCACGGCCGAGGTGGCCGGTACCCTGCTCGGCTCCGATCGCGATCTGGGCGAGCTGCAGCGCGGCATCGACACCGCCTTCCATCCCGCGTCCTTCCCCACCGGCTGCACGGTCGAGGTGCAGGTGGACCTCGAGCCGGTCCTGCGTACCGGCCGCAACGTGCTCGGGGCTCTGGCCGCCGCCGACCCCGGTGCCCCCTGGATCGTCATCGGGGCCCATTTCGATCACCTCGGCTGGGGGGGTGAGGGTTCGCTCGTGCCCGAAGAGCGTGCCATCCATAACGGGGCTGACGACAATGCGTCAGGTACGGCCGGCGTGCTCGAACTGGCCGGCGCCTTCACGGCCTCGCCCCCGACGAGCCGGAACATCCTCTTCGTCGCCTTCGACGGCGAGGAACTGGGCCTGCTCGGCTCGTCGGCCCTGGCCGAGGACTTGCCCGACGCAGTCGGCGAGATCGAAGCGATGCTCAACATGGACATGATCGGCCGGCTCACCGATTCCAGACTGACTGTCTACGGTACCGGTACCAGTCCCGCCTGGGATTCTCTGCTCACGACAGTGAACTCGAGTGAAGCGTACGGATTCGAGCTGGCCCGCATCCCCGACGGCTACGGTGCCTCCGATCATTCCCCCTTCTATGCCAGGGACATTCCTGTGCTGGCCTTTTTTACCGGCACTCACGCCGATTACCACCGGCCCTCGGATGATGCCGACCTGCTCAACTATCGCGGCCAGCAGAAGATCGTCCGCTTCATCCGCGACCTGTTAGCCGAGTGGAGTTCCGGCGAGCGTCTGGCCTTCCAGCCGGCCGGCGAGCCCGAGCAGGCAGGAGCGCGGATGACTTTCGGGGTCTACACCGGGGTGGTCCCCGACTTCGGGTATCAGGGTGAAGGTTTCGGGATCAGCGGGGTCAATGACGGCTCTCCGGCGGCCATGGCCGGTCTCGAAGCGGGGGATGCCATCCTCCGCCTGGGGCACCGCACCATCCGCGACATTTACGACTATACCTACGCCCTGCAGGAGGGAACCCCGGGGCAGAGGGTCGAGGTCGAAGTTCTACGCTCGGGTGAGCACTTCATGGTACAGATGGTCTTCGGCAACAGACGGGGCCGGTAGCGCCGGGACCGGTTCCAGCAGCTCCACGTTCTATTCCGGAAGCGGTCCGATGCGTACCGGTCGTCCCGGTCTACGGAACGTACCGGCCCACCAGCTCCCCCCTTCCCTTTATCATTTTAGGGAAACCTTCCCGTCCGCTTCCCGTATCCACCTTTAGCATCTTAGGGAAAGATGCCCGACTCGTTCGGACCTCAAGAACCCGGTCCGGGGAGAGAACACGATGGGGAAAAAGCGGACAGTGCCCGCCGGTATGGAGATCATCCAGGGAACCCTCGACATGCTCATCCTCAAGGCGCTCCTCTTCGGTCCGCGCCACGGGTGGGATGTGCTCTGCTGGCTGCGCGATCAGGCCGGGGGTGAACTCGCTTTTGAAGAGGGTGCTATCTACCCGGCCCTCTACCGGCTCGAAAGGCGCAGCCTGGTCCAGTCGCAGTGGGGGCTTTCAGAGAACAACCGGCGGGCGAAGTTTTATCAGCTCACCGAGCAGGGGCGCGGCGAGCTGACCAGTCGTGGGTCCGAGTGGGCCCGCTATGTCCAGGTTGTGGATCGTATCCTGGCCGCGCCGACGGAGTAAGAGCAATGAATGAATGGAAAGGTATCCGGAAGACCTGGCGGAATCTGCTGCGCCGGAGCGATGTGGAACGGGCGGTAGACGAAGAGATGGCCTTTCACCTCGACATGGCCGTCCGGCAAATCGCCGAACAGGAGGGTGTGTCGGAATCAGAAGCCCGGGCCGAAGCGAAGCGTCGCTTCGGTGATAGGACCGGTTTCAGCTCCGACTGTATCCGTATGGAAGAGGTCGAGCGCCGCCGGCGATCACTGATCGATCATTGGACCGACCTGAAAATGGACCTGACCTTCGGAGTGAGGCAGATCCGCAGAACCCCGGGGGTGACTGCGGCGGCGGTCCTCTGCCTGGCGCTCGGGATCGGGGCTACGACAGCGGTCTACGATATCGCGCATTATGCCCTGTTTCCCGATACCGTCATCCGTGAACCCGACCGTGTGGTGCGCATCTACTCGGGGATACCGAACGTTGGAGAAGGCCTGGAGGATTATGCCTCATTCTCCTGGCTCGATTTCCTCGACATGGATGCCCGGGCGCAGAGTTTCGAGAGCCTGGCCACCACGGCCCCTCAGCCCTTCCATCTCGCTGGCGAAACAGGAGCTCAACGGATCTGGGGTGAGATCGTCACCTGGGATTATTTTTCGACGCTCGGTGTTCCGATCATTCAGGGACGCGATTTTTCGGCTGATGAAGGTTTCGAAGGGACCGGCAGGCAGGTAACGCTCATCTCGGAGCGGTACTGGCGCAGCCAGTTCGGTGCCGATTCCGACGTGATCGGTTCCGAAGTGCTGATCAACGGTGAACCCTTCACCCTCGTCGGAATCGTGGATGCCGACTACAACGGCGGCATGGTGGGGATACAGAGCGAGATCTTCGTGCCGATGGCCACCCACGCCATCACCATGCCGAATGGTGAACGGCAGTTTACCCACCGCGATTCCCACTGGCTGCTGGCCGTGGTCGGCCGGCTGAGACCGGGAGTGTCTGTCGAACAGGCCCGGAGCGAGGTCGAAGCCATTGCCCTCCAACTCCAGGAAGAATACCCCGAGTCCAACGAAGGCATCACGGCCACAGTGGTGCGCGAGCGGGATTCGCGCCTGCACCCGCTCATCAGGGGGCAGTTCGTGATGCTGGTCAATCTGGTCGCAGTCGTGGTCGGTCTGATCCTGCTGCTGACCTGCGCCAACGTGGCCGGCCTGCTGCTGGCGCGCTCTCTGGCCCGGCGGCGTGAGATCGGCATCCGTCTCTCGCTGGGGGCAGAGAGGGGGCGGGTCGTGCGTCAGATCCTGACCGAAAGTATCATCCTGGCGCTGCTGGCCGGGATCCTGGGGTATGTCATGGCTCAAGGCACCGGGCCCCTGCTTCGCTCGATCATGCCGCCGCTCGATCTGCCCCTCGATCTCGGGATCAGCTCGAGTCCCGGCGCGCTCCTCTTCGTCTTCGCGACCGCACTCGTGACCGGGCTACTCTTCGGGCTCACGCCGGCCCTGGAGGTCACGCGGCAGGATCTGGTTTCGACTCTGACCACCGGCCGGGTCTCGGCCGGCCGGCGTTCCCGCCGCCTGCGCCGGTTGATGGTCTCGGTCCAGGTGGCTGTCTCGATGGTCCTCCTTGTGCTGACCGGGATGGCCGTGCGCAGCTTGCACAATGCCCGCGATATCGATGTGGGCTTCGAAGCCGGGGATATCATCTGCGCCTCCGTTTTCACCGATCTGCAGGGTTATGACGAAGATCGTTCCCGACAGTACTTCGTACGTGTCACCGAACGATTGCGAACCCTGCCGGGGGTGCGCGCGGTGGCCACCGGGCACATGAACCAGCTGGCCCCGACCATCAACATGATCAATGTAGTCCCCGAGGGCTGGGAGGACCGGATCGACGAACTGCCCGGCTGCATGTACAACTACATCGACGAAGCCTATCTGCCCGCCCTGCAGATCCCGCTGGAACGGGGTCGCAACTTTTCGTCGGCCGACGGCCCCGAAGCTCCCCCGGTGGCCATCGTCAACCGGGCATTCGTGGATCGTTTCTGGGCCGGTGAGGATCCGATCGGCAGAACGGTGCGCCGGCACAGCGTGCACTGGTCCGTCATTGGCGTCGTTCCCACCGGTAAATACTTCGGGCTGGGTGAAGAACCCCGTCCCTTCATCTACATCCCGCTCCGCCAGGAGATGCAGGCTTTGTTCACCTTTTACATCGATCTCGATCGTGTCAACGAGGCCGCCCTGCAGGCCGTACGGGGGGTGTTTACCGAGATCGATCCGGCCATGCCGGTGGCCGAGATCATCCAGCTTCAGTCGTATGTGGATACCGCCCTGCTCACTGCCCGGGTGATTGCCGGTCTGGTATCGGCCTTCGGCGGGCTGGCTCTGCTGCTGGCTGCGATCGGGCTCTACGGGCTGATTGCCTATGCGGTGCACCAGCGCACGGCCGAGATCGGGATCCGCATGGCGGTCGGAGCCGGACGGGGGGATGTGATCCGGCTGATGGTCGGGGGCGGTCTGCGCCAAATCGCTGTTGCCCTGGCGGTCGGACTCGTTCTGGGCGGGTTTGCCTCATCGGCGGTTCATGGTCTGTTCTTCGGTCTGGCGCCGATCGATGTGACCTCGGTTGGAACAGCTCTCCTGGTGCTGCTCACCACCGCCCTGCTGGCTACCTGGCTGCCCGCCCGGCGAGCTTCACAACTCGACCCGGTACGGGCTTTGACAGTCGAATAATCGAGGAAATACCTGAGAAGGAACGGGATATGACCGAGTGGAAAGGCATCCGGAAAACCTGGCGCAACCTGCTGCGCCGCCGCGATGTAGAGCGGGCAGTCGATGAGGAAATGGCCTTCCACCTCGACATGGCTGCCCGGCAGATCGCCGAACGGGAGGGTCTCCCGGAAGCCGAGGCACGGGCCGAAGCGAAGCGTCGCTTCGGTGACCGGGCCGGTTTCAGCTCCGACTGCATCCGGATGGAGGAAGCCGAACGCCGCCACCGGTCCCTGGTCGACCATTTGAGAGACCTGAAGATGGACCTGACCTTCGGGGTGAGACAGATCCGCCGAACCCCGGGGATCACGGCCGCAGCGGTGCTCTGCCTGGCGCTCGGGATCGGAGCCACGACCGCCGTCTACGAAATCGCGCACTACGCTCTGTTCCCCGATACCGCCATCACCGAACCCGAGCGGGTGGTGCGGATCTACGCCGATATCCCCGCTGCAGTGGCCCAGGGGGTGCAGTACTCGCCCTTTTCGTGGCCCAACTACATCGATCTGAAAGAGCAGGCTCGTTCCTTCGAAGCGGTCGCAACCGGAACGAGCTGGCCCTTCCACCTGGCCGGTGCGGGTGAGGTACCCGAACGGGTCTGGGGGGAACTGGTCACTGCGGACTACTTCTCCACCCTCGGGATCGAGATGGCTCTGGGACGGGATTTCCGTCCCGAAGAGGGAAAGGAAATCGGCGGTCAGGCCGTGCTTCTGCTCTCCTGGGGCTGCTGGCAGCGGCGCTTCGGCGGTGATCCCGGCGTCCTGGGGCAAGAGCTCCTGATCAATGGCCATGCGCTGACGGTGATCGGTGTCCTCGAACGGGACTACAACGGTCCCGGAGTGGGGATGCGCAGTGACCTCATCCTGCCGATGGGCATGCACCAGGTCGCCATACCCGGTGGCGACTACCGCTTTCAGACCCGGAACCTGCCCTGGCTCTATACCGTCGTCGGCCGTCTGGCACCGGGGGTGACGCTCGATCAGGCCCGTAGCGAGGTGACAACGATCGCCGCCCGTCTGCAGGCTGCCTATCCCGGCACCAACGAGGATGTCGGGGCTCATGTCCTGAGCGAGCAGAAATCGCGCCTGCATCCGATGATCCGCGATCGCTTCCAGCTCATCGTCCTGCTCAACAGCGTCGTGGTCGGACTGGTGCTGCTGCTCACCTGCGCCAATGTCGCCGGCCTGCTGCTGGCCCGTTCCTCGGCCCGGCGGCGCGAGATCGCCATCAGGCTCGCGCTGGGAGCCGAGCGGCGCCGGATCGTGCGCCAGATTTTGACCGAGAGCCTGCTGCTGGCCCTGGTATCCGGAGCCGTGGGATACCTGCTGGCCCGGGGGACCGCACCGCTGATGCAGTCGTTCATGCCGCCCATCGATATGCCGATGGACCTGGCCGTGAGTTCGAGTCCGAGCGCGGTATTGTTCGTCATCGTCATCGCCCTGGCCTCGGGTCTCATGTTCGGGCTCACCCCCGCTCTGGAGGCCAGCCGCCAGAGCCTGATCTCATCCCTGACCTCGGGCCGCGTCACCACCGGCCGACGTTCCCGCCGGGCTCGTCGGCTGATGGTCTCGACCCAGGTTGCAGTCGCTTCGGTTCTGCTCATCCTGGCGGGCGTGAGCATGGTCAGCCTGCAAAATGCGCGCCGGGTCGATGTCGGTTTCGAACCCGAAGGGGTCGTCGAGGCAACTGTGTTTCTGGGACTTCAGGGCTACGATGCCGACCGCGCGCGGTCCTTTCACGATCGGGCCAGGCAGAACCTGGAGAACATCCCGGGCGTGACAGCCGTGTCCGCCGGTCATCTATCGCAGATTTCACCTTCGATCAACATGATCGGGGTTCTGCCCGAAGGCTGGGAGGGGCCCGAGGACCCGCCGGCGGTGATGTATAACTACATCGACGAAGACTATCTGCCAACCCTGTGTATCGCGGTCGAACAGGGGCGTAACTTCACCCTCCACGATCGTGACGAGACCGCTCCGGTCGTCATCGTCAACCGGGCCTTCGCCGACCGTTTCTGGCCCGGTGAAGATCCTCTCGGCCGCACGGTCAGCCGGCGCGGAAACCGTATGACGATCGTCGGGGTGGTCCCGACGGGGAAATACTTCAGCCTGAGCGAGGATCCCCGTTTCTATATCTACTTTCCTCTGCGCACCTTCATGCAGACCCAGCAGGCCTATTATCTTCGCGTTGAGCGGATCGACGAGTCCACCATGCGGGCGATCCGTCAGGTATTCCTCGAACTCGATCCGGCTCTGCCGGCCGAGCTCTCCACGCTCGAATCTTACGTTGATACCGCTTTGCTCGTCCCCCGGGTCATGGCTGTGCTGGTTTCGGCCAGCGGCCTGCTGGCTCTGCTCCTGGCCGCTATCGGGCTCTACGGTCTGATTGCGTACAGTGTGCACCAGCGCACGGCCGAGATCGGCATCCGGGTGGCGATCGGCGCCGGGCGGGCGGACATCATCCGCCTGGTGGTGGGGGATGGTCTCAGGCAGACGGGCATTGCCCTCATCGTGGGGCTCGGGCTCGGATTGCTCGTTTCTGCTCTCACCCACGGCCTGCTTTTCGACCTGGCCCCGGTCGAGCCTCTTCCCGTCACAGCAGCGATGAGCATTCTGCTCGTCACCACCCTGCTGGCTACATGGCTGCCCGCCCGGCGGGCCTCGCGGATCGATCCGGTCCGGGCCCTGACGGGCGAATAGCCGGCCGGTGAACTGATCGTCCGGCCTGACGTGACCCCTCTGCCCCGCGGTGCGATTGACGCCCGCGGGGTTTCCTTCTACCGTTAGCCTGTGAATGGTACCGACCGGGTGCCTCACCCACCCGTCATCCTGTCATCAGGAGAGACCTGTATGTTGCCCCGACCGGATATCTTTCGGTCTCCGCGCCGATCTTTCGGCCCGATTGTCGCACTCACGATGTCCCTGCTTCTGCTCGGCCTCGCTTCGCTGCCTGTCCTTGCCCAGGGTCGCCGGCAGAGCCGCTCGCAACCCGGACCGCAGGCAGTGCATGAAGCGGTGCACTCGTGGCGGTTGGGACACGAGGCGGAGATCCTGGCTGAATACCGGGAATTCCTGCGCCTGCCCGACGTGGCTTCGGATGAGGTCAACATCCGCCACAATGCCGAGCACATCCTGGCCATGCTCGACCGGCGGGGCATCGCCGGACGGCTGCTCGAAACTCCCGGCGCTCCGCCGGCGGTGTACGCCCGCGTCGACGCCGCGGGCGCCGAGCGCACGATCGTCTTCTATGCCCACTACGACGGCCAGCCGGTCGACCACTCCCGCTGGCATTCCGATCCCTGGGAACCGGTCCTGCGCGACGGATCGCTCGCCGAAGGTGCCCGTGACGTACCCTTCCCCGACCCCGCTACGGCGGCCGCGTCCGGGGCTCGGCCGGTTCCGCTCGATCCCGAGTGGCGCATCTACGCCCGGGCCGCAAGCGACGACAAGGCGCCTATCATGGCTCTGCTCTCGGCCTGGGATGCGCTCGCTGCGGCCGGGCTGGAACGTTCGGTCAACGTCGTCTTCTTCTTCGAGGGCGAGGAAGAAGCCGGTTCGCCCCACGTGCGCACCACGCTGGAGCACTACCGCGATCTGCTCGCGGCCGATGCATGGCTCTTCTGCGACGGTCCGGTGAACCAGAGCCGCCGGGCCGAAGTGAACTTCGGGGTGCGCGGCATCGTCGGCGTGCAGATGACCGTCTACGGCCCCGCCCGAGCCCTGCATTCGGGGCACTACGGCAACTGGGCGCCGCACCCGACCGTGGAACTGATCCACCTGCTGGCTTCGATGCGGGACGAGGAGGGTACCGTTCTGGTCGGCGGTTTCTACGATACCGTGCGGCCGGTGACGGACACCGAGCGGGCGGCCATTGCCCGCATCCCCCCGGTCGAAGAGCAGCTGATCACCGAGCTGGCCCTGGGGCGCACCGAGGGGGGCGGGGCGCGCCTGCCCGAGCGCATCATGGCCCCGGCCATGAACGTGAGCGGCTTTGCGGCCGGCGGGGTGGGGGCTGAGGCGAAAAACGCCATTCCCTCCGAGGCCCGGGCCTACGTCGATTTCCGGCTCGTCCCCGAGCTGGTACCCGAACGGGTGCGCGAACTCGTCGAAGCTCACGTACGGGGCATGGGTTTCGAGATCGTGCACGCCGAACCGTCGCTCGAGGAGCGTCGGGCGCAAAGGAAAATCATCCGGCTCGACTGGGGCGAGGGATACCCGGCCGTGCGGACCTCGATGGAGCTGCCCGTGAGCCGGGCCCTGATCGCCACCGCCCGCGAGGTCGCTCCAGACCTGCTGACCGTGCCCACCCACGGCGGCAGCCTGCCGATGTACGTCTTCCAGGACGTGCTCGGCGTGCCCCTGATCACCCTGCCGATCGTCAATCACGACAACAACCAGCACGGGCCTGATGAAAACCTGCGTCTGCAGAATCTCTGGGACGGGATCGCGATGTTCGGGCAGGTCCTGGCCCGGCTGGGTGACAACTGGGAGCGAGAAATTCCATGAAAATGCTGCTCGCCGGAGAGTGGGTCGACCGGGACGAGATGATTCCGGTCTACGATCCCTGGGATGACGGCCTGATCGACCACGTGCCGAGTGCCACCGCCTCGGACGCCGAAGTGGCCCTGGAATCGGCCCTGCAGGGCTTCGAAACGGCCCGGGCGATGACGGTGCACGAACGGGCCGGGGTACTCTATCGTACCGCCGATATCGTGCGTGACAATCTCGATACGTTCGCCGAAATGATCGCCCGCGAAGGTTCGAAGACAATCCGCGAGGCCCGCAAGGAGGCCCTGCGCTGTACCAACACCCTGACCGTTTCTGCCGAAGAGGCCAAACGCCTGCTGGGCGAGACGATCCCCTTCGATTCCTTCCCCGGCGGCGAGGACCGGGTGGGCTACTGGTACCGCTTTCCCATCGGGGTGGTACTGGCCATCACCCCCTTCAACGATCCCCTCAACCTGGTGGCGCACAAGCTGGGGCCGGCCATCGCGGCCGGCAATGCCGTCATTCTCAAACCGGCCACCGTCACCCCTCTCTCGGCCCTGCTCTTGGCCGAGGCATTTCTCGAAGCCGGATTGCCCTCCGACGTACTGCAGGTCATCACCGGCTCGGGGGCGCGTCTGGGCGAAGTGCTCGTACCCGACGCCCGGGTACGCATGGTCTCGATCACCAGCGGGATCGAGGCCGGGCAGTGGATCGCCGAGAACGCCGGCATCAAGAAACTGGGCATGGAACTGGGCTCCAACTCGCCGGTCATCGTCTGGGAAGATGCCGATCTGGAGTGGGCGGTCGAATCGTGCGTTTCGGGCGCCTTCTGGGCGGCGGGACAGAACTGCATCGGGGTGCAGCGACTCTACGTGCACGCGGCGGTCTACGACGAATTCCGCGACCGGTTCGTGGAACGCACCGGCAAGTATGTGATCGGCAACAAACTCGACGAGGCGACCGATATGGGACCGATGATCACCGCCGAGGAAGCCGAACGGGTCGAAGCCTGGGTCGCCGAAGCCTGTCAGATGGGAGCCGAGGTGCTCACCGGCGGCAGGCGGGAACGGGCTCTGTATGAACCCACCGTTCTCGAAGGGGTGCCCGAAAAAGCCACCATCCACCGTGAAGAGGTCTTCGGGCCGGTGGTCAACCTCTATGAAGTCGAAGAGGCCGACGAGGCGATCTCGAAGGCCAACAGCCTGCCCTTCGGCCTGCATGCCGGAGTGTTCACCCGCGATGTGAACCTCGCTTTCCGCTTTGCGTACGCCCTGCAGTGCGGTGGGGTGATGATCAACGATTCGACCGACTACCGGCTCGACTCGATGCCTTTCGGGGGCATCCGCAACTCCGGGCTGGGGCGCGAGGGAATCAAGTTCAGCCTGCAGGAAATGACCGAGCCGAAAACGATCTGCTTCCTCATCAACCAGGGATAACGAGTGGACACCCGAGGAGTGACAGCCATGGATTTCAGCGAACTCTCCCACACCGATGCTCCCCGCATCGACACTCCGCCACCGGGACCGGAGTCTCAGGTTTTTCTCGAGCAGCAGCGGGCAACCGAAGGAGCCGCTGTCTCTTATCCCCGAGGCCTGCCGATGGCCCTGCGCCGGGGCCGGGGAGCCACCGTCGAGGATGTCGACGGCAATATCTATCTCGATTTCTTCGGTGGGGCCGGAGTGATGAACGTCGGGCATGCCAATCCGGCCGTGCTTGCCGCCGCCCGGGCTCAGATCGAGGACCTGACCCATACCCTCGACATTCCCAGCCCGCCGCGGCGCGACCTGGTCGAGGCCCTGGGGGCTGTTCTGCCCGCCGGCCTGACTCGGCTCTTCTTCGGCGGTCCGACCGGTTCCGATGCGGTCGAAGCGGCCATGAAACTGGCCCGCCACAACACCGGCCGCTACCCCGTCGTCGCTTTCGAGGGCTCCTATCACGGTATGACGGCGGGTGCGCTCTCGCTCTGCAGCGGAGCGCCCTTCAAGGAGCGTTTCCTGCCCCTGCTGCCTGAGGTGCACTTCGTCCCCTACGCCTACTGCTACCGCTGTCCCTTCGACCGCGAACCCGCGACCTGCGGCTGCGCCTGCGCCGACTATCTCGAGCACGTCATCGACGATCCCCACTCCGGGGTGGCCCATCCGGCGGCCGTGATTGTCGAGGCGATCCAGGGCGAGGGTGGTTCGATCGTCCCCCATCCCGATTTCATCCCCCGGATCAGGCAAATCTGCGACAAGTACGAGATCCTCATGATCGACGACGAGATCCAGGCCGGTTTCTGCCGTACCGGGCGGATGTTCGCCTGCGAGCATACAGGCACCTCTCCCGACATCATGACCATGTCGAAGGCCCTGGGTGGGGTCGGCTTCCCCCTCTCGGGGATCGCCTATCGCGAGGAACTCGACACCTGGGAACCGGGGGCGCATATCGGCACTTTCCGTGGTAATGTGATCGCCTATGCCGCCGGGGCGGCGGCGATCGGATTCATGCGCGAACACGAACTGGCTGCTCATGCCGAGCGGGTGGGGGAAATCGTGCTCGAGATGCTCTCTGAACTCGAACGCGACTCGACCATCGTCGGCGAGGCCCGCGGTGCCGGGCTCATGCTGGGGGTCGAGTTCGTGACCGACAAGGCCACGAAGGAGCCGGCCCCCGAACTGGCTCGACAGGTACGCAGTCGCTGTCATCAGAGCGGCGTGCTGATCGAGGTCGGCGGGCACTGGTTCAATGTGGCCCGCTTCCTGCCCCCCCTGGTGCTGACCGAAGAGCTGGCCCGCCGGGGTACAGAGATCTTCTGCGAGTGCGTCCGCGAGATCGAGAAGGAGCGTTGAGATGCAGACCGGTACGACCCTGATCCGCGGCGGACGGTCGGTGATCGGCACCACCGTCGTCCGTCAGGACATCCTGATCCGGGAGGAGAAGATCTGCGCCGTGGGAGATCTGGGCGATCGTGAGGCCGGCACCGTCATCGACGCCGACGGTCTGCTCGTCCTGCCCGGCGGAGTCGATACCCACGTGCATTTCAACGACGTCTTCATGGGCACGGTCAGCGTGCACGATTACGAATCGGGAACCCGGGCCGCTGCTTTCGGAGGAACCACCAGCGTGGTCGATTTCTCCAACCAGGTCCCCGGCGGCACCCTGGCCAAAACCCTGGCAGACAAGCGCGAGGAATCCGACGGTCGGGCCTGCATCGATTTCGGGGTCCACCCCGTCATCACCGAGCCCACCGACGCCACCCTGGCCGAAGTACCCGCCATGGTCGAAGCGGGTGCCCCGACGATCAAATGTTACATGACCTACCGCGAAGACGGCCTGCTGATCGAAAAGAAGGATCTCGAGCGTATCGCCCGCAGCCTCACCGAGGCTGGGGGCATGCTCATGCTCCACGCCGAGGACAACGACCTGGCCGAAGCGGGAATTGCCCGCGAGCTGGAGGCCGGGCGGACCGCCCCGATCTATCACGCCCATTCCAAACCACCCGAGGTGGAAGCTGCGGCGATCCGGAACATCGTGGCCATGGCCGGGGCCACCGGCGGCAAGTTTTTCGTGGTCCACCTGGCCAGCGCCGAAGGACTCGAGCTGATCACCGCCGCCCGTGCCGAGGGTCTGGACATTACCGCCGAGACCTGCACCCATTACCTGGTCTTCACCGAGGCCGAACTCGAGCGCGAGGATGGCATCAAGTGGATCTGTTCGCCTCCCCTGCGCGATGCCGACACTCGAGAGGTGCTCTGGCAGGCCGTCACCGATGACCATATCGCCATGGTTACCTCCGATGACGCCGCCTATTCGTGGGAGGCCAAATTGATGGGACGGAACAACTTCGCCGAGTGTCCCAACGGCATCCCCGGCATCGAACCGCGCTATCAGATCCTCTATTCCGAAGGGGTGGCCGGGGGCCGGATCAGTCTGGAGCGCTTCGTCGAAATCACTGCCGCGGCCCCGGCCCGTCTCTTTGGACTGGCGCCGCAGAAGGGAAGCCTGACGCTGGGGGCCGATGCCGATATCGTTCTTCTCGATCCCGAGGAGCGCTGGATCATGGGACGCGAGACCCTGCACATGGCCACCGACTGGTCGGCCTATGAGGGGATCGAGATGACCGGACGGGTCAAGAAGGTCCTGAGCCGCGGCGAGGTGATTGTCGATGGTGACGACTTTCTGGGCCGACCGGGCCGGGGACGATACATCAACCGCAGGCTGGGCGGCGGCGCGGAGCAGAGGATCCTGTGAACGGGCAAGTAAAAGACCGAACCAACGATCGATCAGGAGAACGGATCTGGTCGGGGGCTTCGCCCGACGAGGTCCGCCGCGACCTGGAACCACTGATCGAGTTCGTCGAGGAAGGCCGCGACCTGACCGAGATCGGCCGCTTGCTCGACGAGCGTCTGGCGCCCCACTTGATGCGCTACGATCTGCCGACTTTTCAGTCGATGTTCAACTGCCGCCCCGAAGTCGGAGCTCTCTTCGGTGCCGAATGGAGCCTGCCCTGGAACCAGGGGGTGACCAACTGGCAGGTTTCCCCCGGGGCGGCGGTACTCGAGGAAATGGCCTGCGAGGCCCTGGCCTCACTGCTCGGCCTGCCCGGTTTCGGCGGTACGGTGATGTACTGCGGCACCTACGCCAACCAGCAGGCCCTCTACCTGGCCCTGCACAACCGGGCCGAAAAAGGCGGTTTCGATTACACCACGGCCGGTCTTGAGGGCTTTGCCGATCACGCCCGCCTGGCCGTACTCGTCTCCGAGGACGCTCACTTCAGTCTGCGCCATGCCGTGCGTCTGCTCGGCCTGGGCGAGCAGAGCCTGGTGGCGGTGGGGGTGGACGAAAACCGGCGTCTGGATACCGGCGATCTGCGTGACAAGCTCGCGAAGATGAAAGAAACCGGGGTGCGCGAACCGGTCTGCGTGGTGGCCACGGCCGGTACCACTTCGACCGGTTCGGTCGATCCGCTGAACGAAATCGCCGCCCTTTGCACCGAACACGACATCTGGCTGCACGTGGACGGCGCTTACGGCCTGGCCTATCGCCTGGTGCCCGAACGGTCCGGGCTCTTTGCCGGAGCCGAGCGGGCCGATTCGGTCTCGTGGGATCCACACAAACAGTTCGGGGCGCCGATCCCCTCCTCCCTGCTTTTCACCCGACGCCCTGCCGACCTCTACCGGATGGCGCTCTTTGCCGACTACTTCAACCGCCCCGACTCGGTCGAACCCAATCCGGGCACCAAATCCGTGCCCTCGACCCGTCCCTTCACGGCCCTGCCGATCGTGACCAGCATCCTGCACCGGGGACTGGCCGGGGTGCGGGCCGACCTGGCCCAGCCCGTGAACGTCATGGAGGCCCTGCACGCTTTCCTCGACAGCCAGACCGACACCGAGCCACTGCACGCCCCCGATACCGGCATCCAGTGCTTCCGCATCATCCCCGCCGGGGTGCCCCCCGAGCGCCTGAACGAACTGCAGACCCTGATCTATCGCAACCTGCTGGCTGCGGGGGAGCGCTCGCTTTCGATCACCGGTCTGGGAGAGGTGACCGCCCTGCGGCTGGTGAGCGTGGCCACCGCCGTCACCCTGCCCGACGCTGTGGCCACGGTCGAGGCCGCCCGGGCCGAGGCGGAGCGGATCATGGCAGAGGATTCCGGGCCATGGATGACCGAAGCTGATTCGGAGAGTGGCTCGTGATCGATTCCATCCTGACCGCCGCCGAGTTCGTGAACGAATTGCTCTGGGGACCGTGGACGGTGGCCCTGGTCGCCCTGGTGGCGGTCTACCTCACCATCCGGACCCGCTTCTTCCAGCTCCGCCGCCTCGGTCTCATTATCCGCACTACCTTCGGCAGCCTGCTGCGGGGCGGACGGGTCGAAACAGCCGGTCCGGACGGCATTGAAGCAAGCAGGAAGATTGTCTCCGACTCCGGTCGTGGCCGGATGACTCCTTTTCAGGCCACCTCCACCGCTCTGGCCAGCACGGTCGGCATGGGGAGCATCGCCGGGGTGGCAACCGCGCTCTCGATCGGCGGCCCCGGGGCGATTTTCTGGATGTGGCTGCTGGCCCTGCTGGGCACCATCACCAAGACCGCCGAAATCACCCTGGCGGTACACTACCGCGACATCGATCCCACCGGGCGCATCCGGGGCGGGCCGATGTACTACATCAGCCGTGGGCTGGGCTGGCCGGCCCTGGGGGGACTCTTCAGCCTGGGGATCTTCATCAACTCTCTGTGCAGCGCATCCCTGCTGCAGGCTCACACCGTCGGCCGGGCCTTCCTGAAAAGCTACAGCCTCAGCCCCTACCTGGTCACCGGCGCCATGACGCTCATCACCATCGTGGTCGCAGTGGGCGGAGTGCGCCGGATCGGGCGGGTGAGCGAGCGGCTGGTGCCGTTGATGGCGGTGGTCTATGTCCTGGCCGGGCTGACGCTCATGATCACCAACCTGGGGCAGGTGCCCGAGGTCTTCGGACTCATTGTCCGCAGTGCCTTTGCGCCGGCTCCGGCTGTGGGAGGATTCGCCGGCGCGGCGGTGGCCCTGGCCCTGCGCGAGGGGATCGCCAAGGGGATGTTCGGCAACGAAGCGGGTCTGGGCACGGCCCCGATCGCCCACGCCACGGCCGAAACCGATCACCCCTTCCGGCAGGGCATGTGGGGAGCCTTCGAGGTCTTCATCGTGACCTTCGTGATCTGCACCATCACCTCTTTCGCGGTTCTCTCCACCGGCACCCTGGGCAGCGGGGAGTCGGGAATCGAACTCGTGATCACGGCCTTCACCTCTCTCTTCGGTGCGGTGGCGGCCGAAAATATCATCAGCTTCTGCATTCTGACTTTCTGCCTGACCACCATGATCGGCTTCTTCATCTACTTCGAAACCGCCGGGGTGAACCTCTTCGGCCTGCGGGCCATGCGCTGGCTGCGCTGGCTTTACTTCATTCCGCCGGTCGTCTTTGCCGGAGTGACCGACGTGGACCGGCTCTGGGCCTTCGCCAATATCGCCGTGGGGGTTTGCGCCATCCCCAACCTGATTGCTGTCCTGGCCCTGAGCGGGGTTTTCCTGACCCTGATGCGCGATTTCATCGAAAAGAAGATGACCTACCGCACCGCCGCGACCGACGGTACCACGGCCTGGGTGGTGAATAAATTGCGGGGACAACAACCGAAATGAACAATTTGTACAATTAATACAACAAAGGAATCCGATCCGTGAGCGACGACCTGCAGATCGACCGGCTGAGCTTTGAACTGGGTATGATCAACTGTTTCGCCGAAATGGTGGCAGCCGGGGTCAAAGAGCTGGCCATTAGCCCCCCCCTGCTGCCCGCCGATTACGAGCGCCTCAAGGAGGCCTCGGAAGAGATCGTCCGGCGCTCGGGGATTCAGTCCCACCTCGAGACCTCGCTGATCGTCACGGCCCTGCAGTCGGCCGAATTCACCCGGGGGAAGTGGTCGGTGCTCTACTACCGTGATGAGGCCACCCTCGAAGCCTACCTGGCCCTGAAACGCAAGCAGGCGCGGCTGCAGGAATCGGGGCAGTACGGCGCCGAAGCCGAACGCGAGATCTCGTCAGAGTTCATGCGTCTGTTGAGCTATCCCGAAGAAACCATCCAGGCTCGTCTGGCGGCCGCGGTACCGACCGATCCGTACATGCATGTGCAGGCAGAAGACGCTTCGCACCAGGATACGGCAGGAGACGAGTGATGCAGATCCTCCTGATCAATCCCAATTCCGATCCCGACATGACGGCTGCCATTCACTCTGTCGCCGAACAATTCGCCGGCAATGACTTCACGGTCGTGACTAAAGCCACCCCGGGGGCGCCGCAGTTTATCGAGACCTACCAGGACGAAGTGCTAGCCGCCCCCGGTATGATGCAGCTGGTGCGGGTCAACGAGGCCGAGGTCGATGCCTTCGTGGTGGCCTGCCACTGCGATCCGAATCTCGACGCCCTCAAGGAGATGACGGAAAGACCGGTGGTGGGTATCGGCGAGGCCTCGATGAAGCTGGCCACTATGCTCGGGCACTCCTTCAGTGTGGTTACCACCCACCAGCACTCGATACCCGGCAAGCTCGTCCAGGCCCGTGCCTACCACATGCAGGACCAGCTGGCTTCGGTCCGCGCCCCGGCGAAGGGTGAGGAGAACCTCGCCGACGCCGAGCTGTTCCTCGAACTGTCGCGCCGGGCGATCGAGGAGGATCGGGCCGAGGTGATCGTGCTGGGCTGCGCCGGACTCTCGGGCATGGATTCTCGTATCGGTTCAGAGCTCGGGGTGCCGGTCCTCGACGGGGTAAAATGCGCCCTGGCAGTAGCCACGGGCCTGCTGCGCTGCGGTCTGTCGACCAGCAAGGTGCTGGGGTACAATCCCGAGTACGAGTAAAATGACGGGGTGATGGGGATCCCGATCACCGACAGAGGCGGCGACGTCAGGATCTACGGCGAAGGTTCGCCGGGAGGCAAGGGGACCGGCCTGGCCCTGATCAACGCCTGTTCGATCCCCGAAGCGGAGAAGATCCCGACCCGGGTTCTGAGCACGGCTTTCTTCGACCGCTACCGCGATCGCGACGGATCCATTGCAACCGAAGACGAAGAGGTCATCGCCGCTATCCTGGCCGACCTGGGCCCCGTTCCAGTCGGCGTGCGCAGCTCGGCCACCGACGAGGCCGGGGGCGAGGAGGGGGGACGGGATCAGCTCCACGCCGGGGAATATCTCTCCTACATGCTGCCCAACAACCATCCCGATCCAGGGGTGCGCCTGGGCCAGGTCCGCCGGGCGGTCGAACTCATCTACACCGACTTCATCACCCGCCGGGGCCCGGTAAGTGCCGAAAAGATGGCCATCCTGATCAATCCCATCCCCGGCATCACCGATGAAACCGACGCCGGTCCCTGCTACTACCCCTGTGTTTCGGGGGTGGCCAACTCGTTTTTTCCCTACGCCCTGAAGACCCAGGATCCCGCCGATGGCTTCGCCCGGATCGCCTTCGGGCACGGCTATGCCACCATCCTCGATGATTTCCCGATCATCTCAATGGCCACCATCCGGGAGCCGGTGCCGCTCAAACTGATGCAGAGCGGAAACCGCCAGCAGCGGTTCTACGCCCTGAACCTGTCCCGGAACACCGATCTGGGCGGGGACGAACTCGAGACCATGGAAATCCTGCACACCCGTTTCGCCGGCCAACGCCTGCTCGATGTGCTCGGGGTCGAGAACCACAGGGTCACCATGGAGAATCTGATCCAGGAGGACCGCTTTGCCTTCCGGACCCGGCTCAACGCCATCATGGACGCCATCCGGGCCCGCATCACCCCACACTTCCAGATCGAGTTCGTCTTCAACCTGAATCCGGACGAACTGACCGATACAACCGGCTCAGATGCGGAGAGGGGTACTTTTCATATTGTCCAGCTCACTCTGCTGCCCGAACTGCGCCACGATGCGGTCCGTATCCCCGAGGAGTCCGGGCGGGTGATGCTCGATATCGCCAATTCCCAGGGCCACGGGGTCCAATCCGATATCCGGCACGCGGTGGTCATCTCACCCTTCACCTACTCGCGCGACCGCCACGACGAGGTCCGAGCCGGGGTAGCCGAGATAAACCGCCGCCTGGAAGAAGCGGGAGAACGCTATATCCTGGTCGTGCCCGGCCGGTTGGGCACGACCAATCGCGACTGGGGGATTTATCTGGAATATCGCGAGGTCAGCGGCGCTGCGGCCATCTTCGAGTACGGGGTGGACATCGCCGGACGGGCCGAGCCCCTGCCCGAAGAGGGGAGCCTGACCGGCGGGATTTACGGCAGCCACTTCCTGTATATGATCCAGGGCGGTTATGACGAGGATCAGAGGAGGATGCAGACCCGCATGTACGGTACCCAGGGCACCCATTTCCTGACCAACCTGGTCGCCAACAACATCATCTACGGCTTCATCGCTCCCGACGCGGACTTTCTCAATCCCTGGTTCTTCTCCGGTATCTCGCCGGGCGAGGCCCTGGCTGAACTCACCTTCCCCGCCCCGGTCACGGTCTATGCCGATTCGATCAATCAGTTCTGCAAGGTGATCGCCGATCATGACGGTTGAAGGCCTGCCGGCAGCCGACCGCACCGGGGATTTCCCCTTCGTGCCCCGGATTATCAATCCGATCAAGATCTCTCAGGCCGTCGTCTTCGCCGGCGAAACACTCATCCGTGACGCCACGGCCGGCCTGCGCGAGGAAATGCCCTGGCTCGAATCCGTAGTGCTGGCCGATCCCGCCACGGCCACGAACTTCGAAGCCGACGGCGCGGCGGTCTTCATCTTCGACGACACCGCTCTGCCCTTCGTGGATACCACCACGATCCGGGCCAACAACCCGCAGGCCGCGATCGTCCTGCTCTCGGCCAATCCCTTCATTCAGTGCTCCCCGCCCCGGCCGGCCGGCGAGCGCTACCCCTGGACGGCCGGGGCCGATCTCATCTTCGCCTACGACACCACCGAGCTGCTGCCCCGGATCCTCATCACCCCGGTGGTACGGGCGGCTGAAGATCTGATCAATATCCGGGCGGCATCGGATGTGCGGCGCTTCATCTTCCTGGTCGTGGATGACGAACCGCGCTGGTTCTCCCAGTTCCTGCCGGTGCTCTACAGCATCATCGCCCAGCGGGCCTGCGTCATGGTTACCCGCACCTTCGAGCAGGCCCTGCAGTTCCTTCTGGCTGCCGAGCGCGAGGAGGATATCGCCCCGAAGACCATGCGTTCCGAAGGCCACGCCAAGGACGTGGTTTTCCTGATCACCGACATCTTCTTCCCCCGGGGTGAAGAGCCCGAGAGCGATGCCGGTCGCGACCTGATCCGGATCGTCAACCACCACTACCCGCGGATTCCGATCGTCATCGCTTCCAAGGCCGAGGAAGCCGAGTCCTTCCGCGATCAGGCCTTCATCCTGCCCAAAGGAGATCCGGGCTCGCTGGAGGAGCTCAACGAGTACATCCGCGATTTTTCCGGTATGGGTGACTTCCTGATCAGGGACAAACAGGGGCGGGAGCTGCACCGGTTGAAGAATATTCGCGAACTCTACGAGATCATCCTGGCCGCTGATTCCGAAGAACCCGAAGCAGGAGAACTGCGTGGTGTCATTGAAGCCTACGCCCGCAAAGACCGCTTCTCGACCTGGCTCTACATGCACGGCTACCGCGAGCTGGCCGACATACTGCGACCCCGCCACACCAGAGGCCGGGAACTGACCACCCTCCTGAAGGAGAGCCTGCGAGCCCAGATCGAACAGCTCGAACACACCCCCCTTATCGTTGGCGAGAACCGGATCACCTCCCTGACCGATCTCCTGGACTTCCTGCGCGCCGCTTCAGAGGAGGACATTCAGCCCCTGTCGGATAATGACGTTTTCTCCAGCTGGCTCGACCGTAAGGGCTACTCCGAACTGGCCGAGCAGTTGCGCCCCATCCATGGTAGCGGCGAGGAGCTGCGGCAGCGGCTGGTGGAGGTGATCGGGAAGTGGCAGGACGGTTGCGGGGCTCCAGAGTGATAATCCTGTGAGTCTGCTCTATGGATATCAAATCCGGACGGATCTCCGATGACTTCCCCTCGGAGACGCAAAGCGCGGGACCGGGACCTGCCCTCCCGGATCGCCCATTTCTCGGTCATGTTCTTCACCACCGTGGGCTGGTTGCTCGGAGCAGCCGCTCTGCATGTCTGGGGCTTCATTCACGGCTGGCAGGTACCGGTCGCGTATGCGTCGGCCATCTTTGCCCCCTTTCTGGGCAGGCTCGCCGCCCGGTTGCTGGATCGACTTCTAGGATTGACAACCGAGATTGTGTCCTCCGGTCGTGCGGCGACGGCATTGCAGGGGCACGGTGCGGGTCAGGGCCTGCTCAAACAGGGACAATATGAGGAAGCCGCGGAGTGGTTCTCCCTGGCCCATCTGGAGAATCCCGCCGACTGGGAGGCCCAGCTGCAGGTGGTCGAGATTATGCGGACTCATCTGCAGGATCGCGATCGACTGGCAGAGGAGCTGAACCGCCTGCTCAAAGCGCCCGGTGTGCCCGATGACACGTGGGTGGAGGCTGCTCTCGAACTGGGCCAACTCTGGACCGACGTCGGTCGCCCCGACCGGGCAGAGAGGGTCTACCAGCACATCCTCACAACCCGGCCCGAGCACGAGCGGGC
>CAZNUA010000004.1:0-54687 GCA_964576115.1 uncultured Gemmatimonadota bacterium
ATTGAATTGGCGATATAGGGGGGCATCCGCCCCTCCACGATATCGGTCTTGACAGCGACCATGTCGAGGATATCGGTTCGCGGCGCGGGCGGTTCGCCGAAAGAAGAGTGGGGGGAGCCGTCGGGAGTCAGCACCTGGACCAGGTGATCGAACTGGAAACCGCCCCGGGCGAGGTAGATGCGGCCCCCGGGATCGAGGCCCGCGCCTCCGGCCGGCTGCTCGGCGGTTCCCGGTCTGAACATGCTCCCGTACTCCCCCCGGGAACCGAAACGCTGGATCCGGTTGGAACCGAAATCCCACACTCCCACCGAATCGGGCCAGGTCAGAAAGAGGGTGGGGCGGCTGAATTCTCCCGGTCCTTCGCCCGAGCGCCCGACCCGGCGCACGAACTCACCGGCGCGGGTGAAGAGAGCCAGGTCGTCGGACCGGACATCGATCACCCAGACCAGATCGCCGTGCACCACGATATCCACCGGGCCGGCCAGCAGGCTCATCGTGTCGGCCTCGTCAGCGGCGAAGCGGTCGACCTCGGTCCAGGTCACCTCCCCGATCGGGTCGGGACCGCCGGCACAGGCGGAAAGACAGATGAGAAAGAGAAGAGCGTATGGAATAGGTATGTTGCGGGATCGGGATATCATCTCGGGTGCCTTTCTCCTGTTTGCCGTGCCCCTGCCGGGATTCCTCTCGGGCTGCGTTATCTCATTGCCTTCAACGAGGCCGGTCCGGCGGCGGTTGGACCGAATCTGAAAATTACCCGGCAACCATTTCTGCTGTCACACCGTTATTATAGATGGTTGTCCCATATATGGAGGTCTCATTGATGCTGAATCAGGAACTGAAGAAGGGAAGTGCCGAGCTGCTGCTCCTCTCCCTGCTCGAACACGAGCCCCGCCACGGGTACGAACTGGCCAAGCAGATCGAACAGCTCTCCGAGGGAGTGCTGAGCTTTTATCCCGCCTCGCTCTATCCGACTCTCTACCGGCTGGAGAAGCGGGGCTGGATCAAGGGGCGCTGGGTCGAGGAACCGGGTCAGCGCCGGCGGCGGTTTTACCGGCTGACCGAGAAGGGCGCGGACGTTCTGGCCAGCCAGCGGGCCACCTGGGAGAAGTTCGCCGCGGCGGTGGATCGCATCGCCGGGCTCAGTCAGGCCTGACGCCATGTTCAATGACATGCCTGAATTCACCCGCCACGTCCGCGAACAACTGGGCCCGCTGCCCCTCGCGCCCGAGCGTGAGGCCGAGATCGTCGAGGAGATCGCCGGGCACATCCGGGGCGGCTTCGAGGAGGCCCGCCGGCGGGGGGTGCCCGAAGACGAAGCCCTGGCCCTGGCCGAGGAGCCCTTCGTGCCGTGGGCGGACCTGCGGGCCCGGATTGCTGAATCCGAACGCACCCTCGGCACCGAAGCCGCCCGTCTCGAGCGGGGCATCGACGACTATCTCATCGTAAAGAGAAAGGGAGCCGGAGGCCGGCTGGCGGGACTCATCTCCGATCTCTGGCAGGACCTGCGGTTCGCGGTGCGCTCCTTCCGGCGGCGGCCGGTGTTCACGGTCGTAGCCGTGCTGACCCTCGGACTGGGGATCGGGGCCACGACGACGATGTACAGCGTTATCGATGGGGTGCTACTGCGCCAGCTGCCCTTCGATGATTCCGGTGAACTCATCACTCTCTGGCGGACCCAGCCCCAGTGGCGAAACAATGAGCTGCTCGGCCCGAAATGGGACAGGATCGGCTTCTACTGGCAGGACTATCAGTCATATGTCGAGAACAGCCGCCTCTTTGAGCATATGGCGATCCATCATCCCGCCGAGGTTCTGCTCACCGGTGAGGGACAGCCGGACCGGCTCATGGCCGGGGTAACGACAGCCTCGCTCTTCCCTCTGCTCGGCATACGACCTCAGCTTGGACGGGTCTTCACGGCTGAGGAGGAAGGAGACGGAGCCTCTCACGTCGCGATCCTGAGCGGTGAGACCTGGACGAGTCGTTTTGGATCAGATCCGTCCATTGTCGGCCGGACGATCATGCTCGATGAGCAGCCGTTCGAAGTGATCGGGGTGCTGCCTGCGGGGATACGACTCTACAGCTCACTCTATCCGCTCGAAATCGGCGGTATCGATACCGGCCGGAGAGATCTCTGGGTCCCGGTCGGGTTCGACAGCTGGGACATTCTGAATCTGAATCACAATCTGGAATTCATCGGACGGCCGGTTGCCGAAGCGTCCCCGATACAAATAAGGCAGGAAGCCCTGGGGATCCTGACAGCAGAGGAGTCTTGGCCTCCGGAGACTGATGTCCGTCTCGGTACTCTGCGGGATGAGTTCACCCGGGGAATGAGATCACCGCTTGTGCTGCTGCTTGGTGCGGCCGGCATCATGCTCCTGGTGGCCTGCGGAAATGTCGCCAATCTCCTTATGAGTGAAGCAGTCGGGCGCCGGCGGGAAATCTCGACCAGACTCACCCTGGGAGCGGGAACACCTCGTATAGTGCGACAGATGCTCGCCGAGAGCATCGCTCTCGGTGTGGCGGGGAGTCTCATAGGGGTGGTCTTCGCCTTTTTGGGAATCCGGGCGGTGATGGTTATCGGCCCCTACCTGCCACGGATCGAGAATGTGAGCGTGGATGGGGGAGTAATGCTCCTGACGATGGCGGTGGGTATCGTGACCGGGATTATCTACGGCCTAGCACCAGCTCTTCTGTCAGCCCGGCGATCGATGGATCCGAAGTGGAGCCGGATGGGGCGGACGATCACCGGGGGCGCCGGCAGGTTCCAGCGGACCGTCATGATGCTGGAAATCGCCTTGACCGCCGTCCTGCTCGTGTCGGGCGGCTTGCTGGCACGTACCCTTCTGAATCTGCGTCAGACCGATCCCGGGTTCACAGTTGAGGGATTGACGGCGGTACACATTGATGTTCTCCCGGAGAGGTACAAGACCGAAGAACAGATCATTCCCCTCGCGGCGGAGGTACTGCGGAGCCTCGAGGCCGTTCCGGGTGTCAACCAGGTGAGCGGAATCGATTACCTGCCTTTCCCGGGGACGTTGTCGGGTCAACCGATACGCCTGGTCGATGAGCAGGAGTTTGTCAGGGCACGCTGCCGGATCGTCTTCCCGCACTATCACGAAATCATGGGTATCCGGCTGCTGGCGGGTCGCGTGTTCTCGGCCTCTGACGGACCGGGGGATGACCCCGTCGTCGTTATCAGCGCCAGCCTGGCCCGGAGCATGTGGCCCGATTCCAATCCGATCGGAAACGCGATCTGGCACTTCGGCACGGTCCGGACGGTCATCGGTGTCGTGGATGACATCACCGAAGGCTGGCTGGGGGAAGAGACCCGACCGATGTTCTACCTGCCCTACGCCCAGCTCGTCAGGCGGGATATGAACATCCTGGTGAAAACGAGCGGGGATCCCGCTGCCATCATCCCCCGGCTCCGGGAAGCGGTCTGGGCGGTCGATCCCGATATTCCCGTGACGCAGGAGACCACCCTCGCCTCGCTGGTGGCCGAATCGACCAGCAGCGAGCGTTACCGTACGCTCCTGATCGTGTGTTTCGCTGTCATCTCGACCCTGCTTGCGGCAGTCGGTATCTTCGGCATCACGGCGCGGAATATTACCGCCCGCGCCCGCGAGATGGGTGTGCGCCTGGCCGTCGGGGCGCGGGTGCAGGATCTGGTGGGGATGATGCTGCGGCAGACTCTGCAGACCGGCCTGGCAGGGGTGACCCTCGGGCTGCTGGGCGCGGTCTGGTCCGGCCGGCTGCTGGCCGGCTTCCTCTTCGGCGTCGAACCATGGGATCCGGTTACTTATGCGGGAGTTGCGCTGGTGCTACTGGCCGTTTGCCTGACGGCGACGTACATCTCCACCCGGCGAATCGCCGAGGTCGATCCGGTGATCGTGCTGAGGGCGGAGTGAGTGTGATGAAACAACACCTGCTCATCCAGAGAGGGGCCTGAGAGGATTCCATGCCTGACTTCACCCGCTACGTCCGCGAGAAACTGGGCCCTCTGCCTCTGGCACCCGGGCGTGAGGCCGAGATCGTCGAGGAGATCGCAGAACACATTCGAGTTGGCTACGAAGGTGCCCGCCGGCGGGGGATGACGGAGGAGGAAGCGCTGGAGCTGGCCGAGCAGCCCTTTGTGCCGTGGGAGGCTCTGCGCACCCAGATCGCTGAATCCGAGTGCACCCTCGGCACTGAAGCCGCCCGGCTCGAGCGGGGCATCGACGACTATCTCATCGCCAAGAGAAAGGGAGCCGGGGGGCGTCTGGCGGGACTGGTCGCTGATCTCTGGCAGGACCTGCGGTTCGCGGTGCGCAGTTTCCGGCGGCGGCCCGGCTTCACCTCGGTGGCAGTCGTGACCATCGCCCTGGGGATCGGCGTCACGACCCTGATGTTCAGCGTGGTGAACGGCGTGCTGCTGCAGCCGCTGCCCTATCCGGATTCCGACCGCCTGGTCAGGGTGTACCAGACGAATCCGGAGTGGCTTGAGTCCGATAATCCGAGCTTGCGATCGTGGTGGGACTCCTTCCCCGTTTCATATCCGGTCTTTCAAGATTGGAATGAACTCGACACACCCTTTGAGAACCTTGGCGTCTATGCCGACATCCAATACACGATTACGGGAGGCAATCAACCGGAACTCATCGATGGTCTGCAGATATCCTCGGGTGTCTTCTCAGCACTGGGCGTGAATCCCCTGCACGGACGCTTTCTATTACCCCCGGATGATGAGTTCGGTGCCCCCGCGCTGGTGGTTCTCAGCCACAGCCTCTGGCAGGGACGTTACGGGGGCGATCCGGCCATCGTCGGGCAGACAGTCGTCATGAGCGAGACGCCCCACCTCATCGTCGGTATCATGCCGCGGGATTTTTCCTTCGGTGGTGATATCGATCTCTGGACAACCCTCACCGATGAACAGAAGCAATGGCCGCGTGGATCACAGTTCCTGGCGGCCATCGCCCGATTGACTGATGGAACATCTCTTGGCCGGGCGCAACAGGAGATGGAGGTGATCTCGGCTCGTATCACGGAACTCTATCCCGATGAACACGGCTTTGGAGTACGTCTGGTTTCCTACAAGGACCTGATCGTCGGCAGTGCCCGGCCGGCCCTGATAATGATCCTGTGCGCCGTCGGGCTTCTGCTCCTCATCGCCGGTGCCAACACGGCCAATCTGCTGCTGGTGCGCACGGTCGAACGCCGTCGGGAGCTGACCGTACGCATGGTTCTCGGTGCCGGTCGGAGGCGGCTGGCAGCTCACCTGATCGGAGAGAGTGTCCTGCTCTCCGCGGCCGGGGGAGCAGTGGGGTGCCTGTTCGCTTTTACCGGCCTCAAGCCGTTTCTGGCCCTGCTGCCGGCCTCGCTCCCCCGGGCAACTGAAATCCTGGTTGATCATCGGGTGCTGATCTTTTCTGTAGTCCTCTCGCTCCTGATAGGTCTGGGTACCGGGATCATCCCCTCCCTGGGCACCGGGCGGTTCCGTTTTTCACGGATCCTTCATGGCGGTGGTCGTCACCAGACCGGGGATCGTCGCCACCACCGCCTGCAGTCGATCCTGACCGTCTCGGAAATCACGCTGACGTTCGTTATGCTGTCGACCGCCGGAATGCTCATGCAGAGTCTGCATAACCTCACGACGGTCAATCCCGGATTCTCAGCCGAACACCGACTCATCATGCAGATGGACCTGCCCGAGACGAGGTACGATTCCACGGACCGGATACTCGCTTTCCAGAACCGCCTTGCCGAACAGCTGGCCGCAATTCCCGGAATAGTGGACGTGGCCGGTACCGGCCGCATGCCGTATGCCGATGGTACCTGGGCGGGAAGTGTCACCATCGACGCCGGGGGTAGACTGGAAGAATCCAACGTCGATCGCAGTATCGTTACCTCTTCATTCTTCTCGGTGATGGGTATCCCCGTTACGGTCGGTCGAACCTTCACCTCCGAAGATCTGGATGCCCATGCGCAGGTCGTAGTGGTCAACGAGGCTCTGGCCCGGCGTTACTGGCCCGGTCAGGAAGCAATCGGGAAACGACTGAAGACAGGCAGAATAGATAACGATTATCCCTGGCTGACTGTCATCGGTGTCGTCGGCGATGTCGCCTATCAGGGACTCGACACCGAACCGCGTCCCACCATGTACTGGCACTATCGTCAGAGAGCGGTGGAAGACCAGACCGTCGTTCTGCGGGTGAACGGTGCCACAACAGGTATCTTTGAGGCAGCGCAGGGAGCAGTCTGGGAGATCGATCCCGACCTGCCGATCAGCAGGATCAGCTGGCTGGAGGATCTTCTCTCGACCTCGATCGCACCGGAGCGTTTCCGTTCTTTACTTCTCAGCACTCTGGCCGGTCTGGCTGTTCTCATCGCCGCGGTGGGGCTCTTCGGGGTTCTGGCCTATACCGTGGCCCAGAGTACGCGTGATATCGGCATCCGGATGGCCCTGGGAGCCGGGACCAGGGAAGTCATGTCGCTGGTCTTCGGGCGGACCGGGGCCATGATCGGCTCAGGGCTCGCTATAGGTCTCGTCATCTACCTGATCATCGCCCGGGTGCTGGAGAGCTTCCTCTTCAAGATTTCACCGACCGATCCACCGACCCTGATCGCGGTAGCACTGGTACTGACGGGCGTGGCCCTGGCGGCGGTCTTCGTGCCGGCCCGCCGGGCGGCCCGGATCGATCCGGTCGAGGTCATGCGGGGGGAGTAAAAAAAGTGGAGATGATCACCCCATCCGATGAGAGGAAAGACGTTCTTCATGTCTGACTTCACCCGCCACGTCCGTGACAAACTGGGCTTCTTGCCCCTGACGCCCGAGCGCGAAGCCGAGATCGTCGAGGAGATCGCCGGGCACATCCGGGTTGCCTTCGAGGCGGCTCGCCGGCGAGGGGTTGGGGAGGATGACGCTCTGGAGCTGGCCGAGCAGCCCTTCGTGCCGTGGGATGCTCTCCGGGAGCAGATTGCTGAATCCGAACGCACCCTCGGTACCGAGGCGGCCCGGTTCGAGCGGGGAATCGACGACTATCTCATCGCAAAGAAAAAGGGAGCCGGAGGGCGCCTGGCGGGCCTGGTGGCCGATTTCTGGCACGACCTGCGTTTCGCGGTGCGGTCTTTTCGCCGGCAGCCGGGCTTTGCGATTCCGGCGATCGTGACGCTCACCCTGGCCATCGGGGCCACGACCGCGATCTTCAGCCTGGTGAACGGGATCCTCCTGACGCCGTTGCCCTATGAAGATCCCGAACGTCTCGTCGCCCTGCAGTACGAACCCGTCAGTGCCACCGCCAGGCAATCCTGGCTGGGCATGGACGCCCGCAGTCAGAACCACTACCGGTACAACGTGAGCTATCCGAGTTTCGAGAGCTGGTGTCTGTCCACCGCCGATGTTTTCGACGGGATTGCCGCCTACGATGATACCTGGAGCTACACCGTCGGCTTCGGAGATGGATCGGAACGTCTGCCCGGGGCGTGGGTGTCGGCCGGCATTTTCTCCCTGCTCGGTGTGGAGCCGGTCCTCGGGCGCGCTTTTGCCGCAGATGAGGATACGCCGGGGAGCACTCCGGTCGTGATCCTCAGCCACCGCCTGTGGCAGCGCAAGTTCGCCGGAAGCAGGGAGGTCATCGGCCAGGTGCTCCCCGTGGGAGGGGAACCGCACACCATCATCGGTGTGCTGCCCGCCGGATTCGGTTTCCCCGGGCCCGAGGTCGAGTTCTGGCGGACGATGGCCGATGTCACGCGGGAATACAGCTCCACCAACTACGAAGTCGTGGCCCGCCTGCAGCCGGAGATAACCCGGAAAGAGGCGGATGTCCTGCTCGCCGGACGGCGGGAGACCCGGCCCGGCCGGGAGGGTGTCGCCGAGGAGTGGGGCTGCAGCGTGCTCCCGTTGCGGTCCTACATCGTCGGTGACACGAGCCGGTTACTGCTGATCTTCCTTGCCGCGGCCCTGGCTGTACTTCTCATCGCCGGTGTGAATGTCGTCAATCTGATGCTCAGCCGGGCCACCAGCAGCGAGCAGGAGTACTTCGTCCGATCCGCCCTGGGAGCGGGGCGTCGCCGGCTCCTCAGGCAGCAGCTGGCCGAAAGTCTGCTGGTGAGCGTCACCAGCGGCCTCCTCGGACTCGGTCTGGCGGTCTTTCTGACCCGGTTCCTGATCATCTTCAGCCCGAGTTCGATCCCTCGCCTCGATCTGGTCGGTATCGACGCCGGCGTCCTGGGATTCACGTTCACGGCATCGGTTGTCATGGGGCTGACAATCGGTCTCCTGCCGGCTCTGCGTACCGCACGGGCCAATCTGGCCGGCGGTCGACACACCGGCGGGTTGCGTCTCCGCCCCGGCTCCCGGCATCAGCGGGCCTTTCACGGGCTCGTGATCGTTCAGATCTGCCTGGCGCTGATCCTGCTGGTTGCAGCCGGACTCTTCCTGAAGAGCTTCGCCGGGATGCTCTCGGTCGAACGTGGTTTCGATTCCCGTCACGTCCTGACCTTCGAGACCTCGCCGCCACGATCGCAGTATCCGACCTTCGAGGATCACGTGCGGTATTACGACGAGATGCTCGCCGGTCTGCAGAACCTGCCGGGCGTCAGTTCGGCAGCGATCGCGCCCTACCTGCCGGGGACCGAATGGTTCCATACCGGGGATTTCGCGACGCCGGGTTACGAACCCTCCCCCGGTGAGGAACTCGTGGCCGAGTTCAAGGAGGTGTCCCCCGGGTACTTCGCCGCGCTCGGGATCGGCCTGCTCGCCGGCCGTCTCTTCGATGAGAGCGTCGAGGTGGGAGAGCGGACGGTGGTGGTGATCAATGAGGAAATGGCCCGCCGGTACTGGCCTGACGGGGATGTTGTCGGTTCGGATCTGATCCTCAGCCCGGGAGAGGACGACGAACGCCGGGTCACCGTCGTCGGGATCGTCAACGACGTGCGGGTGCGGTTCGGAGGGCGGATTCGCGGTGACGAGGAGAAGCTGCAGATCTACGTGCCCTTCTCTGTCTGGGGGCGGCGTCGTTCGATGGACGTGCTCATCCGGGTCGAGGGAGATCCTGTTGCGCTGGTACCGGCGGTACGTCAGGTCCTGGCGGCGATCGACCCGGGGGTGACCGTGTTCGATTTCACGACCCTCGAAACCCTGCTCTCCCGGCGGGTCGCCACCCCGCGCTTCCGCGCCTTCCTGATCGGAGCCTTCGGGCTGGTGGCGCTGATCCTGGCGGTGGTGGGTGTGTATGGGGTCATGGCCTTCGCCGTGGCCCGACGCACCCGCGAGATGGGCATCCGGAAAGCGATCGGGGCCCGGGAAGGACAGATCATGCAGGAGGTGTTCAGGCGGGGGCTGGTTCTGACCCTGTTCGGGCTCGGAGTCGGTCTGGCGGGCGCCTGGATCGTCGCCACCCTGCTGGAGAGCTACCTCTATGAACTCACGGCGCACGATCCGGTCGCCTTCGTCCTCAGCACGCTGGTGCTGACTCTCAGCGCTCTGCTGGCCTGCCTTCTGCCGGCCCGGCGGGCCGCCCGGGTCGATCCGGTGATCGCCCTGCGGGAGGAGTAGGGGACTTCCGAGGGGGAAAACGGGCGCAATATTGGCGGTTGACTTTCGCCCCTTCTTCGCCTATCATCGTCCGCAGATGGCGGGTCTTTTTTTCGGCTCTCGTCATTCGCCTTTTTTTCGCCCCAGGCGAGAGTTACGGGAGGGGTGCGATGAGCGCGGGATCAGCACCGGAGCGGGGGGCCGTGGTGCCCCTCACACCGGCCGAAGCGGCGCAGGTACAGCATGAACTGGCGGGCGATCAGGCGGCCGGGTTCTTCCGGGTCGCGGGTGCCGTTCCGGGAGCGAACGACCTGCCTCCCCTGCACCGGGGAGACACCCTGGTGACCCTGCGCGACGCCCGGCCCAACGAGGGGGATTTGCTGGTCGTCCGGCTGGTCGGCAACGGCTGGCAGCTCGGGCGGAGTTGCCGGGGAGGCACCTGGTGCCTGCTGGCCGGTGGCGGGGCGGTTCCGCTCTTTGCGGCCGACGGCGACATCAGCGTACTCGGGGTCGTGGTGGGGGTGATCCGTAAACTGCCGGCCGGGGACCGGGGGTGACAGGCGCTCTCCGGAAGGGCCGGTCGGCCCTGCAATGTGTCCCATATGGTACAATGTGTAACTTTTTATTCAGCAACAGGATAAGATATGTGTTTTCATGTTATACATAATATGCCTCCGATGATTTCTTGGAAGATGTCGGAGGGTGCATTATATATGTACGTTTGCTATCACACGTCGAACCGTTCGGCAGGAGGTTCGCATGACCTTCACCCGTTATATCGGGGTCGATTACAGCAGCCAGGACCGCAAGCAGAAGACCTGGGTGGCGGTGGGCACCCGGACCTTCATGGGCTTCAAGGTGGAGCGGCTGGAATCGATCGGGCGGGACGGCCTGCCCGATCTGCTGCGCGAGTACGCCGCCCAGCGGGTGCTGGTGACACTCGATTTCCCCTTCTCCTGGCCGGTGGGCTTCATCGTTCACCTGCTGGGGGCCGCGCCCCGGTCGTGGATGTCCCTGGCCGAGGAGATCGAAGAGAACTGGGCCCCCTACAAGATCAAGCGCAAGCGCCAGGCCTTCGTGAACAAAAACGGCATCGTGCCCCGGCTCACCGACTCCTATCTCGATACCACCAGTCCCCTGCAGGACACCTATCCCGACCTCATGACCATGGTCCTGCTCGGCATGAAGGTCCTGGCCAAACGGCCGCCCACCTACCGGATCATGCCCTTCGAGCGCCTCGAGCCGAGCCACTCGACGATCCTCGAGGTGGCTCCCGAGGTCACCCTGCAGAAGCTGGGTATTCCCCACACCCAGTACCACGGCGAGACCGACGCGCCCATCGAACGGCGCATGGAGATCCTGCGCCAGCTGCGTCTGAGCAACCTGGTGCCGCTCGATCCCGCCGGCCCGTTCTATCAGGACGCCATCACCAACGACGACGCTCTCGACGCCATCCTCTGCGGGCTGACCGGGACCTTTTTCAGCGCCGATGCCAGCACCCTCGGCGTCACCCTGGCGGTTCCCGGCCCGAACGAGATGCGGCGGGTGGCGCTCGAAGGGTGGATCTATTACCCCACCCTGGCCTGACCCGGGAACGGTCCTTTCCGGCAATATCTTCGTTCCACATCCTCGCGACTTGTGCGGCGTACGGTCAGTACGTCTCCGGGATGAACCATGTCTGAACGGGCGATCGTGCACGTGGACATGGACGCTTTCTTCGTGGCGGTGGAGCAGGTGGCCGATCCCGTGCTGCGCGGCCGGCCGGTCATCGTGGCCTTCGGCGGCCACTATGCGCCCCGTACGGCGGTTGCCTCCTGTTCCTATGAGGCACGGGAGGCGGGAGTGGAATCGGGGCTGCCCCTGCGTCGGGCTCTCAAGCTCTGTCCCGAAGCGGTCGTCCTGCCCGGCAATCACGATCTCTATCGGCGGGCCTCCCGGGCGCTGTTCCGGGTCCTGCGCGAGTACAGTCCCCTGGTCGAGCCGGCCAGCCAGGATGAGGCCTATCTCGATCTGACCGGCACGAGCCGTCTCTTCGGTCTGCCCGCCGATGTGGGCAGCCGCCTGCAGCGCGAGGTGCGCGACCGCCTGCGTCTGAGTGCCTCGGTCGGTCTGGGGAGCAACAAGCTGCTGAGCAAGGTGGCGGCCGGGTGCGTGAAACCGGCCGGATTCTGCGACGTCAGCCCCGGCTGGGAAGGGGCCTTCCTGCGTTCCCTGCGGGCCCGGCGTCTGCCCGGAGTGGGGGAGGCGACCGAGCGGCGCCTGTTCGATTTCAACCTGCGCTGCTGCGGCGAGGTGGCGGCGGTGCCGACCCGTTACCTCGAGCTGGCCTTCGGGGTGCCGGGGCGGCTGTTGAGCGAGCGTTCCCGCGGCGAGGACCGCTCGCCGGTGCAGTCGCGGGGGCCGGCCCGTTCGACCGGGGCCGAGCTGACGTTCGATACCGACACCAACGACCGGGGGGCGATCGAAGCCGCCCTGCGCTCCCTGGTCGAACGGGCCACCGCCCGCCTGCGCCGCACCGGACTGCTGGCCTGCACGGTGGCGGTGCGGATGCGTTTTGCCGACGGGGCCGACCGGGTGCGCCAGGCGACCCTGCCGCGCCCGACCGACCTGGACCGCGACGCCGGCCCCGTGGCCCGTCGGCTCATGGAGGGGCTGTGGGCCAAGCGGACCCGGGTGCGCCGGATCGGGGTGCGGCTGAGCGGGCTGGTGGGCGGTCTCGAGCAGGGCGATCTCTTCGACGATACCCGGGGAGCGGTGGCCTGGATCCCCACCCGGGCCCAGCGGGGCCGGGCTCTGGCCGGAGCGGTCGACCGGGTGCGGGAGCGCTACGGTTTCGGGATCATCGGCTCGGCCCGGGCCGCGATCGCCCCCCGCGGCCATATGGACCCGGCTGTGCGCTCGTGTTCTGAGACATGAATTCGCTGAATAACAACCACCATTTGATTCAGGGTACTACCATGTGTCGTTGGCAGAGGGTAAGATGAGCACATTGAATCGGGGAGAGTGGGCTATGGGGCGAAAAGTGGGCGGAACAGGTACCGAGATTCCCGTGCGCGAGAAGCTTGAGGCGAAGCAGAAAGCGTGGGCTCGGAATCCGCAGATACTCCAGACAAAACACCGGGTATTCCTTGGCGATGCCCGGGATATGCAGGCCCTTGGTGCTGAACCCTGCGTACATCTTGTCGTAACCTCCCCTCCCTACTGGACTCTCAAGGAGTACAACGGCGGTAGCCATCCTGATCAGCTGGGCAGCATAGATGATTATGAGCACTTTTTGGACGAACTCGATGCTGTCTGGCAGCGTTGTTTCGATCTGCTGGTGCCGGGTGGAAGGATTTGCATAGTCGTGGGTGATGTCTGTATGTCCCGCAAGAAGGCGGGTCGCCATCACGTCGTACCCCTTCATGCGGATATTTCAACCCGCATGCGTCGGCGGGGATTCGATTATCTTTCCCCCATTTACTGGTACAAAATCGCCAATGCGGCGACCGAGGTGGAGGGAAACGGGGCGCCGTTTCTCGGCAAACCATATGAGCCGAACGCAATCATCAAGAACGATGTGGAGTACATCCTGATTCTTCGCAAACCCGGAGGGTACAGGCATCCGACTGGTGAGCAGCGCGTTCTGAGCGTTATCGACAAAGAAGATCACGAGAAGTGGTTCCGTCAGGTGTGGGTGGATGTCCCGGGAGAATTTCGACGGGATCATCCTGCACCTTTTCCGAGAGAAATCGCTTTCCGGTTGATTTCGATGTTTTCTTTCGTCGGTGATACCGTGCTGGATCCATTCTCCGGGACAGGTTCAACAACGGCCGCTGCCATCGATGCCCACCGGTCAAGTATCGGGTTTGATGTAGAAGAAGAATATATCGAAAGTCAGAAGAAAAGATTCGAACAGACTCGCCTTGGGGCCGAAGTGGAGTTTATCCTGACGTGAATAGTGCACCTGAGAGGCTTATCGAACACTTCCAGGCCGAAGGGTATCATCCCCGTTCGGACAAGCACTCAAACGCTCTTTGCAGGTTTGTGCTGGCTGACATGCTTGATCGTTGCCCTCCGCTGAGGGCGCACGCCGCCAGGCGGGAAGTGGTGTGTAGTCTCAACCACACGATCCATGCTGGTCCGATACAATGGAATGTCGACATGGTGATCGGACCTCCGGGAGTGTCGGCACTGGTTGAAGATTTGAACGATGGGATTGCTGTCGAGGCTCCGGCGACCGTCAGGATTGCTTTGGAAGTCAAGAGTATCATGACCGAGCACGGCAAAGCTCGAAAGAACCGGCTCAGGGACTTCGATTCACTACATACCTATGTGCACCGTGCGGAGACGGCGGCTGTTGCTGCCTCTCTTCTGGTAATTAACATTTCTGACAGATTCAAGTCACCTCTTAGGCAAGGTACTCTTGGACATCACAATATCAGTTCGATCGTGAAAGAAACGGTCAGCATGTTCAAGTCGTTGCCCATGAGATCGAAGACCGAGGGTGAGGGGCTTGAGGCTCTGGGTATCATCATTGTCGATTTTGACAACATTGATTTTCAATCGGGGAAACTGTTTTCTCGATCACCTGCTCCCCAGGTCGGAGATCCAACACACTATGACGGTTTCATTCGGCAGATCTGCAACCGCTACTGTGAAAGGTGGGAGTAGGGTGGGTTTTTTTATGGAATATTTTCGCCTTTTATTCGCCGCTGTCGGTGCGCTGAACCAGGAAAGCGCCTGATGACCTTCGCCCACCTCTGTACCCACTCCGGCTACTCCTTCCTGCGCGGCGGGAGTATGCCCGAAGATCTCTGCCGTGAGGCCGCCCGGGCGGGGCAGGGGGCCCTGGCCCTGACCGATGTGAACGGTCTCTACGGGCTGGTGCCCTTCATCCGGGCGGCCCGCGCCGAGGGTCTGAAACCGATCGTGGGGGTGGACCTGCGCGAACCGTTCGGCGACCGGGGCAGGGGGAGGGCAAAGATCGGAGCGGGCGGCGGGCTCGACGGGCCTGGAGAACCAGGGGACCGCGGGGACACCCGGGAGCAGGGGAGCGAGGAGGCCGAGGCCTCGCTCTCGAAACGGGGCTTCACCGAACTGACGGGGGGGCGGGAACGGCCGGCCCGCGGGACGGCCGGCGGAGTGGCCGGTGGAGTGGAGCGGGGACGGAGCGGGAATCCGGCCGGGGGCGCTGTGCGGCCCCGGCGGGCGGTTCTTCTGGTTCAGTCACAGAAGGGCTATCGAGTTGTCAATCAAGTCGTTAGCAGCCGTCATCTCATGTATGACTTTAATTTGGCCGCGGCCCTGTGCGAGCGCGACCCCGGGGTGGCGGTCCTGACCGGTGATCTGGACCTGCTCGAGACTCTGGCCCGGGAGCGGGGGGGGAGCGATCACTATCTGGCGCTCACGGCCTGGCGGGGATGGCGGCGGACCCTGCGCGAGGCCCGCCGGCGGGGTCTGCTCGCGGCCGGGGTGCGGCCGGTGGCGGCCAACGATGTCTGGTTCGCCCGTCCCTGGGATCGCTGGCGACATCACCTGCTGACCGCCATCGGCCTGAACCGGGCCCTCTCGGCCGTGCCGGCAGGTGCGGTGGCGCCCCCCGAGGCCTGGCTGTGCGATGAAGCGGCGATGCGGGCGGCTTTCCGGGAGTTTCCCGAAGCGGTCCGCACCGCGGCCGAACTGGCCGCGGCCTGTGAGGGGGGGCCGGAACTCGGTGGTCTGCTCCTGCCCCGGTTCATGACAACCCGGGCTGATGAGGGTGGTGACAGTCTGCAGGCGGGCAGCAGAAGGGATGGGGGGTCCGACGGTGATTCCCTGGCGCACCTGCGCGAGCAGTGCCTGCGGGGGATCGTCTGGCGCTACGGCACCCGCTCGCAACCCCGCCATACGGCGGGGCAGATCTACCCCGCCGACGATCCCTGGTGCCCGGCCCCGGGGCGGCCCGCAGCCGGCCGGGTGCCCGATCCGGCCGCCCTGCGCGACGACGTGGTGCGCCAGCTCGAGCACGAACTCGGCATCATCGCAGAGATGGGGTATGCCGATTACTTCCTGGTGGTGGCCGATATCGCCCGGTTCGCCCGCCAGGAGAGCATTCCCACCTGCGGGCGCGGCTCGGCCGCCAACAGCGTGGTGGCCTATACTCTGGGGTTGACCCATGTCGACCCCCTGGCCCACGACCTTTACTTCGAGCGTTTTCTGAACCAGGGCCGGACCGACGCCCCCGACGTGGATCTCGATTTCTCGTGGCGCGACCGCGACCGGGTGCTCGATTACGTCTACCGCACCTACGGCGAGCAGCGGGTGGCCATGATCGCCACCCAGGTGACCTTCCAGGGCCGGGCGGCGGTGCGCGAGGTGGCCAAGGTACACGGCCTGCCCGAGGGGGAGATCGGGATCGTCACCAAACGTCTGGGCTACTTCGCGCGGGCTGAGGATCTGCGCGAGAAAATCGCCTCCAACCCCCGTTTTCGGGGGATCGACCTGCGTGAAGATCCCTGGCGGTCGGTTCTGGAAGCGGCCGAACAGCTCGACGGCTTTCCCCGCCACCTCGGGGTGCACCCGGGGGGAATCGTGATCGCTCCCGAACGTATGACCGACCACGTGGCGGTCGAGCGGGCCGCCAAGGGGCTGATCATCACCCAGTGGGACATGTACCCGGTCGAGGATGCCGGACTGGTCAAGATCGACCTGCTCGGCAACCGCTCCCTGGCCGTGATCGACGATGCCTGTGCGGCCGTCCAGCGCGGCCACGGCCGGCGCATCTCCTATGTGCACTTCGATCCCACCGACGACGAGGCCACCCGTGCCCTGGTGGCCCGCGGCGACACCGTCGGCTGCTTCTACGTCGAGAGCCCCGCCACCCGGGGGCTGCTCAGGAAACTGCGCTGCGACTGCTTCGACACCCTGGTGGCGGCCTCGAGCATCATCCGTCCCGGGGTCTCCTCGAGCGGCATGATGCACGCCTACATCGAGCGCCACAACGGGGTGCCCTTCAGCTACCTGCATCCGAAGATGGAGGAGGTGCTGGCCGACACCTACGGGGTGATGTGCTATCAGGAAGACGTCATCAAAGTGGCCCATCACGTGGCGGGGATGTCGCTGGCCGACGCCGACGGCCTGCGCAAGAGCATGAGCAAGAAGCGCGATTTCGAATCGATCGACCGCTACCGCCGCGAGTTTCTCGACGGAGCCACGGCCCGGGGGGTCGAACCCGGGATCGCCGCCGAACTCTGGCGCCAGATCGAGTCCTTCGGCGGCTACTCCTTCTGCAAGGCCCACTCGGCCTCCTACGCCCTGGTTTCCTTCCAGGCGGTCTGGCTCCGGGCCCACTACCCGGCCGAGTTCATGGCCGCCGTGCTCTCCAACTACGGCGGCTTCTACGCTACCATCGCCTATGTCTCCGAAGCCGCCCGGATGGGCCTGGAAATCCGTGGCCCCGATGTGAATCAGAGCTCGGTGGCCTATACCGGCGTCACGTACCCTGAGGCGGCCGCTGCGGCTGCCGACATGGCCCTGGGGCGGGTCGAACCCGCCGATCTCGGCCTGCCGGGAGGCAACCGCGGCTGGCTGCAGGTGGGGCTCTGCCAGGTTCGGGGGGTTTCAGAGGAGGAACGGCAAGCCCTGGTCGCCGAGCGGGAACGGGGCGGTCCCTTCCGCGGCTTCGAGGATTTCACCGCCCGGGTCGTGCTCTCTCCGACCGCGCTCGAGGCCCTGATCCGGTGCGGGGCGTTCGATTCCCTGGACGAGGGAACCCGCCCCGAGCTGATGTGGCGGGCCCTGCTGTGGGCGAAGAGGGAACAGGGGAGAGGCGGAAGGGGAGGTGGCAAGGGAGGAGGAAAGGGAAGCGGAAAGGGCGGCGGCAGAGGGAAAGGAGGAGAAAGCGGCGGGGCGAACCTGACCCTGCCGCTCGATCTGCCGGTCGCCGCGCCGCCGCCGGCCGCACCCGACTACGATGAGCGCACCGTGCTCGCCTTCGAGGCCGCCGCCCTCGACTTTCTGGTCGGTGCCCACCCGCTCGACCTCTACCGCGAGCGGATCGACGCGGCCGCCGCCGGCCCGGGACCGCCCCTGATCGAGGCCCGGGAGCTGGAGGCGTATGTGGGCCAGATGGTGCGGCTGACCGGCTGGCGGGTGACCGCCAAGCCGATCCGCACCGTCCGCAACGAAACCATGGAGTTCATCAGCTACGAGGACACCACCGCGCTGTACGAAGTGACTGTCTTTCCTCGCGAATACCGCCGCTACGCCCCCCAGCTGATGACCCGCGGTCCTTTCATCCTCACCGGCCTGGTCGAGGAGGAATGGGGCGCGGTCACGGTGACCCTCAAACGGCTCGAATCCCTCGGCCGGGGGGAATTACCTCGACCGGCTGAAACCCTCTCCGGGCCGCAACCGGCCGCAGCGGGGTGAAACCGGCTGTCAGGTCCCGGGGCCTGATGCGTCGGGGGTATTTGCAATCGACAGCTCGGCGAGGCGTGGATAGGTGTCCAGAAGGGCGGGGGGCACGCCGGGCACGCTGCCGGTGAGCAGGGCCGCCAGTTCCAGGGCGTTGGCGGTGGCCTGCCCGCGATAGTGGTTGTTGAAGATGATGAAGATCCGGCTCAGGCTGCCGGCCAGGGCCCGGATCGCATCGGCCCACGGCTCCAGTTCCCCGGTATCGTAAAGGTAGTCGTAACGCTCCGCCACGCCGGCGTCTTCGCGGAACCAGTTATCCCGGTTCTGCCCGTGCAGGCGGAAGTAGGCGATATCGGTCGTGGCTTCTCCGGTGGCCTCTAGCCCCGCCCCGATGACCGGTTGATCGATATTGCAGAAGGCGACCTGTTGGGAACGCAGCCAGTCGAAGACATCGGGGCTGTTCCAGGATTCGTGACGCACTTCCAGGGCCAGCGGCAGGTCCTCGAAAGTCGCGAAGAGATCGCGCAGATAACGGGCGTTGGAACGGGTGCCGTGAAAGGAGAAGGGAAACTGACAGAGTACGGCGCCGAGCCGGCCCGCCTCCAGCAGGGGAGCGATCCCGGCCCGGAAATCCGCCGCCGCGGCCGGGTCGAGGGGGCCCCGCTCGTGGGTGAAAGCACGGTGGAGCTTCAGCGTGAAGAGGAAACGGGGATTGTCCGCCACCCGGGTCAGCCACGACTCTGTCATCCGGGCCGAGGGCGGACGATAGAAGGTGCTGTTGACCTCGATCGTGTCGAAGAAGTCCTTCAGGTAGGCAAGGCCGTCGAATTTCGAGGCCGCCTCGGGTGGATACACCGACCCCTTCCAGTCGTCATACGACCAACCCGCCGGTCCGATGTAGAGGTCGGCTGCCATGACTTGACGCCTGTGAGAGGCTCCCCTAACGTACACTGCTCATGCAGACAACGCGCCGTACAGCCAGTATAGAGTCCTTGCACGTTGCGAGGCGACGGGACTTTTCGACCCCCTCGACGGGAGCGGCCGGACTCTGTCTGCTCCTGCTGCTCTCCCTCCCGCTCGCCGGCTCCGGTCCCGCCCCCGGCGCCGGGAAGACCGATTCCGACAATCCCGCTCTCGAAGCGGGGCTCAGGGCTCTGCGGGAGGGGGACCATACCATGGCGGTCACCCTGCTGCGCTCGAGTGCGGCCGATGAGACCGGACTGAGTGCCGAAGCCTGGCTGGGACTCGGGGTGGCCTACTGGCGTCTGGGTCGCTGGGGTGCGGCCCGGGAGGCAATGAAGAGTAGCAGGGCCGGGTTGTCGGCCCCCCTGCAGGACTGGGTCGACTATCTCAGGGCGCAGGTGTGCGCCGAAGCCGGGGCGGTTGCGACTTCAGATTCGCTCCTCGCCCGCCTGTCCGGGCGCGATCTGCCCGAGGCTCTGGCCCGGCGCGTACGGGTTGAGGCTCTCGAGCGGGCCAGCGCCGCCGGCGACAGCGCCCGCCGGCAGGCGGTGCTGGTCGACATGGTCGACCATCGCGATGCCGGGGCAGCCGCGGCAGCCCTGCAGCTGGGGCTGATCCGGGCCGCGTCCGATCCCGACGGTGCCCGCGACTGTTTCCGCCGGGGCCTGACCCTGCCCGGCAGCGACGAGGCCCGGGGGATGTGCGCCGAACGGCTTCTCGAAGAAGGTGCTTCCGGGGCCGCCGAACTGATTGCCGTCGGACGGGTCTTTTTCGACCTGGCCAGGTGGGATCAGGCTCTGGAAGCCTTCACCCGGGCCCGCAGCTCGACCACCGATCCGGCGCTGGTCGAAGAAGCCGCCTACCGTCGCGGACTGACCCTGCTGCGCGCCCGACGCTACAGCGCCGCCCGTGACGAACTGGCTGCAGTGGTCCGGACCAGCAGTCGCTATCGCACGGCGGCCGGGTACAATGCCGCCCTGGCAGCGGCGGCGGTGAACCGCCGCGAGGGTTTGCGCGAACTGATCTCCTTCGCCGAGCGCTATCCGCAGAGCCGCTGGGCGCCCCGGGCCCTGAAGCAGGCCGGTGATCGTCTGAGCGGAGTGGATCGGGCCGCCGCCGAAGAGGTTTACATCCGTCTGGTCGAGGATTACCCCCGGCACTGGGAGAACGCCGGAGTGCTCTTCGATCTGGGCCGCAACGCCCTGGAAGGGGGCGACTTCGCCGGAGCCCGGCGGTGGTTCACCAGCCTGGGGCGGGGGGTCTTTCACTCCGAGGAGAAGAGCCAGGGGTGGTACTGGGCCGGGCGGATCTGTGCCGTGACGGGAGACAGTACCGGCGCGCGGGCCATGTATCGACGCGCCGCCGAGGCGTTCGAAGACACCTGGTACGGCGCCCTGGCCCGTCAGGCTCTCGGGGAAACGTCTGTCGGGCCCGAACCCGTCCCTGTATTCGTCCGGGACGCTCTCGTCGTCCCGGAATGGGCCGACCTCGATCTGGCGGCCGGTATCGTGCTCCTGCGAGTCGGGCTCGAAACGGTCGGCGAGGACCAACTTCTCGGTGCCCTGAACGACCGGGCCCTGGCCCCCGGACGCCGGATCGCTCTCTGGGAACTCTGCCAGGCCGGGCAGGCCTGGGGCGCGGCGCAGCGGCTGGGTCAGCGTCTGCTGAGCAGCGGTGCGGTCGACCGTGACGATCTACTCTATGACGACCTGCTCTATCCGGTGTATTACCACGACCTGGTCACCGAGACCGCCGGCCGGTCCGGTGTGGATCCCTGGCTCGTTTTCGCTCTCATACGGCAGGAAAGCGCTTTCGATGCCCGCGCTCGCTCGTACGCCGGCGCCCGCGGGCTGATGCAGCTCATGCCCGTGACCGCCCGGGAGTGGGCCGGACGGCTGCGGCTCGGGGCCATCATCGAAGAAGATCTCTACGATCCCGAACTCAATGTCGCTCTCGGCGTGCCCTACCTGGCCCGTCTCATCGATCGTTTCGACGGCTCGGTCGAGAAAGCCCTGGCGGCCTACAACGGCGGTCCGACCAATGTCCGTCGCTGGGAACGGGGCCTGCCCGACGAGAGGCCGGAAACTTTCGTGGAATCCATTGGTTTCACAGAAACACGGACCTTTGTGCGGACGATCATGAACAACTACCACCGGTACCGCGTTCTGTGGTCGCAGCGGTCCGGTGGACAGGGGTGACCATGCGCCGTACCGGCTGGATCGCATCAGCCTTCTTCCACCTTTTTCTGGCCGGTGTTCTGCTGTTGCTGACTTTGCCCGTTCCCGAGCCGCCGGCCCCCCTGCTGTCGCTCTCCCTGCTGACCGAGGTTCGGCCCGAACCCGAACCGCCCGAACCCGCGCCGCAGGAGGCGACTGTCGAAGAGGTGCTTCCCGGGGTTGCGGCCGAACCCGAGGCAGTGGCCCGTTTGCCCCGCGCCGAGGTCGGTGTGCGCCGCGGGCTCGACTGGGTCACGCCCCCGCCGCCCTTCGAGTCCGAACGGCCGGCGATAGCCGAACGCACCCGAACCGCCGCCGGCCCTCTGCGCCGGGCTCTGGCCGAAGGAGCAACCGACTGGGCCGATCTGGGCTCGGTGGGCACCCCGCTCGACAGCCTGCTCTTCATCCAGCAGCGCCTGGAAGAACTCACCGCCCAGGTGATGGAAGCCGCCCGGGCCGGCGCCATGGGCGACCGTGCCCGGCGCACGCTGCCCGAACCGGGTTCGCTGGATGACCTGCGCGGCGAACCGATGATCCCGATCGAATCGGTCGCCGGTCTCGTTCTGCAGACCCTCTTCGAACTGGGAGAAGACCTCTGGAACCGCCTGCTCGGACGGGATCCCGACGCCGAACCGGCCCCCGATCTCGACCTGACCGTCGAACAGATCATGGCCTACGCGGCTCTGGATGACCGCATGCCGATCAGTATTTTCGAATGGTATGCCCGGCTCCATCCCGATTTCACCCGGGGCATCACCCGGCTGCAGGAGCTGGCCGCCGTGCTGGCCGAGCGGAACCTCATTGCGCTCGATCAGAGCGAAACGGCCTTCCGCTACCGTCTGGTCGTTTCCCGGCGCGAAATGATCGACTACTACACCTCTTTCCTGAATCGCACGCCGGACTGGGATACCGACACCCGGGATCGTCTGATCCGGATCATCGCCATTCTGGTGCGCCGCCCGGCCTGAGGGCGTTTTTGTCCCCGATGAGGGACACCGGCTGTCCCGCCGGCGGTACACAGAGACACCCGTTGCAGCCGCCCGGGGGCGGGTCCGGTCCCGGGCAAAGCTCCCACGGCGCCTCGCGAAGTGCCGACACATTGTCGTAAGGTATTGTATATCAACAATATATGAGATAATTACGGCGCTTTTTCCGCATTATCCCCGGTTTGGTCCCCCACTGGCACGGTTTGTGATAGTCCTGTAGGGCAGCCGATCCCCGCAGTGCGGGCTCGGCCTCCCGGGATAACCGGGCTGACGAAAAGAGGTGGTTCAGATGAGTACCGGGACGCGCGAAGAGAGAGTCAGAGGGGCGGGGGAGGCCTGGAAGGGGACCGTCGTGCTGGTGGGCCTGCTCGGGCTGCTCATGCTTCTGGAGGGATGCTATACGGTCGTGGCTTCCGAACGCATGCTCCCCAGGGTCGGTTTCGATGACAGAGAACTGGCTGCCGAAGAGGCGGATCGGCTGGCGGTTGATGTCAAGACGGACCGGGTCGAAGAGAATCTGAGCCGGAAGATGAACGCGTTCGGTCTGGCTCCGGAGCCGGAAACAGCTGCAGTCACCGGGACGAACCCGGCGGAGGAACCGCAGTCGCTCGGGGTGGGCTGGTCCGAGGATCTCTATACCGGCGGCTCGAAGGGCGTCGGGGTACGCTACCGCGACGATCTCGATTACTCCGGCGAACGGTATACCGAGTATGTCTACGACTACGATCTCGATCTGGTCGTGGTCGGGTACCGGCGGCCGTGGTTCAGGCGGCTATACGTCGACTGGTACTACTCCACCTGCTATGGCTGGCACCGCTTTCCCCGTCGTTTCGGTCATGTCTGGAGCGCCGGGTACTGGTGGGGCGGTTTCGGGATCTCGATGGGGTACTATGATCCCTGGTGGTACGACCCGTACTACTGGGACTACTGGTGGACCGATCCCTGGTACATCAGCCCCTGGTACAGCCCGTGGTACGGCTCCTGTTACTCGGTCTGCTACGTCGATCCCTGGTGGTTCGGATGGCGGCCCTACCACCACGGTTTCTACGACCCGTACTGGGGCTCCTACTGGTACTACGACCACCCCTACCACTGGGGCGGCGGAACCGTGATCGTGGCCGATGATTACCAGCGTCGGGCCTACGATCGCCGCCGGGGTCTGTCGGATCTGCGCACTGCGCGCGGAGCCAGGGGGGTGGCCGCTGATGCCGGTGGAGCCGGCAGCGAGCGTGGCAGTCCGGTCGGCCGGGCCGTCGCCGACGCCGCCAATGTCCGGTCAGCCGCCCGCGGCCGGCGTGACGCGGACCGGGGAGCGCAGACCGACAGCCGGTCCGATTACTCCCGTTCCCGCAACCCGGCCACCAGTTCGATCGTCAGAAACGGCAAGATCCGGGTTCGGCCCGATGATTCGGCTGCGACCCGCGATCTGCGGCTTCCCTCGAGCGCAACCCGAACCGCCACCAGGCGGCCGAGCACCTCGACCACGACCGCCCGCAAGCCCCGGACCTCGTCCGGATCGGACAGCGGCAGCCGCACTCTGATCCGCGATCTGGGCGGGCGCCTGATCCGGACGGCGACGGGGAATACGCGCTCGGCCAGCGGATCATCCCGGACGAGTACCGGCAGCAGCCGCACCTCCTCGGGCAGTTCGAGTTCGGGCTCGCGGACCTCGGTTCGGGTGGTCCGGCCCCGGACTTCCCGGCCTCCGCCCACGACTTCGGGCTCCTCGAGCCGGACCACATCGAGCGGGGCGACCTCGAGCCGCACCACCTCGAGCCGGGCGACCTCGAGCCGGACCACATCAAGCCGGACGACCTCGAGCCGCACGACCAGCGGACGGACGAGTTCGGGCCGGACGACGACCTCGCGGCCGCCGCCCCGGACCACCAGCCACCGCCCGCCGCCGGCGAGCTCGAGTTCGTCGAGCCGGACCACATCCAGCCGGACCACATCGAGCCGGGCGACCTCGAGCCGTACCACCTCGAGTCGCACGACCAGCGGGCGGACGAGTTCGGGCCGGACCACGACCTCGCGGCCACCGCCCCGGACCACCGGCCACCGCCCGCCGCCCGGGGATGATTTGGACTCCCGGGAGGGGCATTGACGCACGCGGTTACGGGACGATGTGGGGAGAAAGGACGGCAGGTCATGACACAGCTTGAGAGAAAGAGAACGAGAGCGGCCGTCGGGTTCGCTCTGGCCGCCGCGCTGATCTGTCACACCCCCGGGGCCCGGGCCCAGAGCGCCGAGATCCTGGCGGTTTCACCGGCCGGGACCGGCGCCCGCCCGACCGCCCTCGGCGAGGCCTATCAGGCCCTGGGAGGGGACATCTACAGCCTGAGGTACAACCCGGCCGGTCTGGGACTGGCCCGCGGGCTTGCCATTGAAGGCGGTCTGAACCACCGGACGACCAGGCTCGATACCCGCTACTTCGGCAATCCGGTCGGGAGCCGGGTCTACAGTACCGCGCTGGACGCCCTCGGGATCGTCTACGCGGTCCCGACCGAGCAGGGCAGTCTCGTCTTTGCTCTGGCGGGCCACCGCCTGCGCGACTTCGACAACCGCTACCGGATCGAGGGGTACAACACATCCGACGATCCCGATCTGGGTGAGACCTGGATCGAGGCCACCGACGCCGATCTCGGGGCGGTGTACGGGTACGCCGCCGGGGCTGCGATCGAGGTCTCACCGGGCACATTCATCGGGGTTTCCCTGGAGGCGATCAGCGGCACCAACTCCTACACCTACCTCCTGGACGCCTACGACACCGAGGACGTCTGGGCGCCCTATGACGGACACCGGTGGGATGACGGAATCGATTACACCTACCGCAGCCGCGGACTCCGGCTCGGACTCGGGTTCCTCTGGCGGCCGATGTCCCTGCTGGCGATCGGGGGCGACGTCAAGATGCCGGCGCGGATCGATATCACCGAGAACTGGTACCAGAGCGAAGTCCTCTATTACGACGACGGCACCTCGGAGTACACCTGGGATGAATCGGGGGTCTTCACCTATTCCTTCCAGCTTCCGTACGAGCTGAGTCTGGGAGGAGCACTGAGCGTCGGCGCCGTGACCCTGACCGCCGGTGGGACCTATCTCGACTACAGCCAGTCGAGTTACAACAAGGCTCCCTACGACGGGTACGATCCCGACTTCTTCCACGAGAACTATGAACCGCAGTGGAAGGCGGGGGGAGGGATCGAATTCGCCATACCCCACGGCCCGGCCCTGCGGGCGGGTTACCAGTGGTCGCCGCTGCTCTACCGGCCTCTCGGTCTGGAGGTCGTGCGTAATCGCGAGATCTACAGTCTCGGACTGGGACTGCCCATGGGAAACGCCATCAGACTCGGTATGACCTGGCGGCAGACAGAGTGGGAGACCCTGTCGGGCACCAGCACCGAGTTGTGGAAGACAGGACAATTTCTCGTTTCGTTCGGTTATCGGTTCTGACCCCTCTCCCGATACCGGATGAGCCGGCCCGGTCCGCCTCGAGCGGACCGGGCCATATTTATGGTCCGGCGGCGGTGGTTGACTCCGCGAGCCGCGCTCTGTACTTCTCAAGATCATGAAGGCCGTCCCGTCATCACCCGGCACCTCTGCGCGGTCCGATCTCCCGGCTCGGACCTTTCGCCTGAGCTGGTCGGTTCTGGCCGCGATCGCGCTGGCTCTTTATCTGGGATGGGGGAGCTGGCATCCCGGAGCTCTCCTGCCGCTCCTGCCGGCGGCCTTCCTGGTACGCGGCCTCGGGGACCACCGACCGATCGATTTTCTCGGACCATGGCGCCGGGTTCTGATCTCAGCCGCGCTTTTCTGCGCCGCCGGATTCCTGCTGCTGCCCCGCCAGCCGTCGCCGTCCTGGCTGGCACGACACGACGTCGCCGACCGTGCCCGTCTGGAACAGGCCCTCCAGACCCTGCATGGCACGATGGCCCGCAGCTTTGACGAGGCGCTCGCGGTGCTGCCCGCCGGAGACACGCGCGTTCCACCGGCCGGCTGGCTCGAGCAGGTCTGGACGCAGACCCGCGCCCGGTTCAAAACCGAAGCGCTGGCACTGACCTGGTTGGGGACCGAACCCGGTTCGCCCCTCTGGGCCGGTTCGGCCTGGCTCGTGCCGGTCGAACTGCCCCCTCGTTCGCCGCTCGGACCGGGCCCGGCCGGTGACCGTTTCACGATCACCGGCGATTCACTGGCTGCCATGGCGATCCTGACCCGACCGGTCGGAAACGGTACTCTCGTCATGACCGCTCTGGTGTTGCGGGCGCCCGGGGCGCCGGGACCGTGCCCCGGGAGCAGGTCCTACCTCGAGACGATTCTGCCGGCTCGGATCCTGCAACGCCTGCAGGTCGGTTTCGATCGCGAGGATTCCGGCGGCGGCCTGCGGGTCTCACTCGGATCGGTCAAGGACGCCTCTCTCAGTTATCCCCTGCGTGCTCCGGCCCAGGCGATCCTGCTCGTCATGGTGCTCGTCGGCAGTCTTGCCCTGCTCGGACGAGACACCTCGGCCATACGCGGGATTGCCGCCGCCCCGCTCATTTACGCCGCCGTCGTTCCGTTCGTTCTGGGTGCTTTCACCCGTCCGCTCAGTCTCGATCTGATCGCGCCGTCCTGGTCGGGGCACCAGCTCACCAACCAGGCTTTCCTGGCCGTCTCGGCCGCCGCCCTGGCGCTCTGGTTTGCCCTGTCGATGCGCAACCCGCTGGCCGAGCGGGGGCGCTCGCTGACCGGGACGATCATCTGTCTGCTGCTCATCCTCGGCCTCTGGCCGCTCGGATTGTCCCTGCTCGGCGATCTCTTCCGCTTCGCCCCCAGCTGGTTCTGGGCGCGGGTGTCGTTCCTGCCCGGCGCCCGCGATCTGATCGGCTGGCTGATCGCAATCGCCATGACCCTGACCATCATCACCGGAGCCGGTGGAGCGGCCGCACTGCTGCGCCGCTACTACGGTCTGGTCGGTTTGATCGGGACTGTGGCGGCAGCCGCGGTCGGCGCCGGTGCGGCAGCGGTCGGCGGTCTGTGGAGGGGTGCGGTCGTGGTGGGTGTGCTGACGGCCGCGGCCGGTACCCTGGGAGTGGCTCTCTGGCTTCAGGTCACTCTGCAGCGGCCCGTGCTGACCCGCCTGCTCGGCCTGGGCGTCATCGGGGCCCTGCTCCTGCTGCCCCTGAAAACCGAACTCGGCCGTCGGATCACGCATCAGGTGCTCGAGTCGGCGGCCGCCTCGCTGAGCAGTGCCGGGGTCGGACTCGATCCGGCCGACTTCACCGCTTTACGGGAGGATGTCCGGGGCATCGCCGATCGTCTCGCGCAGGACGGCGACTCGAACGGCTTTCGTAACGCCGACCGGCAGGCCTTTCTGATCTGGCGCGAGCTCGATCTGGAACGCCACGATCGGGCCGGCGGGGTGCAGATGCTCACGTCCGACGGAGAGATCGCGGGCGGTTTCACCACCGCGGCCACGCTCTTCGATCTGGTGCTGAGCGAGTCGATGCGGCACAGTGCCTGCTCAGGGCAGGGGCGCTTCGCCCTGGCTGCCGGGGAGCAGACCCAGTTCGGCGAGGAAACCCTGATCCTGGCCGTCCACGCCTCCGACCGGGGCAGACCGTTCCTGATCGGGGTGCGACCGCGGCCGCTCGGTTTCGTGGCCGACGGCGAGGAGCGGATCTGGTCGCTCACGGCCGCCCCCGACGCCGCCGGGAGGGCCGGGCGCTTCGCCGGCGAGCTCTTCGTTCATGTCTATGATGAAACGTTCGGTCTGCTGGCGGTCCCGCGCAGTCACCGTCCCACCCCCGTGCCCGCGACGGTGCCAGCAGCGGTGATCGAACACCTGCATGAATCGGACGTGGGCCGCTGGTACCGGCGCGGCTGGTGGCTGACCGGGGGAGCCGACGAGTACTACTTCCGGCTCGAAACCTCGCGCGCGGGATCCTCTTTGTCGGGTGTGGCGATCGGCGAAATCGGCACCGTCGAGCGCGTGGCCTGCCTGGGCATGGAGCAGCCAGGTCTGTGGGGTCGTCTGATCGAGACTCTCCAGATCCTGCTCCTTTTCCTGCTCGCTCTGCTGATCCTGGGCTGGCTTCCGGCGGCGGCTTTCGCTCGCAGCGGCGTGCCTCTGAGTACCTCGGTGCGGCGGGTCAGCTTCCGCACCCGACTCATCATCCCGCTCCTGGTCGTCGCCCTTCTGCCCCTGGTCGCCCTCTGGCTGCTCACCCGCGGTTTTGTGCTGACCCGAGAGCGGGCGGGCTGGGAAAGCGGTCTGGAGGAGAACGTCCGGGTCGTGGAGCAGGCCGTCACCGAGCGGACCGCCGTGCGGGCCCGGGAACTGGCTCGCGATGCCGAACATGTGAGCAGTTTCGGATTTACGATCCCCGCCGACGGAATGCAGTGGGCTCTCTTCGACGCCAACCTGGTCCGGACGACCGGGACCCTGGCTGATAGCCTGGCCGAACGGATTCCCCTGCGCGACGTCGTTCACGGCCGCTGGCCGCAGAGCTTCATCTTCCGGGCCGGCGCGCTCTGGTCGGCCTCGGTGGCCTCGCTCGGCGACCGCTTTTCGGCCGGGGCGGCTCTCGTGATTCGGCCCTTCACCACCGAGCTGCTGCGCGAAGCCACCACACATATTCCCTGGCACACCGACCTCTTCCTCGACGGGCGGGTGACGGTCTCGACCAATCCCTCTCTCTACACCGCCGGCGTCCTGCCGCGGGTTCTGCCCCCCGAGGCCGACTGGGAGGGCGCCCAGGGCAGGGAGGTCGGAGCCTTCAGCTGGGGTGATATCGGCTCGCTGGACTATCTCTTCGCCTACCGCCCGCTGACCGATTACAGCGGCCTGGCCGTGGCCACCCTGGCCTGTCGCCGCTTCGGTTTCTGGGGCTTGAACGATCCCGCCGTACACCGGCTTTTCACCACCGTGGCGAGCATCTATCTGCTGCTGGTGGCGGCGGTGACTCTGGTGGCGGTCCTGACCGCCCGGATGATTTCCCGGCCGATCGGTGACCTGACCGGTTCGGCCCGGCGCGTGGCGGGGGGCGACCTCGAGGTGGAGATTCCCGTGACCCGCGGCGACGAAGTCGGCGGACTGCAGAAGGCTTTCCGCCAGATGGTCATCGCCCTGCGCGAGAATCGCGACGAGCTGGCCCGGGCCGAACGGGAGCGGGCCTGGCAGGAGATGGCCCGGCAGGTCGCCCACGAGATCAAGAACCCGCTCACCCCGATGCAGCTTTCGGCCCAGTTCCTGCGCCGGGCTTATGACGAGGGGGCCGAGGATCTGGGGAAGATTCTGCACGAGTGCACCGATGCGATCGTGGAGCAGGTGGAGGGTTTGCGCCGGATCGCCAACGAATTCTCGACCTACGCCCGCCTGCCGGTCGTGCGGCACGTTCCGACCGATCTGAACGAACCGGTCGAAGACGCCCTCAACCTCTTCGAACCGGCGTTGCCCGACGGCGTCACGATCATCCGTGATCTCGCTCCGCGCCTGCCCGAGGCGCCTCTGGATCCCGAACAGATCCGGCGGGTGGCGATCAACCTCATGCGCAACGCTCTCGATGCCATGGGGGAGTCCGGGCGGCTTACCGTGCGCACCGGGGCCGATGCCACGCACGTCTGGCTCGAGGTCACCGATACCGGGGAAGGCATCGCCCCCGAGGTGCAGGAGCGCCTGTTCGAACCGTACTTCTCGACCCGGACCGACGGAACCGGACTCGGACTGGCCATCACCCGGGCCATCGTGGATGCCTATGAGGGGGAAATCTCGATCGATTCACGCCCCGGAGAGGGGACCATCGTTCTCACCCGATTCCCCTTCCTCTGACGCTCCCGGCCGGGTATTCATACGGTGTCGGACGCCCCTTTTCCGGGAGCGCCGTCGTCCAACCCTGCAGCGATCTTTCCCCTGTACCGGGAACCACTCCGGGGGCGCAGACGTTCATACTGTGGACCGGTGCTTCGGCGGCTTGGGGGAGGGGGGTACCCGCGTCGGAGGGTCAGGCTAGCTTAGTGCCCAACCGGTTGCCCCTGAGGGGCACCGGTGCAGTTCCTGGGGCACGGGCGAAAAGGTCCGGGCTTTGAGCGGTGCGGTATGTCCGATGCATGCCGCGCACCCGCATTCACGAGGTTACCCGACACCTGTGGCAGGGCCGTGAGAGACGTGCAGACAATCCGCAGTGAAGGCTCCCCGACCCGCCGGTCGGATCGATTTTTCAGCGTCCCGCTCTCCTTTGTCATCCTTTTCGGCGGTCTGTCCGCCCCTGCCGCGGCGGCCCAGAACGGAATTCCGGTTACCGCCCCCTCGATCCAGGTGGACCCGGCCGAGCAGGACTACATGTTCATTCGCGGTCTGGTGTCCGACGGTCTCTACCCGTCGGCTCTCGATCAGATCAGAGCCTTTCTGAGGGCCCATCCCGAAAGCCGCCGGATCGAAGAGGTACACCTGCTGCAGGCCGAAGTGCACTTTCTCCAGAGCGATTACCGGCAGTGCGTCGATCTGCTGCAGGCCTTCATCATCGCCTATCCCCAGAGCGCCTATCTCGATCAGGCTTTTTACCGCCGGGGCGAGGCGTACTTCAAACTGGGCGATTACGCCGCCGCGGCCGATGATTTCGAGGCCATCGGACAGCGTCGACCCCGCTCCCTGCTGCTCGACCGGGCCCGCTACTGGCAGGGCGAGGCCCAACTGCGGCTCGGAGAGATCGAAGCCGCCCGCCAGGCATATCAGAGTGTGTACCACGACACTCCCGAATCGCCGGTCGCAGATTACGCTCTTTACAGCATGGGCTGGATCGCCCAGGAAGCTGCCGAGTACGAAGACGCCCTGAGCTATTATCAGCGGGTTGTGGATGATTATCCCTCCAGCGACCTGCTCTCCACCTGTCTGTACAAGATCGGTCAGTGCTACTTCGCTCTGGGGCAGTACGGCGAGGCGGCCGACGCCATGACTCAGGTTCTCCAGCTCGATCTGGGACCCGACGTGTCGGCCAATGCCGGATTCCTGCTGGGGGAGTCGTACTACCATCTGGCCGAATACGCTCTGGCCCGACGGGCCTACGAGGGGGTGGTGTCCGATTACCCCCGGCATGAGACGGCTCCCGAAGCCCAGGTTGCGATCGGCTGGACCTACCTGAAACAGGGACAGGCCGAGGCCGCGGCCGAAGCCTTCGGCCGGGCCGTCGAGGATTACCCCGAGAGCAGCATCGCCGGCGGAGCCGGCTACCGTCAGGGAGTGGCCCTGCGCGAGGCCGGTCGGCGGGAAGAGGCGGTAGTGGCCTTCCTGGCCGTGGCCGAGAGCTGGCCCGACAATGAATGGGCCGATGACGCCCTGCTCGAAGCCGGTCTCATCCGTTTCCGGCAGGGCGCCTACGCCGCTGCCCGGAATGTCCTCGACCGGTTGCTCGAGGCGTACGCCAAGAGTCCCCTGGGCGCCGACACCGCCGAACTGATTGGTGAGTGCTGGCTCGCCGAAAGTAACTGGGCCCAGGCCGAGGCCGCCTTCGAGACTGTGGTCAGCGGCTGGCCGGGGGCTCCGGCCGCCGCGGTGGCGCTCTTCCAGCGTTCGTATTGTCAGTTCCAGCAGGACGAACTCGAGGCGGCCGCCGAGGGTTTTGCCCGGTACCGTCGGCAGTATCCACAGGGGGCCTCGAGTCCGGACGCGCTCTTCTTTGAGGCCGAAACCGCCTACCGGGCCGGCGAGTGGGACCGGAGCGAAACGTTCTACACGCGCTACCTCGAGGAGACCCCCGACGGTGAGCGCGCCCTGGCAGCCGAGTACGGGGTCGGGTGGGCCCGCTTTTCCCGGGGCGATTACGAGGGGGCGATTGAATCTTTCCGCCGGGTCGTCGCCGCGACCGGGGCCGATCCCGCCCTGCGCCGCGACGCCCACCTGCGCATTGCCGATGCGTACTACAATCTTCGCCGCTATCGCGATGCCGCGGTAACCTACAGCGACGTTCTCGAACAGGACCGCGAAGCCGCCGATGCCCCCCGGATAGCCTTCACCGCCGGCGACGCCTTCATCAGGGATCAGCAGTATCGTTCGGCTCTGACCGTGCTGGGTGAGATCATCACCCGCTATCCCGACAGCGAGTACTACGATGACGCCCTGTACTGGCGCGGCTGGTCGCTTTTCAGCCTCGAGGACTACGACCGGGCCATCGAAGAATACCGGCGGATACTGAATCTGCAGCCGCCCAGCGAACGCGAGGCGGAAGCCCGCTACGGGATCGGCGATGCGCACTACAACGCCGGTCGTTATGAAGAAGCCCTGGCTGCCTACCGGCAGGTGGCCGAACGCTACCCGACTGGAATCTGGCTGGCCGAAGCGGTCGGCGGGATGCAGTGGGCCCTGGTCCAGCTGGGGCGCGAAGCCGAGGCCGAGAGCGTGGCCGAGCAGATGCTCACAGACGCCGCCCCCGCCGAAATCAGAAACCGGGTCCACCTGCAGCAGGGTCGATTCCTCTTCAACCAGGAACGCTTCGCCGACGCGATTGCGGTCTTTGCGGAGCTGATTGACATTTCCGCTCCGGCCGTGGGTGGGGAGGCCCTCTTCTGGCTGGCCCGCTCCCGCGAGCGCAGCGGCGACGGCTCGCGGGCCGAAGCCGCTTACACCCGGCTGCTGACCCGTTTTCCCGACAGTCGTTTCGCCTCCGAGACGTGCCTGCGCCTGGGAGCGCTGCAGCATGAGCGGGAGGCCTGGGCCGAAGCGGTCCGGACGCTGGAGTCGTTGATTACAGGGCAGGCTCCCGAACGGGCTGAAGCTCTGTACCTTTCCGCCCTCTGTCACCGCGCCCTCGGCGATCCGACCCGGACCGATGTGGAACTGCGCCGGCTGATCGAGGATTATCCCGGCAGTCCGCTGGCCGCCCAGGGGCGTCTGCGTCTGGCCGAAGTCGCCCTGGGGCAGGGCAATTACAATATCGCCCGCACCCAGGTGAACACCGTTCTGGCCGAGCGGACCGACGAACTCGCCGCCGAGGCCCAGTACCTGGCCGCCGAGATACTCTTTGCGCAGGAGCAGTGGAGCGAGGCCGAGGTACAGTTCCTGCGGGTCAAGTATGTCTATCCCGCTTTTTCCGAGTGGATCGCCCGGGCCTTGCTGCGGGCGGCCGAAGCCAACCTCGAACTCGACAATCCCGACCGTGCCGTCACCCACCTCGAAGACATCATCGAGAACTATCCCTCCACCTCGGTCGTCAGCCGCGCCCGGACCCTGCTGGAGGACATCCGGTGAACGCGCTCCGTCTCATCGCCGGTGTACTCGGACTGCTGCTCGGCCTGGGAGTGGCAAGCGGTCCGGTTCGCGCTCAACCGGCCCGTCCCGCGGGGCAGGATACCTCCGCCAAACAGCAGATCCTTCCTCCCCTGGCTCTGCCCGATATCGTGATCTTCGGACGCAGCAGCGCCACGATGCGCGAAGGGAGCAAGCTCTTCGCTTCGGACAAGAGGACCGCGCTCGACCGCGAGATCGGCGCTCCGGTGGGCGAAAAGCTGGAGAGCCGCACGGGGTGGGGTGGAGGCCGGATCCTGGCCGCCCGGGAACGGGTTCGGAGCGAACGCCAGGCGCGATTGTGGCTGCGGGGCGGGTCGTACACCGAGTTCGTCGGCGGAGCCGAGTACTGGCGCGACCTCGGATCGTGGCGCCTCGTTGCCCGGGCCGGCGGCGACGGTACCGCCGGACATGTGGCGAACAGCGCCGCCCATACCGGCTTCGGCGAGTTCGCTCTGGAACGGGATCTCTCCCCGGCCACGCGGTTCCGACTGGGGGCGGGTTTTGCCAGCGGCCGGCAGGAAGAGTGGGGGGGCGGGGTTCCCGGCGAGGGAATCCCCGAGGCGCCGGGCGAAGCGGCCCGCACCTTCGCTGACGGCTCCTACGAGCTCTCCGGACAGCTCCGGATCGGACGGGGTCTGACCCTCTCGGGCGGAGCCGGCGGGCGTCACACCGGCCTGCGCGATGAGGTCCGGGTCACCGGATCCGACCTGCGGCCGCATTCGGACGGAGGCTGGGCCGGAGTGGGTCTGCACTGGGTTACGGAGCAGACCCTCCTGCAGCTCGATGGGCGCTTCGAGGGCGACCGCCTGCGCGGGGTCGCTCCCGATGAAACCGCCCGGCTCGCGCAGGCCTCGCTCTCGCTGCAGACCCGGATCGGCGAGACCAGCAGCGGTCGGCTCGGGGCCGTTCTTTACCGGATGGACTCCGGGCTGGGGAGCATCACCCGGATCTGGCCCCTGGCCGAGTTCACCTCGCATTACTCCGAGCGTTTCGGCATGTACATCAGGTACCGGCCGCGGCTCGACTATCTGACCCTGGGCCGGGCCCGGGACGACAATCCCTTTGTCGCCAACAGCTTTCAGATCACTCCCCGTGAGGAGCGCTTCAACCTGGCGGTCGGTCTGACCTGGATCGTGGCGCCGCGGATGACACTGGAGTTCGAAGTGGCGCGCCGGCAGTTCGACCGTCTGCCCCTCTGGCGTCTCGCCCCGGCCTCCGATCCCTGGAGCAGCGGTCTCTTCGTCCTCGACGGGATCGTGGATGTCGCCGTGAACGAAACCCGGCTCGAGCTGGCCGGCAGTCCCTGGGAACGGATGAACCTGCTCGTCGAAGTGGCTCTGCGCCAGCCCTCAGGGGGCGGAATAGAGGAACTCTCGCACCTCCCGGGGGTCGAAGGAACAGTCGGGATCGGTGGCGAGGGACCGTGGGGACTCGACCTGGAAGCGGAACTGAGCTGGATGGGGGAACGGTACGGCGACACTGCGGGCAGTGCCGCACGGCGGCTTGAAGCCGCCTCCGAACTCGGGTTCAGGATTGCCCGGACCTTCGGCGGATCTGTCACGGCGTGGCTGGAATTGCGGAACGTTTTCGATTCTCAAATCATACTCTGGGAGAGCTATCCGAGCCCCGGCCGGACGACGGCTTTCGGTCTCTCCTGGGCCTTCCGGGAGCCTGTCCGAACGGGCTCCGGCAGATGATCCCGGGGAGGGGATCTGTGAGGAGGAACAGATGAGCATCTTCGCGGTCCTGGTCCGCGGCGGCTGGCTGATGGTTCTGATTGCCATCTGCTCGTTCATCGCGGCCGGCATCATCATCGAACGCTGGCTGACCCTGCGCCGGGCGCGGGTCAATACGGGAACCCTGATGAACCGTGTGCGCCAGGCGCTGCGCGGCGGGGAACTCGGCCGGGCTCTGGATGTCTGCGACGAAACGCCGGGACCGGTGGCCAGCATGCTCAAGGCGGGCGTGCTCCGGGCTGGAGCGACCCGCGAGGTGATCCGCGAGAACGTGGAAAGCGCGGGGAAAGCCGAACTCTACAAACTCGAACGGGGTCTCGATTCACTGGCCACGGTCGCCAGCGTGGCACCGCTGCTCGGCTTTCTGGGCACCGTGACCGGTATGATCAGGGCCTTCATGGACATCCAGGCTCTCGGCGGGCAGGTCAACGCCAACGTCCTGGCAGGCGGGATCTGGGAAGCTCTGATCACCACCGCCGCCGGCCTCACGGTCGGTATTCCGGCCCTGATCTTCTACAACGGACTGGTCGGTCGGGTGCGGCACTTCGTCTTCGAGATGGAGCGTTCCAGTATGGAGCTGCTCGATCTGCTCGGGGATACGTCGGTCCTCAACGCCACCGCCCAGCCGGCGGAGGCCGGTCATGAACTTTAGTCCCGAACGCAAAGCGATCGTCAGCTTCAGCGCGATCGGCCTGACCGACATCGTGCTCCTCCTGCTCATCTTCTTCCTGCTGAGCAGTACCTTCATCCTTCAGCCCGGGATCAAAGTCGATCTGCCCGAAGCGCAGGTCACCGAAACCGTCGAGCAGGAGACCCTGACCATCACCATCCCGGTCAGCGGCGCCGTCTATCTCAACGACGAACCGATCTCGCTGGCCGAACTTCCCGCCCGTTTGCAGCTCGAACTCAACCGCGGCGCAGACCGCGACATCATCCTGCGAGCCGACGAAAACATCCCCTTCAGCCGGGCCGTCCAGGTCATGGACATCGCCAAGCGGGTCGGAGCGGGGCGCTTTCTCATCGCCACCCGGACCGGGGAGGAGGGACGCACGCCGTGACCCTGAGTCTGCGGGAACGACAGGTCCAGGCCTGGGCGGGTTCCGGCCTGCTCCACCTCGTCCTGCTCGGACTCTTCCTGCTCGTCGGGGTACAGTTCGAAGAATTCGTCGAGGAGTACAGCGAGGTCGTGCTCATGGGTTCGCTCACCGCTCCGCCGGTCCGGGCAGAATCCGATGCAGCCGGCGTGCCGGTAGCGACCGCTCCTGAAGAGAGCGAAGCCTCCGCCGCCGTGAGCCTGCCCGAGCGCCGGCCGTCGGTCCTGCCCTCCGACGAACTCGTGCCGCTGGCCAGCCGCCGGGAAACCGATCTCCCCCTCCTCGATCCCCCCAGCACACTCGACCGGCTCACCCGGACCGGACAGGAACGACCGACGGTCCGTCCCGGCGATCCCGCCGGCGAGCGGATCACCCCCACCGGGACCGGTCTGCCCGAAGGCCTCCTCCTGCGCGATCCCTTCCTCGGCGCCGGGCAGGGGAGCGATCTTCCCTTTCTGATTCAGTGGGTCGGCACCAGCCGTGAAGTCGTGCGCAGCGTGCTTCCCGAATACCCCCCCGGTATCGAACGCGAAGTCACCCTCCAGTTCCGCTTCTCTGTCACCCCCGCCGGCGAGGTCACCGCCATCCGTCCATTGCAGCGGGGCGATCCCACCCTCGAAGAAGCCGCCCTCACCGCTCTGCGGCAGTGGACCTTTCAGCCCCTGCCGGGGGCGAGCGTGCAGGAGAAGCAGGAGGCGGTGATCGCATTCCGCTTCCGCATCCGCTCCTGAGTCGCACTTGCCGGCCGATCTCTGCGTTACCCTTCCTCGCGTGCTTGTGCAGCGTACAGACAGTACGCCTCCGCGCCGCTCGTCGGGTGCCTTGATCTCGGCCGGCAATCACGGCTCAGTCAGCCTGGATACTTCCTCACGCTTTCGTGCGGCGTACAGAAAGTACGCCTCCTCAGCGTTCGTCGCGTTCCTTGATCTCGAGCGAAAATCCTCGCTCAGGACAGTGTCAGTACGCCTCCGCACCGCTCGTCGGGTGCCGGGCTGCCCGTTCTGCACATTCGGTCTTGCATTCTGCAAGACGGATCGGGCAGTTCGGGGGGCTGGAAGCCGTCCGGGAACGTGACAGGTTTGCCAACATAGTCGAGCTATCTCCTGTAACCCATTTTATTATAATGATATACAGTAACAGCCGGAAGGGTCTGCCGGGAATTGGCATGGAATGTGCGCTCTTATTCGTCACGAGAAATCCCACACCGGTTCCGAAAAAAAACGTCAACCTTCGGGAGGTTACACGTTCATGAGACGGAATGAGAAGGGTTTCACCCTGATCGAGCTGCTGATCGTTATCGTCATCATCGGCATCCTTGCAGCCGTAGCGATCCCGCGCTTCCAGGGTGTGGCCGACAAAGCCAAGATCGGCGCCGCTGAAGCGGAGCTGTCCAACATCAGGACGCTGCTGACATCGTACCAGGCCGAGAACGACACCTCGCGCTACCCCGAGACGGCAGACATCACGTCGCACGCGGACCTGATAAGCATTTGTGCCGCCTACGGCGCCGTGCCCTCGGTGGCCGACGCGAACTGGACCTTTGTGAGTTACGCCAGCGCGGCCTCAGACACCTTCGTCATGCAGGTCAAGGCCAAGGACAGGAACCGAACGGTTCTGAACCTGACGCCAACCACGATCGACCGACCGTAAGCGAGCGGTCGTTGACAACCCGGGGAAGCACCGGGCGGCCGGCGGTCGCCCGGTGCTTTCTCTGTATATGAACCGGGGGTGAGGCGGATGCGGGACGTGCTGTCGATACTGGGCCCGTTCATCGCGGTCGCGCTGGGAGCCATGACAGGTTCCTTCGCCAATGTCTGTATCTACCGCCTGCCGCGTCACGAATCGATCGTCTCTCCCGGTTCGCACTGTCCCCGGTGCGGTGAGCCGGTGCGCTGGCATGACAATGTCCCGATCCTCGGGTATATTCTACTCAGGGGGAGGTGCCGGGATTGCGGCGGTCCGATCGGCGTGCGTTACCCGATCGTCGAGGGAGCCATGACTCTCCTGTTTCTGGGATTCTGGTTCCTGGAAGGGGGGCGCTGGGCTCCGTTCGCTGCCGATGCTCTCTTCGGCCTGGCCCTGGTGGTCACGATCGGTATCGACCTCGAACATCGGTTGATACCCGACCGGGTGACCCTGCCGCTGCTCGGGTTCGGGCTGGCGATCTCGCTCATCCCCGGCGGGCTGACCGCGCTGGAGTCTCTGATAGGGGCCCTGGCGGGGGGCGGTGTCATGTACCTGATCGCGGTCGTGGGTGACGCCGTCTACAAACGCGAGACCATGGGAGGCGGGGACATCAAGCTCACCGCGGCGATCGGAGCTTTCCTGGGCTGGAAGCTCCTCATCGTGGCGCTCTTCGCCGCCTTCGTGCTCGGAGCCCTTGGAGGACTGCTCTACCTCGCCCTGGGGGGCAAGGACCGGACGATTCCCTTCGGACCTTCCCTGGCCGTGGGGGCCCTGGTCGCCCTGGCGGCCGGCGAGGCCATCTGGACCTGGTACACTGGATTCCTGCGGTAGAGCGGGGAACAGGTGGGAGTGAGATGAAGCGACGCAGCTGCAGACGAACAGGCACTGCCGGTCAGGATCGGCGGAGCGGACGTCTGTCCCGCGGGCAGGGCTTCTCCCTGATCGAACTGCTCATGGTAGTGGTGGTCATCGGGCTGATCGGAACCGTGGCCACGCCCACCTTCCGCGGCTACATGCAGACCCAGCGCCTCCATGCCGCCTCCCGCGATCTGGTCACCAATCTGCGACTGGCCCGTCTGCGGTCGGTCAGCGAGCGCAATCCCTGGGTGATCATGTTTCTGATCGGTCGGCGCCAGTATCTGATGTTCGCCGACAACGGCGGCGGCGGCGGGCTGGCCACCAGCGCGCAGTTCATCGAAGAGAACCGGGGCAACCTCCGCCCCGATCCGGGGGAGACGATCATCGGCCCCATCAGTCTGACCGGAGGGGTCATGTTCGGGCTTGTTACCGCAAACGATCTACCCAATGGATTGACCACGACGACCCCGGTATCCTTCGCAGGATCGCCCCCCACACTCGTGTTCTACCCCAACGGCAGTGCGCGCGAAACGGGCATTATCATGCTCCATCTTGCGGAACGGGTTCAGGCCAACGATCCGACCGGGCAGCGGGCCGTCATCCTGTACAAGCCGACGGGGTCCGCGCGCAGTTTTACCTATAATTCAGGAGGGAATCCCACATGGAAATGAGACCGGGTTCCCACCGCAGCACTGCCCAACCTCCCGCCTGCGCCGGACGGGTGCACCAGCGCGGGCGGGAGCCGGTGGGGCCTCCCCGTTTCGGGGAGGGAGGCTTCACACTCATCGAGGTCGTGGTGACGATGGTTCTGCTTTCGGTCGGACTCATGGGTCTAGGCCCCATGATGATCTCGGTCATGCAGGGCAACCGCTTCGCCCAGGACATGACCCTGGCGACCTCGCTGGCCGAAGACCGGATCGAGGAGATCCTGCATCAACCGGTTTTTTCGTCGATCATGGACTCCGGTTTCCCCGACGAACCCCAGGGACAGATTCGCAACGGCGACGCCAAGTACAGGAAGTTCTCGCGAACGGTGTCGGTCGTGGATTCCACCGACGTGCTGGGACGGATTCTGATGAAGAATGTGACTGTGGTGGTCAGCTGGACCGGCCTCAGCGGGCGAACCCACGATGTGACCCTGCACGGGAAGGTGTCCCGTTTCTAGCGGGAGCGTCGCCTGTTTCCTGGCGAGGAGAGATACGATGCGGGCCACAAATGGAAGCACCCTTCATCCGGTCTTCACCGGGTCGAGCACAACCCGGAACGGCGGCCGCGGAACAGTTCTGGATCAGCGCGGATTCACCCTGGTCGAACTGCTGATCGCCCTGGTTCTGACCTCGGTCATGTTCTCGGCCATGCTGGTCGTCTTTCAGACCCAGACCAGGATCAACACCGTCGAGGCCGACGTCATCGAAGCCCAGCAGAACGCCCGGGTCGCCATGACCGCCCTGGCTCAGGATATTCGTCAGTCCGGCTATTTCGTGGATCAGTTCAACCGGCAACCGATCTGGCTCGACGCCGCTCCCTACCAGCTGGTCTTCAACGCCAACCTTTCGGACCGTTTCGTGGCCATGCACCGCGACTCGGCCGTGCCCCTGAGCGACGGCACCATGTACAAACCGGGCGATTTCACCTCGGCACCACAGGAAGAGAATCTGCCCAGTTTTCTCGACCGCTATCTGAACGAGTCGGAAACCATCCGCCTGACCCTCGACAATACCTATGACGGGCAGATCACTGCGGCCGACCGGCAGGTGGGGGCGGCCAATCCCAACCTCTACACCCTGACCAAGGAGATCAACGGGAACCCGCCGGCGGTGCTGGGCTACAACGTGCGGGGCCCCAACCCCTATCCCGACGGCACCCTGCCGACCCCGATGTTCGAGTACTGGGGCACCTTCACGTCACCCTCCGTGCTCGAGCTGTGGGGCGATACCAACGGCGACGGGCGGCTTTCCTCCAGCGAAGTGACGGCCCTGACCCCGGTTCCGGTGGCCTCCCTGCCCGAGATCCGGCAGGTGGACGTCACCATCATGGTCGAGACCAACCGGCCCGATCGCAATTTCGTCGGGCCGGGCAGTACCTCCTCGCAGAATTACCCCTACCGTTCGTACGTGCTGCGTCAGCGCATCCGGGCCCGCAACGTGGGGATCAACCCCACCGGCCTTGTCCTGTGCGGTAACCGTCCTGATCCGCCCCTCAATCCGGTCGGGTACGACACGCCCTACGATCAGGGGGGCAGCATCACCCTCGAATGGGATTCCTCTCCCGATGAGTACAGCGGTGAGAACGACGTGCAGTACTACAGCGTCTACCGCGGGATCTCCGGCGAATATGAGGTCATCGGACAGCTCCAGGCGATGGGGGTGGATACGACCTACATCTTTGAGGACGACGGGGACATCGACAACTTCAACGCCCCGGTCGACGGAACCGGGTACTACTACTACATGGCGGCCTGGGACTGCGCCCCGCAGGAGTCGATCCCCTCGGTCGTCATCGGCCCCATCGTGAGCCTGCCCAACGGCCCGGCGCCGCCGGTCATCACCGACGCCTGGGATACACCCTGCGATACCGGTGGGGACGTGACGGTGCAGTTTACCCGCAGCGCCCAGGATGACGGTACCACTTCGGGGGTGGCCTGGTATCTGGTCTACCGCGGCACCGTGAGCGACTCCACCATCATCTCGAAGGTTCTCGTCGATACCCTGGCGGCTACCGGAGCCAGTATCTATCACTATCACGATACGATCGGCAACGCGGCCGGCCTGCCCCCGGTCGACGGTACCTCCTACTGGTACGTCCTCCGGGCCGAACAGGGGAACGTGCCGAGCGAGAATAGCAACGAATACGGCGCCGTCTGGTCGGGGAGCGGACTCTCGGCTCCCCGCCTGCTCAGCGTCGAAGACCGTCCGGCCGATGACGGGACGGCCCTGATTCTGACCTGGCGGCGCTCGGCATCCGAAGACTGCTCTCCCTCACCCACCACCTACCGGATCTACCGCCGGGTAGAAGGCACCACCACCTGGAATGCCGTCACCGACGTCACGGTCGCCTTCCAGAACTACTATGAGTATACCGACGACGACGGTGGGTCGGGGCTGATCAACGGCACCACCTACGAATACACCATTGGCGTGCGCACCACCGGCGAGGAGGAACGGTCCAACATCATGGCCGGCACTCCCCGAGACAATCCGCCGGTGGCCGCCCCCGAGCACCTGGTCGCCGAGGACGTGCCCTGCGAGTCCGACGGCGATATCCGTCTCACGTGGCAGCGCTCGCCCGACGACGGCGCCGGGGCGTATACCGCCGACGAGTACTTCGTCTACCGCAAGGTCGAAGGGGGCACCTACAGTCTGATCTACACCACGGCCGCCACCGGGGCCGCCTCCTACGCCTGGACCGACGCCGACTCGACCAATCCCGGTTATGCCCCGGTGCTGGGCTTTACCTACTGGTACAAGGTGACAGCCTACGACAGTGATTCGAGTTCGGAGTCCCCGCCGTCGAATGAAGACGACGCCCTGAGCGACGGCAGTCCCGGCGCCCCGGAGATCACCGCCGCCTACGATACCTACGGGGCGGGCTCTCGGCAGATCAGGATCGAGTTCACCGCCTCGGTGGACGACGGGGGGTGTGCGGATTCGGTCACGCAGTACCGGATTTTCCGGACCACCAGCCCGGGCTCCTACGGCACCTATATCGCCACCGTCACGGCTACCGACGCGGCGTCGTATACTTACGACGACAACATGACCAACACCCCCGTGGGAGGGCCGCTGGACGGTTTCTCCTACTACTACATGATCCGGGCCTACGATGCCGTGAATATCGAGGAGTCGCAGGATTCCAACGAGTTCGGCCCGGTCGAGCCGTACGGGGCCTCGTGCGATTGCTGCCCGATCTTCGTCGATGACATGGAAGTCGGCAACCTCGGCTGGACCCACGGTGGTTCGCGCGACGACTGGGAACTGGGAAGCCCGCAGGGCAAATCCTTCGATCCCAGCCTGGCCCACTCGGGAGGCAATGTCTGGGGGACCGACCTCGGTTACGGTTCCGCCGACGGCCAGTACCGGGCCCGGGCCGACTACTACCTCATCTCGCCCACGCTTGATTTCTCGGCCTTCGAAGAGGGCTACATCATCATGAGCTACTGGCGCTGGCTTTCGGTCGAGACCGCCCAGAAGGACCAGGCCCGGGTTCAGCTCAACAACGGCAGCGGCTGGCAGACGATCTGGCAGAACACCCAGAACGACAATACCACCGATACCGAGTGGAAGCTGCAGTATCTCGACCTGAGCCAGCTCGTGCTGGGCTCTTCGGACGTGCGGATCGCGTTCACCCTCGAGACCAACCGCTCGGCCCAGTTCGGCGGCTGGAACCTGGATGACATCGAGATCTGCTACACTGCCCCTGGTGCCTGCGATTACTTCTTCTATGTCGGCGATTCGATCGCGCAGAGCCAGGGCAACAACCTCTTCTTCGATATCACCAACGGCTACGAGGGAGCGGTGTCGATGCTGGGTATGGAACTGACCTGGGGATCGGAGACGAGTCTGCTCAAGCGCATCCGGACTCAGGCGGGCGGTCCGGGTGAGGTCTGGACGACGGCAGTTGCCGAGCCGACTCCCCTCGAGGCGATCTTCCACACCCCGGTCGATTTCGCGGCAGGGGAGACGATCACCTTCAAACTCGAGTACCAACCCGGTCACATGCGCGGATCGGCCATGTCGATCCGCTTCATCACGGCCTGCGGCCGGTCGACCGAGATCGTCGTTCAGGTCCCCGAATAGGAGGTGGGAGCGGTCATGCGGGCAATCATCGCGAGGCGTGAGCCGGACAGGCGCGGGTGTGGCCTCATGCACCCGGTACGCAACGAACGGGGCTCGGCGCTCATGGCGGCCTTCTGGATGCTGGTGGTCCTGCTCATGGCGGGCCTGGCGGCCAGCTATTCGACCTCGACCGAGGTGGGCCTGTCGGGAAACCAGCGGCTCGACACCCAGATCTTCTACCTGGCCGAGGCCGGGGTGGCCCAGACCAAGAAGTACCTTGACCAGCTCGGGATCCAGTTCGTAGGCACGGGGAGCAACGGGACGGCGCCCAAAGAGGTCTTCCTGGAGGTGCCGGTGGGGATCAGCGGGGGGGTGAGCGGTCGTTTCACCGCCTTCATCGATCCCAAGGACAACGAGGGGGGCAAGCCCACCAAGTACCTGGCTCTCACGGTGCGGGCCTGGATCCCCGGCAATCCGATCGTGAAGGTCATCCAGGAGCGGGTGGGGCAGGAGAATTTCGCCAAGTACGCCTACTTCACCGACGAAGAGAGGATGACCAGCGGTATCATTGTCTGGTTCACGGACGGCGACGTGCTGCGCGGGCCGGTTCATTCCAACAGTCAGATCAACATCACCGGCGATCCGATCTTCATCAAGGAGGTCACCACCACTGCCTCCAGCGTGAACTACAGCGGCACCTGCAATCCCGATTTCCGGGAGGGGATCGAGTTCAATGTCGATTCCATCGAACTGCCCACCGATACCGGCCTGCTGCGCGCCAAAGCACAGGAAGCCCAGGGACTTTATTTCGGAAGCGCCGCTGATCTGGTGCTGGCCTATGACGACACCACCGGGTTCGCTTCGGTCTCGGTCGACCTGGGGAGCGGGCCGGTTATCTACCAGATTCCCGAGAACGGGGTTCTCTACGTCGACGGCGACTGTACCATCCAGGGGACACTGAAGGGGCAACTGACGGTGGCCTGCAGCGGCGACATGTACATCGTGGACAATCTGCTGTACACTACCGACCCCCGCACCGATCCGAGCAGCACCGATCTGCTGGGGCTGGTGGCCGACAACAACGTCTACATGGCCGACACGGCCGAGAACCTGGATGCGGGGGACGAGATCGTCATGGCCGTGATCATGGCTCTGAACACCTCCTTCGCGGCCGAAAATTACGGTTCGGGTACTCCCCGCGGCTACCTGCGGGTGATCGGGGGGGTCATCCAGAAGAACCGGGGGCCGGTGGGAACTTTTTCCTGGGGGGGAGGGATCAGTACTGGCTACGAGAAGGATTACGTCTACGATGACCGGCTGGCCGACAGCCCGCCGCCGGCCTTTCCGACCACGGGTCTGGTGCAGACGCTGGCCTGGAAGGAGATGGATCCCAACTACGACATCTCGCAGAACGTGTTTTAAAAGAGTGTTGGAGTCGCTTGACACGCAGAAAAGGGGATTCTATTGTTGAGTCTGCCTTTTACGTGCAATGAGGTAGAAACAGAACGAAAGAGGCTTACTTTGTTACACTCTTCGTTCCAAGCCGCACGCATGTGCCCGTAGCAGGACATGGCGGGTCTCAAGCGCGGCAAGACCACGGTAGGACTCGATATCGGGTCCTCGGCCATCAAAGTGGCGCAGATCGGCCACACGAGTGAGGGGTATGCGCTCGAGAAATTTGATCTCGAGCCGATGCCTCCGGGGGCCATCGTGTCGGGAGAATTCCGCGACCGCTCCTTGGTCGAATCGGCGCTCAAGGACGTTATCAAGCGCAACGGGCTCAAACGGGCCAATGTCGTGGTCAGCCTCTCCGGATTCGCTGTCCTGCACGACACCCTTACCATGCAGGTCATGACCGAAGAGGAGGCGCGCAACGAAGTGTATTCCGAGGTCGAGAAGATCAGCCCCTTCTCGATTTCCGAGGTGACTCTCGATTACAAGATCATGGAGGTGTCCGAAGAAGAGGACATCATGAGGGTTCTCCTGGTCGCGGCCAAGAACGAGGTGCTCGAGGATCGCCTCGAACTGCTCAACAGTCTCGGGGTGCAGCCCTCGATCGTGGATGTCGACATCTTCGCGCTCTATAACGCCTTCGAGGCCAACTACGACATGGCCGATTATCAGGGTGCCGCGCTCATGAACCTGGGGGCCAACACCACCAGCGTGACCTTCGTCTACGACGGGCAGTTCAACTCCGCCCGCGATCTCTCGATTTCAGTCGGCAATTTCTCTGAACGCCTGCAGAAGGAGCTGAACCTGCCGGCCGAGGCCGCCAACGATCTGCTCCAGGGCCGCCCGCCCGAAGACCTGAAGACCGAGCAGGCCGCTGAGGTGATCGCCGCCGTCGGCGCTGAGTTGAGCGATTCAGTCGAAATGGCCGTCAGCTACTTCCGCTCCACGGTCGATCTCGACCAGCTGGACGTCATCATGCTCTGCGGCGGCGGAGCGTTGATTCCCGGTCTGACCGATCTGCTGGAAACGAAAAACAATGTTCCAGCCGAGATCGCCAATCCCCTCCGGACCATCGCGTTCGAGACCAAGCTCTTTCCCGACGGGGATCCCGAGCGGATCGCTCCCTTGCTGACCGTGGCCATCGGCCTTGCCTTGAGGAAGGTGGGCTGAGATGGTCTTCGAGATCAACCTGCTCCCCGAGAAGTACCGCAAGAAGGGCTTTTCGATCCAGTTCGATGCCCGGGTTCTCGGAGGTATCGGTGGGATCGTTCTGGTAGTTCTGCTGGTTCTGACGACCATCAAGGTCAACCGGCAGGCCGATGATCTGACCGAGCAACGCGATGCCCTGCTGGGTCAGAAGGAAGAGGTCGAAACCATCGCCCAGCGGGTCAGGAACCAGCAGCGGGAAACCCAGACCATCGAAGAGCGTATTGCCACCCTCGAAGGTCTGGGGGGACGCAATGCCGTTCAGCTGCGGATTCTCGAAATCATCAACGAGCAGCTGCCGCCCAATATCTGGCTGCAGGAGGTGAACCAGGTCCCCCCGCGCCAGCAAGCGGGCGCGCGGGGCAGCGGGATCAGTGAAGATCAGGTCCTCAATTTCGAGGGCATCGCCCTGCGCAAGGAGGGTGTCACGGAGTGGATCACCCGCCTGCAGGAACAGGATCTCATCCAGCGGGTACAGACCAACTACCTGCGCCCCACGCGGGTTCAGGACGCCGACATCTTCGAATTCTCGCTTACCGCGGTCATGAACATTTCAGGGTAGGAACGTGGATCTCAGCGATCAGAGAACGCAGATCATCCTGGTCATCGTACTGGCTGTCCTGGGAGGAGTATACGCCTGGTTCACCTATATCTACGGTCCCAAGAAGGACCTGGTCGACGAGCTCGAGGCCGAAATCAGCACTCTCAACGATGAGATCAGGGTCGCCCAGATCAAGGCTGACCAGGCCGATGATGCGCTGGCTGCACTGCAGGCGGCTCAGGCGCGCTGGGCCGAAGTGTTGCGTTCTTTCCCGACCGAATCGCGTGAGGAACAGGTGCTGTCGACTCTCTCGGCCGCCGAAGCTGTGGCGGAGGTCTTTGTCACCGATTTTCAGGGCGGCGAACGGCGGCGCCGGCCTCTGTACTTCGAAGAGGATTACACCATCCGCCTCCTGGGACGATACCACGAACTGGGCCGGTTCATTTCCGAGATCGCCTCGGCCCAGCGGCGGATGACCGTGAACCGGATGCAGATCTCCCACCCCAGTGTCGCCGAAGAATCGGGTGGGGGGCGGGGCGGCGGCAGTACGGGACCGCCGCCGACCGAGAACGAACTCATAATCAACCTGGTGGTGACCACCTATGTCGTACGCGAGCAATCCGGTGGCTAGACGGCCGACCTCCGGGGCATGTCGGTTCCTGGCAGCGGTCGTTCTCGGAACGGCCGTTTGCGCGTCAGTGACGACCGGCACCCGGGCCCAGTCGACCGGCGGACATGATGTCGCCGCACAGCTCTCCGATGTGACCCAGATCGAACTGATTCCCGGTCTGTCGGCGGGTACGTTCACCCTGCTGGTACACTGTCCCTCGGAACGTGATTACACCTGGTTCTGGGCCCGCGAGAAGACGCTTGTTATCGACATCCGGAACACCTACATGCCTTTCCGCGGTCACGCCCTCGGTGAACTGGCCGTGTCGGGTGTTACCGCGATCCGGGCCAGCCAGTTCATGGAAGGGCCGATCCCCGTGGCCCGGGTCGAGATGGATGTGGATCAGGACATGGGCGTCGAAGCGCGCTGGGTCGAAAGTGGTCTCGAAATTCTCTGCGGTCCCCCCGGACCGGCGATACCCGCCCCGACTCTGGCCCGCCGTCCCGATCAACCGGCTCCGGTCCGGCCCGAAACGGAACCAGGCGGCCCCCCGACCGAACCGGTAACCGTACCGACCCCCGCAACCGCACCGGCCGATTCAGCCCGACAGGTTCTCTACGCCCGCGCAGGACGTGTCAACCCCTTCGATCCGCTGCTGAAACCGACCGAAAACGTCGATTTCAGCAATACCCAGACCCGGCCTCTCCCCGATGCCGAGCGACTCACCCTGGAGGGGATTTCTTTTGTTGAGGGACGTCCCGAGCAGTGCGTGGCGCTGGTGCGCGACACCCGGGGCCTGCATTACCACCTCAAACAGGGGGATCGGGTGCGCTATGGGTACGTGTCCGAAGTGGGCCCCGATGAAGTGGTGTTCCAACTTGACATCTACGGACGCAAGAAGGAAGTGCGTCTGAAGCTGAACGAACTTCGGAGGTGAGGAAAGTGCAGCGAATGCGAGCGATGACAGCAGCCCTCGCACTGCTGGTGTTTCTCACGGCACCTGCCGCGATCAGGGCTCAGTCCCCGCAGACCCAGCTTCAGACGATCCCGTCCCTGGGTGTTGAAAATGCGGACATCAGGTCGGTTTTCAACCTCCTGGCAGATTACGGTGACGTGAATATCGTCTGGGACTCCCAGGTTACGGGTCAGATCACCATGCAGCTGCGCCGGGTCACCTGGATAGAGGCCCTGGACGCGGTTATGGCCCAGAACGACCTGGTCAGCCTGCCCTCGACCGAGACTCTGCGGGGCGGTATGCCCGCCGACACCGACATGATCATGATCCTGCGTCGCTCCGATTACAATCTGCGGCAGCAGCAGGAAGCTCAGCAGCAGACCGAGCTGGTCACGAGCCAGCCGCTGATTACCGAGATCATCCATCTGAGCCACTCCCGGGCCCAGGAGATCCAGACCGCGATCACCAACCTCGGCTCGGGTGACGGTTCCTCGATCACGGTCGATACCCGGACCAACAGTCTGATCGTGCAGGATTACCCAGATTATCTCGACCTGATCGAAGATGTCATCGGCGAGCTCGACATCCCTGTTCCTCAGATCAGGATCGAAGCCAAATTGCTCCAGGTCGACACCGACGGTCTCCGGCAGCTCGGCCTGAACTGGGATCTGGATACCGGCGGCACCAACCCGCTGATCATCACCGGCACGACCGATCTCGCGACCGACAATACCATCCAGGGGGTTCTGGGTCTCACCTCGGGCGGCCTGACCCTGAACGCGACTATCTCGGCCCTGGAGAACCAGGGGGTCGGGAACGTGGTCGCCACGCCCAGCATCTCGGTCCTCGACAACGCTCCCGGCAGGATCTTCATGGGGGAGCAGGTACCCCTGCGCCAGCTTGACATTTCGGGCAACACCACCATCCAGCTGCAGGAGATCGGGACCGAGCTGATTGTCACCCCGCATGTGGTCCAGGATGACCGGATCATCCTCGAACTGGCTCCTAAACGGGAATCGTTCCGGGTCGATCCCTCGGCCGGGATCATCGTTTCCACCCAGGAAGCTTCCACCACCGTCGAGGTGCGCGACGGTGAGACAGCCGTCATCGGCGGCCTGAAATCGGAAGAGATCACGGAAGGGCGGACCGGCATCCCCATCCTGATGGACATCCCGCTCGTCGGCGCCCTCTTCCGCTACCACACCCGTCGGGTCGTGGTGCGCGACCTGATCCTGTTCGTAACGCCACACATCGAACGCGAGAGCACGGTCATCACACCGTAGGTGCGGTCGCCTCCCCAGGGCGTGCCCTCTTTCCGCGTGAGGAGCAGAAGATGAGGAGCAAGACATTCTACCTTGTGGGGCTGCTTGTCCTGTTCACCGCCGCCGTGAGCTTCAACGGTTGCGAGGAGACAGAGCCGGAATCAGTTCTCGGCATCCAGCCGATCAGCTGGCAGGACCAGGCCGTGCATCTGCCCGCCGACGGTATCTCGACCTATCCTCTGATGGCTACGGTCATCACCGACGAGGGCAAGAAGGTCCAGAATGTGGCCGTGACCTTCACCTCGGTCAACGCCCTGGCTACATCGCAGACGCTCGGAAGCTTCACCCAGGCGACGGTGACGACCGACGCCGACGGGCAGGCCACCGCCACTCTGATCGCGCCGGAAAGCGCGGTCGACCTGACCGCCCTGGTGGACGCCTCGGTGACCGACACGACCGGTTATATCCTCAACCCGCGGACCAACACCCGGGTCGCCGCCGAACCGGCTCCGCCGGGGGCGGTGGCGATCGTTTCGGCCGGGCCCCTGGACGATGAGGAACTCGAAGCCCGCCTGCACGCCATTCTCCTCGACCGGGCCCGAGAGCAGGCCGCCGAGCGCCGCAAGGGCATGGGCGCCCTGCTGGGCGATGCGCCGGTCGGGCAGGGGGGCGGCGCGGCGGCGGCTCAGGCCGACGAGCTGACGGTGGTATTCGAGGGCGTGATCATCTCGCTGAGTTCCAACAAGACCCAGCTTCCGGCCGACGGCGTGTCGAAAGCCACCATCGAGGCCCGGGTACGGACCACCGCGGGTCTGAACGTCTCGGGTGCGACGTTGAACTTCAGCGCCCGGCACGGCAAGATCACCTCGAGTGCGACCACCGATGAATACGGTTCGGCCGAGGTGGACCTGACCTCGGCCGTTACCACCGTGGCCCGCGACACCATACGGGCAAGGCTCGGGGTCACGTTGATCGACACCCTGTACCAGGATTTCGTCCAGCCGGTACTCACGGTCACCTCGGATGCCGCCAGTATCGCCGCCGACGGCTCCTCGACCACCACCGTGCGGGCGCGCCTGCTCACCCCCGCCGGTAACCCGATCCAGGGGGCCGAAGTCGCCTTCGCTCTGACCGGCCCCGACGACGTCTCGATCACGGTCCAGGGCACGACCAATACCAACGGTGAGGCCACGGCGGTCCTCAAGGCGGGCAATACGGCCGGCTCGGCCACCGTGACGGCTTCCTTCTCCGGTCTGAGCGAGTCGACCACGGTCAACCTGCTCGGCCTGAGCGTACAGCTCGCTTCGAACAAGAGCAGCATTCTGGCCAACGGGACCTCGACCGCCACCGTTACCATGATCGCCAAGACCCAGACCACCAACGTGGCCATCGTAAACCAGCTGGTCACCTGGTCGACCGATCTGGGGACCATCCCGGCCACTTCCACTACCAACTCCTCGGGGGTGGCCACGGCCACCCTGAAGAGCAGCACCTCCCCCGGGACGGCCACCGTTTCGGCGTCGATCGGCGACACGACTCTGAGTACGACCGTGACCTTCTCGGCCACCGCCAACATCAGTGTCGAACTCTCCAGCGACGAGGATCGACTGCTGCGGGACGGTCAGGACGAGACCGCCGTCACCGCCAGGGTCGTGGACGGCGAGGGGAACGCTCTCTCCGGGCGGGTGGTCACCTTCTCGCTGAGCGGGGTGGGTTCGCTCTCGACCTTACAGCCGCAGCAGACCGGTGTCAGTGGGACCGCCTCGGTCGACCTGCTGGCCGACGCGGCGACGGCTGACGGCACGGCCACCATCATCGCCACCGCCGAGGGGCAGAGCGACACCCTCGATGTGCCCCTGCGCGGGGTGACCCTGGTGATGACGTCGGCACCGTCAGCCATTGTCGCCAACGGCAACAACACCTCGAAGATTTCGCTGCTGGTCAAGGAGACCACCACCAACGCCGGGGTGACCGGTCGGAGTCTCCAGTTCGCCTCGTCCCTGGGAACCATTCCGTCCGCGGCCACCACCAACGCCAGCGGCGTGGCGACGGTCACCCTGACCTCGGGCACGACCGCCGGCACCGCCACCGTGACGGCCACCCTCGGCACGCTGAACCAGACGACCGATGTCGACTTCCTGGCCGAAGCCCTCAGCCTGACCCTGTCAGCGGGCAGCGGATCGATCCTGCGCGACGGGGTCGCCACGACCGCCATTCAGGTCCTGGTCCAGGATCCCAACGGGAACAATCTCAGCAACCGGGATGTCACGTGGAGCCTGACTGGCGGCTCGAGCGCCACCCTTTTCCCCGCTGTCGGTCAGACCGGTTCGAGCGGCACCCACAGTACCACCCTGACCGCCGATGCCGCCGCCACCGATGCCGTGGCCACGGTGACCGCTACCGTCGGTGACAGTACCACAAGTGTCAGCATCAACCTGCGGGGGGTGACTCTGACCTCGTTCGTGCAGCCCGACACCATTCTGGCCAACAGCAGCGAGACGGCCGAATTCCGCTGGCAGGCGAGCGAGACCACCACCGGCGCCATCATCGCCAACCACGACATCATCATCACCAAGGTCTCGGGACCGAGCGTGCTGCTCTCGAACCTTTCCTCGACCACCGACGGATCCGGTATCGCCAAGGTGACGGTACAGAGCACCCAGAATGCCGGCGATCTGGTGATGCAGGCCGAACTGGGCGGTGTGACCCAGGGCGAGAGTCTGCACCTGCTGCAGGATCAGTACTCGCTGGCGCTGACGACCGACAATCCGACCATGCTGCGGGACGGTATCGAAACGGCCGATCTGACCGCGGTCGTGCTCGACAAGCTCGGCAACGCCGTCACCGACCAGCGGGTCGATTTCACGGTCGCCCAGGGCGCCGCCACGCTGAGCAGCAGTTTCGAGCGTACCGACTCGAGCGGTGAGGCAACGGTCACGCTCACGACCGACGTGGGGCAGACCACCAGCAACGCCCGGATTATCGCCAGCGTCAGTACCGTCGCCGATTCCGTCGATATTCCCCTGTACGGAGTGATTCTCTCGATCAAGACCGATCCCGACTCGCTGGTGGCCGACAACGAGACCGCCGTGAACGTGTCGGTCACAGTCAAGGAGGCGGGTTCGAGCACCCCGCTGGTGGGCCGCACGGTGTACTTCGCCATCGGCCCCGGTACTTTCGGGACCATCACGGCCCAGGCCACGACCAACTCCAGCGGAGTGGCCACCGCCACCCTGACCGGTGACACCACCGCCAGTTTCGTCGGAACCGTTTACGGCCGGCTCGGCGAGGATCCCACCACGGCTCTGACTGCGAACACGACGATCGATGTCGTGGCGCCGACCCGCGGCGTGCGGCTCAGTGCGGCCGATGAGTGGATCATCCGCAACAACCAGGACTCGACCACCCTGACCGCGACAGTGACCGACAACACCGGTTATCCGGTCGAGGGGGCCTCGGTGACCTGGAGTCTGACCGGCGCCACTCCGGCCGGAGCATCTCTCTCGGTCGCGGTGAGCCAGACCAATTCCAGCGGCCAGGCCACCGTCGTTCTGACCGGTGACGCCGGCGGGACCGATGCCACCGCCACCGTCCAGGCGGCGGTGGGCAGCGCCACCGACACCCACGACGTGCCCCTGCAGGGAGTGGTGCTCGCCATCTCGGCTCTGCCGTCCTCGATTTCGGCCAACGGCGTCGATCTGGCGGTTATCGAGGCCACCCTGACCGAAGCCACGACCGGTCGGGGTGTTACAGGCGAGACGCTGACCTTCTCGACCTCGCTGGGGACCATCGGCGGCACTGCCGAGACCGACGCCAACGGCAAGGCGACCGTGAACCTGACCGCCGGCACCACCGCCGGATCGGCCACGGTCCAGGTCTACAGCGGCCCGGTGGCGACCGGAATCTCGAATTCGACCACCGTGACCCTCGTCGATCCGGTCGCGGCCTCGCTCGCCCTGACGACCTCGCAGGCCCTCCTGCAGGTCAAGGGCACCGGCGGGATCGAGTCGGCCACCATCACCGCCACCGTGCTCGACAAGGACAACAAGCCCGTTCCGCCCGGGGTCGAGGTCGAGTTCGTGATCTCGCCCGCCGCGGTCGGCACCTTCGGCGGCACGGCGGTGAAGGACACCATCACCACCGATACTTCAGGTGAGGCGAGCGTACAGTTCCAGAGCGGCACTCTGGCCAGCGACGCGACCATTACCGCCACCGTGCTGGGCACCTCGGTCGTGAGCCAGCGTTCCCTGCTGAGCGTGACGGCCGGGCCGGTGCAGAACATCGACATCGCCGCCACGGTGATTTCGTGGAACGACGAGGGGCTGTACGAGCGCGAACTGCACGGCGTCTTCGCCGACACCTTCGGCAACGCCGTGGAGAACACCTACGTGGTCTGGACGGCTTCGCCCGACACCGCCGGGACGATCCTGGGGGCCGGTTCGGAGGACGGCTACACCGACGAGAACGGCGTGGCCCACAGTCTCTACGTCTACAGCCGGGGCTGCGAGCCGCTGCCGCTCACCATCTACGTCACCACCCAGGGAGTGACCGATTCGCTGGTCATTCCCCAGGGCGCCATCTCGGTCACCGGTGATGTCATCGACCTCTACCGCGACGGCCAGGATTCGGCCTCTCTCACAGCCTCGCTGGTCGATGGGTACGGGACACCGGTGGGTCTGGTGGGGCTGAGCTGGACGGTGTCGGCGGGAACCGGAGTAGTGGCTGCGGCTGCGACCGCCACCAATCAGGAGGGCGATCCGGCCAGCAATACCTACGTCGCCGACGCCAACACCGTCGACGGCACGGGGACGGTCGAAGTCGAATTCCGCGGTATCACCGATACCGTTGACTTCGACCTCTACGGCGTAACGATCACCGCCTCGGCCTCGCCCGACACCCTCAGCGCCAACGGGGCGGCCACCTCGACCGTGACGGCCATGGTCAAGGAGACGACCGCCAACCGGGCCCTGAGCGGCGCCCTGGTCGTCTTCGACACCGACCTGGGGACGATCGGCAGTGCTGCTTCGACCGATGCCAACGGGAAGGCCCAGGTCACCTTCACGGCCGGTACCACCACCGGCCCGGCCACGGTGACGGCCACCTACGGGGGACTGAGCACCACCACCGGCGTCGAGCTGATCTCCTCCACTTCGGCCGCCATCGCTCTGGAAGCCAGCGAAACAGCGCTGCAGGTCAAGGGCACCGG